>NZ_LMCC01000013.1:0-737290 GCF_001623225.1 Pseudovibrio sp. Ad13 | reverse complement strand
TTGCTGCTCGTCAGCAGGGCATCAAGGGCCGCAAGAAGCAGCTTGGCGAGCAGATTGCTCAGCTGGAGCAGCAGATTGAAGGCCTAAAGGTGCAGCGCGATGCGAAAGCCGAAAGCATTGATCTTGTCACGCAGCAACTCGCCGACTTTGCTTCTCTTTTGGAAAAGCGCCTGATCAACGCCTCTCAGGTCACCGCCATCAAGCGGGAACGGGCCGAGCTGGTTGGTGATCGTGGCGGGCTGATCTCTCAGGTCGCTCAGACCAAGGAAGCCATCAGCGAAAAGCGCGTGCAGATCCTGCAGCTGGACGAAGAGTTTTTGGAAAAAGTTCTGTCTGACCTGCAAAACATCCGCTCACAGATTGCCGAGCTAGAAGAGCAGGAAGTGGCCGCACAGGACCGCCTGAAGCGCATTGACATCCGCGCACCGCAATCCGGTTATGTGCATCAGCTCAACGTTCATACCGTTGGCGGCGTGATCGCTCCGGGTGACACGCTCATGCTGGTGGTGCCGGAAGACAGTGATCTGGTGATTGAAAGCCGTGTTCAACCGGTTGATGTGGATCAGCTGCAAGTGGGACAGGACGCCTATGTGCGCCTTGCTGCCTTCGATCAGCGCACCACACCTGAGCTGGGCGCAGCTGTGCTCAACGTCTCTCCAGATCTGACCCGCGATGAGGTCACCGGCGAGCCGTTCTATCTGGCACGTCTGAAGATCCTGGAAAGCGAAATGCCAAAGCTGAACGGCCAGACCCTCGTCCCGGGCATGCCCGTCGAAGGCTTCATCCAAACCGGCGAACGAACAGTCCTCTCCTACTTCATTAAACCCATGCAAGACCAAATCGCGCATGCGCTCAAGGAGAAGTAAGGCGGATATACAGAAAATAGCTGGAACATACAGAGAGAAGGCAATCAGTTTATAGGCATCTGGTCAAACACTAAAAGAGGATTTGGAGCTGCTCCCTTCCAGCTCCTTGTCTTCTAAATATCGATCTTCTCTGAAAGCGAGAGTGCATCCTCAAGATCGATACCTAGGTATCTGACAGTACTGTCCATCTTAGTGTGGCCAAGAAGAAGCTGCACTGCACGAAGATTACCTGTCTTCTTGTAGATCTGCGCAACTTTGGTTCTACGCATTGAGTGTGTGCCGTAAGAACTTGGTTCTAGCCCGATTGATAAAACCCACTCTTTCAGCATTCGACCATACTGTCGCGTCGAAATGTGCGGCCTGTCATGAAACCGACCAGGCCATAAATACTCTGACCCGATCATTTCTGGACTGTCTATCCATTTTGACAAGGCTGATCTGGTTCCTTCCATGAGTTCGAACTGAACAGGCTTACCGGTCTTACTCTGTATTATTGAAGTGCGCTCTTTCACTCGTCCTGCAGTAAAGACATCGACAACCTTAAGACGTACAAGGTCACACCCTCTGAGTTTGCTATCGATTGCTGTATTGAACAAAGCTAGCTCACGTACTTTGCCTGCAAGCTCAAGGCGAACACGAATGGCCCAAACGTGCTTTGGTAGCAAAGGGCGCTTTTGCCCGACAATCCTGCCACGATTCCAGGCTGGTTTTACTGGTCGGATCATAGGAAGGTTTGTAATGGTCATAACAGCTCCTCCATGCCATCCCTCAACCACCACATCGAACCGATTTTACTGCATGTAGAAGACGGTTTTGAGATCTAGATCTACAGACGTGGCAGAGTAGTAATATGCTCTGAGGATGAGCTTAGACTTCAATGAGCAAACGACATCTGTTTTGAACGTCAAAGTCTTTAGCTAGTTGGCATTGCTATGAAGTGGGCCACAAACGAACCTTAGGCCTATTCAATCTTTGGTTGAGACAGGCTCGCTTTGGTGATGAGGAGTTTTGTGTTTTGCAAGCTGGTATTGGAGAAAATTGCGTTTGAAAACTCTCCTAGAAAGCATGTCGGATCGTACCGCACAGAACAAGATCTAGATAAGCGCAATGTGTCGCCGTGAAACTACATTAAGAACGCTGATGTGCTTTCTCCGAATAATCAAAACTATTTCTTCACTTTCTTGCGCGTAAAAGTTTCTTTCAACTTCTCCCGTTTTGATTTGAACAAGTCCTGCAAAGCGGCGAGGGCTTTTTCGACGTTAGCAACATCTCCGCGAGCTTCTTTCACTCTGTCCGCTTTAATTGATACCTGAATGTGGGAGAGGCTTTGCCGTGCTTTTTCGTGCTGCGCTTGGAACAGATTAAGCTTCTTCTGTGATTTGAGCGTATTCTGTTTCTCACTCAGTTTCTTAAGGGTTTCTACCGAAATACTGTAAAACTCTTTAAGACGCTCAAACTCCTGAGCGGTAAAACGGCCGAGTTTGTAAAGCTTCTTTCCTTTATCAATACGGGTTTGGCCCTTAAGCAGCAGTTTCTCGCAGCCGGTGAAATCTCTGTTGATCAAACATATCTGGAGGTCTTTGATGATCTCGCTCAGTTCACTCACAAGCTGTTCAAAGGTTTCTCGTTCATAAGGGTCCTTAAACTCATTGACCTGATCACTCATAGTCGTGAGTTCATCTCGCAACGTACCAATCCGGCTGGCAAATATTGTCGTCTTCTGATCTTCCGTTTCCGCTGCTGCTTCCGGATTTCTCGCTGCAACTGCTTTGATTTCATCCAGACTGGTTTTCATCACCTGAATTTGAACATCGATCACCTCAAAGCTGCGTCCGGGGTCTACCGCTTTGCCGGTCTCAAGAGAGGTAAGTGTCTCTTCTGCTGCGTTATAGGCGGTATCAAGTTGCTTCAAGTGCTTCCTAGCCACTGGATCTGCTTCAGCGATGTGCTCAACCTCATTGCGAAGATGATAGACAGAGAGCAACTCTTGTCTGGCCTTCGCAATCCGCGCAATCAACTTGTCGCTTTCTGAAGGCTCTACTTTTTTCTCTTCCGGCTCAAGGCCCAGATCACCATTCAGTGTGAGAATAGCCTCCATTACATCCAGCGTGCTCTCGATGTCATCCAGATGGGTGTCACAATCGAGCTGAGTTGACGTCTCTACCATCTGCGAGGCTGTTTTCAGCAAGTTGTTCGCGAGCTTATCACTCTCCATGAATTTTTTCAGCTCAGTTTCATTGCCAAGCAGACTGTCAGCACGACTGCCCAGCAGAGAATACCGAGTGCTCAGATCTGTGACATTGAGGGAATATTGACTTCGTAGATCCTGTAGGCCGGTAAGGACACCCTCAACTGCAGTGTTAAGCTCAGAAATCGCGCCCTCAATCGCATCGATCTGAAGTTTTGCAACCTCCACATCACGATTCATGACTGCCGTCTTCAAGCCAGTCACCGCTGCCGCTCCCTTACTGTGAGCCGCTTCTGTTTCCGTTAGATCCACACCCCAGTCCACAGCCTCATTCAGCTTTGCAATGCCGATATCAAATCGAGATTGGTGATAGGAAATGCTATCCTTCAAAGACTTCAATAGATTCTCTTTGATCTCC
The DNA here is from genome assembly GCF_001623225.1 of Pseudovibrio sp. Ad13. Lineage (NCBI taxonomy): Bacteria > Pseudomonadati > Pseudomonadota > Alphaproteobacteria > Hyphomicrobiales > Stappiaceae > Pseudovibrio > Pseudovibrio sp. Ad13. Next base: position 733,818 of record NZ_LMCC01000013.1, on the reverse strand, counting down.
TCAGAGGTCTTAAAGATCTTTTGCATCAATGTGAGTCCGGCTTTTGCTTCTGTCATGAAGACCTTCAGTTGAGGCAATATCTCGAAAGCCTGAACGTCATCTTGGTCAGCTAAACCCTCTGCTTTATCAAGGCTTTGCAGAGTAGATTGATGCGCCGCATTCATGTCGGAAATCTTCTCGGGCATCAGATTAGGAGACCAGATGAGATTGGCTCTCTCAATACCTTCCCGAAGGCGCTTCATATCATTGAGAATCCTGATCACTTTCCGCTCTTCCTGATCAAAGATCGGAGGATCGAGAACTTCTGTCTTTCCGCCATCCACAGACTTGGTTGATTTTGTTTTGAAAATGCTCTGCAACTGCCCATAAAGCGTATACGCGCTTGTTAGAGCAAGCTGTAGATCTGGAATGACTTCATCTTCATCCTCAGTATCCCGTTCAGCGATATCCAGTACATCTGCCGTAAGCTGTTTTGCTTCTTTCAGGATGCCATCGAACTCAACCAGAACCTCATTCTCCAGCGTTGTACGCCACTTGGCCTCGGCCTCATTCAACCCTTTTTGAAGCTTCGCCAAATTGGCAAGCAACTTCACAAGCGTTTTTTGAGAGGTATCGTCATCTCTAACCAGGGCTTCAGAGACATTTAAGTCCGCCGGATCTTCTGGCTGAGGCACTGAGGCAGGTTCATAACTCTCTGGCGTTGCCTTCTTGCCTTTTCTCAAACCTTTAGGTTTAACAAAACAGGCCTCCATATTGGCCAGAGCCAGAGGCAGCTGCGCCAGAATTTCTCTTGCGTCTTTAACACGCCCAGCATTTAGCAGTGCTTCTGCTTCAAAAACAATTTCACCTGCAGCTGTGTTGTAACTGAGAAAATCTGCCGCCTGCCTATCATAGGCAATTTCCCGGCGGCGCTCATAAAGCGCTGCGATTTTGGACTGAGCCTCAACAATATCCGCCATGAACAGATTAACTTTGGCAGATGTGTCTACCCCTCGCTCAAAGGCAACCACCATGCCATCCAAGGCAATCTGAGCATTTTCCTTATGATCGGCGGCTTCCTCCACTTTGTTCGCACCAATGGCTTCATCTGCATCATCAAGGAACTGCTTTGTCTTTTGTGAAAAGTTCTCGAATATCTTGAGTTCTTCATTATCGGTGAAGTCACCAGTATGTGCGGCTAACTTGTCATAATCCGCACGCAACATTGCGATCTTCTTGGCCAGCTTCCCAGCTGCTCCACCTTGGTCCTGCTCTGGCGTGAACTGCACAAAGTCCTGTACACGAAACATCAAGTTGTTAAGGGGCCGACGCGCTTGCGTAATCTGCCCGTCAGCCGCAACAAGTTCTCCAGCTTGTACATGGTGTTCTGCGGTTTTGACAAAAAAGTCAAAGTCCGTCATTTGCTTGGAGAAGCGCTTGAAGGATCTTTGATATTGCTCATTTTCTTGAGCAAGAGCCTGTAACTCAGGAAAAAGGTCGTAAGCAGGCTTTGCAGCGATTTTGAGTTGCTCAACTTGGTCAAAGGCTATGTTTGTTGCAGAAACGGTCTCCTGCCGGATTTCCTCCAGTTTCTTAAGACTGCTTCTGGCCTTATCATTCTTTGCAGCTGCATTCTGGTTTTCACCATGAATAAGGTCAGTTTGTGCGTTTTTCGTCAAAGACATAACATTTTTGAACTCATGCTCAAATTGCTTAACGTTGGATCCACCGGCCTCGACTTTACTTTTGTCTTTGAAAATTTGCTCGGCTTGCCGACGGATTGTCGTCGTTTCTTTGAAAAGTAGTTTTTGCTCAGGATCTTTCAGCTTCGTTTCATCAATACTATCATCCGTTTCGTCACCCAGATCCGGATTTAAGATTTTACGCAAGACAAATCGCTGCATATTCGCTTGATGATCTTCCGCTTCTGTAATGAACTTTTCGACACCAACATAGTCTGCCTTTTGAACTGCTGAGTTCGCCTGACTGAGCGCTTTCTGAGCTGCTTCATGCTCCACATCAAACCATTTTAAGAACAACTTTGAATCTTCAACCACGCCTCTGTTTTCAGCCGTTTTGCTCACATCCCGTTCAACAAGTGACAGCTTGAGCATAGTCGCGTTCAGACGCGAGTCTGCGTCCCGCTTACCTGCCCGCACGGCTGCTGCCAGATCATTTTTACGTGATTGAGTGCGGTCCAGCGCCTCCTCAGCCATTTCTGGTTTTGGAATATTGATACCCGTATTGACGTCACGAAGCGCTTCTCGCGCGATTGCATAGGCTTTATCAACCTCATCAACATTGACGTCAGATTTTACTAGGGCAGCGCGCTCACCATAAAGGATCTCCAACTCTGAGTTGAGTTTAGCAGACTGGGCACGCAAGCCTGTAAGGATCTCATCCATTGATTTGTTGGCTTTATGTGCCAGAAGCTCAACATCCCCATAAAGAGTGTAGGCCTCTAGAATGCCAGCCTCAAGTTTCTCGACTTTCCCTTCATCAGCTCCCTTGGAGGAAAGAGCTGAGTGTTGCGCACCGAGTACATGTACAAAATCAGAGAACTTGGTTTTTACGTTTTCAAACTGGGCTTTATATGGGCCATTGGGAACAGTTTCGCCGAGTTTGTCGGCATGTCCTATTTTGGGTACCAGCCTCGTAATTTCTGTCGCTAGAACATTACGTTTATCTGTCCAGCTTGCTTCTTCTTCGAGGTCAAACAGTGGAATTTCGTAGAACACGTCACCATCTGCGTCATCTCCATTCTCAACGGTCTGAGATGATGGTTCCGGCTCCTTGGGAGATCCTTTGGCATTGATCTCCTGCATCATTCCAATGATCCAGGCCTCTACTTGTGGATCCTGAGACTCATTTTCCTGATCTTCAAACCTAACCTTACCCATCAAGACACTCCATCCAGTCACTCGAAATGGTCTTATGACTTTATTTTCTATCGAGTATGAGTGCCTTTGTAGTAAATCTACTACACCTGTCTTGTTATTGGTGAATACATTACAGTAATTTCATGAGTTTTTTTCTTTACTTGTGCTAAAATTTTCTTTGTCTTGTTGCATTGGGTGGTTGCACAGGCTCAGGACTCTGATGCCTTTTCATTTTGTGCCAAGTTATAAGGTTATCTCGATGCAGATGATTAGGCCTTTTAGGTTTATATCATTCAGCACAGACAATAGTTTGATACTCAGGCAAAACAGCAGTTCAACTTGAATACGGTATCTTCGCTCATCTGACGATCTGATTCCGGAGTAATTTAACGCGGGTGGGAGTTGTATGACATCAGAAACAGTGGCGGAAATGGGCAAAAATACTATTCTAGTGCTAGCTGCTAGATTGGCCAGTTCCAGACTGTATAATATCGACCTAAAGTTGAGAACTCTCACCGATAGAGATTACATCGAGTCAAATCGAATGGCAGCTAATGGTCAATTTGGCATCGGCACTCAACTAGGAAGGTCGCCAACAAACACTTCAGTCTCACAAACAAGCTAGAGGATGTTGGTTGGTGCCCACGAACACTATTGAGTTGACGATCACTTTCTTAGTTCTCCTATGTGTTTAGCCCGCTTGTTTGGCATATCGCGGCCATTCCATGATGACCGATCTTAAATGCTCAGTATCATCAAAGGTGCAAACAGAGCTGAACCTTCTTGACGATGGCGAGTTTGATCTTTCCAAGCTAACTGGCATATCCTGGGTTCTCTCCTCCAATTTTGAGTGAAACGAAAAAGCAATGTGCAACTGGAGGGTACTTATCGCCGCACTCGTTTACGTTTGGGTTTATCGATAACATCTTCAATAGATCGTGGGATTTTGTTCTTGAATAATGTTTCGAAACCGTCTTCTGCATCCAAGGCAAAAGCCAACTTAATTGCGGCTAACAGAGAACCTTTTCCATTAGTCTCTAATAGGCGCACTGAAGAGTATGAAACGCCTGATCGAGCCGCTAGCTCTTTTTGGGTAAGATCAGCGGAGATGCGCCGCTCCTGAATGCGCCGAGCAAGAGCTGTTAGGATTTCATCTGGTGATGTGAGTTTAAATGCTTCCATAATAGCAATTATATCAGATGAGCTATTTAATTGCTAATATACAAGCATTAATATTAGTCACCATAAGTGCTTCGAAAGGCCGCTATTCAGTGGTGAAGTGGCATTATGGGCGGTTCGCTGGTATTGCAGATACGGCATCAGTTATCGTGACCTTGAACAGATAATGGTTGAGCGCGGCGTTTGCGTTGATCATGCTACAATTTACAGATGGATCTAGAGATATGCCCAGGAGATGGAAAAGCGACTGCGTTGGCAATGGCGGTGTCCATCCTCCTGCAGTTGGCGGGTTGAAGAAAACTACATAAAGGTTGGCGGGAAATGGACCTATCTCTACCGAGCCGTAGACAAGTTCGGCAATACTATCAACACCGACAAGGCCCCAACATATGGCCTTGCTATATCCGAGTTGAAAACAGAAGGAAAATGCCCCACGGACATTGAACATCGCCAAGTGAAGTATCTGAGCAATATCATCAAAGCTGATCACGGCAAGCTGAAACAGCTCATCAAACCTGTACGTGGGTTCAAAACCATGAGGGCCGCCTATGCGATGATCAAAGGCTTTGAAGTAATGCGGGCTCTACGCAAAGGTCAGGCTGGTGCCTTCAATTTCTCGAAGAATGTTCTAAAGCGTTTCGAGATTAATTTGAGATGCATCCTGCGGCTTTGAAGTAGTTCCAGCATTCTGTCGGATTGTAGAGGTCGCAGATTTCCCCGATGGCATTAAAGACAGCCGTGAACGAGCGTGCGCCGATCCTTCGCAGGTGGGCTTTGAGCTTCGAGAAGGCCAGCTCAATCGGGTTCAGGTCCGGTGAATAAGGTGGCAGATAAAGGAACCAGCAGCCGTGCGCCTTTAAGGTGGCAGCTGCCTCTTTATTGTAGAGCGTAGCAAGATTGTCGAGTACGACCACGGTGCCGGGTTCGATTTCCGGCACCAGCACCTGGCGGATGTAAGCCGCAAAAGCCGGACCGTCCATCGCCCCCTTAATCACCCATGGCGCAATCAACGCATCTGTTGTCAAGCCTGCGATCAGCGTTTGCGTACCCCAACTCCCGAAGGGCGCGTCCATCACAAGTCGCTCGCCTCGGGCAGCCCAGCCTTTCTGGCGAGTAAGGTTTGTTTTTACGGCGGTTTCATCAATGAAGACAACGCGCTCAGGCAAGGTCTTGATGGCCGGGAGACGATGATCCAACCACTCAGCCCGACGCTGCTTTACTTTGACGTGCTGACGCTCGGTGGCGACCAGCGACTTTTTTTGTGCGTGAAGCCAAGACGCTTCAACAGGTGGGCTATGGCTGAATGATGCACACTCACACCCTCTGCATCAGCGAGCGCATCGCGTAATTCAAATAATGTAATATCAGGGTCTTGTCTCACCAACTCTTTGAAGAACCCGACATAGGCGGCGAGCTTGCCAGTTCCGGAAGGACGTCCCATCGGCGCGATGGGGGCAGAACCACAAACGCGGATTTGCCGCGCCCAACGAGATCCGGTTGCCGCAGATATCTGAAGGCGTCGTGAAGCCTCACGACCCGTCAATCCGCCCATGATCAGACGCGCAAAGCGTTCTCGCAGTTCTGTAGATAGTGGTGCTGGCATGCTGTGATCCTCCCGAACAGAGTGAATCACAAATCGAAGTTTTGGGGAATCTCATAGATTCAAACTTTGATCGAAACGCTTTAGGTGAAGCCCGCCTCGTTGAGCGGGCCTTCGGAATTGGCCCAAGTGCTACTTTGTATATTGTTATTTTAGTTCGTTTTAGGTGGACATAACAAGAATGTTTCAAAGGGGTTATCATGTAAACGTAGGCACCAGTTTTTTGCGCTAACCTAATACTATCAAAGCCAAAACCCCTTATTTGGTCTTGGTTTGCGTTGATCAGTTCATCTCTCTATCGCTCAAAACAAGATTAGTCCCGTTAGCAACAACAGATCGATGCCCAGAAGGCAACGTCAAAGGCATCGCGTTTGTTTCTAAACACCATCTCAACACTTCAATCTGCACGAGAAAGCGGGGAGGATGCGCTCGCAGCGCTGGACCGTCAAGTCGGATGGTTCCAGCTAGAGCAAGCAAAGCAAGGTGTGAGCTCGCTAATAGAGCAAAATGATGCTTCCGTTCTTACTCTGGCTGGGGCTCACTATAGAGTATTACGCAAATACGCCGGTTCTTTCCTTAAGACTTTTGAGTTTCGCTCGGCTCGCCGGTATGATCCGTTGCTTACTGCCATCGACACGCTGCGGAAGAAGTATGCTGAGGGATGGCGCGTTCTGCCTCGGGTTGTACCCAGTTCTCATTTTGGGACTTCGGAGCACCGCTTGATTTTCCACCAGGAAAAGCCGGATTGACGTCTTTATGAAATTGTGACTTTGGCCGTTTTGCGTGATCATCTTCGTTCTGGAGGCGTCTGGGTCGAAGGTAGCCGGTCGTATCGCACTATCAAAGAGCACTTGATGCCGCCTGCTCAGTTTGCCCAGCTCAAAGAGAACAACGATCTTGCCTTTGGCGTTCCGTTAGATAGTGCAGCGTGGCTATCGAAGATGCGAGAGCAGCTTGACTTCAACATTAAGCAGCTGGCCTACCGGGCACGTGATGGCAAACTGAAGGATGTCCGACTGAAAAATGGCACACTCATCGTCACTCCTCAGGCCAGCGATGTTCCTTCAGGCGCTGAGGAGCTGAACGAGGAACTCACGCAGATGTATCCGCATGTGGAGGTGCTCGATCTTTTGCGTGATGTGCATAAATGGACTGGCTTTGCCGATCAGTTCACCCATGTGCGCACTGGGGATGCACCACACAACATTACTACCATGCTGGCCTAAAAGGCCCTAAGCTGCAAAAGTGGCCAAAAATCAGAACAATTAAAGAACATGCTGGGTGACTGTCGTTAGTATCTCGGAGTATGAGATGGTAAGATGCGGACGATGCTACGGGTATCGACCCCAAGTTTGCTCAATGTTCGGCTATCAAATGTGCACTTCCATGCCCACAACTCAGCGGGTCAATTTCTCAAACGTAGCCACGAGAGATAGGCGCCTGATTTCTTCCCAAAAGCGTAGCTACCATAATCATTTAACCCAATAATGTATTTTTGCCAATGTCGATGCCGACGGAGAGAAGTTCTGTGGCCATGGGACTGCTCCCATTTCATAAGATCAGGATCGCTATAGAGTCTACGCCTTAGGTGACAGCGGTCCATCCCACTACTGAACTTCTAGGTGGTTCCGTCAAGGGTTGAAGAATCATCCGAGTGCTGATGCCGTCGAGCGTTTCAAGCCCCCTTGTCACACATCAGTTAGAGTCCCATCAATCCATGAAGAGCTTGTTGCAGCCTTAAACAATACCATCAGGTTTCGCGTATGCAGCAAGTCGCTTGTGACCATTTGCGGACATTCGCCTTAATGCAGAGATCTCCTCAGTTTTACGCTATTGCTATTTCTGATTGTGTGCGTTTCTAACAAAATAGACGTATGAAAGGCCCGCAGCTTCCGCTGCAGACCTTCCGTTCTCAGTCTAATTATACAAACTGGAAATCGTCCTGACGCAAATCTGCTATTGAAATATTCTTCAACGTAACAGAAGTATTCGCATCCAGAGTGATGATAGTGTTGGCACCGCTTTCACTTGCCTCAGCAAGCACCGCATTGAAATCGTCAAATACAGCTTGGTCGAATTCGATTACATCACGTAGTCCTAGACCTGCATCGAAATCCGTGATGACATCGTTCCCAAAATTGCTGCCCTTGAACTGGAAAGTATCAGAAGACGTTCCCCCAGTTAGGGTATCATTACCTTCACCGCCATCTATCCTGTCAGCCCCTTTGCCGCCGTCAATTACATCATGACCGGCAAGACCCTGCATGATGTCGTTAGAATTGCCGCCATTCAAACTATCAGCTTCAGCTGTGCCAACATCATCATGACCATGAATGGTAATCTTCACATCTTTGGTCACTGGGGAACCACTACCGTTGTCGAGTTCAACCGTATATGTCAGCGTGACTGTCTCACCTTCTTTAAGATAATCGAAAACGTTTGCTGGGCTATCAAAGCTAAACTTCGCAGTACGAAATCGAGTGGTATAGCTCCATTCTGTCCCGTCAAAATTCAGAAAGTCAGCGACTTCACCGGTATCTAAACCCTCTGTAACCCCACTGATAGAAATTTCATTAACTGAAACCTCTAGCATGTCGTAGCTAATATAGCGGTCTTCGAAAGTGAAATAGTAGTTGCTGTGAATACTTGCGAGATCCGTCGTCTCATCTAACTGGGCTTCAGATTTGAGCTTACCGTATTCACCAGTTGCATCTGGATGATATTGAACCGGCGCTAAACCATATCCACGCTCATTACCACCGCCAACGACAGTTATAACACCCGTTTCTAATATTTCGATACTGCGAACATGCCTTACGGTTTCAAAGATTTGCAGATCGTAGCTACCATCACCATCTGGAGTGTAAACGTAGACTTCAGATTTCTCATCCCCGAGACGATTAACGGCAATAACCCCCTCTTCGCTGATTGCGATATGGGCCCCAAATTTGCTGTTATTGTCACGGGAGTTTGGTGTGAAAGTGGTTTCTGAATACGACCCATCCTCATTAGGGGTGTAAACAGACACAACTCCTTTGCCAATACCTGAGACATTCTGATCAGGAGTGCTGATCACGATTACGCCTTGATCGTTGACGGCGAGTGAGGAGCGACCATCCACAGCAACAGTTTCAACGAATTTTTCAGTGTATCCAGACTCACTGTCAGGAGACATGATAAATATGCCTTCTTGGTAAGCTCCGTCTTCAAACAAGCGGCGTCCCCCAACATAAATCACACCGTTTGCACCGGGCTCAACAAACTTACCAAAGTTCTCATTCGCTGCTGGAGCGCTTGGAAAAATTACTTCCTCAACATATCCGCCCTGCCCATCTGGTTTGAACAACACCACTTCCCCAGCGTTTAGATCTTGTGTATTGTGAAATGGATTCCCCCATATAATCGTCCCATCATCTTGAATAGCGATTGTCTGATGAAAAAATGCTCGATCATTTGTAATTGGCAGTTCAGTTACACTGTATTCACCGTCTTGTGTAGGTGAATAAACCAACACCTTATTATTATATCTAGACAAGTGATCTTCTTGATGTCCTGTTATTACAATTTGCCCATGATTATTGATTGCGATATCATAACCGAACGTACTACCAGAACTTCCGAACGGATTTGGGAGAACCTTGAGTTCGTAACTTCCATCCTCTTTGGGGGAATAAACATGAACAGCTCCACCTCTGGCAAAAGGGGCTCCGTAAACCAAAGTTCCATCTTCGGAAACGGCATGAGAGGAGCTGAATCGATCTGTAACACTTCCTTGTCGTTTAAGATGTGCCACGTTTGGTAAAAAGCTTCCGCTGATCTCAGAAATTGGATCAGGACGACCTGTTATTGTGATCGTAGCGGTACGTGTGACCACACCACCGTGACCGTCATCAACGGTCACGGTGAAGGTATCGGTTGCGGTTTGTCTTTCCTTCAAATCATCAAATTGTCCATTCGGGTTATAGTGATAGACACCATCAACAAATGTCACGATCCCTTTTGTTGCAGACGCATCAAAGGAGGTTGTGTGTGTATCTGTGAGGTCCACATCACTATATGTTAGTTCAAGATCAGCAGTTTCGTGCTCCAAGATATTAGCGGTTAGCGCTGAGACAACAGGAGCATCGTTTTTCCCCTCAACCACAATAGTCACATTTCTGGTAACTGTTCCCCCATGACCATCATCAGCTGTATACGTGAAGGTTTCAGTTGCTGTTTCGCCTGCTGCAAGATAATTAAAATGTGGAGCTGCTGAGTATTTGAAGTTTTTACCATAAACCTCTAGTTTGCCATTTACATCATCTGCTTCTGCAGTGATGCTAAGTCGATCGGAAAGGTCGGGATCAACCAGCCCTGTTTGTATGATGTAATCACGCGCATCCTCAGAAACAGCAACTTCAACATCCTCAGCTGTTGGGGTGTCATTTGTGCCGATGATTGTGATCTTGGCAGTCCCTTCAGTCTTACCCCCGTTTCCGTCATCCAACTCTACTATATAGGTGAGCTCAACAGTTTGTCCTTCAGAGAGATAGTTGAAAACCTCATATCCAGCCGTAAAATCCAAGTTAACTTTGCCGAACTCGGACTGGTCGGAGCTTTCAACTGAATTAACCGCAACAAGGTCCAACAATTGCTGTTGCGAAAGCCGGTTCAAACCGATGGTCGCTCCTGACAGGCTTACGCTTTTCACAGAAGCTGTGTGGGCACTGTCAGAAATGTCTGAATCAGAAAAGTTGAGCGAGAGTTTGCCTGCTATGTCAGAGGTATCTCTTGTTTCGAAGAGAACAAGCTCATTGGCAGGGCGGGTGTAATTGCCAAGCGGGTCGGGTTCAATAACGTAGACTGCGCCTGTGTCATACCCAGTTTGGATATCATTGCCTGGCTTGCCTATGGTGATTGTTCCATCATCACTTATAGAAACTGCAAACCCGAATTCATCACCATCTTTCAGGTCTGGTACGGCAATCTTGAACTCTTTGTAGGTGCCATCGTCTTGTGGCACAAACACATAAACGGAACCCGCAATGGCCCCGTTTGCGTCGTCGTTTTTAGCACCGACAACCAGAGTACCAGATGCATTCATTGCAACGGAGGAGCCAAACCCATCACCAGCAGTACCATCTGAGGCCGTGAACTCGATTTTCTGAGTATAGCTTCCATCAGCACCCGGCTTATAGAGCACGACCGAGCCGGCAAAAACAACTCCGCCCACCATGTTACCAGGTTGGCTGACGATGACCTCTCCCTTGTCATTGACTGCGACAGATGCACCGAACTTGTCGCCGTCTTGAAGTTGTGCAGCTTCGAGCTTGATAGGTGTTTCATATCCATCTGCGGTCGGTTTATAAACGTAAAGCGCACCTTTAGCAGAGCCTTCGCCTGCAGCGCCAACAACAACAAGACCATCCTTGTTGTTGGATACTGAAGAGCCAAAATTACCTATCACGGAGCTGGTTGGAGCTGTAAGCTTAAGTTCTGAATAGCTGCCGTCTTCTTCTGGGGTAAAGACGTAAACAGCCCCAGCGTCATAAACATCATTTACATCATCAGCCTTGGCAGCTGCAATGATTTGCCCATCATCATTTATCGAAACTGCTGAGCCAAGGAAATCTGCTGGACTGGCATCTACCGCGGTCAATTTGGTGGGAGTGCCATAGTTTCCGTCGGTATCAAGCTGATACACATAGATAGCCCCCCCACTATAAATACCATTTGGCGATGCATTGGGGGCACCGACAATCAGCGTTCCATCATTAGCGATGCTGACAGATTCCCCGAAATGAGCAACGGGAGCACCGTCGGGAGCGGTAACACGAAGTTCTTCAAATCCTCCGTCTTCCAAGGGGCGAAAAACTGTGACGGAGCCGGCTTGATAAGAACTTCCTACAATATCAGCGCTTGCACCAACAGCGATCAGGCCAGGTTCGCTGATGGAAATAGAGTTGCCCAGTTTACCTGAGTTGCTGACACTTGTTGCAGTCAGCTTCAGAAAATCGGAAATTACATCGCCCTCTACGAAAGAAGGTATCTGATTGGTGGTAGCGTTCGAAAATGCGTCGCTCATTATAATCATCTCTATCAATAATTGCAGGATGCACAATTAAAGAAGCTAGGTGCATAAGAGGTTTTATTCAATCAAAAAGTGTATTTGAAAAATTAGTTAACATATTGATTTATTAAATATTTAAGTTACCATATATGCAATCTTTACTTATTCTGAAATCGCCAATCACCGCTATCCTCGAGCACTTATAGTCATCCCTTTTAAAAATGCTTGAATGGCAGTTGAGTAATTCTAGATTGCCCTTAAAAGCTACTTTAGAAGCCTACGGGTGAACGTGCCTCAACCTATGATGGAAACGTCCGAATGTCCGCACATGGCCCGAACTGGCATCAAGCGAGGTCCTTTTCCTTACTTAAAAGGACCTAAATCCTGATCTGCGTGACCTTAAACCGGATTCAGGTCGAATAAAATTCCATCAGCGTCTGAATGAAGGTGTCAACATTCAAACCACTTCGCTGAAAGGCACTCCATGAAACCTACATTCCTTGCGCTCGCTTTGACCCTCTCTGCTGGCACCGAAGTCGCCGCACAAGATGTCGGCCTCGTCGAGCTGACTATAGCGGCTCGCCATCATGACCAAGATATGAAGATGGCTGTCATGTTCCCTGCCGTGGGGCAGCACCAAACCATGTTTGCTGAAAATGCGATATTCTATGGAACATCTGTGTTCAAAGACGCCGAGCCAATACAAGGACAATTCCCAGTCATTCTTCTCTCACATGGATGGGGCGGAAATTACGCGCGCATGGCTTGGCTTAGCGCCGGGTTGGTTTCGAGAGGGGCAATCGTTGTAGCGGCCAATCACCCAAATTCTACAACCTTCGACTTTGACTACGCCTCCGCACTCGACCATTGGACTCGCGCCGAAGACATGTCCACTGCGTTGGACTATGTTTTACAAAATCCGATTTTCGCACCCATCATCGACGAAACGCGGATCTATGCCACAGGCTTTTCCTACGGGGGATGGACTGCCCTTTCACTTGCAGGTGTCCAAGGCAGTCGCGATGGGTTTTTCGACTATTGCAAAGCTGCGGGTACAGGGTCACAGTTTTGCGCTGAACTGACAGCCGAGGGCGTCGACATTACGGCAATCGATCAAGACAGGTATGAGGCATCCTACAAGGATCCACGTATCAGTGGCGTCGCGGCTATTGATCCTGGTCTAACTTGGGATCTTTCACCGCAGGATGTGCAGGATGTAACGGTTCCGCTCCTTCTTGTAGGGTTGGGCGAAGGAACCCATAGGCTCAATGCGATAGACACGAGCGCCATGGGCAGCAATTTTGAGGCTTTGGTGCCACAGGCTTCTGTTAAGACTATCGCACCCGCTACGCATTTTACAGCACTTGGACTGTGTAAGCCTGCAAGTGAAGCCCTTCTGATCGAAGAACAAGACGATCCCGTCTGCACCGACCCGGTGGGGACGGATCGAACTCAGGTGCTTGACGCCATTATCGACGCCTTGGCGGATCACTTTGAATTAAACTGAGGCACTCCATGGGGCATCTGGGCGTGGGGATACAGATGTCCTTGCTATCATTCAATGCGGCACACTGATACCTACTGAATTGGCGTACCATTGCCGACCTGGTTCAACGTTCCATGCCCAACATCTAGCTGAGGCAGCAAACATTGGTGCAAACCGCAGCTATTGGTATAGAGGGCTTAACGAACCCGAGACACATCCAGCTACAGTGGCGCATAGATCCAATTGAAAAGCAATCATGAAAGCGCTAGCAGTAACTTCCAAAAGAATTGTCTCAATCCTTGGTAGAAACAACTGAACGGCAGCTTGGCCCTTTTCCTGTAGGCGCTAAGGTATTTTATACTATCCGGTCTTGCTAAAACCTAAGTGCTTTCTATTATATCTAGTTTCGCCAAATGATTTCGTTCAGAAAGAGCACAATGACTGACCGTCCGACTGCAATTTTCGATCTTGATGGCACGCTTGCAGACACCATTCCAGACCTTGTATCTGCGATGAACCGCGCACTAAACAAATTCGGTGTAGGTCAAGTAATAGCTTCCGAAGTGAGCTACTTGACAGGTAAAGGTGGATTGCGGTCGATGATTTGTCATGCATGCCAATTAAGCGGTGCTTCACCAGAGAAGCGCACAGTAGATGAGATTTTTGCTGCAAGTGTAGAGGATTATCGACTAAACTTGATCTGCGAAACAACCCTTTATCCGGGAGCACTTGCGTCTCTGAACAATTTCATAGCTGAGGGCTGGTTGCTTGGTGTTTGTACCAATAAACCAGTAAGACTAGCCGAAAACTTGCTACGAGGCTTGGGAATTGATGATGTGTTCGCATCTATTACTGGTGCTGACAGTTTTGAATTCAAGAAACCAGATCCTCGACACTTAATCCGGACGATTGAAATCGCTGGCGGAAGACCAACGCGAGCGGTTATGGTTGGCGATACGCAGAATGACATCCTCACTGCGCAGAATGCAAATGTACCTCTGATTGCAGTTGATTTCGGATACTCCGAAAGCCCTGTCGAGGATTTCGGGCCAGATAGTGTGATTTCAGAATATGCGGCTTTGTTCGTTGAGGCCCAAAAACTGATTAACTGAGGGAACTATCTCTATTGCCCAATCTTGTTTCAACCCTCATTCAACCCTTGATGGAAACGTCCGAACGGCAGCAATTAGCCCAATCTGTCTTAAATTTGATCAAAATCTCTGTCTGATGTGCGGTGGTGTTGACCGCAGATATTAAAATGAGTTTCCAGACCTATGATCTGCAGGAGAGGCGAGTATGATACTTTATTATTTGGAGCATATTTTGAGTTGGCGGATTTGTGCCAGTTTTCGTGCGCTTCAGTGTGATACTTTATTACTCTCCCACAGCTTTTCAAAAGCGCGGGGCTCATTGTTCCGCGTTTTTTTGTTCAGGAGGTGTGGTTTCAGAACCTCTTTTACGAAGTCGAGACTTTCAAGTGGCCAGGGGTTTGGAGGGGCGGCTGGCTATGTAGGCGGCTATGGCGCACATCATGAGGGCGACTGCTACGGCGAGCAGGATTGTTGGGTGAGACATTTTCAGGAACATCAGGTAGCCAAAGATAAGGCCTGTGAAGGCAAAAAACTTTGCTCTTTTGGGAATGACTTTATGTTCCTGCCACTGGATGACACTTGGTCCGATCTTTGGATGTGTCAGGATCCAGTTTTCCAGGCGCGGGTTGGACTTTGCAAAGCAACCTGCTGCAAGGATGAAGAAAATCGTTGTCGGCAGCAATGGCAAAAAGATGCCAACAATCCCTGTGGCCACAAGGGCTAATCCAAGCGTCATATAGAATAGCTTCTTCACAGAGAGCTCCACTTCCGGCAAGCATGATATGCCTTATACGCCGTGTTGGTGAGTGCTGACAATAGTGGGAGTTTGGCTATTGGCGCATCAACCGGCGACCATGGCTAACATATCCACCCTCTTAGATGAGATGCATGAATTCTTTTTCAAGAGGAACTTGCAAAACCGACAAAATACACTAGTTCGTAAAGAAGCACGGATATACCTGCGCCTTGTCGCTGATATAAAGCGGAAGGTTCCCGAATTATGAAAGTTTGGCCGATGGGATCTGACGGGGATAAAAAGCCGAAGCGCGTTGGGTTTATGACGCGGCTGCGGAACTATTTCTTTACTGGCCTTGTGATTACAGGCCCGGTTGGCATTACGCTTTACCTGAGTTGGTCCTTGATCCAATTGATTGATGGTTGGGTGAAGCCCTTCCTGCCATCCATATACAATCCAGATAATTATCTGCCGGTGGAAGTTCCAGGTTTTGGTTTGTTTGCGGCGCTGCTCGCAATCACAGTGATCGGCTTCCTGACAGCTAACATTGCAGGGCGTTCGCTTATCAGCGTTGGCGAGTCCATTCTTGGTCGCATGCCGTTGGTGCGTAACCTATATTCCGCGTTGAAACAGATTTTTGAGACTGTTTTAAATGATAGCGGGCGTAACTTTACCAAAGCAGGGCTGGTGGAGTATCCGCGCAAAGGTTTGTGGGCGATTGTGTTTCTAGCCACGGACACCAAGGGTGAAGTTGCCGCGCATCTGGAAGAACAAGCGGATACGGTTTCTGTCTTCTTGCCAACCACGCCGAACCCGACCTCTGGTTTTTTGCTGTTTGTACCGCGCGATGACATCATCGAGCTTTCCATGAGCGTTGAAGATGCCGCAAAGCTGGTGATTTCAGCTGGCCTTGTTAGCCCGGAATATCCGAAGCTGTTAGAGGGCGAGGATAAAAAGGCCGTTGAGGCACATCAGCGTAAGAAAGTTGGCAAAAGTGGTGATGGTCCAGAAACCGTTGCGGCTGAATAGTTCAGCCCGCTCTGAGTAGTTTGATAGCTTCGTCTCTGGCGAAGAGGTACAGGAGGTGGCGCAGGGCGTCGCCTCTTTCTGATTCAAGTTCAGGATCGGTTGCCAGAATAAGCTTTGCATCATCACGAGCGATCTCCATCAAATCCGCATGATCTTCAATGGAGGCGAGCCTGAAGCCCGGTGTGCCGGACTGGCGGGTGCCCAGGAGCTCACCTTCGCCGCGCAAACGAAGGTCTTCCTCTGCAATGAGAAAGCCGTCATTGGTTTGGCGCAGGATGTTGAGGCGGGATGCTGCAGTCTCATTAAGAGGGGCTTTGAAGAGGAGCAGGCATGAAGAGGCTAGACTTCCACGGCCAACGCGTCCTCTGAGCTGATGCAGCTGCGCAAGACCGAAGCGTTCGGCGTGTTCGATCACAATGATAGTTGCGTCCGGGACGTCAACGCCAACTTCGATCACAGTGGTTGCCACAAGTACGCGCGCGTCACCATTTTTGAAGGCATCCATGGCTGCTTGTTTTTCATCGGCCTTCTGACGTCCATGTACAAGAGCGACAACCGGGCCAAGGGCGTTTCGCAGGTCGTTGAAGCGCTCTTCGGCAGCGGCGAGATCGATCTTTTCAGACTCTTCCACCAGAGGGCAGACCCAATAAATCTTCTGTCCCTGCGCAATCATCGCTTTCAGGCGGTCAACAACTTCACCGATGCGATCCAGGGATATGGAGACTGTTTTGATTTCCTGACGGCCCTTTGGCTTGTCGGTCAAGCGGGAGACGTCCATATCGCCGAAGTAAGAGAGGACCAGCGTGCGTGGGATTGGTGTTGCTGTCATCACAAGAACATCCACGTGGGCGCCTTTGGAGGACAGGGCCAGTCGTTGGTGGACGCCGAAGCGGTGTTGCTCGTCTACGATGGTGATGCCAAGGTCTTTGAAGTTGACCGTTGATTGGAAGAGCGCATGAGTGCCGACGATCAGGTCGATCTCACCTGCTTCCAACGCTTCGCCAATCTCGCGTTTAGTTTTTGCAGTGTCTTTACCTGACAAAACGGCAGTGCGGATGCCTGCTGCATCGCACAGAGGCTTCATGGAGGCATAGTGCTGGCGGGCCAGAATGTCTGTTGGGGCCATCATAGCGGCTTGAGCGCCTGTCTCAATAACTGCTGCCATTGCCATGAGGCCGACGACCGTTTTGCCAGACCCAACATCGCCCTGAAGCAGGCGCAGCATGCGGGTTGGCTCTTCCAGATCATCGAAGATCTCTTTCAGCGCTTCTTCCTGACCGCCTGTGAGTTCGAACGGGAGGGCTGCAAGGATCTTTCGGCGTAACGTACCGTCCCCTTTGCGGGCTTTGCCGCCCATGTGGCGCAGAGAGTTACGTACGAGAGCAAGGGCTAGCTGGTTTGCCAGAAACTCATCGTAAGCGAGGCGTTCGCGGGCTTTGCCTTCTGGTGCCAGATCTCTGGCATCTTCTGGTTTATGTATGGACCGCAAGGCAACATCAAACGGCGGGAAATCGCGTTGATCTATGAAGGGCTGGTTTTGCCACTCAGGCATTTGCGGGAGAAATTCAAGAGCGGTGCCCATTGCGCGTTGGAGCGTTTTGGAGGCAAGGCCCGCTGTCATTGGGTAAACAGGCTCCACGAGTGGCAGATTTTCAGCTTCTTCCTCAGAGACCATGTGATCTGGGTGCACCATTTGGGCACGGTCGTTAAACCATTCGACCTTGCCAGAGACGATGCGCTTCTCACCCTCGGGCAGCGTGCGATGTAAGAAATCTCCACGTGCGTGGAAGAATACCAGCTCAATGGCCCCGGTCTCATCATGTGCGAGAACCTTATAGGGAGCGCGGCTGCCGCGTGGTGGTGCGCGGTGCTGGTCTATATGGAGCACAAGCGTCACGATTTCCCCCTCGGGGGAGCCGGAGACACCTGGGCGCAAGCGTCGGTCGATAACATTTACCGGAACATGGAAGAGCAGATCGGAAATGCGGGCGTCGCGGTCCGGGCTGCCGACAAGCAGATTTGTTATGGTCTTCGCAATCTTGGGGCCGATACCCGGAAGTTTGGTGACCGAAGCGAAAAGAGGATCAAGGCGAGTAGGGCGCATACCATATAGACCAGAACGTGAACAGCAGATCTGATCTGTGCCATGTTCCTGTGATTTGTGCAACGCCCTTAAGAAAACACTGACAGATGAAAAGAAGGGTTGTATACAGGCGAAACATTTTGGCCCTATCTATTTGCAGATAGTGACAAGGATCAGCGACCTTCTAAGGAAACAACGATGGATCAGAGTGCGCAGAGCGAAGATCAAAACGAGAACACCGGGCTGGATAACCGCCGTAAACGTATCATTTTCCGCTGTCACCATCGTGGCATGAAGGAAATGGACATCATGCTTGGCGGCTACGTTGAAAAGCATATTGTTCAGATGAGTGATGAAGAGCTGGATGAGCTGGAAGTGTTCCTGCAGCATCATGATCAGGATCTCTTCTCATGGTTTATCGGCACGAAGCCAGTCCCCGATGAAGCGAACACAGATCTGTTCCGCAAGATCCTCGATTACTACAAGGACAGGGCTGGAAGCTGATTGCGCTGTTGTATCTGATTGGCTGTAAATCAGGTGTCTGCTGTTGCCCGACGACGATTTGAAATAATAAGGTTGCCCCTCCCGTGTTTGAAAGTTTGCTCAAAAAAAGTGAAAACATCACGCTTGCTTCCGTTCCTGATGGAGCAGAAGCCTACGTGCTTTCAAAAGTGCTTGCTGAAGTTGAGGAGGGCGGCCTTGCGCTGACTTATGTTGCGCGGGATGCAACTCGTATGGCGGCGCTGACAGAGGCTCTGGGGTTCTTTGCGCCTGATGTGGAAGTGCTTCAGCTGCCTGCATGGGATTGCTTGCCGTATGACCGTGTTTCGCCTCATGGAGCGATTGTTGCGCGCAGGTTGCTGACGTTGCTTCGGCTGGCAAAGGGACTGCCGAAGAAAAAGAAGTTTGTTCTGATCACAACAGTGAACGCAGCTTTGCAGCGGATGCCTGTTCGTGAGTGGACGGCCAATCATATTCTCTCGTTTATGCCGGGCAACCGTATCAATCCCGATAAGATCGTTAAGTGGCTGGAAGTCAACGGCTTTGCCCGCACGCCAACAGTGCGTGAAACCGGGGAATATGCGGTGCGTGGCGGCATTATTGACCTGTTTTCTCCGGCAACCAAAGAGCCTGTGCGTCTGGACTTCTTCGGGGATACGCTGGAGTCCATTCGTTCCTTTGATACGGATAGTCAAAGAACGCTGGCCCAGAAGAAGGGTCTAACGCTTGTTCCTATGAGCGAGATCATTCTTGATCCTGAAACGATTTCGCGGTTCCGCCGTAACTATGTGACTGCTTTTGGGGCCGCTGGGCCTGAGGATGTTCTCTATCAGTCCATCAGTGAGGGACGGCGTTATGCGGGGATGGAGCATTGGTTGCCTCTGTTCCATGATAACCTGTCTACCCTATTTGATTATATTGGTGAAACGCCAGTTGTGCTGGATGCCAGTGCTGAGGACATGATCAAGGAACGCCTTGAGCAGATTGAAGAGCATTTTGGTGCGCGTCAGGACGGGCTCAACAACAAAGCGCTTTCCTCTGGTGTGCCGTATAAGCCTATTCCGCCAGTCGCCATTTATCTTCAGGACACCCAGTTCAGCACATTTGTGGCTGACAGGGCTTCTGCTCAGTTATCCCCGTTCGCTATGCCTCCGGGAACGGGCAAGACTGCGATTGATATGGGGGGGCGTCAGGGACGAAACTTTGCGGCTGAACGTGCTGCGGGTGATGTAAATATTTTTGACGCGCTATCCAAGCATGTGTCAGCTCTTGCCAAGGATGGGAAGAGGGCGGTTCTTTCTTGCTGGAGTGAGGGTTCTCGGGAACGGTTAACCCAGGTTCTGAGCGATCATGGGCTGGACCGGACCGGATATGCTGGCAATTCTGCTGAGCTGGGCAAGGTACCCGCTGGGCTGACGGCATTGATCCTTCTTGGGCTGGAACATGGCTTTGAGATTGATGATCTGGCCTTCATCGGGGAGCAGGATATCCTCGGTGACCGTCTGGTGCGTCAGCGTCGGCGGAAGTCCAAAGGGGCGAATTTTCTCACGGAGGCCTCTGCTCTGGCCCCTGGTGATCTTGTTGTGCATGTGGAGCATGGTATTGGCCGGTTTATCGGGCTGAAGACCATTGAGGCTGTCGGCGCTCCGCATGACTGTCTTGAGCTGCAATATGCGGGATCAGACAAGCTTTACCTTCCTGTTGAGAATATTGAGCTACTGACACGCTACGGCTCAGAAGATCAGGAAGTTCAATTAGATAAGCTTGGCGGCGGGGCATGGCAGGCCCGTAAAGCCAAGATGAAAAAGCGCATTCTTGAGATTGCCGATGGCCTGATCAAGATTGCGGCAGAACGTGCATTACGAACTGCTCCTGCGATTACGGCTCCTGAGGGGGCTTATGATGAGTTCACTGCGCGGTTTGTCTATGATGAGACCGATGACCAGATGAGTGCCATTGAATCTGTGTTTGATGATATGGCATCAGGGCGTCCGATGGACCGGCTTATCTGTGGGGATGTAGGCTTTGGTAAGACGGAAGTTGCTCTAAGAGCTGCGTTTTTGGCGGCGATGTCTGGGAGGCAGGTGGCGATTGTGGTTCCGACCACGTTGTTGGCGCGTCAGCATTACCGGACTTTTGCGGATCGTTTTAATGGATTGCCGATTGAAGTGCGGCAGGCATCGCGACTTGTCCCCGGTAAGGAGTTGTCTGAGACCAAGAAGGGGCTGAAGGAAGGCTCTGTCGATGTCGTCATCGGGACGCATGCACTTCTGGGAAAAGCTATTGGTTTCAGGGATCTGGGCCTTCTCATTATCGATGAGGAACAGCATTTTGGTGTGAAGCATAAAGAACGGTTGAAAGAGCTGAAAAGTGATGTTCACGTTCTAACCCTCTCTGCGACCCCGATTCCTCGTACCCTACAATTGGCACTGACGGGCGTTCGGGAGCTTTCCCTTATTGCGACACCTCCGGTGGACCGTTTGGCTGTACGCTCGTTTATATCCCCGTTCGACCCGATGGTTATCCGCGAGAGCTTGCTGCGTGAGCACTATCGCGGGGGGCAGAGTTTTTATGTGTGTCCGCGCGTGTCTGATCTGGCAGAGGTGAGGGCGTTCCTGGAAGAGAATGTGCCTGAAGTTAAAGTGGTTTCTGCGCATGGGCAGATGCCTGCCGGGGAGCTGGATGACATCATGAACGCCTTCTATGAGGGCAAGTTTGATGTGCTGTTGGCGACCACAATTGTGGAGTCCGGGTTGGACATACCAAACGCGAACACTTTGATTGTGCACCGCTCAGACATGTTTGGTCTGGCGCAGCTCTATCAGATCCGTGGGCGCGTGGGGCGTTCCAAGACGCGGGCTTATGCTTTGTTTACTGTTCCCGCCAACAAGACGCTGACACCTACGGCTGAACGCCGCCTTAAAGTCTTGCAAAGCCTTGAGAATTTGGGCGCTGGCTTCCAGTTGGCATCACATGATCTGGATATTCGCGGAGCGGGTAATTTGCTTGGGGAAGAGCAGTCCGGGCATATTAAAGAGGTTGGGTTTGAGCTTTACCAGCAGATGTTGGAGGAGGCGGTTGCGCAGCTGAAATCTGGCGGTGAGGACTTCCAGGAGGACAAGTGGTCTCCGCAAATTGCCATCGGTACGCCTGTTCTTATCCCCGATACGTATGTGCCGGACCTTCAGTTGCGGCTTGAGCTTTATCGCCGTCTGGCGGACCTTATGGAGCTTGAAGACATCGATGGCTTTGGGGCCGAGATGATTGACCGCTTCGGGCCACTTCCTGAGGAAGTTCAACACCTTCTGAAGATTGTCTACATCAAGGGGCTGTGCCGCAAAGCGAACGTTGAAAAGATTGACGCTGGGCCGAAGGGCATCGTGATTGCCTTCCGCAATGGCGAGTTCAACAATCCGGCGGGGCTGGTATCCTACATCGCGGAACAAACTATCCTTGCCAAGATCCGCCCGGATCAGAAAGTGGTGTTGACCCGTGACTGGCCGTCTGCGGATGACCGGTTGAAGGGCACCGCTGCTGTGTTGATTAAACTCTCACGGCTGGCGGAAAACGCCTGATTTTCCTTCCTGATTGGCTCATTTGCTGGGGTTTCACACAAACCCCAGCCTTGCGTTGCTATGTGCGTTCATTTGCGTTTTTTAGCGATTACATGAAAGGTTTTTGCGAATTAAGAAGATTTCCGGGTTTTCGGAAACTCTTGGTTAAGGGCGTTGTGAAATAGTGCGGGCATGTGACCATTTTTGTAATGAGTAGGTCAATCAGTGCTAGCTACCACACGTCAGCGGAAACACTCCTATCTAAAGAATTTCCTTGTGCCAGGAATTGCCATTGGTGCGCTGTGCTACTTTGCATTTCATGCGCTCAACGGTAAGCTGGGTCTTGTGGGCCGACCACAGATTGAGCATGAGATTCTTGCTCTTGAACTTGAGCTTGATGAGTTGCGGGAAGAACGCCTGCAATTACAACGCCGTGTCATGTTGCTTGACCCGGAGAGCCTTGATCCAGACATGGTGGATGAGCGGGCTCGCGCTTCCCTAAATCTGGCGCACTTGAATGAAGTTGCAATCATGCGCAACTGAAACATCAGCGTGTATTAACTTGAATTGGGTTGATTTGATTGAATTAACCTAATTTGAGTTAACTTGAAAATATCAGTAAAATCAACATCTTAGATAAATCCCCAAGTGTTTCTGCTCATATTGGCATTCAGCGCTATGGGAGATAGTGTGCTTTCACCAATTCACGTCACAAAGAGACGAGGCTCATGGCTGGAACTCAATCCAAGTCTTCAGGCGGTCGCGCTAAAAGTGCTACCAAAGCCCGCGGTGCGATGAAAAACGTACCTGCACTAGTAGAATTCTCCAAAGATGAAGAGCTAAACGCTTATCGCGAAATGCTTTTTATCCGTCGCTTCGAAGAAAAGGCGGGTCAGCTTTACGGTATGGGTCTGATCGGTGGCTTCTGTCACCTTTACATCGGCCAGGAAGCTGTTGTCGTTGGAATGGAGATGGCCAAGGAAAAAGGTGATCAGATGGTCACTTCTTACCGTGACCATGCTCACATGCTCGCTTGCGGCATGGACCCGAACGGCGTGATGGCCGAACTGACTGGTCGTCAGGGTGGTCTGTCCAAAGGTAAGGGCGGTTCCATGCACATGTTCTCCAAAGAACAGGAGTTCTATGGCGGACACGGCATCGTGGGTGCTCAGGTTTCACTTGGTACCGGTCTTGCGTTTGCGAACCGTTATAAAGAGAACGGCAAAGTTTCCATGGCGTTCTTCGGCGATGGTGCTGCCAACCAGGGTCAGGTTTACGAGAGCTTCAACATGGCGAAGCTTTGGAACCTGCCAGTGATCTACGTCATTGAGAACAACAAGTACGGCATGGGTACCTCCATTGAACGTGCTTCTTCCACGACAGACCTTAGCCAGCGCGGTGCTTCCTTCGGCATTCCAGGTGTTCAGGTTGATGGTATGGACGTGCGCGCGGTGAAAGCTGCGACCGACTATGCGATGGAATGGTGCCGTGAAGGCAATGGTCCTTACATCCTTGAGATGATCACCTACCGCTACCGTGGCCACTCCATGTCTGACCCTGCAAAATACCGCAGTAAAGATGAAGTCCAGAAGATGCGCTCTGAGCATGACCCGATTGAACAGGTTCGTGCTCGCCTTCTTGAAAAAGAATGGGCAAGTGAGGACGATCTCAAGGCTATCGATAAGGAAGTGCGCGCTGTTGTTGCTGCTTCTGCTGAGTATGCACAGAACGATCCTGAGCCGGATCCATCTGAGCTCTACACAGATATCGTGCTCTAAGGTCGGGATAATACATTATGGCTGTTGAAATTTTAATGCCTGCGCTTTCTCCGACCATGGAAGAAGGCAAACTTGCTAAGTGGCTTAAGAAAGAAGGCGACACCGTTACTGCAGGTGACGTGATTGCTGAAATCGAGACCGATAAAGCAACCATGGAAGTGGAAGCGGTTGATGAGGGCGTGCTTGGCAAGATCCTCGTTGCTGAAGGCACCGAAGAAGTAAAAGTGAACGCGCCGATTGCAGTTTTGCTGGAAGAGGGCGAAGACGCCTCTGCTGCTGACAACCTGGGCGCTGCCCCCGTTGCGCCGGCGGCTCCTGCAGCTGCTGAAGCACCAGCCGCACCGGCAGCTCCTGCGGCACCGGGAACCGGTGCTTCACCAGTTGTAAGCGTTGCACCTGCTGATCCGGAAATTCCTGCGGGCACCAAAATGGTGAGCATGACCGTTCGTGAAGCTTTGCGCGACGCGATGGCGGAAGAAATGCGCCGCAATGAGAACGTGTTCCTGATGGGCGAAGAAGTTGCTCAGTATCAGGGCGCCTACAAGATCTCTCAGGGTCTCCTGGATGAGTTCGGCGAAAAGCGCGTGATCGACACTCCAATCACCGAGCATGGCTTTACCGGCCTTGCTGTTGGCGCTGCGATGGCAGGTTTGAACCCAATCGTTGAGTTCATGACCTTCAACTTCGCAATGCAGGCGATTGACCACATCATCAACTCTGCTGGTAAGACGCTTTACATGTCTGGCGGTCAGATGGGTGCACCAATGGTGTTCCGTGGTGCAAATGGTGCGGCTGCTCGTGTGGGTGCGCAGCACTCTCAGGATTTTGCTGCATGGTATGCTTCCATTCCGGGCCTTAAGGTTGTTCAGCCTTATACCGCTGCTGATGCGAAGGGTCTTTTGAAAGCTGCCATCCGCGACCCGAACCCGGTTGTGTTCCTTGAAAACGAGATCCTTTATGGTCAGCACTTCGATGTGCCGGATGTTGAAGATCTGGTTCTGCCAATCGGCAAGGCGAAGGTTGTTCGCGAAGGTACTGATGCGACCATGGTTTCCTGGAGCATTGGCATGACCTACGCGCTGCAGGCTGTAGATGAGCTGGCAAAGCAGGGCATTTCTGTTGAGCTGATCGATCTGCGTACCATTCGTCCGCTGGACATGGAGACTGTTCTGGCCTCCGTTCGCAAGACTGGCCGACTGGTAACTGTAGAAGAAGCCTTCCCAATCTGTTCCGTTTCCTCTGAAATTGCTTATCGGGTTCAGAGTGAAGCTTTCGATTGGTTGGATGCGCCAGTTCTGCGTGTGACCGGTAAAGATGTTCCAATGCCATATGCAGCAAACCTTGAGAAGCTGGCTCTGCCAAACACCAAGGAAGTTATCGACGCTGTTAAGGCTGTGACCTACACCGCCTAACCGGGAGACAAGTGGTATGCCAATCAATATTCTGATGCCTGCGCTTTCTCCGACTATGGAAGAAGGCAATCTGGCCAAGTGGCTGGTTAAAGAAGGTGACGCGATTTCTGCAGGCGATGTGATTGCAGAGATTGAAACCGATAAAGCGACCATGGAAGTGGAAGCTGTCGATGAAGGCACCATCGGTAAAATCGTGGTTGCTGAAGGCACAGAAGGCGTGAAGGTGAATGCACCGATCGCGATCCTTCTGGAAGAGGGCGAAGACGCTTCTGCGATGGATGCAGCACCTGCTGCTCCTGCGCCAGCTGCCCCTCAGGCTCCTGCAGCACCTGCCGCTGAAGCGGCACTGGCACCAGTTGCAGCTCCTGCACCTGCTGCTCCGATGGCTGCTTCTGGTGAGCGCGTGTTCTCATCCCCTCTGGCGCGCCGTCTGGCGAAGCAGAATGGTCTGGACATTGCGCTGATCAACGGCACCGGCCCACATGGCCGCGTTGTCAAGCGTGACGTTGATGCGGCGATTGCTGCTGGCACTGGCAAGGCTGAGGCTGCTCCAAAAGCTGCGGATGCACCGAAGGCTGCGCAGGCTCCAAAAGCTGCGCTGGCGTCTGGTCCATCTGATGAACAGACCCTGAAACTGTTTGAGGATGGTTCTTACGACCTCGTACCACATGACGGTATGCGTAAGATCATTGCCAAGCGTCTGACAGAATCCAAACAGACTGTTCCGCACTTCTACGTTACTGTAGAATGTGAGCTGGACGCTCTGCTGGCTCTGCGGGCGCAGCTCAATGCATCGGCTCCTAAGGATAAAGACGGCAAGCCTGCTTACAAGCTTTCTGTGAACGATCTGGTTATCAAAGCCCACGCGCTTGCGCTTAAAGCTGTACCAGCTGCCAACGCTTCTTACCTAGAAAGCGGTATGGTGGTTCACAAGCATGCTGACGTTGGTGTGGCAGTTTCCATCGATGGTGGTCTGATCACTCCGATCATCCGCCGCGCTGAAGAGAAAACGCTGTCCACCATCTCCGTTGAGATGAAAGATCTGGCGAAGCGTGCTCGTGAGCGCAAGCTGGCTCCAACCGAATTCCAGGGCGGAACAACCTCTGTTTCCAACCTTGGCATGTTTGGCGTTAAGGAATTTGCTGCGGTGATCAATCCTCCGCACGCAACCATCCTTGCTGTTGGTGCTGGTCAGAAGCGTCCAGTTGTGAAGGGCGATGAAATCGTTCCTGCGACTGTGATGTCTGTGACCCTTTCCACTGACCACCGTGCGGTGGATGGTGCGCTGGGTGCAGAGCTTTTACAGGCCTTCAAAGGCTACATCGAAAACCCGATGTCCATGCTGGTTTAATCAGGACTTACCGGCAGAAACAGGAACCCTGCTTTTCTGCCGGTAAATCCAAGTGGTAGGTGTGAGTAAACAGAGTGGAGTAAGCTGAAGACCGTTTGAGCAAGGAGACCGTTTGATATGGTCAAAGTTGTCGATGGCTTCACGTTTTTCAACGAACTCGATACCCTGGAAATTCGCTTGGGCGAACTTTTCGATGTGGTGGATGAGTTCATTCTTGTAGAGGCCACCAAGACCTTTACCGGACACGAAAAACCTCTCTATTTTGCTGATAACAAGTCGCGGTTTGCACCGTTTTTGAGCAAGATCCGGCATATCATTGTCGAGGACATGCCAGAGACACCGCAGAACGCCTGGTCGAGGGAGTACCACCAACGCGATTGCATAGAACGCGGCCTTAAAGATCTTGCGGTGAAAGATCTGATCATAGTTTCCGACGTGGATGAAATTCCAAAGCCGGAAGCGCTGCTCAGAGCGAAAAATGACCCCAGGAGCTGTAAAAGCCTGACATTCTTTGGCGCAGATATTTTCCGATACAGACTGAATTTCAAAGACGATGTCTCGGATTTTACCTCATGCCCGCGAATGATCAGCGCGATGTTTTTCAAAGGTGCTCAGGCTTTGCGGCGTGAGCGTGCCTTGCAGAGCAAAAGCCTCTCTCCTGTTCTCGAGGCCGCTTTGTGGCAATGGAAAGCTCTTACACGGCACAGCCGGCTTATGCGACGTCAATTGATCAGGTCTTCCAGCTGGCACTTCAGCTTTTTGGGGGACATGGACAAGGTGGTTACGAAACTTGAGGCTTACTCGCACACCGAACACATGAATGATGCCTATCTGGGCCGTGCGCAAAGAACGCTGGACCGTCTGGATGCGGGCGATGGCAGAGGAAAGCTGATCGCTAAGGACAGCGGAGAACTGCCCGACTACGTTTTGGAGAATTTTTCGAAGTTCTCCCACCTTTATGTGGAGCCTCAAGCTCCTTGATGCCGATTTGGCGAGGTTAAAGAGATGAGTGGCAACGCCTACGACGTGATTATCATTGGTTCTGGTCCTGGTGGCTATGTAACCGCAATCCGCTCCGCGCAGCTTGGTTTCAAGACCGCGATTGTCGAGCGTGAACATATGGGCGGTATCTGCCTGAACTGGGGCTGTATCCCAACCAAAGCGCTGCTGCGTTCTGCTGAGATCTACCATTACATGCAGCACGGCAAAGACTACGGTCTTTCCGCTGAAGGCGTGAGCTTTGACGCTTCTGCTGTTGTGAAACGCTCCCGTGGTGTTTCCGGTCAGCTCAATGGCGGCATCGGCTTCCTGATGAAGAAGAACAAGGTCGACATCATCTGGGGTGAAGCAAAGCTCACCAAACCGGGTGAGATCGCTGTTGGGCCTTCTTCCAAAGACGCTATGCAGCCACAGCACCCAACACCTAAGGGTGTGAAGGGCCACGGCACTTACTCCGCCAAGCACGTTATTGTTGCAACTGGTGCGAAGCCGCGCGTCATTCCGGGTCTTGAGCCTGACAAAGAAAACATCTGGACCTATTTCGAAGCGATGGTTCCAGAGAAAATGCCTAAATCCATTGTTGTGATGGGTTCCGGCGCGATCGGCATCGAGTTTGCATCTTTCTATAAGACAATGGGCGTTGACGTGACCGTTGTTGAAATGATGTCGACCATTATGCCGGTTGAAGATCCTGAAATCTCCGCGATTGCGAAAAAGCAGATGGAGAAGCAGGGTATTAAGTTTGTGATGGAAGCGAAGGTTTCCAAGGTTGTTAAGGGTGGCGGTCAGGTGACTGCGACTGTTGAGACCAAAGACGGCAAGACGCAGGAAATCACCGCTGAGAAGCTGATTTCCGCTGTTGGCGTGGTTGGTAACATCGAGAACCTTGGCCTTGAAGCGCTTGGCATCAAGACAGACCGCGGCTGCATCGTGACTGACGGCTTCAGCCGCACCAACGTTCCTGGCGTTTATGCGATTGGTGACGTTGCCGGTCCTCCAATGCTGGCGCACAAGGCTGAGCATGAAGGCGTGATCTGCATTGAGAAGATCTCCGGCCTTGATGTTCACCCGATGAAGAGCGAGCAGATTCCGGGTTGTACCTACTGTAATCCGCAGGTGGCTTCTGTCGGTCTGACTGAGCAGCGTGCGAAAGATGCTGGTTATGAGCTGCGCGTTGGTCGTTTCCCGTTCATGGGTAACGGTAAGGCGATTGCTCTTGGTGAGCCTGAAGGTCTGGTCAAGACGATCTTTGACAAGAAGACCGGTCAGCTGCTGGGTGCGCATATGGTTGGCGCTGAAGTGACCGAGCTCATTCAGGGCTTCGTTGTTGCCATGGGTCTTGAGACCACCGAAGAAGAGCTGATGCACACTGTCTTCCCGCATCCGACCCTTTCCGAAATGATGAAGGAAAGTGTTCTGGACGCCTACGGACGTGCTCTAAATATGTAAATCAATTCCCTCTCACTGGAATTTTACCAGTGAGAGGGACTTAATTTTTCCCGGGTACTCTTCTTATCAAAAAGGAGAAGAACCGTGGACTTTATGAAATCAATCATATGGCTGGTGACATCAGCCGTTTGTGCCGTTGTAGCTACTGTGCTGGTGATGGCTACAGTTGGCGGAGACTTCGCCGTGTTGATTATCGCCGGATTTCTCGGTGGTATTTCAGGGGTTTACCTGTTCGAATTTGCGGATGTGGAAGTTTCCCTGGGGAATGAATATCTCGACCAGGCGGTCGTTGCGATGGTTGGCGCCATTGCGTTTGCTCTGATTGCCTCACTGATTGGTGGGGATGCAATTGGCTTTGAATAGGCGTGGTCCTGAGGCGCGGAACTGACTGAACACCAGTGTCTGGCATTGAGAGATGCTTCATTTCCTGTTATGGACCACTAAACTTATAAGAGACAGCGACACTGACCCTTAAGGCAAGTGTGACGCAAAGTCTCGGACCTGACGGAACTGATATGGTTACACTGGTAAATACACTCGATCCTAATCATAAAAGCCAAACGGCGTCTGCACTGCAGGAAAAAGAGCGTCCGCGCCATCCGGAAAAAGCACATCGCCCGGATAATCCTGTTCAGCGCAAGCCAAAATGGATCCGTGTTAAGGCGCCCACTTCTCCTGTCTACAAAGAGACCCACGAGCTGGTTCGCAAGAACAACCTCGTCACGGTTTGTGAAGAAGCTGGTTGCCCGAATATCGGTGAGTGCTGGTCCAAGAAGCATGCGAGTTTCATGATCCTGGGTGATACCTGTACCCGTGCTTGTGCGTTCTGTAACGTACGCACCGGGATGCCGGGGCCAGTTGATCAAAATGAGCCGGAAAGCATTGGTAAAGCTGTTGCCTCCATGGAACTGCAGCACGTTGTTATCACCTCTGTGGACCGTGATGATCTTGATGATGGCGGTGCGACGCACTTTGCCAACGTGATTGCTGCGATCCGTAAAGCCTCTCCAAAAACAACAATTGAAGTGCTGACGCCTGATTTCCTTCGTAAGGAAGGCGCAGTTGAGATTGTTGTTGCGGCGAAACCTGACGTGTTCAATCACAACATGGAAACGGTTCCTTCCAACTATCTGAAGGTTCGTCCGGGCGCACGCTACTTCCACTCCATCCGCCTTTTGCAGCGCGTGAAGGAGATTGATCCTGAGATGTTCACCAAATCCGGCATCATGGTTGGTCTGGGTGAGGAGCGCAACGAAGTGCTTCAGCTGATGGATGATCTGCGTGTTGCTGATGTGGACTTCCTGACTGTTGGCCAGTACCTGCAGCCAACCAAGAAGCACCATCCGGTGATGAATTTCCCAACACCAGACGAGTTCAAGGCCTATGAGAAGATCGCTTACGCGAAAGGCTTCCTGAAGGTTTCCGCGAACCCGCTGACCCGCTCTTCCCACCACGCTGGCGAAGACTTTGCCGAGCTGAAAGCAGCCCGTAAGGCAAAACAAGGCAACTAAGCGCCGGTTCCACTCCACGAGTTTTTAAAGAGCGTCACACTGCACGGTGTGACGCTTTTTTGTTTGTGGGTGTTGCAAGATCAAGTTGTCTTCTTCGTTAGTCGCGGAAGTTTTATCTGTCCGGTTGCCAGCGCTACTCCTGTAAAGATAAAGAGCAGACCGGTCAGTAGGTTTGCTGTAAGGGTTTCGCCAAGAAATAGTACTCCCAAGACTACGCTGAAACCGGCCCTGAGATAGCTTCCTGTTGTTACTCCTAAAGGGCCAAGTGTGCGTACAAGGCGGAAATAAAGCACCATTGCAAGTGCAGTGGAGAACACACCCAGAGCAAGGATTGAGGCCAGAGATTCAGGCGATGGTGAAAGCTTCAATGGATGGTCGAGTGTGAAAGCAATCGGTGCCATAAGACAAGCTGCAAGGGTCATCGAGCATGCTGCTGTCAGCAGTGGTGGTTGATCTGAAAAGCGCTTTGCGTTCAGGGCAGCTAAGGCATAACAAAGGCTGGCCCCTGTGATTGCCAGTTGTCCGAGTGCTGAGTTTTGTTCTCCTGCAAAGGCCGCAGGCCCCATGATGACACCAATACCTGCAAATCCAATCAGAATGCCGAGGAGCTTTTTGGCGTCTGCGGTCTTGTCCTGCAAAACAAAGTAGCTGATCAAAAATACGAATAGAGGTGGCGTCGTGTTTAAAAGACCTGCAAGGCCACTGGAAGTATGCAGCTGCCCCCAACTGATGAGCGTGAAGGGGAGCGCGTTTTGCAAAATGCCTTGCACAAGAAGTTCACCCCACCGTTTGGCGGTGTTGGGGAAAACGGTTCCGCTGATCATGACCAGTGTGATGAGGACTACAGCACCAATCAGCAGCCTGAGAAGAACGATGGTTGCTGGAGGAACGGTGGTGTTTGCAACTTCGATAAGTGTGAAGGAAGCTCCCCAAAGGAAGGACAGGATTATGAGAAGGCAGAGCTCCGGAATAAGCTTGGCAGATGTTTGAGGCATAGTTGTCCTTTCAGAAAGCCATAATTTCTTGCCACAAATGATCTGCTGAAACTCGCCGGATACGGACTCCATCGTCGATTAAAGATCGACAGATTCAAATAAAAAGAATTTACTGCTGCAATGATTGATGTGGTTGCAGAGTTCCCAGATTGGAAGACGTGTGATCGAGCGCGGTTAGCTAGAGATCGCAGCTATGATGGGGTGTTCTTCTCGGGAGTTAAATCTACTGGGATTTATTGCCGACCTGTTTGTCCTGTTCGCCCTGCAAAATCAGTAAACGTTAGTTTCTATCCATCTGCTGCTGCTGCGGAACAGGCAGGGTATCGTCCGTGCCTTCGTTGCAGGCCCGAGGCCGCGCCCGGTAGCCCTGCATGGATGGGGACTGCAACGACAGTTGAACGTGCGATGCGTCTCATCCATACGGGGTATCTTGATAGTAACAGTGTTCAGCAACTTGCTGAAACTCTCGGTATTGGTAGTCGCCATTTAGCGCGCTTATTTTCCCAGTATCTTGGGGCAACTCCCAGCCAGGTTGCTGCCACGGTAAGACTTCAGCGTGCCAAGCGGCTGATTGACACGACTGATCTCACGTTGGCAGCGATTGCGTTTGCTTCGGGCTTTGGGAGCATACGACGCTTTAATGCCGTGTTTCAGAATTTGTACGGCAGGCCTCCATCTTCACTTCGTAGGTTATGATTATGTGCGTGCATAGGTTTGCCGTCTGACGCCCAGGCTAATCGCCTGCATAGGCGGGGGTTCTTCGTTCTATCCAGGCGTTGAGGCCTTCGTGGATGTCGTTGGTGGGGACCATTTGGGCGAATTGGGCGGCTTCGATTTGGAGGCCTTCGGCGATAGTTGTGTTGAGGCCGCGGGTGACGGCGGTGAGGATGCGGGCGGCGGCGAGTGGGGAGTGGCGCAGGATACGCTCTGCCAGAGCGAAGGCTTCCGGCAGCAGGTCATCGTGCGGGACGACCTTGTTGATGAGGCCAAGCTCACAGGCTCGGTCTGGACCGAACGGGTCTCCGGTGAGCAGCAGCTCCAGCGCGCGCTTGCGACCGGCGAGACGGGGCAGGCGCTGGGTGCCGCCGAAAGTGGGCGGAATGCCGATATTGATCTCTGGTTTGGCAAAGACGGCACGGTCTGAGGCGATTGCCAGATGGGCGGCCTCGGTGATTTCGCAGCCGCCGCCAAAAGCGATGCCGTTGACGGCGATAATGATGGGCTTGGTGAAGTTTTCTATGCGGCTGGTCATGGTCTGGCCGCGGGCTACGAATTGCTTGACGGCAACATCTGTCCCTTTGGTGATGCTCTGGGAGAACTCATGAATGTCACCACCGGCGGAAAATGCCCGTTCTCCTGCACCTGTGAGGATCACCGCGCTGATTTTCGGGTCATCTTCAATCCGGTCCAGAAGGTCCAGAAGGTGGTCGTTGGTCTGGTAGTTCAGTGCGTTGAGCTTTTGCGGGCGGTTTAGGGTGAGCAGTGCAATGCGGTCTCTGACTTCAAACAGAACGAGCTTTTTCATGGTGTTTCCCTCATTTCAAGCTGGATTGACTCAAGGGTAGGAGTGCTGCATTCTTCAGTAAACTCACTGGTTAGTATATATGGCTCAGAAAACTCAGCGGACGACCCGCGATCGCATCTTAGATGCTGCAAACAAGTTGTTTTACGGTGAGGGCATTCGTGCTGTCAGTGTGGATGCCGTTGCCGAGAAAGCAGGTATCACCAAGAAGACGCTCTACTACCATTTCAAAAGCAAAGATGATCTGGTGACTGAGTATCTTATCTCCCGGGACCAACCCAATCTGGAAACATTTGCGACGTGGTTTGATGAGGCGGAGGGGAGCGCTGCGGACAAGACTGCTGCAATTTTTCTGCGTGTTGCCTCAAACGCCCGGCACCCGAAATGGAAGGGATGCGGTTTCATTCGCACAGCTGCGGAACTGGCGAATATGCCGGGGCATCCGGCGGTTGTGGTGGGGGCAAAGCATAAGAAGACGTTTGAGGCGTGGTTGGTAGAGCGTTACACGCTTGCCGGATTGATGGAGCCTGAGGTTCTGGCACGCCGTGTGGTGTTGCTGATGGAGGGGGCATTTTCAACCATGCTTATCCATCGTGATCCTGCGTATGCCGAGGAGGCTGCTGATACGGCAAAGTGCCTTGTTGAACTGCAAGGTAAGGCTTAGATGGTTCTGGTGTGTGAGCGCCTCACTACGATGGGAGGCGCTTCTTTAGGAGTTTAGCTGGTTGCCAATGCTCTGGTGGTGCTCATGTTCTGCAGCCATGTGGTGATGTAGGACAGGCTTTCCTCCCAATTGTCTTCCAGCATGATGTCGTGCCCGGCATGAGGCACGATTTTATGCGTTGCCTCATAGAGGGCAGAAGAGTGCAGGGAGCGGTTGAAGGGGATGATGGCGTCTTCGCTGGCTGTGAGCCATAGTTTGGGTGTTGCATCATCCAGCGGCGGAAACCATTGCGGTGGGCGATGTTGCAGGAGCACGACGTCGGATTCTGGCCCAAGCTGGCTTTGAATGTACTGGGCAACCGGGTTTGAGCGATCTGCAAGGAACCATTTTGCCACGGTTTTGGGGGATCTGAACTGGAACTTGTATCCCAAAAGAGGTGACAGCGCTGTTCCAAGCCAGTCGATGGACATGGCGTTTCTCAGGCAGTCTTGCATAACGTCAATGGCGGTCCATGAGGCGACAAAAACGGCTGCTTTCAGCCCGCCGACATACTTCAGATACCACTGCACCAAAGCGCCGCCCATGCTGTGGCCGATCAGAACGGCGGGCTGGTCATGGCGTTTAACCTCCTCATGCACAAATCGGAGGTAATAGCCTAATGTGGCTTCTGCTGTGGGGCGTTGTTCTGGAGAGTGACCGTGGCCGGGCAGGCTGATGGCGACACTCTCCCAGCCGGATTCTGCGAGTTTTTCCTGATAGTTCTTCCAGCACCATGCGCCATGCCACATGCCGTGGATGAAGATGAGCAGGGTTTTGTGCCGGGCTTGATGGGGAATGTATCTGATGCGTTCAATTCCGCCTTCGACCACTGTGATTTGATGGTATTTGGCGGTTTCTTCGCGGCTGATGACCTGTACAGGGCTATCTGTAAGAGTATTAGTGGTTTTAATGTAATCTTCTTCTCCGCCTTCTTTGGCGAGGTGGGAAATTTTAAAAGGACTAAGCATTGGGTTTGCTTTCAAAAAGAGCTAAGTATTAGCGCATAGTGTAGAATTGAGTTTTGAGTGCTGACCAGAGTTTTGAGAATGAAACGGTTGCGTTAGATCGTCGCGGTATAATTGCGACTTGAAAATTTCTGATGCTTTTGGCTCACAGGGGCCTGCTTGATGAGAGAAAACCTGAAAATTTTCTTGGCAAATCAAAAAAGGTCGCTTAGAGCATCCTGAAGAATTTTTGAAAAACTAGAAGAAAAAGAACGCGAGCATATGCCGTCTTTCGAAAGCACACACCGGGTTCAGCACAGTGCTGATGATATGTTTGATCTGGTTGCAGATGTGGAGCAGTACCCCCAGTTTGTGCCTTTATGTCAAGCATTGCGTGTGCGCGGACGCCGGAAGATTGATGACCACCGTGAAATGATGGTGGCGGATATGACTGTAGCTTACAAAGTTTTCAAAGAGACATTTGCCAGCCGTGTGACCCTTGATCGTGAGGCTAGTAAAATTACGGTTGAGTATCTGGATGGCCCGTTTCGCCATCTGGAAAATGTCTGGAGCTTCGATCCGGTTTCCGAAAAGGAATGCGATGTGAGCTTCTATATCAATTATGAGTTCAAGAGCCGGACACTCGGCACCATGATGGGTGCCATGTTCGACCGCGCCTTCCGCAAATTCTCCAGTGCCTTTGAAGACCGCGCCGACAAAATCTACGGCACCTAAAAATCTGAAGACTGATGCCTGCTAAAATTGGGCGCATTTAGATAATCTGAATATATTCCATAATCATATGGGTGACTCATATTCTTGTGTGGGCTATCGCAGGACCTCCAGGTGTTGCTTTAATCCTGCAGGGAAGAGGTCAACGCCGTTTGGGGTGAGTTCTTCGGGATCGAACCAGCGTGCGGTGATTTCCGTTCCGCTGTCTTCCCTAAATGTGATCGTTTCCTGGGTGGGGAAGGCATTGGGCGGGAACGTTACATTTGCGATGAACAGAATTTCGTGACCTGTCTGGCCTTCGTGTTCATAGATGTTTTCCATGACCAGAAGGGCGCCTGAAACAGCGGGGGCTCAGGTGGAAAACCCGTTGATTTGCCACATAATTTTTCAGAACTCGTTAACCTCAGCAATGACCAAGTGTGATGAAGTGGGAATAAGAGGAACTACTGCGGTTGGTTTAATAATGTGTGCGCCTAAAATGATAGGATGCTTCTGCATATTCATTTGTCGTACTCCCTATTATGCCAAGTCCAACCTTTGTATTTACAGTACACTTGATACGATGTGGCGGTTACTTTAGTTAACCTAAAGCCTGACAAGCAAATGTCGTTGCTTGCAAAGCTCTGCAAGCGAAGCAGATATCCAATTCTAAGACCATTATATTTTTGCCAAAACGTTAGCCCATGATCATCACGATAATTAAATGAACCACTCTTTTTGCATTTATTTTTTTCTATTTCATGGAAAAACAAGTCAAATATCACTTTAAGCTGGTCTTTGTTTTTGCTGGAAAAACTATAGCCTGATTGGCTGACAGCATTTTCGAGTAACTTTTCATAATCACATGATCCTGCATGTTTTTTGGGGTCCGAGGTGCATCCGCTGATCAAAATAGCAAATAGACAGACGGCCAACACACGAAACGTGGTTTCCCAAAAGAGGGGCATGGCTCCGGGAAATGACTTTTTGGGTTCCATAATCAAAGGAGGTCATTCAAAGGTTGAATTTAAATTTAGAGGTAGAAGTTGATTATGATGGAGCTTCTAATACAACCCTTTAGAATTGCAGGCGGTGTTGGAGATTTGAGCTATTACTCTGCTGACCAATCCCACTTGATTGGTCCAAACTATAAGTTAGTGAATGGCTGGCCTTTGGTCCGTCGAAATGATGATTTCTGGAGCCGGTGGACGCCTTTTGAGGGGGGCAGCATCATCAGAAGCTTCTGCCGCCAGAAGTCTGTTGCCGCGTCAGTGCGGCCCGAGAGACTTCACCTTAATGGTCTGTGCAGGGCGCCATGTGTGTATTTGAGCTTGCTCATGACGCAAAACTTTCATGTATGAACAGCGGGTTCTGAACGTATCTTGAGCGGGCTTTAGGCAATGATTTAAGCCCACTCGTTGTCTTGGAACCGTGAGATTTCTCAGAAATACCGCTTAATTCTTGTCGCGATTGTTCAGGAACTGGCTCAGGCGGGAGCCTCTCTTCTCGTAGTTTTTAGTAATTTCGGCTTCAGCCTGCTCTGGGGTAAGGCCGTTGCGCATGACGAAGGTGCGCCGGATTGCCTGAAAGCGGTTGGTGAGTTCCTTGTCCGGATCACCATGCTCCATGGTCTTTTCAAGAGAAGCGTAAATGCCGACGTCTTTGAGGTTCAACTGTGTGGTTGGTTTGGTGCACAGAACCACCCAGCCATAGCCCTGGTTTACTTCAAGGCGGATCTTGTGGCCAAGCTGTTCTTCCCATTTTGTCCAGGCAACAGAGTAGGGGCGCACCCAATAGGACTGGCCGCACAGGCGCAGCTCCTTATAGCCACCGCGTGGCATTTTCTGCACTTCGTGAGAGCCGATGAACTCGTCATCGAACCCTCGTGAAATGAGGAATACATCTGATGCCGCATAAGCTGAGGTGCTTAAGCACATGCCCAAAAACAAACTAGCAATATATCTCATGGGTATACCGTGACATTCCGTTGTAAATTTAAAACAGATTTTATCTAAGTTTTCTTAGAATGTCATAAGGTAGTAGTGCCTACCCGGTACTCTTTTAACGAGAAGGTAAATTTCGATTAGCTAGTTTCAATAAAATTTTCTAATAATTTTAATGCTTGTACCAGCGCCTGAAAGCGTATTCCCTCGCGTCCGGTGTTCTCGAAGAGGCATTGGACGTGCTTGGTTTCCTCTTGGTCAGCTGCAAAGCCAAAGTGGACAAGTCCGACAGGTTTGTCTTTGGTGCCACCGTCCGGTCCGGCGATGCCCGTGATGGAAACGGCCACGTTGGCATTGGAGCAAAACAGAGCGCCGCTTGCCATGGCTTTGGCAACTTCGCTGCTGACCGCGCCGTAGCTCATAAGCAGGTCAACGGGGACGCCGATCATCTCATGCTTGGCTTCGTTGGAGTAGGTGACGAAGCCACGATCGAGCACGGCAGATGAGCCGGGCACTTCTGTCAGCAGGCCTGCGAGCAGGCCGCCGGTGCAGCTTTCTGCCGTGGTGATCTTGATCTCTTTTTCAGCGTATCTGGAGACGAGAACGCGTGCTCTTTCCTTAAGGCTGAGGATGTCGGTCATGGTTCTCTCTCCCTTGTTTTGGTGGCTTCGTTTAATCTTCAAACGGAAGCCGGATGGTTGCGCAGGCTTGCGCAGCAATGCCTTCCTGGCGACCGGTGAAGCCCAGCTTTTCAGAGGTGGTTGCTTTCACAGCCACGCGGCCAATGGGCAAGTCGCAGATCTGTGCGATCTGTTTGCGCATTTCTTCCCGGTGTGGGCCGATTTTCGGAGCTTCACAGATCAGCGTTAAATCCAAGTGTGCGATCATGCCGCCGCGCTTGTGAACCCGGTCTATTGCGTATTTCAGGAACTGGTCAGAGGCCGCACCTTTCCACTGCATGTCAGAGGGTGGGAAGTGCGAGCCGATGTCGCCATCTGCCAGTGCGCCGAAGATGGCATCCGTCAGGGCGTGAAGGCCAACATCCGCGTCGGAATGGCCTTTGAGTTTCTGGGTGTGCGGGATGGAGATGCCGCCGAGAATGACGGCGTCACCGTCTTCAAATGCGTGTACGTCGTAGCCCGTTCCAACACGAATGTCGCCAAGGTCTGCGAGTTGTTTCATGGCGATCTGTTCCTGTGCGTTCGTCATGTCTTTGAGTGTGGTGAGTTTGATGTTCTGCGGGTCGCCTGTTGTTATGGTGACAGGTTTGCCTTGCCATTCGATGAGCGCCGTATCATCGGTGAAGCTGTCGATGTTCTCATTGATCGCTTGCTGATGTGCCGCCCAAATGAGCGGATACGGGAAGGCTTGCGGTGTTTGTGCTGCCCAGAGGTGGGTGCGATCGACGGTTTCCAGAACCTGCTGGTTTGCATCTGCCTGCTTTAACGTGTCTGCGACAGGTACTGCAGGAAGGGCAGCTTGCGCGCCGTTTTGCAGGGCCGTGATGGCGTCTTCTATCACCGCTGGTGCTATGAAAGGGCGGGCGGCATCGTGGATCAGGACGTAGTCCGGGGCGTGTTCTTTCAGTGCTTTGAGGCCGCAGGCTACAGATGCCTGTCGTGTAGCTCCGCCAGTGACAGGTTTGATCAGGCGATTGTCTGTCAGTGTGCTCGCGGCACCTTGATAGGCCTTAGTGTCTTCTGCGTGGATGACAGGGAGGACAATGTCGACCTGTGTGGCGGATAAAATTGCTTCCAGTGTTCTTTGCAGAACAGTCTTTCCGCCGAGGTCCCGGTATTGCTTTGGGCTGCTGTCATTTTGCGTCGACATGCGTGAACCGCGTCCGGCTGCAACTATGATACATGCAATTTTTTCAGTGGACTGCAAAACTGGATCACCTGAATGAGTTGAAGCTGCTCCCTTATGCCAAGAGGCGTGAGCGGCTGCGTGGAAACCGTGTTGGTGAGGGTTTTGCTCGATTTAAGAGCGAAGCTCAACACTTCAATCTCTTCTCTTTAATATTCCCTTGCCTAAATTTTTAGTTTGGTTAGAATATGTGCAACTTCATATGCTGCTTATCAAATGTGCAACTGGGCTCTTTCAAGAAATATGCGTAATGCTTACGATAGGTAATATCCCTCTCAAAAACAAAGTTATTCTTGCGCCAATGTCCGGCGTTTCGGATTTGCCGTTTCGCCGTATTGCCCTGCGCTATGGCGTGGGTTTAGTGGTGAGTGAAATGGTTGCCAGTGAAGCGCTGTGTACCGGACACCCAGAATCGCTGATGCGGGCCGAAGGTGAGGGCATTGATCCTCATATTGTTCAGCTGGCAGGTAAAGATCCTCACTGGATGGGCGAGGGCGCGCGCATGGCTGAAAAAGCCGGTGCGGGCGTGATTTACATCAACATGGGCTGTCCTGCCAAAAAGGTGACCTCTGGTTATTCCGGTTCGGCTCTCATGAAAGATCTGGACCACGCCATGACGCTTGTTGAGGCGACGCTGGAGGCTGTGTCTGTTCCAGTGACGTTAAAGATGCGTCTGGGGTGGGATGAGACTTCCATAAATGCTCCGGAGCTTGCTAAACGGGCGGTGGATGCGGGTGTGAAGATGATCACCGTGCATGGTCGTACGCGTTCGCAGTTTTACAAGGGCAAGGCGGATTGGAGGGCAATCCGGCAGGTGCGGGATGTTGTTCCGGATGTGCCGCTGGTGGCCAATGGTGATTGCTGCAAGTTTGAGGATGCCGACGAGATGCTGGCGCAATCTGGTGCTGATCTGGTGATGGTTGGCCGTGGTGCTTATGGGCGTCCATGGGTGCCGGGGCGGATTGCGCATTATCTGGAAACGGGTGAACGGCTTGCTGACCCCCACGGGGAAGAGTTGGCCGCGCTTGTTGTGGAGCACTATGACGCCATGCTGGGGCAATATGGCTTTGAGATTGGCGTGCGGGCCTTCCGTAAGCATATGGGCTGGTATCTGGAAGCTGCGGGACGGCTTGATGATGCGCCGCAAGGATTTATGCGAGGGCTTATGACCAGTCTGGATGCCGATCTGGTGCGGAACACCCTTTATGACTGGTTTGTTCAAGTCCCTATGAGGAGCGCTGCCTGATGTTGGAGACGGGAGGAGACACTCTGACAGAAGCCGAGGCTGGTTTGGGCAAAGGTGTGCCGGGACAGGCCGTTTTGGATTCTCTGCCGCACCCTGTTGTGGTGGTTGGAGGAGATGACAAGATCGTTGGGGCAAACAGTGCGGCGGAAGACTTTTTCCATGCCAGTTTGTCGATGCTGAAGCGCCGTGAAGTGTCCTGGTTTGTGCCGTTTGGCAGCCCACTGCTGGGTTTGATTGCACAGGTGCGTGAGCGCGGCGGTGCGGTTAATGAGTATAAGGTGGACATTGGGACACCGCGCATTGGGCAGGAGAAGCTGGTTGATATTCACGCTTCTCCTTTAAGTGATGCTCCGGGCGGCGTTGTGCTGCTGTTTCAGGAGCGCACCATGGCGGAGAAGCTGGATAAACAGCTGACCAGCCGCGGTGCTGCGCGTACCGTGACGGGCCTTGCTGCCATGCTGGCCCATGAGATCAAAAACCCGCTTTCTGGTATTCGCGGCGCAGCTCAGCTGTTGGAGCAGTCAGCCAGTGAAGATGATCGCACTTTGACCCGTCTCATCATGGAGGAGACGGACCGGATCGTGAAACTGGTGGACCGGATGGAGGTGTTTTCCGATGAACGCCCGATTGACCGCGAGCCGGTGAATATTCACGTGGTGCTCGATCACGTGAAACGTGTTGCGGAAAATGGCTTTGCCTCCAAAGTGCGGATCGTCGAGGATTATGACCCTTCCTTGCCACCCGTTTATGCCAACCGCGACCAGTTGGTGCAGATCTTTATCAATCTGATCAAAAACGCGAGCGAGGCGTTGAGCGGCGTGAACGAGCCGGAGATTGTTGTCTCCACGGCCTTCCGTCCCGGTGTGCGTTTGTCTGTGCCCGGCGTGCAGGAGCGTGTGAGCTTGCCGCTTGAGTTTTGTGTGCGCGACAACGGCTATGGTGTGCCGGAAGATCTGCGCCCACATCTGTTTGACCCGTTTATTACGACAAAGACGAATGGCTCTGGCCTTGGGCTGGCGCTGGTTGCCAAGATCGTGGGTGATCATGGCGGCGTGGTGGAGTGCGAGAGCGGCAATCGGGGCACGACCTTCCGCATTCTGATGCCTGCCTTTACCGGGCCTGACGTACATTCTGGAATTGAGGACTAAGAGTATGCCGAGTGGAACCATTCTTGTTGCTGACGACGATTCTGCGATCCGTACCGTTCTCAATCAGGCTCTGTCCCGTGCAGGGTATACTGTTCGGCTGACGTCCAACGCCACCACGTTGTGGCGCTGGGTGAGTTCGGGCGAAGGGGATCTGGTGATCT
Source organism: Pseudovibrio sp. Ad13 (assembly GCF_001623225.1). Taxonomy (NCBI): domain Bacteria; kingdom Pseudomonadati; phylum Pseudomonadota; class Alphaproteobacteria; order Hyphomicrobiales; family Stappiaceae; genus Pseudovibrio; species Pseudovibrio sp. Ad13. The sequence continues at coordinate 691,913 of NZ_LMCC01000013.1, read as the reverse complement.
CCGATGTGGTGATGCCGGATGAGAACGCGTTTGATGTGCTGCCGCGCATCCGCAAGCTGCGTCCGGAATTGCCTGTGATCATCATGAGTGCGCAAAACACCTTCATGACGGCGATTAAGGCCTCTGAGCAAGGGGCCTATGAGTATCTGCCCAAGCCGTTTGATCTGAAAGAGCTGACGGGTATTGTGGGCCGTGCGCTCGCTGAGCCTAAAGGCCGGCAGTTTGATATGAGCGGCGAGGGGAATGACAATATTCCACTTGTGGGTCGTTCTCCTGCCATGCAGGAAATCTACCGCGTGCTTGCCCGCTTGATGCAGACTGATCTGACCGTGATGATCAACGGTGAAAGTGGCACTGGTAAAGAGGTTGTTGCGCGGGCGCTGCATGATTATGGCAAACGCCGGAATGGTCCGTTTGTTGCGGTCAACATGGCGGCGATCCCAAAGGATTTGATTGAATCTGAGCTGTTTGGGCATGAGAAGGGCTCGTTTACTGGCGCTCAGGCGCGTTCTTCTGGTCGGTTTGAGCAGGCTGATGGTGGTACGCTGCTGCTGGATGAAATCGGTGATATGCCGATGGAAGCGCAGACCCGTTTGCTGCGTGTGTTACAGCAGGGCGAGTATACATCTGTAGGTGGTCGTACGCCGATCCAGACAGATGTGCGGATTATTGCGGCGACGAACAAAGACCTGCGTCAGCTGATCAATCAGGGGCTGTTCCGTGAAGATTTGTATTTCCGTCTGAATGTTGTGCCAATTCGCCTTCCGCCTTTGCGGGAACGGACTGAGGATATTCCTGATCTTGTGCGCCACTTCTTCTCTATTGCAGAGAGCGAAGGTTTGCCTGCCAAGCAGATTGAGGTGGCAGCGCTTGATAAGCTGCGCCGTTATCGCTGGCCGGGCAACGTACGTGAGTTGGAAAACCTTGTGCGCCGTCTGGCCGCGCTCTATCCGCAGGATGACATAACCGCCAGTTTGATCGATCTGGAACTTTCTCAGCCTTCTACGGCTGTGAATGACATGGATGCGCCGTCTGTTCAGGATCTGGGTGGGTCTGTGGAGCGGTATCTGGGCGATTACTTCGGCGGGTTTGGTGAAGACCTACCGCCTCCGGGCCTTTATCACCGTATCCTGCGTGAGGTGGAGTATCCTTTGATCAGCGCAGTGCTGGCGGCCACCCGTGGCAACCAGATCAAGGCTGCTGAACTTTTAGGTGTGAACCGCAACACCTTGCGCAAGAAAATCCGCGATCTGGACGTTCAGGTAATCCGCAGCTCCAGATAATCGATTTTTATCGAGTGAAGCTTTCAAAATGGCGCGATCTCTTGCGCCATTTTGCGTTTAATGGGGTGAAGGTGCGTTTGAGTTGTGCACTGCATGCTTATTTTGACCTGTGGACTTTTCGGTTTTCCCCATCAAGAGTGTGACTAATAAAACCCATTGTCGCATTTTGGCAACAATTCGTGCTAATAGTCTGTTTCCAATATTAATAAAGTTATCGCAGGTGCGCAGGTTCGCGTTTCATGATTTTCAAATCAAAAGCAGAAGAACATACTCCAAAGCTTGATGCGAAAGGCCGCAAGTCTCGCATGTTTGGCCTTTCCGTGGTGTTGCTGGCGCTGTGTTCCATCGGGGTTTCCTTTCTGGTGCTGATGGGCGTGACGCCTATCGTTCCTTCTGAAACGGTTGTTTACATTGCGCTTGGCTTTAACGGCGCACTGGTGTTCCTGCTTATCGGCTTGATCATCTTTGAGCTTGTGAAACTGTTGCAGGCGCGGCGCCGTGGGCGTGCAGCGGCCCGGCTGCATGTGCGCATTGTGACTATGTTCTCGCTGGTGGCTGCACTGCCTGCGTTTATTGTTGCTGTGGTGGCAACGATTACGCTGGATCAGGGGCTTGATCGCTGGTTTGAGACAAGAACGCGCAATATCATCACCAACGCCCAGTCGGTTGCGGCCGCTTATGTTCAGGAGCACGGAAACTCGCTGCGGTCCACGCTGATTGGCATGGCCAGTGATGTGGATCTGAACCGTAACTCTTATTTTTATGACCCCACTCGGTTTGACCGCTTTTTTGAGACCCAGACCTGGGTTCGCGGATTGCTGGGGGCATATGTTCTGAAAAATGATGGCACCGTCGTGATGCGTGTGTTGCGCGACCCTAAGGTGGAGCCTTTGCTGCCGCCGCAAGTGGCGATGAACCAGGCTAAGGATGGGGCTCCGGTTTTGATTGCACCGGGCGTTTCCAACCTTGTGGGCGGCGTGATTAAGCTGTCCGCTTTTGATGATCTTTATCTTTATGTGACCCGTGCGCTTGATCCTCGGGTGGTTGAATATCAGCGTCTGGCGGAAGCTGGTGTCAATGAATATGCGGAGCTGGAACAGCGACGCTTTGGTGTTCAACTGGCGTTTGCCCTTGTTTACGTGGGTGTGGCGCTTGTACTGCTGCTCTCCTCCATCTGGGTGGGCTTTGGGTTTGCCAACCAGCTTGTGTTGCCGATCCGTAACCTTATTGGCGCTGCAGATCAGGTTTCCAAAGGCAATTATTATGTTGAGGTTGAAGCTGCGAAGGCGAGCGGTGACCTTGAGAGCCTTGGGCGGACCTTCAACAATATGACGGGTCAGTTGCGTGGGCAAAGGGATGCGCTGCTGGCTGCAAATGACCAGATTGACCGCCGCCGCGGCTTCAGTGAAGCCGTGCTATCTGGGGTGTCCTCTGGCGTAATCGGGATTGATGATGAGGGTGATGTGACCATGGTCAATCGCTCAGCAACACGTCTTCTCAGTCAGGATGAAAACGAGCTTCTGGAAAAACCGATCTACGACAATCTTCCAGAGGTGCAAGAGGTTGTGTCTAAGGCGCTTGAAGAAAGCTCCAGTGGCTCGCAGGTGGCACAGGTTGCCATTATGCGTAAGGGGCGTGAGCGCACTGTGAATGTGCGTGTGACGACTGAGGAAGCGACCCGTTCTGAGCATGGTTTTGTGGTGACGCTGGACGACATCACGGACCTTGTTGCAGCTCAACGTAACTCGGCCTGGGCGGATGTTGCCCGCCGTATTGCGCATGAGATTAAGAACCCGCTGACACCGATCCAGCTTTCTGCTGAGCGTATCCGTCGCCGCTATGGCAAGCGTATTGAAGATGATGACCGTAAGGTGTTTGACCAGTGCGTGGATACGATCATTCGTCAGGTGGGGGATATTGGCCGTATGGTTGATGAATTCTCCTCGTTTGCGCGTATGCCAAAACCAAAGATGGAAGAGGCCGATCTGCGCTCCGTGGTGCGCGAGTCCACCTTTATGGTGTCTGTTGCCAATTCTCAGGTTCATTTTGAAACCGATGTGCCGGATGAGGCTGTACGGGCAACATTTGACAGTCGTCTGGTTGGGCAGGCTGTTGGTAATGTGATCAAGAATGCGTCGGAAGCTGTTGAGGCTTATCTGGCGAGCGAAGAAAATCCGGAGCAAGGCAATGTTCTGGTGAAACTTTATAGGGAAGGTCCGGTTCTCACAATTGATGTGATTGATAACGGGATTGGCCTTCCAACTGAGCACCGCACGCGGCTTTTGGAGCCGTATATGACGACCCGTGAAAAGGGCACCGGCCTTGGGCTCGCGATTGTGCGGAAAATTATGGAAGATCATGGGGGTGGAATTGAACTGCTCGATGCGCCATCTGTTGCCGAGGGTGGACATGGCGCCATGGTTCGGCTGACTTTACGAAGTTTTGATGTTCCTTCCTTCACTGAAAATGTAACGTAAGAATGGTGGTGATAAGCCGTGGCAAGTGACATTCTGATTGTTGATGATGAAGCAGATATTCGTGAGCTGATCGCCGGAATTTTGGAGGATGACGGCTACAATACCCGTACCGCTGGCAACAGTGATGCGGCGTTGGCTGCGATTGCGGACCGTCGTCCGTCTCTGATTATTCTTGATATCTGGCTCATGGGCAGCAAGCTTGACGGGCTTGAGGTGCTTGAGGTGATCAAGAAAGAAAACCCTGACCTGCCTGTTGTGATTATTTCTGGTCACGGCAACGTAGAGACAGCGGTTTCTGCGATCAAAAAAGGCGCCTACGATTACATTGAGAAGCCGTTTAAGGCAGACAAGCTGGTTCTGATCACCGAGCGTGCGCTGGAAGCTTCTTCCATGAAGCGCGAGATCAAGGAACTGAAGCAGCGTGCTGGCGACGTTTCCAATCTGGTGGGCAGTTCGTCCTCCATTAACAACCTGCGCATGACGATTGAGCGTATTTGTCTGACCAACAGCCGTGTGATGATCACCGGGCCGTCTGGTTCTGGCAAGGAGACCGTTGCGCGGACGATCCACGAGGCTTCTCCACGCTCCAAATCGCCGTTTGTGGTGCTTTCTGCGGCGAACATTACACCGGAGCGGATGGAAGAGGAGCTCTTCGGCATTGAAGAGACTGACTCCACACCGCGCAAGGTGGGCGCGCTTGAAGAGGCGCATGGCGGGACCATCTATCTGGATGAGATTGCCGATATGCCGCTGGAGACGCAGAATAAAATTCTGCGTGTGTTGGTGGATCAGACCTTTACCCGTCTGGGTGGCCACAACAAAGTGAAGGTGGATGTGCGTCTCTTGTCTTCCAGTGGCTACAATCTGGAAAACCGGATTGCGGAAGGTTTGTTCCGTGAGGACCTTTATCACCGTCTGGCTGTTGTGCCGCTGCGTGTGCCTGCGCTTGAAGAGCGGCGTGAGGATATTCCTCAGCTGATCCATTTCTTCATGAAGCAGATTTCCAACTCCACCGGCCTGCCAATGCGCCGGATTGGTGAGGATGCGATGGCCGTGCTGCAAACGCATGACTGGCCGGGGAACCTGCGCCAGCTGCGCAACAATGTTGAACGTTTGATGATCCTGACACGGGCTGATTCAGAAGCTGTGATTACAGCGGATCTTCTGCCTGCTGAGGTGGCGTCGACTGTGCCGAGCATGCCGGGGTCTTCTGGTGGTGAAGAGTTGATGTCCTTGCCACTTCGTGAAGCGCGGGAACAGTTTGAACGTGAATATCTGCAAGCACAGGTTAAGCGTTTTGGCGGTAATATCTCGCGTACCTCTGAATATATTGGTATGGAACGGTCAGCATTGCACCGAAAGCTCAAGTCTCTTGGTCTCACCTGATCGGTGAGCTTTGAGGTGGAGCAAAGGACTGAATTATGAAGGTTGTAATTTGTGGCGCCGGACAGGTTGGGTACGGCATTGCCGAAAAACTTGCAGCGGAGCAGAACGACGTTTCTGTGATTGATACCAGCCCGCAGCTGGTTCATGCCATTCGTGATACACTGGATGTGCGCGGCTTTATTGGCCATGGCGCTCATCCGGATGTGCTGGCGCAGGCTGGTGCTGATCAGGCTGACATGATTATTGCCGTGACCTTGTATGATGAGATCAACATGGTTGCGTGTCAGGTCGCGCACTCTTTGTTTAACGTGCCGATCAAGGTTTCGCGTGTGCGTGCGCAAAGCTATTTGCAATCCCATTACCGCAATCTGTTTTCGCGCGATAACATGCCGATCGACGTGATCATTTCTCCTGAAATCGAAGTGGGTGAGATGATCCTGCGGCGCTTGTCGCTGCCAGGTGCCATGGAAACGGTGCGTTTTGCAGATGATAATATGATCATTGTCGGGATCGACTGTGGTGGTGATTGTCCGGTGCTGGATACGCCACTGCGCCAGTTGACCGAGTTGTTCCCGGATCTGTCAGCCGTGGTTGTTGGTATCGCGCGTGAAGGCAAGGTCTTTGTTCCGCACAGCTCTGATATGATGCGGGAAGGGGATTTGGTTTATGTGTGCTGTGAGCGCGGTCAGGTGCGTCGTACACTGAGTATCTTCGGTCATGAAGAACCTGAGGCCAAGCGTGTTCTTATCGCTGGTGGTGGTAATATTGGTGCTTACGTTGCTCGCCGTCTTGAGGAAAAGCAAAGCAGAACCAAAGTAAAAATTATCGAGCATTCGCGTGATCGCGCTATTCGCATTGCAGATGAACTGCGCAGAACTGTGGTGTTGCATGGTAGTGCGCTGGATCAGGTGATGTTGCAGGAAGCAGATGTCGAAGATTCCGACATGATGGTGGCGCTGACCAATGAGGATGAGGTGAACATCCTGTCCTGCGTCATGGCTAAGAAAATGGGCTGTGAGCGGAACCTTTCCCTGCTGAACAACACCAGTTATCCAGCTTTTGCGCATGCTTTGGGCATTGATGCCTTTGTGAACCCGCGTCAGGTGACGATTTCCAAGATTTTGCAGCATGTGCGCCGTGGCCGTATTCGGGCAGTTCATGCGCTGCAAAACGGTGCTGCTGAGGTGATTGAAGCTGAGGCGCTGGATACTTCGCCGCTCGTTGGTCGTCCCCTACGTGAAGTTGAGCTTGCTGAAGGCATTCGCATCGGTGGAATCTTGCGTGATGGCAAGGTGGTGACACCGTGCGGCGATGAGCGTATCCAGGCCCATGACCGCGTTGTGATTTTTGCTATTGCAGACAAGGTGCGTCAGGTGGAGCAGATGTTCCGCGTGTCACTGGAGTTCTTCTAGAGCCAGTTTTGCTACATGGTTCCGGCGCTCTTGTATGAAAGTGCCGGAACATCAATCCGTTAAGCCTGAAACGCGAGTGTTCGCGACTGGCCAGCAGAGGTGTCGTGGCCTTTGTTCATTTCTTCCCGTCTATAAACCTGTGATTTTAAGTATTTCTGGCTTAAACGCCCGGATAGCAGGTTGGTTTTATCTTCCCAAAACGGAAGCTCAGGTTTTCTCAGTGATCCCACCCGGAAATATCTAGTTTTATCTGCTGTTAGCCACTTGATAGTATTCAGTAAATGCCCTTAGATGTAACCTGTTGAATGTTCCTGAACAGGAGAGGCTGATGAGCCGTGTTGCCTACGTAAATGGACAATATGTGCCACATTCTCATGCAGCCGTGCATGTGGAAGACCGGGGTTACCAGTTCTCTGATGGCGTTTATGAGGTGTGTGAGGTCTGGAGAGGCCAGATTGTGGACATGAGCGCCCATCTGGACCGGCTGGATCGGTCGCTGAGTGAGTTGCAGATTTCCGCCCCTATGTCACGTGGGGCCTTGACGCGGGTGATGAAGGAAGTGATTTCGCTCAACCGGGTGAAGAACGGCTTGATCTACATGCAGGTTACGCGCGGCGTGGCTCCGCGCGACCATTATTTCCCGCCAGCTAACACTCCACCGTCTATTGTGATGACTGCAAAATCGGTGCCGTCACACAAAATGGACCAAATTGCGACCAAGGGTGTTGGGGTTATTACGGTAGAAGAGAATCGTTGGGATCGGGTCGATATCAAGACTGTTGGTCTTTTGCCTAATGTCCTTGCTAAACAAAAGGCTAAGGAGTCTGGTGCCCGCGAAGCATGGTTTGTGGATAAAAAAGGCCTGATAACTGAAGGCGGTTCAACCAATGCTTGGATAATTCTAAAGAACGGCACTTTGGTGACGCGACCTGCTACCCACGGAATCTTAAAAGGAATTACCAGAGCGGGCGTTCTAAAACTGGCGGAAATGAAAGGCTTTTCCGTAGAAGAACGCGGTTTCTCTCTGGAAGAGGCAAAAAGTGCGCAAGAGGCATTTTTAACAAGTGCATCGGGGCTTGTCATGCCTGTCGTGAAAGTAAATGGAACAATTTTGGGTGATGGTAAGCCCGGTCCAATCGTTCAAGACTTAAGAAAATCATTCCATGAAGCGTCAGAGTTGATTAAACTGACGGTTGCCGGGGGTTAAGTGCCTCCGGTGTTTGCTGAAGGGAACTTAGGAAAGACGGCGCACCTTATTAGTGTTGGGGCATCTCTCTTGTGTTTGTGAGTGTCACTTGGCCGTTTCGAGGATGGGAACAGTAAATGGTGGATGCCGCGGCCGTGTCCACTGAGAACAGGAAAAAAATAGTTATGGCTGACCGCGCTCAAAATCTTCAAGATACATTTTTAAATCATGTCAGGAAGCAGAAGACGCCACTGACAATCTTTTTGATCAATGGTGTAAAACTGCAGGGTGTAGTTACTTGGTTCGATAATTTCTGCGTATTATTGCGTCGTGACGGGCACTCCCAGCTCGTTTACAAGCACGCTATCTCAACAATCATGCCAAATAGCCCTATACAGCTGTTCGAACCAGCTGAAGAAGAAGGCGAAAAAGCAGGAGGCTGATGAAGCCCCAATCTAAAAAAGAGGCCGGTCTGAACCGCAAGCAACGCGATGCGAATGTTGAGGCCGGCGAAGACGAAGTGACCCGGGGAACCCGGTCACTCGTCATCGTACCGATTATTCAAAGTAGAGCTCTGGCGAGAGGGAAAGGTGCTCCTGAGCGCCCCTTTGGTGCCGAGCGCAGCCCACAAGCCAGACTGGAAGAAGCTGTTGGACTAGCAGCTGCAATCGAGTTGGAGATTGTCTCCTCAAGTCTGGTTCGATTGGCAAATGTAAAACCGGGAAGTCTGTTCGGCTCAGGCAAGGTGGAAGAGATCCGCTTGCGAATTGATGTCGAAGAGATTGAGCTGGTTGTTGTTGATCATCCGCTCACCCCAATCCAGCAAAGAAATCTGGAACGAGACTGGAACACCAAGGTTATTGACCGGACAGGTCTTATTCTGGAGATTTTTGGTGAACGTGCGCAGACCAAGGAAGGTCGCCTGCAGGTCGAGCTTGCTCACCTGAGTTGGCAGAAATCCCGTCTGGTGCGGTCCTGGACTCACCTTGAGCGTCAGCGCGGCGGTCTTGGTTTTGTTGGTGGCCCGGGTGAGACCCAGATTGAGGCCGACAGGCGTATCATTCAGGATCGTATCACGCTGCTGAAAGGGCATCTGGAGCAGGTTCAGCGCACCCGTAAGCTTCACCGCAAAGCACGTAAGAAAGTGCCGCATCCGGTCATCGCTTTTGTTGGCTACACCAATGCGGGCAAATCTACGCTGTTTAACCGCATGACCAATGCGGAGGTGTTTGCCAAGGATCTGCTGTTTGCGACGCTTGATCCTACGCTTCGCCGTTTGAAGCTGCCGCATGGCCGTGAGGTCATTCTGTCAGACACGGTTGGCTTCATTTCCGAGTTGCCGCACAATCTGGTGGCTGCTTTCAGGGCGACGCTGGAAGAGGTTATTCAGGCTGATATTGTGCTTCATGTGCGCGATATTGCTCATGAAGACACCAAGGCGCAGTCTCAGGATGTGAATGAAACGCTTGAGATGCTTGGTCTTAAAGTGTCTGAGAGTGATCGTGTCATTGAGGTCTATAACAAGATCGACATGCTGGACGAGGCACATCGCGCCAAGTTGCTGGAAAGTAACTCGGTTGATGAGGGGCCGGTTGCGGTTTCTGCTCTGAGTGGTGATGGGATCGAAGATCTGATTGCCCGCATCGAGACGCGTCTGGCTGAGCAGCTGGATACCGTGACGATGGTTCTGCCGCACAGCGATGGGCAGGGGCATGCATAACCGTATCAGAACTGCGAGATCCTTTCGCGCGACGATACAGAGGACGGCATTCGCTTGTCTGTTCGCGTCCCTGATGCGCATCGATCTCGCGTCCGGGAGCGTTTCGCGAAATACTTCGTGACCGGGCTGGAGCTGGCTGAAGAGCCGACTTCAGAAGATGGTGATGAGGATGACGACAGTGGTTACTCACCAATCTGATTGCCTCTGAGAGACGAATGAAAACAAGAAAGCCCTGCTCATGCGAGTGGGGCTTTTTTGTTGGTGGGCTGGGATATGCCGTAGGCATCCGCGTTATGCGCGGTCTTCCAGCCTTTCTGCTTGTGAGGGATTTGAAGGAGTATTGTTTGGTGTAGCGTTGCTGGTTGTTGTTTTGGCCGTTAGTCTGGTTATGTCATGACCTGCGCAGCCAATTCACATTTAAAGCTTACACCTCAACTGATCGCTGAGATTGATCGGTATTTGCTTGTCAGAACCGAGATCCGAAAGGCTGATCTGTGTTTGCTGTTTGGGTCTCACAGAAGTGCTGAGGCGCGGGTTCAGGTCACGGTGCAATTGTGGTGTGATGGGCTTGTTGGGCGAGTTCTGATTACTGGTGGTGAGTACACAGCGTCAGGGCAACTTGAGGCGCATGAGATGTGTGAGGCACTTGTCGCTGACGGTGTGCCAAGGCACCACATGATTTTGGAGGCCAGCGCGACGAATACGGGTGAGAATGTAGCGTTCTCAATTGAGCGTTTGAAGGAGCTTGGGCTTTTTGAGGCCATTGGCTCCGTGATTGCCGTTGGTAGTGTGAGCGCGTCCCGTCGCTATTTGATGACGTTGGAGCGGCATTGGCCGGGGGTAATCAAGATGATTGCGCCTGCAAACAAGTATCCGGTGGACGTGGCTGACTGGTCTGCTCATCCAGAGTTTGTGGCTGAGGTTTTGGAGGAGTGGGGCAAGATACAGCCGTATCTTAAGGTTGGATACCTGTGCGAGCTGAATCCAGAGACATGCCCTTTGATTGAATGAATGGACTGAGTTTCAGGCGAACATGGTGTCTGCTCGCCCGATGATATTCTTCAGCTTGCCGGATCAAACTTCTTGGCTGCTTGCCAATGGGCTTCCATCTCGTCGAGGGAGAGGTCTTTGAGCGGGCGTTGTTCGGCTGTTGCTGCGTCTTCTATGTGGGCGAAGCGGCGGCGGAACTTGGCATTGGTGCGTTTGAGGGCGGCTTCTGGCTGGATTTCCAGATGACGAGCGAGGTTGGCGATGGCGAACAGCACGTCGCCGAGTTCGTCTTCGATTTTTCTGCGGTCTGGCGTGTTGGCTGTGACTTCAATGGTGAGTTCTTCCACTTCCTCTTTGATCTTGTCGAGGACGGGCTCTGCTGCGCCCCAGTCAAACCCAACTTTTGAGGCGCGGTGCTGGAGTTTTTCGGCTTCTGTCAGAGCTGGGAATGCGGATGGCACTTCATCCAGAAAGCGTGGCATCTGATCAATGAGGCCCATTGCGGCGCGTTGTTGTTTGCGCTCCTGCTTTTCCTCTTCCTTGATGCGGTCCCATGTGCCTTTCGGGAAGCCCGCTGCTTTTTGCTCGTCATCTCCGAATACATGCGGGTGGCGGCGGATCATCTTTTTGGTGATGGCTTCAACCACGTCGCCAAAGGCGAAGGCGTCTTCTTCTTCGGCCATGCGAGAATGGTAAATGACCTGAAGAAGCAGGTCTCCAAGTTCTTCTTTCAGGTCACTCAGGTCTTCACGCTCGATTGCATCGGCAACTTCATAAGCCTCTTCGATGGTGTAGGGCGAAATGGTTTTGAAGTTCTGCTCCAGATCCCAAGGGCAGCCGGTCTCAGGTGTTCTGAGGGCTTTCATGATTTCGATGAGGCGGGAAATGTCGCGGGAAGGTAGCATGGGAGTCCTGATGCATGAGAGCTTTTGTAATTCGGGCGGCACATTATCAGCCTCGTGGTTTCATGGCGAGGGGCTTTGTTGTGCATGCTGGGATATGTGGTGAATTGCCGTTCAGGAACTGGTTAAAGTTAATAAGGGTTAACTTTAGAGTGCGCGTGTAAGTTACTTATAACGTTGCGGTATATAAAAAGAGGCGCCGGGGCGCCTCTTTGAAATTCCATGCTGAAACAGGAACTTAATCCAGATTCTTAAGGACGTCGCGTAGTGTGCCAACCAGTACGTCGATCTCGCCTTCTGAGATGACGAGTGGTGGGGACATTGCGATTGTGTCGCCTGTGGTGCGGATGAGAATGTTCTTCTCATAAGCTTTTAGGAAGGCGGTGAATGCACGCTTGGTCGGCTCACCTGCAATCGGCTCCAGCTCGATCGCGCCAATCAGGCCGATGTTGCGAATATCGATCACATTCGGGCAATCACGCAGGGAGTGAAGTGCGTCCTGCCAGTACTGTGCCATCTTGGCGCCGCGTGTGAGCAGCTCCTCTTCAGCGTAGACATCCAGCGTTGCCAGAGCAGCTGCACAGGCAAGTGGATGAGCTGAGTAGGTGTAGCCGTGGAACAGCTCGATCAGATGCTCAGGTCCGGTCATGAATGCGTCATAGACCTTGGAGCTGGCAAACACCGCACCCATTGGCACAACGCCGCTGGTGAGGCCTTTGGCTGTGGTGACGAGGTCCGGAATGACGTCAAAGTAGTCGACACCGAACGGAGTGCCCAGACGGCCAAAGCCGGTGATGACTTCGTCGAAGATCAGCAGGATGCCATGCTCGTCACAGATGTCGCGCAGGCGCTTCAGGTAGCCTTCTGGTGGAAGTATCACGCCAGCTGAGCCCGCGACTGGTTCCACAATCACTGCTGCAATGGTGGATGGGTCGTGGAGCTGGATGAGACGCATGAGATCTTCAGCGTACTCAATGCCGTTCTTCGGCACGCCCTTGCTGAACTCATTGCCTGCAATGCCATGGGTGTGACGTATATGATCAACACCAGCGAGCATCGCACCAAACTGCTTGCGGTTGGCAACCATGCCGCCAACAGAAATGCCGCCGAAGTTGACACCGTGATAGCCGCGTTCACGCCCAATCAGGCGGGTCCGTGAGCCTTCTCCCTTGGCCTTGTGGTAGGCCAAGGCCATTTTGAGGGCGGTTTCAACGCTCTCAGAACCGGAGTTGGTGTAGAACACGTGGTTCAACGGGTCTGGCATGAGAGCTGCTAGACGGGCCGCGAGCTCGAACGACTTTGGATGTGCCATCTGGAAGGCTGGTGCGTAATCCAGCTCGGCGACCTGCTTCTGCACAGCTTCGACGATCTTCTGGCGTCCGTGGCCAGCGTTGCAGCACCACAAGCCTGCTGTACCGTCCAGAATCTGACGGCCATCGGCGGCGGTGTAATGCATGTCCTTGGCCTTCACGAGAAGGCGTGGATCTTTCTTGAACTGCCGGTTTGCCGTGAATGGCATCCAGTAAGCATCAAGGTTGTTTGTAGTCAGGCCGGTGATCTCTTGGATCTCGTCCCGCGCCAATATGTTAGTCTCTGTCATTTCCCCTCCAGTAACGCTTGAGACGAATATTGTTTGTTCGGCTGAGCGCCTTAATTATTTTACCCTCTGGCAGGATATGGATTCGAGACTAGGTAGAAGAACTGACTAAATCAAGCGATATCAAACATATACGTGCATTATACGTTCGCCTATACCTGCGGTGGAGCGTAGCTTTGTTGCGTAAAACTTTGCAAATCTGAGGGGCTGGTATTATAGCGTGCACTGTTGCTTTATTGGTTGTTTTTTGACCAAAGAGTAAAATTTCTTATTTCAATCAATGCTATGCATGCGTGGTGTAACAGGCGGGCCAGATGAGCGAGCGCAAAAAAATAAAGGTGAATGAGCGCTACTCAATTGAGGAACGCGACATCAAAGAAGACTTCATCAGGGCGTCCGGACCGGGCGGTCAAAACGTGAATAAAGTGTCTTCTGCCGTGCAATTACGATTCAATCTGGATGGAAATGCGACTCTCCCGGATGACTTAAAGACTCGTTTGCGCAAGATCGCGGGCTCACGTTTGACGCTGAAGGGGGAAGTTGTTTTGACAGCTGATCGCTTCCGTACGCAGGAGCGCAACAGAGAAGATGCGTTGGAGCGGTTGCTGGAACTTATTCGCAAGGCGGCTTATGTTCCCAAGACGCGCAAAGCCACACGGCCAACGCTGGCCTCCAAGCGCCGACGAATGGAAGGGAAGAAGCAGCGCGGCAACATCAAGAAGCTGCGTAGTTCTAAGAACTATGACTGATTTGGAGGGTTGGCTCTTTCAACAAGGCCAATCACTCATGGCCTAGGAGCGTGAAGCTGTGCCTGTCATTTCCCATAGGATTCAATCAAGATAACAGTGTCTCCAAACTGCCTGACAAAAATACAAAGCGATATTTATCAAGCACTGTAAGTCTTCATCATGCTTTTTGATTTAGAACTTTTAAGCAAAACAACTTGTTTGCTTTAGGTGGAGGCATGTCACGATGATGAATATTAATTTCAATTCAGACGATGAAGACAATCCAATACATGCTGCGCTCAAAAAGTTCTTGATCGACTGCCAAGTGCAGGATCTTAAAGAGGCAGGCAAGACCGAAGAAGCTGAGCAGCTTGCTTTAAAAAATGTAGAGCAGGATTTAAGTGCTATCGAGCAAGAGCAGTTGGCATCTGGATCAAATGATGAGAATTACACACCCGAAACAGTGCCTGAGCAGTGCGTGAGCAAGACTTTTGACAGTTATGCAGACAACTTTGATCAGCACCTGACTAAACAGCTCAACTATGCGGTTCCTCAGATTATTCAGGAAATGGTTAGCAAGTTCACAGAGGGTAGATTTGATCGCCTTTTGGATTTGGGGTGCGGTACTGGATTATGTGCTGAGGCAATCGGCGATCTTGCGCTGCATAAGACTGGAGTGGACCTCTCTGAAGGTATGCTTGATAAGGCTGATCAGAAAGAGCTTTATGATGATCTTTACCTGAATGACTTAACTGAGTTCCTGCAGAATGACTGGGAAGAATGCTGGGACTTAATCATCTCAGGTGATACGTTTATTTATCTTGGCGCACTGGAGGAAGCTGTTGCTGGCCTTGCGAAGAATGTGGAGCTTAATGGCAAGGTAATCTTCACAACAGAAACAGCCGCAGATGAGGTTTTTTCAGAAAAACCATATGTGATGAACAATCGCGGAAGATTTGCCCATTCAGCTGAGTATCTACGCAAGGTGCTGGCGGACAATGGCTTTACGCTGATTGAACTTGATGAAATCACGCCGCGCTATGAGGATGGAAGCCCCGTTCTGGGGCTTGTGGTTGTTGCGCAGTATAACGGCAAGTGAACTCAGAGAGCGCTTGATCTGAGTTTGCCCGATAAAGCCGCTCAGCTACGGTGGCCTGCTGCAGGCGTTTGATAAGCTCATACGCCAAGTATCTACTTTGCCTAGTCTTCCTCTTCCAGAACGCGTAGGGCGGCGTCTATGGCCAATGTGTAGCCGTGAGCGCCCAGGCCACAGATCATGCCTTTTGCGACCTTGGAGATATAGGAGGTGTGGCGGAACTCTTCTCGCTGATGGATGTTTGAGAGGTGGAGTTCGATCACAGGGCGTTCCACGCTGGCGATTGCATCCATGATAGCAATTGACGTGTGGGTGTATGCGCCTGCATTGAGCACGATTGCGGTCCGTGTCTGACGGGTCTCGTGAATCCAGTCGATCAGCTCGCCTTCATGGTTGGACTGCTTGCATTCTAGGTCTACACCCAGCTGTTTTGCGTGGGCGCGGCACTGATCTTCAATCTCTGCAAGCGTGGTGGAGCCATAAACTTCTGGCTGGCGCATTCCAAGCAGGTTCAGGTTCGGTCCGTTGAGGATGAGGATCTTCTTCATGAAAGCTCTCTGAAGTTGTGCGGTGATCAAGTCTCACCTTAATGGCTTGAAAGCAGCTGATACGCAAGGTCTTTGCTGTTGAGGCCGAGTGTTGACTTCAGTTCGTCCTTAAGGATCTGGACGGCCATGTCTGGTGTCAGATCTGTGTCGGGCAGGTTGGACACGTCATAAAGATTGAAGGCCAGTGACATGAGTTTCCATGCAACAAGTTCAGCGGGCAGGGTAAGGGTGTACTCGCCAGACCGGACACCTTCCTTGAGGTTGTTGCAGATCCATTCATGGCTTTTGTTGGTTTCTTCAGCGTAGACACGCGCAAACTCTGGGTCTCTGTTGGCTTCATCTGCCGCGCTGATCCATATGCTGGTCTCCGCTTTTTCCTGAGGAGTTGCATTGAAGCTGATGAGACGGAGCAGGGCTTGCGTCGGTGGAAGATCTTTTGAGACCGAGATGCAATTGTCGCCGTTTTTTTGAGACAGGTAGCGCAGGGCTTCGCACTTTAAATCTGTGAGTGATTTAAAGTGGTGGTGAAGAATGCCGGTTGCGGCTCCAAGTTGCTTGGCGATTGCCCGGGTGGTGATGCCAGCAAACCCATTTTCCTTCACAACATCCAGTGTTGCCAGAATGATTGCTTTGCGGCGTTCTTCCTTCGCCAGATAGGCCATGTAGCGTTCCAGATTATCTCTTTAAATTGGTCAATCTTGACATAGCACGAAATTGAGCGTATGTCCAAGTTGATCAATCGTTCAAATTCAAATTCTTCTCAATTTTGATCGGAAATGCGGGAGGGCGCTCTCGAAGGCAAAAGGGAAAGCATGTCAGTGGCAATGGCAAACGAGCAGATGACCAAGGGACATCCGGCGAAAGAGTTTTTCCGGTTTGCGGTTCCTGCTGTGCTTGGCATGATTTCCATTGCTTCTGCCAGTATTGTTGATGGCATCTTTGTCGGAAACTTTGTTGGCGCGACGGCTTTGGCTGCGATTAGCCTGATCACGCCTATGTTTGCACTCTACTTTGGCGTGGTGGTGATGCTGACCGTTGGTGCTGCCGTGATGGCTGGCAAGTTCATCGGTGAGAAACGAGAAAGAGATGCCTCCAACATCTTTATGAAGGCGCTGATCAGCGTCTTGGCCTTTTCCGTGGTGTTTGCGGCATTGCTGCTTATCTTTACGCCAACAGCTGCACGGATGCTTGGTGCAAACACGGAGACTGCTGAGATGGTGGAGACGTATATCTTCACCGTTGCCTGGTTCTTTCCCGGTTTGAGCCTTGCGGTCGCACTGTCTCACTTTGTCCGCGTTGACGGACGTCCCAACTTTTCCCTTGCAGGGATGGTGATGATCACCGTGGTCAACATTGTGCTGGATGCCTGGATGATCGGGTATCTGGGATGGGGCGTTTGGGGTGCTGCGTTGGCAACGGGGCTGGCCAGTCAGGCTGGTATGTTGTTTCTGCTTTTGCATTTTGCCAATAAAAGCGCAAAGTTGCGGT
Organism: Pseudovibrio sp. Ad13; assembly: GCF_001623225.1. Classification (NCBI taxonomy): domain Bacteria; kingdom Pseudomonadati; phylum Pseudomonadota; class Alphaproteobacteria; order Hyphomicrobiales; family Stappiaceae; genus Pseudovibrio; species Pseudovibrio sp. Ad13. The sequence goes on along the minus strand of NZ_LMCC01000013.1, from coordinate 675,100 downwards.
TTTTGCGTCCTATTGGGTCTTGGCGGGTAATGTACACGGCTGCCTATAATGGCTTGTCTGAGTTCATCAATGAGAGCTCCGGTGGTATAGTCGTGTTCCTGTTCAACTGGATCCTGATTACTGAAATTGGTGCGCAAGGCGTGGCTGCTTTCACCATTGTGAACTATCTGTTCTTCAGCGGTATCATGGTGTTTTATGGTGTGGGTGAGGGGCTTGGGCCTCTGGTGAGTGTCAATTTTGGTGCACGAAAACCGCGGCGGATTTATCAGTTTTTGTCGCTTGGGGTCGGGACCAATTTTGTTGTTGGCTTGCTGTTGGCGTGCCTTTTGATTTTCCAACCCATGTTGCTGGCAAGTGCCTTTGTTGGAGATGCAGATCAGTCGACAGTAGAGCTGACGATTGAGATCATTGGTGTGATCTGGCCTGTCTTCCTGTTCAACGGGGTTAACATCGCGTTTTCCGGCTATTTTACAGGTATGCATTGTGCGACCCAGTCGGCACTGATTGCTGTGTCCCGGTCACTGGTTATGCCGCTGCTGCTGATCGTTGTCCTGTGGTTTGTGATTGGCCCGATGAGCGTGTTTTATGCTCTGCCTGTGGCTGAAGCGCTGACACTGGTCATGACGCTTTTGATGTTTTCGCAGAAAAAGCCGCACTGGATACTTCGCCAGACACGGCGTACGGCTTCGGGCGTGCTCTAGGTCGTTCAGATTTTACTGAGTGAGTCTTTCGGTGACTAAGTAACTTTCACGTAAGCTGCACGGGGTTTTGCGTAGTTGGGTGTGGCTCCGTCTAATTTTATTGCCGGAATTTGTAGTAAAATATCTCAACTGTCTTTTGTGCGGGTGTCTCCGATCACAATCTGGAGATATTTCATAGTTTTTTATGGACAAGTACTTTGACGTAGGCAATGTGGTGCCTGTGCAAAATGTCACGCGTAGTTTTGCGTGTCTATGGACGGTCAATCGAACAACAGAGCTACAGCCCGGAGGCTGTAAAATGAGCCACATCTTTCCTAGAAATACCCGTGTAACACTACCAACAGCTGCTAAAGGCGACGGGTGCTACCTCATTGATTCCACTGGTAAGAGATACCTTGACGCCTGTGGGGGCGCCGCGGTTTCCTGCCTTGGTCACTCTAATGAACAAGTGATCGACGCGATTAAGGACCAGCTGGATAAGTTTTCCTTCGCTCACACTGGCTTTTTTGGCAGTGAGCCGGCGGAAGAGCTTGCCGATAAACTGGTGGCCCAAGCTCCTGAAGGCATTGACCGTGTCTATCTGGTTTCAGGTGGATCGGAGGCAATGGAGTCTGCTGTTAAACTTGTACGGCAGTACTTTGTTGAAAAGGGAGAAAACCAACGCTCGCATATGATTGCGCGTTGGCAGAGCTATCACGGAAATACGCTGGGAGCGCTTTCTGCTGGTGGCAACAAGTGGCGCCGTGAAATGTTCGGCCCATTATTGATCGAAATGTCTCATATCGATCCTTGTTACGCCTATCGCTATAAGGAAGAGAGTGAAACGCTCGAAGAATACGGGCAGCGTTCCGCCAACCTTCTTGAAGAAGAGATTTTGCGTGTTGGACCGGAGAAGGTCGCTGCGTTCTTTGCTGAGCCTGTTGTTGGTGCAACCATGGGCGCGGTGCCGGCTGTTAAGGGCTACCTGAAACGTATCCGCGAGATCTGTGACAAATACGGCATCCTGCTTGTGCTGGATGAAGTGATGTGTGGCATGGGCCGCACCGGTCATATTTTCGCATGCAACGAAGATGGGGTTCGCCCGGATATTGTTGCTATCGCGAAGGGGATTGGTGCTGGTTATCAGCCACTTGGTGCAATGCTCTGTTCTAAAGAGATCTATGACACCATCGCGACGGGTTCTGGCTTCTTCCAGCATGGTCATACCTACATGGGGCATTCTCTGGCTGCTGCTGCTGGTGCTGCTGTGATGGACCAGTTGACGGCTCCAGGCCGTATGGAGCATGTGCGCACCATGGGTGAGAAGCTTTCTGCTGCGCTGCATGATGAGTTTGGTCAGCACCCATATGTGGCTGACATTCGTGGCCGTGGTCTGTTCCGTGCTCTTGAGCTGGTGAAGGATCGGGATACGAAAGAGCCGCTTGATCCGTCCTTAAAGCTTCATGCGAAAGTGAAGCAGAATGCCATGAAGGCTGGTCTGATGTGTTACCCGATGGGTGGTACGGTTGATGGTAAAACGGGGGATCACATTCTTCTTGCTCCTCCATTCATCATTGATGACAGTCATATCACTGAGATCGTCGAGAAGCTAAGCCTTGCAATGAAAGAGAGTTTCACGCAGGCCGGAGTTTCTATCTGATGACAAAGCGGCTCATCATGAGCGCGCCGAATGGTGCGCGTCGTGGCAAAGCGGATCATCCGCAGCTGCCGGTGACGATTGAAGACGTCGTTGCCTGCGCGGTGAGCGTGGAAGCGGAGGGCGCTGATGCCCTCCATGCCCATGTGCGCGGTGCAGAGGGACAGCATGTTCTGGATGCTGGCCTCTACAAGGAGCTTATCCTTGAAGTGACGGCCAAGTGCCCTGAGCTGGTTGTTCAGATCACCACTGAAGCTGTTGGTCGGTACAGTGCGCAGGAACAGTATGATGTTGTTGCCGCTGTGGAGCCTGAGGCTGTTTCTGTTGCTATGCGTGAAATGGCGCCAGAGGGCGGTGATATGGATCTGGCGCGCCGGTTCTACTTTGAGGCTCAGGAAGCTGGCCGTGCGGTTCAGCATATCCTGTATGCGCCGGAAGATGTTGCTCGTCTTGATCTGCTGATGGGTGAGGGCGTTGTTCCGGCCGGGTATGGCAGCCAGCTTTATGTGCTTGGCCGTTATGCTAAGGATCAGGAGAGCGATCCGCGTGACTTGCTTGGTTTCCTTAGCGCCCGCGATGCTGCAGCTCATATCGCGCAGGACAACCCGTTCATGCTTTGCGCCTTTGGGCGGGCTGAGACGGCGTGTGGTGCTTTGGCGTTTGGTCATGGTGGACATGCGCGGATCGGCTTTGAGAACAGCTTGTGGCACGGTACTGGCAAGCTTGCCAGGGACAATGCGGAGCGTATTCAGGTGGTCTCTCATATCCGCAGTGAAATGGGATATGAAGGTGCTGTTTCCAAGGATGACGTACTGAGAGTGCTTGGAAAACCGCAGTAAAGTGGGATTTCGAGACCAAGAATTCAAAAGGCTGCTATCACACCGATAGCAGCCTTTTTGTTATTTGCAGTCTTTGCTGTGTTCTTCGATCAGGTCTTCGCGGTGGTCTGGGTCGGCTTCCAGAATGGCGGAGATCTTGCCGGAGCCGTAGCCCAGGGCGTAGATGGCTTCCTGCTTCTTCATGCCTTTGGCATAGGCCATGGCTGTGATGACGCCTCTGGCGATGTCCTGCTTGCTGCTCTGGTTCGTCAAGCCGTAGAGGTAGTAGCAGATGATATGTTTTTCGTTTTTCCTGGCGAATTTTTCCGCTCTGCTTTGATTAAAGCCTGCATCTGCAACTGATGCGCTTGCGGTGAGCATAGCCAGCCCACCGAGGATAACTCGTTTTTTCATGAAAAAGCCCCCATGTTTTCGAGGGCTAGTCTGGGAAGGTATTGTGGCGACTTTTTCCTGAAAATCAGGAGAACCTATGTAATCGACAGGTATCTTTGGGGCGCCTGTGGCCTAAGCATGGCAGATGTTCAGTGTACGTCCAATCCGTACTTGCGGAAGGTTTCTTTGGCAGCTTCCGTTTCTTCGGCTGATGGCTCGCGGGTGTCTTTGAGCTGGTAGGATTTGCCCATGGACTGCCATTTGTGTTCGCCCATTTTGTGGAAGGGCAGTACATCAACGCGCTTTACGTTGCCAAGCTCGGAGACGAACTTTGCGACGCCTTCAACGTTTTCAGGGGCGTCTGTGAGGCCGGGTACCAGCACGAAGCGGATCCAGACGTCTTTTTCCATCTTTTCCAGACGCTTTGCGAACTCAAGGGTTGGGCCAACTTCAACACCGGTGACCTTTTTGTAGGTTTCCGGTACCCAGGACTTGATGTCGAGCAGGTAGAGGTCTGCCATGTCGATGGTTTCGTCATCAAGGTTGGCGTGCAAGTAGCCGGATGTATCCACGGTGGTGTGAACGCCCATCTGGTTACAGCCCCAAAGAAGCGTTTTGAGGAACTCTTTTTGTGCCATAGGTTCACCGCCACTCACGGTCAGGCCGCCGCCACCAGTTTCAAAATAGGTGCGGTAGGTGGAGATGTCCTTCAAAAGCTCATAGGCGGAGGATTGTTTGCCGGCTTTCAGCTTTAGAGTGTCCGGGTTGTGGCAGTACAGGCAGCGCAGCGGACAGCCAGAGGTGAACACAATGTAGCGCAGGCCCGGACCGTCTACCGTTCCGCCTGTTTCTACTGAGTGAACATAGCCCATGGTGTCTTGCATGGCTGGCATCCTTTATCATTGTTTGCGAACGGCCTGTTTTTGATAGGGAGTGAGGATTTTTCCTCTAGCCGCTTCTGCTTTTTATAATGCTTTAAAAGTAAGGTCTTTGACCTTGTTTTTAAAGATGAAATCGTGCAACGCAGCCATTCATTTTAGGTGCATGTGCGCTCCTGTCGCATGAGATTGGCTCTTTTGTCGCAATAAACAAGGCGCGGGACTGAGCCCCGCGCCTTGTTTTGGAATTTGAGAGGCCAGCGCTGTTAACGCTGACCGTTGGCCCAGTGCTGTTAGCGCTGACCGTGGAATGTACGGTTGATCACATCCATCTGCTGTTCACGGGTCAGCTTGATGAAGTTCACTGCGTAACCGGAGACACGAACGGTGAGCTGTGGGTACAGTTCAGGATGTTCCATTGCATCTTCCAAGGTCTTGCGATCGAACACGTTCACGTTGATGTGGTGACCCATGTCATGCATGTAACCGTCGAGCAGGTGGGACAGGTTGTCGATCCGTTCAGCTTCATCCTTGCCCAGTGCGCCCGGGATGATGGAGAAGGTGTAAGAGATACCGTCCTGGCTGTCTTCGTAAGGAAGTTTGCAGAGAGACTTCATAGAAGCCACTGCGCCCTTCTGGTCACGGCCATGCATTGGGTTTGCACCCGGTGCAAATGGTTCGCCTGCTTTACGTCCATCCGGAGTAGAGCCAGTCTTCTTACCGTACACCACGTTGGATGTGATGGTCAGAACAGACTGTGTCGGTGTCGCATTGCGGTACATTGGCTGATTGCGGATTTTGCCCATGAATTTCTTCATGATGTCTTCTGCAATCACATCAACGCTGTCTTCGTTGTTACCGAAGCAAGGGAAATCACCCTCAATTTCGTAATCAACTGCGAGACCTTCGTCGTTACGGATGATGTTGACCTTCGCGTTTTTGATTGCGGAGATACTGTCAGCAACAACGGACAGGCCAGCAATACCACATGCCATGGTGCGCAGGATGTCGCGGTCATGCAGCGCCATTTCAACACGCTCGTAGTTGTACTTGTCGTGGCTGAAGTGGATGCAGTTCAATGCCTGAACGTAAACCTTTGCAATCCAGTCGAGCATCTGGTCGTAAAGTGGTTCCAGCTCATCCCATTCCAGCACACCGCCGGTGATTGGGTGTGCTTTTGGACCAACCTGTTTGCCAGTTTTCTCGTCGATGCCGCCGTTGATTGCGTAAAGCATTGCTTTTGCAAGGTTGGCACGGGCGCCGAAGAACTGCATCTGCTTGCCAATGCGCATTGCAGATACACAGCAAGCGATACCGTAGTCATCACCCCAGTAACGACGCATCAGGTCATCATTTTCGTACTGAACAGAAGAAGTCTCGATGGAGATCTTTGAGCAGTAGTCTTTGAAGCCCTTAGGCATATGCTCGGACCACAGAACGGTCAGGTTTGGTTCTGGTGCAGGGCCGAGGTTCACAAGGGTCTGCAGAACACGGAAGGAGCTTTTGGTGACCAGTGTGCGGCCATCGACGCCCATGCCACCGATGGATTCAGTTACCCATACCGGATCGCCAGAGAACAGCGCGTTGTAATCTGGAGTACGCATGAAGCGAACCATACGGAGCTTCATGACGAAGTGATCCATCAGTTCTTGTGCTTCATCTTCCGTGATGATGCCTTTGTCCAGATCGCGCTGGATGTAAACGTCAAGGAAGGTGGTTGTGCGGCCCAGAGACATGGCTGCACCGTTCTGCTCTTTGATCGCAGCAAGGTAGCCGAGGTAAAGCCACTGAATAGCTTCTTGAGCGTTTTCTGCAGGGCGGCTGATGTCGCAGCCGTGTGCAGCGCCCATTTCCTTCAGTTCAGCGAGGGAGCGGTACTGTTCTGAGATTTCTTCACGAAGGCGTAGTGTTTCTTCATTCAGGACGTTGCCGTCCAGGGAAGCATGCTGTGCTTTCTTGTCTTCCATCAGCTTGTCGATGCCGTACAGCGCAACGCGGCGGTAATCGCCGATGATGCGGCCACGGCCATAAGCATCTGGAAGGCCGGTTACGATGCCAGCGGAACGAGCGCGGCGAATTTCCGGAGTGTAGAGATCGAACACACCGTCATTGTGTGTTTTGCGGTGCTTAGAGAAGACCTCAGCGGTTTTTTCTGAGAGTTTGTAACCATTGCTCTCCAGAGCGGCGGCTGCCATTTTCAGGCCGCCGTAAGGCATCAAAGCGCGCTTCAATGGGGCATCGGTCTGCAAACCAACGATCTTTTCGAGATCTTTGTTGATGTAGCCTGGTGCGTGAGAAACGATAGAAGAAACAACTTCAGTGTCAGCGTCGAGAACGCCTTTCTTGTTTTCTTCTTTCATCAACTCAAGAACGTTGTCCCAGAGTTTGGTTGTTGCAGCGGTTGGGCCAGCAAGGAAGTCGTCAGCACCTTCATAAGGGGTGTAGTTGAGCTGAATGAAATTGCGCACGTCAATTTCTTTGTTCCAGTCACCCTTTTTGAAACCTGCGTAAGCCTTGGGTCCGTCGTCTTTCAGAAAAGGAAGAGTGTCGGCGGTAGCTTTATCGATGTTCTGGTGAACGCCCATTTTTAGGTCCTTCATCATTTGAGCAATTTAGCGTGGTGCTACAAGTAAATTCCAAAGGCTTGCAGAGAGTTACGCTTCCTTGCGTCCAGTGCTTGTTGACATTGACTGTACGCTTCAAGTGGGGCTGCATCTTGATTTATGTCAATTCCGAAATGGCTGGCAGACCTGCAAAAAATGCAAGGCAGAATTATACAAATGCATACATTTTGGATATTGGGCAGCCAATTGTGGGTAGTGATATAACTCGCTCAAGTTGTGTGCGTTGCGAAGAGGTCTGGAATGGTTCTAGTCCTATGAATTTACTCAGGAAATTACATGTTTAGAGGCGCGAATTTTGTGCGTTTGCGAAACAGTGCAACAGGGCGCCCGCATTTTCACTTAGTCGCGCTCTAAGTACATTATAGTAAGTATAATGTAGGTAGGTCAATTTTGCATAGCTGATATGCGATGTTTGAAATATTAGTGGTGGGCGTGGAAAATCGACTTTTGCGGTTCATGGCAGCACCTGGAGGTGGCCAAAAAGACTCAATTTCACCACAAATCTTGATTGGTAAACGGTGATATCCACGGGAGATTCAGAGTGCCGCAATTGGAAAAAACTTTTGCCAATCAATTTCCTAGTGCGACAATCTGTAGGGCTCAATGAGAAGTGACCGATATAATTGATGGAACGGGTTGACCTACCACCTGTTACAGCGCGGCCACCACTCTCCTTCATGGTCTCCGTCGATCATATGGTACCCCTCATAGGCGGCGACAGTCATGCAAGAATGGTTGGGCAGAACACGGAGCTGTGATCCCAGAGGGTACAGCTCGAAGGGAAGAGGGCTTCCGTCTCTGGTGGTGATGTAGCCATGCTCCTGGCTGACACCTTGCACGTAGAGCAGCGGGTCGATGTGTCCGTCTGCATCGCTTAGCAGGCCGAAACCGCAGTCATTGCTTTGGTTTGCGCAGGAGCGGTCTTTGGAGAGTGCCAATCCGCCAGCGTCGACGACGATGCGGTTGAGGTGTGGGGCATGGCTGATGATGCTGGTGAGTACAGTTGCGGCCACATCTTCCATCGCGCACATGCCAAGGTTGGCCTGAAACACATCCTGAAACACGTAAACCCCTGCGCGGACATCAGAAACATCGTCAAATGATGTGCCAAAGAGGGCTGTTGGCGTGGAGCCGATGCTGACGTGTGGGCAGGGTAGGCCTGCTTCCAGAATGGCGTCTTTAACGGCAAGTGTTGCTGTGCGCTCCTGTTCCGCAGCGGCTTCCAGTTCCTGCTTGCCGTTTGCTGCATAACTCACACCGCCGCCGTGGGCCATAACGCCGGCGAACTCCACGTTAGATGCGTTTGCAAGTATTCTGGCGACATCTACAGCGCGCTGTTGATCTGCCTGCACGCCGGTGCGATGACCGTCCACATCGACCTCCAGATAGACGCGGAGCTTTGGGCCATCCAGCGTCATGGTAGCAAGGTGTTTTGCCATCTCGGTACTGTCCAGACAGATGGACATTTGAGCGCCTGCGCGGTTGAGGTGCATGATGCGTTCCATCTTCTGCGGGATGATGGAGACAGCATAGAGGATATCTTGAAGGCCAAAGGAGGAAAAGTACTCAGCTTCCTTCAGCGTGGAGACGGTCCAGCGGTCTGCGCCGTGCTCTTGCAGTATCCGGGCGACATCGATGGATTTGGCTGTCTTGAGGTGCGGGCGCAGCGGAACGCTGATCTGTTTGAACCTGTCTGCCATGCCTTTGATGTTTCGGCGCATTGCGGTTTCATCAAGCAAAAGGCAAGGGGTTTGAAGGTCTTCAAGCATTCAGCGGCTCCGCAGTCCAGTGTGTTCCTCGTAAAAATGCCTAGCAGATCTGAGACGGAATAAACAGTAGGTGCTGCCGGTTTTGTATGGGGCCTCTCTTTTCTCACAATTTCAGCTTCTTAGGCGGTCTGTCGAGCCTAAGGTACCGGCTGGGCTGAAGGTGCTGCAAAGCGAGTATTTGCGGCAATCACCTCAACTTCTTGATGATTAACACACTGATTTTCAAGAGGAGGCAGGTAGGCAAGTCTGACTGGCGGTTGTTTATGACTTGAGGAGACTGGCTTATGAATGCGGAGAAAGTCCTGAGTATTTTAAATCCCGAACTGAAGAAGAAGCTTGCTGATAAATATGATGCTGCGGTGCCCGGTATGTCTGAAAGTGTGGTGGACTGGGCCTACGACAAGCATTATGGCCGGGAAGGGGTTGACCTGAAGACCCGGCAGTTGTGCAGCATTGCGGCTTTGACAGCGATGGGTGGGCATACAGGGCCACAACTGGTCATGAATATTGAGCACACACTGAACTCAGGAGCACGCCCCTCCGAGATCCTTGAGATTATCTGGCAAATGGCGGTCTATGCAGGCGTTCCCGCCGCCCTGAACGGCCTGAACACAGCAATCGCGTATTTTGAAGAGAAGGGGCTGGATCCGCGGTCTTGAAGGAATTTCCTCAACCTCTCATCTGGAGTGCGAACCTGACGTCCGCACTCCATTTGTCTTTGTAGGCTTTTACTAGTTCTTCGCGGGGCGGGATGGGCCTTCGCGTTCGGAGGATTGGGCCCAGAGGTTGATGTTGGCTTCTGTGGCGTACTGATCGATGGCGGTCAGTTCTTCCTCTGTGAACTCCAGATTGTTGATGGTGGCTGCGCAGTCGATCACCTGCTCCTTGCGGCTTGCGCCGATCAGAGCTGAGGTGACGCGGCCTTTGCGCAAGACCCAAGCCAGAGCCATCTGGGCCAGTGTCTGCCCACGGTTCTCGGCGATCTCGTTGAGGGAACGAATGTGGGTCAGCGTGGTCTCGTTGAGGAAGCTTTCCTGGAAGGAGCCGACGTGTTTGCCCGCGCGGCTGTCTTGTGGGACGCCGCCCAGGTATTTGTTGGTCAACATGCCTTGCGCCAGAGGGGAAAAGACGATGGAGCCGATGCCTTCTTCTTCCAGCGTGTCGAGCAGGCCGTCCTCTTCCACCCAGCGGTTGAGCATGGAATAGCTTGGCTGGTGGATCAGGCATGGGGTGCCCAGTTCCTTCAGGATCTTCGCTGCTTCCCTGGTGCGCTTGGAGTTGTAAGAGGAGATACCAACATAAAGCGCTTTGCCCTGACGAACGATTTGGTCGAGGGCCATCATGGTCTCTTCCAGTGGTGTGTCCGGATCGAAGCGGTGGGAATAAAAGATGTCGACGTAGTCCAGCCCCATGCGCTTCAAAGACTGATCGCAGCTGGCCATGAGGTACTTGCGGCTGCCCCATTCGCCATAAGGTCCCGGCCACATGTCATAGCCCGCCTTGGAAGAGATGACGAGCTCGTCGCGGTATCCGGCAAAGTCGGTGCGCAGGATCTCACCAAAGGCGGTTTCTGCACTGCCTGGAGGCGGGCCGTAGTTGTTGGCAAGGTCGAAGTGGGTGATGCCCAGATCGAACGCTGTGCGGCACATTTCGCGTTTGGTTTGATGTGGGGTGGTTTCACCGAAGTTGTGCCAGAGACCGAGGGAAATGGCAGGTAGCTTGAGGCCACTCTTCCCGCAGCGGTTGTACTTCATGGTGTCATAGCGATTTTCAGCTGGTTGCCAAGCCATCAGATGTCCTCCCAGACTTCTGTTTATTTGTTTTGGATGGAAAAAATAAGGAGGGCTGGTGGCGCGGTCGCCACCAGAATTTTTGGAGGGTACGCTCAAAACGAGCGTGGTATTTAAGCGGAGAGTTCGACCCAGACCGGGACGTGGTCTGATGGTTTTTCCCAGCCGCGGACGTGTTTGTCGATGCCAACGCCCTGCATGATGCGGGCGGCTTCCGGTGAGAGCAGCAGGTGGTCGATGCGGATGCCGTTGTCGCGTTGCCATGCGCCCGCCTGATAATCCCAGAACGTATAGGTTCCGGCAGTGCTGTTGGTGGCGCGGACGGCTTCGGTGAAGCCGAGGTTGAGCAGGGCGCGGAAACGCTGGCGGCTTTCCGGACGGAAGAGAGCATCACCAACCCAAGCCTCTGGCTTCTTTGCGTCTTCCGGCTCAGGAATGACGTTGTAATCGCCAACCAGCAGGAAGGCTTCTTCCTTTTCCAGCTGCTTAACGGCATGCTTGTGAAGGCGATCCATCCAGCGCAGTTTATACGGGAACTTATCGGTCTCTACCGGGTTGCCGTTTGGCAGGTAGAGGCAGCCCACGCGGATTGGTTCGTTGTCGCCGGCGATAACGGCCTCGATATAACGGGCTTGCTCGTCTTCGTCTTCACCCGGCAGGCGGCGGTTAACCTCCTCAAACGGGCGTTTGGAGAGGATTGCGACGCCGTTGAAGCCTTTTTGGCCGTGGGTTTCCAGATTGTATCCCAGCTCCTCAAACGGAGCGCGTGGGAAATTCTCATCAACCGATTTAATTTCCTGAAAACAAGCGACATCCGGCTGTTCTTCTTCGAGCCATTTGAGAACCGTTTCTAACCGCGCTTTGACGCCATTAATGTTCCAGCTTGCGATTTTCATCGGGTTTCCCTTCGAGAAAGCAGTGAGGTCAGAGCTCTGCGCATCAATGCATTTGCAGCAGTCGCTCTGGCTGCTTGGTCTATATGTGTCTTGATTTGTTCTAGCACGGTGTCTGAGGAGGGCAAGGCAGGCAGGGCAAGTGTGTGTGGATGAGGCCTTGTCGGGCGCTATCGGGTAATCTTGAGGCTGCTTTACTTGGCTTTCTGATCCAAAAGCCTTTTGAGGTACTCAAGGATAAAGGCCAGCGCAATGAGTTGCCCGCCGATTGCAAATGAACTCACAAGGACGGATGCCTGGGTCACAAACTGATCAGCGGTGTAAGCAAAGACGCCAAAATGCCAGTTCGCTATGATTGATGTTGCGATCTGCAGCACGCCAACACTCAGGAGCGCATAAACAACCAATTTGTGAGCGTTTTGAAAGGACAGCATGAGGCTTCTCTGAGGGTGTTTGCGTGGAAGGGAACAAGTTCTACGCGGAACGAGGATAACTTGTTTGCGTTGCTATGTGCGTTGGTTTGAAAGGAATGCGGGAAAACTGCGTTCTTATGGGGCGGGGCTTTGAGGCTTGTAGGGCGTGGTTGCTTTGGGATGCATTCACGCCCGCTTTTTAACTTATTCCCCTGATGTGCGACTGGCTTATCTTAGATGGAGAAGCTTGTGCCGCATCCACAGCCGGCGGCGGCCTGAGGATTTGAGATCTGGAAGGACTGGCCTATGAGATCTGTTACGAAATCAATTTGCGAGCCTGCCATATATTGCAGGGAGATGCTGTCGATGAGAACCGTTGCGCCGAGTTTGGCGAGGACGAGGTCGTCATCTTCCTGTTCTTTTACGATGTCATACTTGTATTGAAAACCGGAGCAGCCGCCACCTTCGACAGAAATGCGGAGCATGCTGCCATTGGTTTCTGTTTCCAGTATCTGGGCTACGCGTTTTGCGGCCTTGTCGGTCAAGCCGACGGTATTTTCAGGGGTCTGGGTCATAAGCTCAGTCTTGTTTCGGCTTGTATGCTTTCTTTGCCTTATAATTTAGGTGGTCTCCATGGTAATTTCCATAGTATTTTATTGCTAAATTACATTTGGCTTGGGAAAGCGGTTGTTTACAGGGCTTTTACATCTGTTATGTCATTGCTGTGATACGAAAATCGCAGGGAATGACCTGGGCATTTTCTGATTGTAAGGGGCGGGGGATAAAGAATGGTCAAGACGTTAGGATACGGTGCTCAGCCGCGGGCGGAGTATGCTGTTGATCCGGAAGTCAGCCGTGGCCGACTTTTTCCAGAACCGGAAAGCCCGACACGCACGCCGTTTCAGCGTGATCGAGATCGTATTATTCATAGTGCTGCCTTCCGCCGCCTTAAGCACAAGACGCAGGTCTTTGTGTACCATGAGGGCGATCACTTCCGCACACGCCTGACGCACACTATTGAGGTCTCCCAGATTGCGCGCTCGCTGGCGCGTGCGCTGCGGCTGGATGAGGATCTGGCCGAGTGTCTGGCGCTGGCGCATGATCTTGGACACACTCCGTTTGGGCATGAGGGCGAGGACGTGATGCATGAATGCATGGCGGACTATGGCGGGTTTGACCACAACGCCCAGTCTCTGCGCATTGTGACGGATCTTGAGCGCCGGTATGCGGAGTTTGATGGCCTCAATCTGGCGTGGGAAACGCTGGAAGGGCTTGTGAAGCACAATGGGCCGCTGACGGATCGATCCGGTGCGCCTTGTGGCAAGCTTGAAGGCAGACATCTGCCGTTTGCTGTGAGCGAATATGCCAAGCATCAGGATTTGCTGCTGTGGTCGTGGCCGAGTGCAGAGGCGCAGGTGGCAGCGATTGCAGATGATATTGCTTATGACGCGCATGATCTGGATGACGGACTGCGGGCCGGGTTGCTTAGCTTTGAGGCCATGAAAGAGGTGCCGTATCTGAAGCGTATTTTAGACGAGGTGGATGGGAAATATCCCGGTCTTGAGGATGCGCGGCGTATTCATGAGATTGGACGTAGATGTATCACCGGCATGGTGGAGGACGTGATTGCGGAGAGTATTTCGCGAATTAATCAGGTTTCTCCCAAGAAATGCGGGGATATTCGTGATGCAAATGGTCCTGTTATTGCCTTTTCAACTGAAATGGCGCGAGAAGAGCGCGAGTTGAAAGAGTTTTTGTTTGCCAATCTGTACCGACACGAAAGTGTTCTGGCGGTTCGCAGGAAGGTTGCCAAAGTGGTGCGGGATTTGTTCCATGCCTACTTTAAGGCACCGGAAAGAATGCCAGAACCATGGGGTACGGGACTGAAAGGCGAGGGTGATGATGTGAAGGCCCGCAGGGTTTGTGACTTCATTGCAGGCATGACGGACCGTTATGCCATAGACGAACACCGACGATTATTTGACGATACCCCGGAACTGGGGTAATGCGCCAATTCAAACACTATTAATTCATGGAGTTTATGTGGGGCTGCGGCTTTGCAAAACCCTGTGAGCTGTCAAACTAGGCTATTAAAAATGAACATCTTTGCAGACTTCGCCGAAAGGGTAAACAGTGTAGTCAAGGGTCTCGACCTTGCTGCTGACGCGCCGGAGCTGGATCTGCGACGAGTGACTGTTGAACCTCCTCGGGATGCTGCTCATGGCGATCTGGCGACCAATGCTGCCATGGTGCTGGCTAAACAGCTGAAGATGAAGCCGCGTGATCTTGCCGAAAAGATTGCAGAAGGCCTGCGCGCCGACAGTGAAGTTGATGCTGTTGATATTGCCGGACCTGGCTTCATCAACATCCGCGTAAACAAAGCTATTTGGGAACGTGTGCTGGCAGATGTTGTTGCCAAGGGCAATGCGTTTGGTAGTGGCAGCCGTGGTGCCGGTTTGAAGGTGAACGTGGAGTATGTATCCGCGAACCCGACCGGACCGATGCATGTGGGCCATACACGCGGTGCTGTTGTGGGTGATGCGCTGGCGAGCCTGTTGCAGTTTGCCGGTTATGATGTGACCCGTGAATACGTGATCAACGATGCTGGCTCCCAGATTGATACGCTGGCGAAGTCCGCCTTTCTGCGTTACCGCGAAGCACTGGGTGAAGACATTGGGCAGATCCCTGAGGGCTATTATCCGGGCGAATACCTTATTCCAGTCGGCAAGGCGCTGGCAGAGGAATATGGTGAGCGCCTGAAGGAGATCGGCGAGGGCGAGCGCCATGCTATGCTCAAGGGCTATGCCGTTGACAAGATGATGGATCTTATCCGTGAAGACCTGAGTGCTTTGAACGTGAAGCACGACGTGTTCTTTTCTGAAAAGACCATGCACGGTCAGGGGAATGCCATTGATCTGACGCTCGATGCACTGCGTCAGCGCGATCTGGTTTACACTGGCACTTTGCCGCCACCAAAAGGCGAAGTGCCTGATGACTGGGAAGACCGTGAGCAGACCCTGTTCCGCTCCTCCAACTACGGTGATGACAGTGACCGTGCGCTGGTGAAATCTGATGGTAGCTACACCTACTTTGCCGCTGACGTTGCTTACATGCGCGACAAAATTGAGCGCGGGTTCAAAGAGATCATCTTTGTGCTTGGTGCGGACCATGGCGGCTATGTGAAGCGTCTGGAAGCGATCGGCAATGCGATCTCCGGCGGTGATGTGGATGTGATTGTGCGTCTGTGTCAGCTCGTGAAGCTGTTTAAGGGCGGCGCTGAGTTCAAAATGTCCAAGCGCTCTGGTAATTTCATCACCCTTCGCGATGTGGTTGATGAAGTGGGCGTAGATGCGGTACGCTTTATGATGCTCTATCGTAAGAACGATGCGCAGCTGGATTTCGATTTTGACAAGGTGAAAGAGCAGTCAAAAGACAATCCAGTGTTTTATGTTCAGTACGGTCACGCTCGGTGTCATTCTGTGCTGCGTCAGGCTGCTGGAGAGCTGGATTGGTTCTCAAATACTGCTGAAGAGTTGCAGTCTGCAGATTTTGCACAACTTGAAGATGAGGGTGAACTTGCACTGATCGCGAAGATGGCTCAATGGCCTCGAATTGTAGACGGAGCCTCAGAAAATCACGAGCCGCATCGCATCGCGTTCTATCTTTATGAGCTGGCCAATGCGCTTCACAGCCACTGGTCTCGAGGCAAGGAAAAGCCGCAATTACGCTTTATTAATGATAAAACGCCAGAATTAACCAAAGCTCGACTCGCGTTAGTTTACGCAGTTTCACAGGTAATAGCTTCTGGCCTCAATGTTTTGGGTGTCACAGCACCAAATGAAATGCGCTAGCGCCTGAGCATAGTTGATAGAGTACTGGAGGTTCGCGGTGGGGATTGCGAGCCTCTTATTTAAGGGAAAACACCGCTGCAATGACCAATCGCTCCAAGTATCCGGGTCCGGGTGAGGTTTCTGCTAGGCAAACGGCAGGCGATGAACCGCAACAGTGGGCAGGCGATCAAGATCCGCTCGTAGAACTTGCCAGAATTGTCGGGGAGAGCGCTGCTCAGTACCGTCCTAGTTCTCGCGTAGAAAGCGAAGTCTCTGACCGTCCGCTGTTTCCAAAGACTGACGAGCGCAGTGTAACTGCCGATCATGCTCCACAGCATGGCTCTCAGGACGCCACGTTGGCCGATGATTATTCAGTGGGTGCAGCTGAAGTGAATGAGCCTGCATCAACTCAAGATTCATTTGCGGCTCTGGATGCTGTTTTTGCATCTCCAAAAACCTCCGCGTCACCTGCACATGCTGATCCGTTTGCGGATTTGAGCGCTGCTGCGTTGTCTGCTGGTGCGCCGAGTGAGGCTGTTGACTATGTCAGCGATCTTCCACCGGTTCCAAAAGCGGCGGCTGTGCCTGAAGCAAAGCCAGTTCCTGCTCCTGCACCTGTGCGCCAGTCTGTGACTGCTGCTGATGTGACTGCAGAGCCGGAAATGGATGATATTCTTTCGCGCGATCTTGAAGAGAGCCTTGTTGCCTCTCTCAATCAGTCTCAGGTGGAGCGTGAGCAGACGTCTCGTCCTCAACGGTCCGTGAGCCGTGCGACACCGACGCTGGATGCTGTTGGCGCACGGGATGTGCGCCCTGAGCAGACTTTGCGTGAGCGCCTTGAACGCCGCACAGTGGATGCTCCACGTGTGGTTGAAACACCGCGCGTTGCTGAGCCTGCTGCGCCTGTACAAAATGTGGCGTCTGCTTCGCCGAGAGCTCTGGATGAGCTTTCCCAGAGTGATTATGACAGCTGGCGCGCCGAGCGTGCTGCTGAGCGTGCAACTGCGGCAGCAGCTGCCAAGCCTGTTCAGCCTGCACCGGCACCAACGCCTGCGATTGAAGAAGCTCCTGCCGCGCCTCAATTGCGTGGCACGCATGATGATGTGGCACCTGCTGCTGACCCTGTTTCATTTGAACCTGATATGACAGCGTTTGCGATGGACACCGGTGCTGAGCTTGAGGGTGAGCACATCAGCGCTCCTGAAGTGTCTGCACAGGAAACTGTTATTCCTGCCAAGCATCTTGAAGAAGCTTTGTTGGCTGAGTTCAGTCTTGACGAGGAAGCGCAGCCAAGCGTTGTTGCTGAACCTGTTGCGCCTCAGCCTGTGCGAAATGTTGCGCAGGAGATTGAGGCGAGCGTTGATGACATCTTTGCAGATGAAATTGCGCAGGAGCCGCAGCCAGAACCAGAGCCGGAGGTTGAAATCGGCCCTGAAGTGGCTGCAGAGCTGAATGAATTTGAGCGCATGAGTGCCGGTTTTGAACAGGTTGCTCAGGAAATCGATCCATTTGCCGTTGAAGGTGATGATGCATGGCAGCTGGACGAAAGCGTTGCCAACGATACGTCTTTGGATGAAATGTCCTGGCCTGCTGCTGCTGAAAAGCTGGCGCAGACAGAAGCTGCTCATCAAGAGGCGATGAATGCAGCGAAAAAGCCTGGTGAAGAGCAGTCTCCTCCTCCTGGTGGATATGATCTTGATGCTGTGGCGCAGGCTATGCGCAAAGAAGACCCGAGCCTTGATGGCGGCGTTCTTCCGCAAGCTGTGCCACGCGTTTCTGTTGATGTTCCGATTGAGGCAGAAGAGAACCGCAGTGGCGGTATGCGCAAAGGCCTGATGGCTGCTTCGCTCATTGGCGGTATTGTTGTGGTTGGCGGTGCCGGTCTGTTCCTGTTCGACTTCGGTGGAACAGGCGGAGATGCAACTCCACCACCGATTATTCGAGCTGATGCCTCTCCAATGAAGGAGGTTCCATCTCCTTCTGCGCAGCCTAAGAACGACACAGCAAAAGTCTTTTCTCCGGAGGAAGCGTCTCAGCCAGTCACTGGCGAGAAGATGATTCAGCGTGAAGATGCAGCTGTTACACCATTGCCGCCAGCATCCAGCGAAACGGATACTGCAAAGTCCAGCGTGTTTGATGTGAACCCGACGAAGAAGGTGCGGACCGTTATTGTTCGTCCTGACGGGACCATCGTTCAGCGGGCTGGTACGGAAGCCAATGTGTCTGCACAGCCTCGTGTTGTCACAAGCAGCACTGTGCGCAACAGCAATTCGCAGAATACGGGTAGCACCACACCAGCGGCAACGTCTGGGCAGTGGGACCCACTTCCGGGTGAAACCCAAAGTGCAAACCAGCAGACTGCTGCTGTACCAACAACCACCAGCTTGCAGGATGCGTTTGCGAATGCTCCGGTGGCAACGCGGACCGAGACGCGTAATACGCTTCTGGGTGTGAGTGTTGTACCGCAGTCCAAGCCGTTTGTTGTGGCGTCTGCCAATACAGGCAGCGGTACTGTTCGCTCCAACACACTGACGCCGCTGCAGCCGCAGCCGACGTCTCGTGCCAGCAACGCACCGCTGAACCTGACTGGCAACCAGAACACGCAAACAGCTGCTGTAAACCCACAGGCAATTGCTCCAACTCCGACACCTACCGAAGGTGTTGTTGGTGAGATTCCAGGTGGGACTTACATTGTGCAGGTGGCTTCTGTGCGCACTGTTGAGGATGCTCGTGGTCAGATCCGCCGCTACAACAGCCGCTATCCAAACCTGATGGCTTTGGTGACACCGGTGATTACGCGTGCTGATCTTGGCGACAAAGGCATTTACTACCGCATTCAGGTGCCGTTTGATGGTCCGACCAGTGCAAACACCTTCTGCGGTGAATTTAAATCTGCTGGTGGCGACTGTTACGTTCGCCGCAACTAAATACGCTTTCCCTTTTCAGGGACTACGCTTTGGAGCTTGACGCCGTACCAGCGTCAAGCTACCAGCTTTACTCATGTTTTTAAAATCGTTCATTTCCGGATGCCTTGGACCTGAGCTCAGCGCTGAGGACAAAGCCTTTTTTCGCGACCAACAGCCGTTTGGTCTGATCCTTTTTGCTAGAAACATGGAAACGCCGGCGCAGATCCGCCGACTTTGCGCTGATTTTCGCGAGGCTGTTGGCCGTGCGGATGCGCCTGTTTTCATTGATCAGGAAGGCGGGCGTGTGCAGCGCTTTGGTGCGCCGCATGTGCCAGTCTATCCAGCGGCAGGGACCATTGGGCGGCTTTATGCGCAGGACGTTGAGGCGGCGAAACGAGCTGCTTATTTGCATGCCTTGCTGATTGGCTTGGATC
Source organism: Pseudovibrio sp. Ad13 (assembly GCF_001623225.1). Taxonomy (NCBI): domain Bacteria; kingdom Pseudomonadati; phylum Pseudomonadota; class Alphaproteobacteria; order Hyphomicrobiales; family Stappiaceae; genus Pseudovibrio; species Pseudovibrio sp. Ad13. The sequence goes on along the minus strand of NZ_LMCC01000013.1, from coordinate 656,015 downwards.
TGCGTGATCTTGGGTTGAACGCCAACTGTATTCCGTGTCTTGATATGCCCATTGAAGGTGCGAGCAACATTATTGGTCTGCGGGCCTACGGGTCTGATGCGGCGCTTGTGAGTGATCTGGGCCGCGCTGCTATGGATGGCTGTCTTGCTGCTGGTGTGATGCCGGTTATGAAGCATATGCCGGGTCATGGCCGAGCGCTGGTTGATAGTCATCTTTCCTTGCCTGAAGTGACAAGCCCTCTTGAGGAGCTTGAAGCGCGGGACCTTTTGCCGTTCAAATCCTTGCGGGATTGCCCGATGGGGATGACCGCTCACATCGTCTTTAAAGAGATTGATGGAGATCATCCTGTTACGCAATCTTCCTATGCTATTCAGAAGGTTATCCGGGAAGCGATTGGTTTTGATGGCGTCCTGATCAGTGATGACATCTCCATGAAAGCGCTTGGTGATGATCTGAAGAGCCGGGTTGAGAAAATTGTTGCGGCGGGGTGTGATCTTGTTCTGCATTGCAATGGTGAGCTGGATGAGATGAAGGTGGTTGCTTCTGCTGTGCCGGAGATAGATGGAAAACGCGCTGAGCGCATCGAGGCGGCTATGCAGCGAAATACCCAAGTGTTTGATGGGGATGAAACGGCACTGCGCGCGGAGTTTGATGAGCTGTGTGCGAAAGTTTGAGAGGGTGTCTTTTTACCGGAGTGCGAGACATGCTCTTCGGGGATACGCTTTAAAGGGATTGATGTTTGAGCGACGTTGAGGCCACAGAGCAGATAGAGGAAGCGTTGGCAGGCGCGGCGGCTGTGGAGCAGCCCGCGACTGGCGACCCGAACCTGCTTGTGGATGTGGACGGGTTTGAAGGTCCGCTTGATGTCTTGCTCACACTGGCCCGCAGCCAGAAGGTTGATATCACCAAGATCTCCATTCTCGCGCTGACAGAGCCGTATCTTGAGTTTGTAAAGGAAGCGCGCCGGTTGCGGCTGGAGCTGGCTGCAGATTATCTGGTGATGGCGGCGTGGTTGGCTTATCTGAAATCCCGTTTGCTTATTCCGCAGCAAAAAGACAGCGATGAGCCGACGGGTGAAGAGCTGGCAGCGGCGCTGGCGTTTCGTCTGCAACGATTAGAAGCTATGCGGGATGCTTCTGCAAAGCTGATGAACCGGTCGCGTCTGGGACGGGATTTGTTTGCGCGTGGTGCTCCTGAAACGGTGTCGGTGGAACGGCGCAGTGTCTGGACTGCCACGCTTTATGATTTGCTGATGGCGTATGCCTCTCAGCGCCAGCGCCACTCGGTGACGTCCGTGCATGTGAAACGGCGTGAGGTTTGGTCGCTTCAGGATGCGCGCGATATTCTGACCCGTCTTGTGGGGCAGGTCGCAGTATGGACGCCGATTGAGCGATTTTTGACGGCTTATCTGGAAGACCCGCAGGAGCGGGCGACGGCTATGGCTTCTGCGTTTTCGGCCAGTCTGGAGCTGGTGCGTGAAGGCGTGATCGATATTCAGCAGTCCGGGCCCTTCGAGACGATCTATGTGCGTGCCTCACAGCGGACGCCGGAAGAGATTGGTGCGGGTGAGCCTGCTGAAGAGCTTCAGGAAAAAGAGGTTGAGTTGTCATGAGTAAAACGCCAGACCTGCTCGACACAGTCTCACAAGATGAGGCGATTGAAGTTGCGGATGCCGGGGAGCTTTTAGAAACGGAGCGCATGGTTGAAGCTTTGATCTTTGCCAGTGCGGAGCCTCTCAGTTTTACCGAGCTGACAAAGCGTATTCCCGGTGATCGGGATATTCGCGGCGCACTCAATCGCTTACGTGCTCATTATCGCAAGCGTGGCGTGCAGCTGCGGTCTGCCGAGGACCGGTGGTCGTTCCGTACTGCTGAAGATCTGTCGTTTATTTTGCACCGGGAAGCGGTTGAGCAGCGGCGCTTGTCGCGAGCTGCACTGGAAACATTAGCTATTATTGCCTTTCACCAACCTGTGACCCGCGCAGAGATTGAAGATATTCGCGGCGTTTCTACATCTAAGGGCACGCTTGATGTGCTGCTGGAAACGGGTTGGGTGCGCATGCGTGGTCGACGCAGAACACCAGGGCGTCCTGTAACTTATGGAACGAGCTTTGATTTTCTTGATCATTTTGGTCTTGAGAACATCAAGGATTTGCCGGGACTGGAAGAGCTGAAAGGGGCAGGGCTGCTTGATAGTGCGATCCCTGCCAGCTTCCATGTGCCAGCACCGGATGACAGTATTGATCTGACAGAAGATGAAGATCCTCTGGAAGAAAGTGAAATGTTTGCAACTGGCGCACTTGAAGAAGACGCCGGAGAAAAATAAACACATGCAAGGGGCGCGATGTTGTGTTCGCCGCCTTGCAAGTTTTATGAGGGACGAATGGAGCCAGGGAAGGTTGCAGCATCAGAACGGCTGGTGTTTGACAATATCTACCATCATTATGGGGACTTACCTGCGGTTCGCGGTGTTTCGCTTTCATTGAAAAGCGGAGAAGTGCTGTGTTTGCTAGGGCATTCTGGTTGCGGAAAGACAACGGTGCTGCGTATTGCAGCTGGTGTTGTGCGCCAGCAGCAGGGAAGCGTCCGGATCAATGGTTCTGTGGTTGCTGATGAGCGGACTTTTCTGCCGCCGGAAAAGCGCGGTGTGGGGCTTATGTTCCAGGACTATGCGCTGTTTCCGCATCTAACGATTCTTGAGAATGTGAAGTTTGGTCTTTCCGACCTTTCTTCTGAAGTGGCCGAGCGCCGTGCGCGTGATGCGCTGCACATGGTTGGACTTGGTCAGTATCTGGATGATTATCCGCATGGATTGTCTGGAGGTGAGCAGCAACGTGCTGCGCTGGCGCGTGCAATGGCACCGCGGCCTCATACACTGTTGATGGATGAGCCATTTTCAGGACTGGACAGTCGCTTGCGTGATGATGTGCGCACGCAGACGCTGGATATGATCAAAATGCAAGGCGCGACAGCGGTTGTGGTGACCCATGATCCTGAAGAAGCCTTGCGCGTGGGCGACCGGATTGCGCTGATGCGTAATGGGGAGGTGGTACAGCTGGCGACGCCAGAGGATATCTACTTCCGCCCCAATAGTTTGTTTGCCGCTAAATTCTTTTCCGATCTCAATGAGATACCCGGAAAAGTTGTTGGTGGCCGTGTGGTCACGCCTATCGGGAATTTTTCCTCTAATGGCCTTGAAGAAGGGGCTCATGCGACCTTATGTGTAAGACCACATCACTTAAAGGTATGCCATGGTGAGGGACAGTTCAAAGGCAGAGTAATTTCTCGCGCAATGGCAGGTGAGACAGATCTTCTGGACGTACAAGTTGATGGAATTGAGCGTCTTCTACGTATTCGTACGAGGGATGTATTACAATTCTACCCAGAAAATGTCATAGACTTGTGTATAAATGCAGAGAATGTTTTGGTTTTTGGGCGAGAGACGTCAGTAAATCATAGTGGGTAATTCTTCTGGATACTACCTATTAGTATCTGGGGGATGTAGTGTCTCTCAAAACACAGTTCAGGGTTCTTAAGGAGTTTGGTTGATGGGCTCAATTGGTATTTGGCAAATTGTCATCATCGCGGTTGTCGTAGTTCTGCTGTTTGGTCGCGGAAAGATTTCCGAGCTGATGGGCGATGTTGCAAAGGGCATCAACAGCTTCAAAAAGGGGCTGAATGATGATGCTGCGGAAGCAAAAGAAAAAGAAGAAGATCCTAAAGTGATCGACCATGCGCCGGGTGACACCGTGAATGCGCAGGAAAAAACTGAAGACACCGCGAAAAAGGACTAAGTCTCCTTTAAGGTAGTCTGTGTAAATTACCTAGGGAAAGTCGGCGTTTTCTGGCTTAGAGTTTGTGATCTACGCCTTTCCCTAGTGAATGTGCCGTTTGCGGCACGACATGTCTATGATGAGAGCCTGGCAACGGGCTGTCATTGAGACACTAACGAAACGGCTTCTTTATGTTCGATATCGCATGGACAGAGCTGCTGCTTGTTGCTGTGGTTGCCATTTTGGTGGTTGGCCCCAAAGAACTGCCGGGCATGTTGCGCACAATCGGGCGCACAATCGGCAGTGTGCGGCGTATGGCTGGCGAGTTTCAGTCTAGTTTGAATGACGCTGTCAAAGAAGCAGAGAAGCAGACCGGCATTGATGAAATGCGGAAGCAGGCTGATGCCGCACAAAACTTCAATCCACTTGATGACTTGAAAAAGACATTGGCGGACGAGAAGAAAAAGCTTCAGGACAGCATGAAAACTGCGGAGAGCGATGTGAAAAGCTCGCTGAACGGTGAGGGCTCTTCGGAGAGCAAGCCGGACAGTGCGCCAGAAGCTGCGCCTGTGAAAGCAGAGGTTCCGACGCAGAAAGTTGTTTCTTCAGCTGAGCTGGCTTCCACGCAAAAAGCAAAAGAAAGTGCCGCAAGCACTCCTTCCAGCAAAGATGAAAGCTAGGGCGGCTATTTTATGAGTGATAACGAAATTGAAGATTCGCGTGCGCCACTGATTGAGCACCTGATCGAATTGCGTTCCCGCCTGATGAAGTCGGTGATTGCGATCGCTATTGCCTTTGCGGTTTGCTTTTACTTCTCAAATGACATCTTCAACTTCCTGATTGAGCCGTTTTCGGCAGCGGCCGGGGAAAGCATTGAAGTCAAGCTGATCTACACCGCACCGCACGAATGGTTCTTCACCCAGATGAAGCTGGCTTTGTTTGGAGCGCTGTTTATTGCCTTCCCGGTTCTTGCTAGTCAGATCTACATGTTTATGGCGCCCGGGCTTTATAAGCACGAGCGCAGTGCCTTTATTCCGTATCTGGTTGCGACGCCTATTTTGTTCGTGATTGGCGGGTCGCTGGTTTATTACCTTGTGCTGCCAATGGCGATGGGCTTCTTCCTTGCCATGCAGCAGATGGGCATGGACGGGCAAGCGTCCATTGAGATGCTTCCGCGTGTGAGTGAGTACCTGAGCTTCGTGATGGTTCTGATCTTCGCGTTCGGTCTGGTTTTTCAGCTTCCGGTTGTTTTGACGCTTATGGGACGCGCGGGTCTTGTGACCTCTGAGTCTTTGAAGGGTAAGCGGAAATATGCCGTTGTTGCTGCGTTTGCAGCTGCGGCAATTTTAACACCTCCTGATCCGATTTCGCAGATCGGTCTTGCACTTCCTACTCTGCTTCTCTACGAAGTCTCCATCTATTGTGTAAGGCTCGTCGAGAAGAAACGTAAAGAGAAGGAAGCGGAAGAAGAGGCCTAGTCTCACTTCCATCCTGATTTACGAGTTTCCCGGCGGGTTATTTGAAGGCAAACCTGCCGGGGTTACTAAGTTATGCTTGATATCAAGTGGATTCGTGAAAATCAGGAGAGCTTTGATACAGCTCTCGCTAAACGCGGCCAAGAGCCACGTGCTGCACTGCTCGTTGAACTGGACGATGCGCGCCGTTCCCACACCACCAAGCTTCAGGAGGCGCAGCAGCGCCGTAACTCCGCATCCAAAGAAATCGGCATGGCCATGGGCCAGGGCGACAAGGAAAAAGCAGAGGCCCTGAAGGCTGAAGTTGCCGAAATTAAAAGCTTTATCCAGAACGGCGAAGAGGAACAGCGCAAGCTGAACGCTGCGCTTGAGGATGCTTTGGCTGTTATCCCCAATATTCCTCATGAGGATGTTCCGCTTGGCGCGGATGAGGCTGACAACGTTTTGCTGCACACGCATGGCGAAAAGCCGCGTAACAACTTTGAGCAGAAAGAACATTACGAGCTGGGTGAGCAACTTGGCGGCATGGACTTTGAAACCGCTGCTAAAATGTCTGGCTCCCGTTTTGTATTGCTGAAAGGTCAGATTGCGCGTCTGGAGCGTGCGATTGGTCAATTCATGATTGATCTGCACACGCAGGAAAACGGCTACACCGAAGTTTCTCCACCACTGTTGGTGCGTGATAATGCGCTTTACGGTACGAGTCAGCTGCCGAAGTTTGCTGAAGACCTGTTCCGTACGACAAATGATCACTGGCTTATTCCGACAGCAGAAGTTCCGCTGACGAATGTGGTTGCTGGCGAGACGCTTGCTGAGGCAGACCTGCCTCTGCGTATGACTGCTCTGACCTATTGTTTCCGCTCTGAAGCTGGATCTGCTGGTCGTGATACGGCTGGTATGCTGCGTCAGCATCAGTTCCAGAAGTGTGAGCTTGTTTCTATTACGGATGAGAACAGCTCTCTGGAAGAGTTGGAGCGGATGCGTGAGTCTGCTGAAAAGGTTCTGAAGCTGCTTGGCTTGCACTACCGTGTTGTCACACTGTGTGTTGGTGATATGGGCTTTGGTGCTCGTAAAACCTACGATATTGAAGTTTGGCTGCCAGGTCAGGATGCTTACCGCGAGATCTCTTCCTGTTCTGTTTGTGGTGACTTCCAGGGCCGCCGCATGAATGCACGCTACCGCGTGGAAGGCGAGAAGGCTCTGAAATTCGTTCATACTCTGAACGGCTCCGGCCTTGCTGTTGGGCGCTGTCTGATTGCGGTGATGGAAAACTATCAGAATGCAGACGGAACAATTACGGTTCCTGAGGTTCTTCGCCCGTACATGAATGGCCTTGAAGTCATTGGCGCTTAACAATTGATGTAAGCGTATTTTCAGCAGAAGGGCGGTAGCGTTCTTCTGCTGCACTGCGCGACTTATATGAGGAATTGCTGCGATATGCGTATCTTACTAACCAACGATGACGGGATCCACGCTGAGGGTCTTGAGGTTTTGGAGCGCATTGCGCGGCAGATTTCAGATGATGTTTGGGTTGTTGCACCAGAAACTGATCAGAGCGGCGTGGCGCACTCCCTGTCTTTGAATGATCCTTTACGCGTCCGCGAAATTGACAGTCGTCACTTCGCGGTTCGCGGTACTCCAACTGACTGTGTGATCATGGCGGTTCGTTCCATCATGGATACACCACCTGATCTGGTTCTTTCCGGTATCAACCGGGGTGCGAACATTGCAGATGATGTGACGTATTCCGGCACCATTGCTGCGGCTATGGAAGGCACTTTGATGGGCGTTCGTTCCATTGCGCTGTCTCAGGCATATGCTTTTGGGTCTGAGTTCGGTCCGAGCTACGACACGGCTGAAGCGCATGCCGTTGGTGTGATCCGCAGCCTGCTGGAATTCAATCTGCCATCTGACACGCTGCTGAACGTGAACTTCCCGAAAGACGCGCCTGACATGGTTAAAGGTGTTAAGGTTGTGCGTCAGGGCAAGCGCGATGCGGGTTCGCTCTACATTGAAAGCCGCAAGGATGGCCGTGGTAATCCATATCACTGGCTTGCTTTCCAAAATCGTGTACCAAGTGCGCGTGAAGGGACTGACATCAATGCTTTGAAAGAGGGCTATATTTCGGTCACGCCTTTGCATCTGAACCTGACAGCTGATGAGTTGATGGGGCAGTTGGAAAAGACACTCGAAAAGTCCTGATTTGATGTGAGCCTGCCGAGGCCCTTCGGGTTCACGTCAGGTTCTTAGGTTATATGTGCGTTTCCTTCAAAGGGCAGAGGTGGCCTTTGAAGGTGCGCTCTTTTGAACTTGCTGGCCCGCCAGCGGGTTTTGCACTGCAGATAGACGGAGTGTTTTAAAATGGAAGACAGTCTGTTTGCTGATGAAGATGGTCGCTTTGATGAGAACCTTGCCAAGCAAGCGGCATGGGTGATGAAGCTGCGATCTGAGGGCGTGCGGAACCTTGAGGTTCTGGGGGCTCTTGAAGCTATCCCTCGTAGAATATTTCTGTCAGCCAGTCAGCAATTTCTGGCCTTCGAAGATCGTGCATTTCCAATTGATTGCGGGCAGATGAGTACACAGCCATCCTTGATTGGGAAGGTTGCTGATTTTCTGCAAATGAAGCCGGATCATTCCCTGCTGGAGATTGGCAGTGGATCCGGGTATCAGTGCGCGGTTCTTTCTAAAATCTGTGATCGCATCGTCTCGCTGGAGCGCTACCGGACACTGGCTGATCTGGCGCGTGAGCGACTTCGGTCCTGCAAGATCAGCAATGTCGACGTGATTCATGCAGATGGTCTTGTGGCGCCTGTTGATGAAGAGGACGATGGCGGCCCGTTTGATCGCATTATTTTAAATGGTGCGCTGGACCGTGTGCCGGGCTTCTTGTTCGACCGCCTTGCGCCAGGAGGGCGTTTGTTGGCGCCAATCAAGCATGAAAGCGGTATTTGCCGCCTGTTTCAGTATGATAAAGGTGGCCGCGGTCTTGATGAGACTGACCTTGGTGGTTTCCGCTATCTTTCTCTCACACCGGGAATAGCTGCGAAACTGTAGGGGAATGAGGCTTTAATTAAGTCTTTATCAACTCTGTTGTCAGTAAACTTACGCCAGTTAGCCTTTTATTTGTATTGGGTAGGGCGGATATGCAGTTTCATTCCCGTGAGAAAGCCAGATTGCGGCGCGGTGTAGCCTTGTTTTTGCTGTCAGCAGGTCTTGCTGGTTGTAGTGGCAATGTGGACCGGTTTGGCAAGTCTGAATATGTTGATGAACCAACGTCTCCGGCTCGAACTGCCGTTGTGGTGACGCCCGGACTTCCATCATCAAGCACGAAATCTGTTGTTCAGCGCGGTGTCTTGTTGCCTGCGCCAACATCAAGTAATGCTCCTATTGTGACCGGATCTGCGCAATCGCGCGGGTATCCGCAGCAGACATGGCAGCCGACATTTTCTAAACAGCCTGTTGCGGTGAGCCAGCGCACGCGCGCGAGCGCTCGGGTTCCTGCAGCACTTGCCAAAGCGCCGAATGATGGCACGCTTGGGTGGACAGCTGTTGGTGGCCGCGTTGTCACGCTGAAAGCCAACGAGAATGTTGATAGTCTTGCCTGGCAATACCGTGTGCCGGCGAACGAAATTCTTCATGCCAATCGCGTGACTGTGAGTTCTGCGCTGCAGCCAGGTGATTCCGTTGTTATTCCGGTGAAGATGGTTCGTAAACCGAACCGCTTGCCGAAAGCCAGCGCTCGTGTGTTGCCGTCCAATAGCCAGCAGCCTCAGACGACAGCCTCCATTCCTTCGCAGTATGTTGCGCCTTTGAATGCCAATGGCTCTGCTTCCAGGCAGTCTCGTGATGTGTTTGCGACCAAGATTGCGGCTGCGTTGCTTCCTCCGGGCAATGTGGGAGAACGATCGCGTCCTGTTTACAGTGATGCGCCTCCAGCAGCTTATCCGGTGCAAAGGCGTGCACCAGCAGCAGCTGTGCCTGCGTCTTCGCTTCAGCCAATTCAGCAGTCTGCACCTTCTCAGGTCTATCGTGCACAGCAACAGCCAACGACCTATCGCAGTCAGTCTTTGACACCGATTGTTGCTCCGCAGTCTGCGACTGCGCAGCCATCTTACGGTTTGCCTGTTACGGGGCAGGCAGCGCGCAGCGTTGCTCCTCTGCGCGTTTCAGCTGTGCCAAAGAGCAAGCCTAGGGCTTCTGTTGCACAGCGTCCGGCCTCAGTTGCCAGTGTTACAGCGACACAAGCTGTGCCGAAGCCAAAGAGAATCGCTTTGGCAGGGTTGAGCCAGCAACGCGTGACCGCTCCGGTTGCGACACAGCGCACGCTTGCCAATTCTCTTGCACCGACCCCAGTTCACACCGCAAGTGTTCAGAAGCCGCAAAAACCGATTGTTCCGGTTATCTCTGAAGCTGAGACGGATGTTGTCCGCTTGCAGCCGACAGAAGTTTCCAAGCCAGCGCCTGTGCAGCCAGTTGCGACAGCGAAGGCTCCAAAGGTTGCTGTGGCAGATGAAGCGACGTTCCGCTGGCCGGTGCGTGGGCGGATTATCTCTGACTTTGGCGTGAAGCCGGGTGGGTCTAAAAACGACGGCATTAATCTGGCTGTTCCATCAGGGACGGACATTAAAGCTGCGGAAGACGGAACCATCGTTTACGCCGGTAATGAGCTGAAAGGCTTTGGAAATCTGGTGCTGATCCGCCATGATAATGGCTGGGTTTCAGCTTATGCGCACAACAAAGAGCTGAAGGTGCGTCGTGGTGATGCTGTACGCCGTGGTCAGACAATTGCCATGGCTGGTGCTACCGGGTCCGTGACACAGCCTCAGCTGCATTTTGAGCTGCGTAAGGATAACAAGCCGGTAGATCCTATGAACCATCTACCGCGTTCCTAATAAAAAGGGGGAGGGTTCTTCTTGGAACTCTTTTCATAGGTAGAGCACGCCGCGTTGATGACCTTCACGCGGCGTGCTTTTTTATGAGCGCTTTTGCTTGTCAGGACAGCGTTTGGCTGAGGCGGCCTGCCAGATCCTGAATAAATTGCCATGCGACACGACCAGAACGCGCGCCGCGCGTGGTGGACCATTCCAGCGCCTGTGCGCGGAGCTGCTCCTGCTCGACCTTTAAGCCAAAATGCTCTGTGTAGCCGTAGATCATATCCAGATACTCATCCTGAGAGCATTTGTGGAAGCCGATCCAAAGGCCGAATCGATCAGAAAGTGAAACCTTCTCTTCCACCGCTTCGCTTGCATGGATCGCGGTTGACCGCTCGTTCTCCATCATATCGCGCGGCAGAAGGTGTCTGCGGTTGGATGTGGCGTAAAACAGGACATTTGCTGGTCGACCTTCAATACCGCCGTCCAGAGCTGCTTTCAGGCTCTTGTAGCTGGTGTCGTCGCCATCAAAGGAGAGGTCGTCGCAAAAGATGATGAAGTTGTAAGGCTTGCCGCACAGCTCGTTCATCAGCGTGGGGAGGGCTTCGATGTCTTCGCGGTGAATCTCGATGAGAACAAGCTTGCGGATGTCTGAAGAGCCTGTGTGTGCTGCATTGATCGCTGCATGAGCAGATTTCACCAAAGACGACTTGCCCATACCTCTGGCGCCCCACAACAGCACGTTATTGGCCGGAAAACCTTCTGCGAACCTATTTGTATTCTCCATCAGCATTTTCTTGGAGTGATCGACGCCTTTGAGCAGGCTAATATCAACCCGATTGACTTTGGGTACAGGTGCAAGCTCAAACGGGGAAGGGTGGAATACAAAGGCATCGGCTTCGTCGAAATTGACAGTAACCGGAGGCTTGGGAAGGGAGCTGGCCAACAGGGCGACAATCTCGTCCAGCTTGGATGTAAGAAGGGCGACTTCAGAGGTATTTTCTTTAGTTGTCATGTGTATCTACGTGATTAACTCAGGTGCGCTGGCATAGGCTTTACGCATAATGCACTAGGTGAAAAATTGTCTCAGCGGCGGTTCTGCTATTTGATCTGCGGCCAAGTATCCCTATTTACAGCTGTATCATGTCCAATACTCTTGGGGAAAGTCCCAGTTAGCATGTCAATGCCTTGAAAAGGTTGGAGTGGACTGTATAGTCCAGCGCAAAATCCTTGTTCTTTCGGGCCAAGGTCAATTTTGGAGGGGTTTACCTCGCCAATTGTTTAATTATCGCCATCAGGTTCCTCGGGAATTTGTGGTAAGGAGAAACTAATGTTTATTACCCCTGCCTATGCACAGGCCGCAGGCGGCGTGCCAGACGTTGTAATGTCTATTGTGCCGTTCGTCCTGATCTTCGTGATCATGTGGTTCCTGATCATTCGCCCTCAGCGCCAGAAAATGAAATCTCATCAGGAAATGGTGAGCAATCTGCGTCGCGGCGACACCGTTGTGACCTCTGGTGGTCTGATTGGTAAAGTTGCTAAGATCGTTGATGATGCTGAACTGCAGGTGGACATTGCTGAAGGTACGCGTGTGCGTATTGCTCGTGCCATGATCCAGGAAGTTCGCTCCAAAGGTGAACCTGTTAAGGACGGCGAATAATCGCGCCTTGATACCTGTAGTTTCAGACCGCTTTCCTGTTTCGGCAATCGCCGCAGTGAGAGCGGTCTGCCTATTCTAGGACCGGGCATATACTCATGCTTCATTTCGCGCGTTGGAAAATCGCCCTGATTATCGTCGTGGTGCTGGGCGGTATCTTTACAACATTGCCGAACTTCTTCCCGGCAAGTACCGTTCAATCCTGGCCGGATTTTATGCCTAAGCGCCAGATTGTTCTCGGTCTTGACCTTCAGGGCGGTGCTTATCTGCTCTATGAGGTTGATAAGGAAGATTACAAAGAAAAACAGTTCCGTCAGCTGGTTGGAAATATCCGCCGGGCCCTGCGCGAGAACCCACGTATCGGCTACACCGGTCTGGGTATTCAGGGAGACGGCGTTCAGGTTCGTATTCGTGATAATGCACGCTTCGATGAGGCTGAACAGCGCCTTGTAGAACTGGTAAACCCGCTTAACTCCGGCGTTTTCGGTGGTGCAGCGGTTAACGAATTTGTTCTTGAACCTCAAGGTGACGGCCTGTTCCGCATGGCTTTCTCCGAGGAAGGTCTGGACATGCGCCTCGCTTCCGTTGTGAGGCAGTCCATTGAGGTTATCCGTCGCCGTGTTGATGAACTCGGCACGACTGAGCCTTCCATTCAGCGTCAGGGCACTGACCGAATCCTTGTTGAAGCGCCGGGTGAATCCAACCCTCAGCGTCTGAAGGATATCATTGGTGCAACCGCGCAGCTAACGTTCCATCTTGTTAGTCAGGAAATGAGTGCGTCACAGGCACTTCAAGGCCGTCCGCCAGCAGGCACGATGGTTGTTGAGGGTTCTGATGGCCAGCCATACCTGTTGGATGAAAACCCGTTGCTGACGGGTGAAGAGCTGCAGGATGCTTCTGTTGCGTTTGACCAGCAGACAAACGAGCCTGTTGTGAACTTCCGCTTCAACACTGCCGGTGCCCGCGTCTTTGCGGATGTGACCCGCGCAAATGTTGGTCGTCCCTTCGCGATTGTGCTGGATGACGAAGTGATCACCGCTCCGGTTATCCGCCAGCCAATTACAGGTGGTTCTGGTCAGATTTCCGGCAGCTTCACTGTTGATGGTGCGAATGACCTTGCTGTTCTGCTGCGTGCTGGTGCGCTTCCTGCGCGTCTGGATGTGGTTGAAGAGCGTTCAGTTGGTCCGGGCCTTGGTCAGGATTCCATTGATAGCGGTAAAGTTGCTTCCATCGTTGCAGCGGCAGCGGTGGTGATCTTCATGCTGCTGGCTTACGGCCAGTTCGGGATCATCGCGAACCTTGCGCTCGCTTCCAACGTGTTCCTGATCTTTGGTGTGCTCACCACGCTTCAGGCAACGCTGACCCTTCCGGGTATTGCGGGTGTTGTTTTGACAATTGGTATGGCGGTTGATGCCAACGTGCTGATTTATGAGCGCATTCGTGAAGAGGCACGCGCTGGTCGTTCCGCTATTGGTTCGATTGATGCGGGCTTTAAGCGTGCGCTTGGCACCATTTTGGATGCAAACATCACAACGCTGATTGTGGCTGTGATCCTGTTCTTCATCGGTTCCGGTCCTGTTAAAGGGTTCGCCGTAACGCTGATGATCGGGATCTTCACCACAGTGTTCTCTGCGTTTACTATCTCTCGTTTCCTCATCTCTGTATGGGTGAAGCGTAAGCGTCCATCCAAACTGCCAATCTAACTCGGAGCATGACCCTATGAAACTTCTTAGACTTGTTCCGGAGCAGACCAACTTCCGCTTTATGCATTGGCGGGTGTTGAGTTTTCCGTTTTCTGGAATTACGGCAGTTCTTTCCATTGTGCTGTTCCTGACAATCGGCCTGAATTACGGCATCGATTTTAAGGGCGGGACGCTGATCGAGCTGCAGTCCACAAGCGGTCCTGCGAACCTTTCTGAAATTCGCCGGACCCTTGGTGGTCTTGATCTGGGTGATGTGCAGGTGCAGGAGTTCGGTAGTCCTACCGAAGTTCTGATCCGCATTGAATCTCAGGGTGAAGGTGAAAGCGCTCAGCAGGATGTGGTTGAGAGTGTCCGTGGTGCCTTTACCGATGGATATGAATTCCGCAGAACTGAAGTGGTTGGACCTCGAGTCTCCGGTGAGCTTGCTTATGCAGGAACGCTGGCGGTCGGGTCTGCCTTGCTGATGATCATGTTTTACATCTGGTTCCGCTTTGAATGGCAGTTCGCAGTTGGCGCGATCATCACCACCTTCAATGATATCCTGCTGACGGTTGGATTGTTTGCGGTGTTGCAGCTGGACTTTACGCTGTCCAGTATTGCGGCGGTGCTGACGATTATCGGTTACTCACTCAACGATACGGTGGTTGTTTATGACCGTATTCGTGAGAACCTGCGTCGTTACAAGCGTCTTTCTCTGGAAGAGCTGCTTGATAAGTCCATCAACGAGACCCTGTCCCGTACAACAATGACATCCGTGACCACTTTGCTCGCGCTGTTTGCATTGTACTTCCTGGGCGGTGAAGTGATCCAGTCCTTCGTGCTGGCGATGATCTTCGGTATCGTGATCGGGACTTACTCTTCTATCTTCCTTGCCTCTCCGTTGCTGATGCTCATGAAGCTTCGCACCAGCGTGTTTGACAAGAAAGACGATGAAACATCTCCTGCAAAATCTGCTTAACTAGCGGAAACAGCTAATGTTTTAGATGGGGCTGACTACAATTGTGGTCAGCCCCATTTTCTATTGGACATTCTTTCGCGTGTAATTAAACAGAGGCTATCAATTTGCGCGTACACTGGGCGAAAATAGCCATTGGAGGACACTATGGGAAAACGTGGAGAGCCTTTGGAAGTGCGGGATGCGCATTATCCAAGCATGGTTCAAATCGACGCCTACGGAAATGGCGGCTTTCGATTTGCCGATATGTCTCATCGTGGATCGCTGATGTGTGTGCCATCTGGTGTTTATGGTTGGGCGCCAACCAGCTTTGATGAAGTTACGGATGAGGCACTGGCGCAAATCCTTGCAGAGTCTGACGATATTGAAGTGCTGTTGATTGGTGCTGGTGACGAGCTGAAGCCATTTCCGGAGTCTCGTAAGGGGCCGTTTCGTGAGAAGGGCATCATGGTCGATAGCATGTCCACTGGTGCTGCTGTGCGCACATACAATGTGCTTCTTGGTGAAGACCGAGCTGTGGCAGCCGTGTTTATTGCAGTTGAAGACGTTTAAAAGAAGCGTGGAACCCAGCTATGAGCCAGGCCTATGACCACTGTAATGATTTCGTAAAACGCTTCTCCTACGAGCGTTACCTGAGCACATTGTATGCTCCGATCATTGCGCGTCCGAGTTTGATTGCCCTTTACGCCTTTGCCTGTGAGATTGCGCGTATCCGAGAACTGGTCAATGAGCCGATGCCCGGAGAAATTCGCCTGCAATGGTGGCATGATGCGCTGAGTGGAACTGATCATGGCGATGTGATGCACAACCCGGTTGCGCAGGCGATCATTGAGACGATTGAGCATCATAAGCTACCAAGAGAGCCGTTCCTCAACCTGATTTCTGCGCGCCGGTTTGACCTTTATTCCGATCCAATGCCAACCATCAATGATCTGGAGGGGTATTGCGGGGAGACCAGCTCTACAGTGGTTTTGCTGGCCTCTATGATATTGAGCGGAAAACCAGCTGATCGCCAGCTTTCTGATGCCAGTGGGCATGGAGGGGTGGCTTATGCTCTCTCTGGCTTGATGCAGACGCTCGCGTGGCAGGCCTCGCGGCACCAGCAGTTCCTTCCCAAAGATGTGATGGAACGACACGGTGTGGATGCCAATGCCTTGCGAGGGAACCGTTCAAATGATGCTGTCTGGGCGGCTTTTGAAGAAATGGTGGAGCTGAGCAAAAAGCATCTCGATGATTGTGAGAGTGCGTTGGAAGGGATTGATCCGTCAGTGCTGCCAGCGTTCTTGCCTGTGTTTCAGGTGGAGTTGTTTTTCAACGAGGCAGACAAAGACAGTTTTGAGCCGCTGCAGGTTTGCGGTGGGGCGCCGCATATGCGCCGTGTCTGGCATATGTGGCGGACATCTCGTCGCCTCACCAAACTTTCGCGGAAATAGAAAAAGGCCGGAGTTTCCGGCCTTTCCTGTCTCTAATAGCATGCTGCATGCGCGTTAGACGTTCGCGACCCATGCTTTAAAGTCATCCAGACCACGCTTGGCCATAACCTGCTTTTTAAGGCGGGTCTTTTCTTTCCCGCGCAGGCGCTTGCCTTCCGGATGCTTCGGCATTTCGTCCAGGGGAGGCAGGAGGCCGAAGTTGATGTTCATTGGCTGGAAGGAACGCGGGCCGGAGCCATCTTCGCGATCGATGTGACCACCCGTGATATGGTTGACGATTGCACCGCATGCAGTTGTGACTGGCGGAGGTGCGATGTCGGTTCCAAGTGCCTGATGAGCTGCAAACAGACCTGTCAAACATCCAACAGCGGTGGATTCCACATAACCTTCACAGCCGGTGATCTGACCTGCGAAACGCACGTGTGGCAGAGCTTTGAGGCGCATTTGATCATCGAGAAGACGCGGTGAATTGAGGAAGGTGTTGCGATGCAGGCCGCCGAGGCGGGCAAACTGAGCTTCTTCCAGACCCGGGATCATGCGAAGAATTTCTGCCTGAGCGCCGTACTTCAGTTTGGTCTGAAAACCAACCATGTTGTAAAGCGTGCCAAGGGCATTGTCCTGACGCAGCTGCACCACAGCGTAGGCCTTGATGTCTGGCTGATGGGCATTGGTCAGGCCCATTGGTTTCATTGGGCCGTGGCGCAGAGTTTCGCGGCCACGTTCTGCCATCACTTCAATTGGAAGGCAGCCATCAAAGTAAGGCGTGTTTTCTTCCCATTCCTTAAAAGAGGTCTTTTCGCCGCCGATCAGTGCATCGATAAAGGCTTCGTATTGCTCTTTATCCATTGGGCAGTTGATGTAATCTTTACCTGTCCCGCCCGGGCCGACTTTGTCGTAGCGAGACTGAAACCATGCCTTGTCCATATTGATGGATTCAGTGTGGATGATCGGTGCAATCGCATCAAAAAAGGCGAGGGAGTCTTCGCCGGTTGCTTGCAGGATCTGCTCGGAAAGAGCTGGAGATGTGAGCGGGCCGGTTGCAAGAATAAACTGACCGCTTTCTGCTGATGGAATTTCAGTCACTTCTTCGCGGAGGATCTCTACGTTCTCGTGGCCTTCCAGCGCGGCTTGTACAGCTTGGGAAAATCCATCGCGGTCCACGGCCAGTGCGCCGCCAGCAGGCACTTTGTTGGCATCTGCGCATCTCATGATCAGGGAGCCAGCGGCACGCAGCTCAGCATGAAGCAGGCCAACGGCATTGTTTTCAGCATCGTCAGAACGGAATGAGTTGGAGCACACCAGTTCTGCAAGGCCATCTGTTTTGTGTGCATCGGTCTCACGTGTCGGGCGCATTTCGTGCAGAACGACCTTCAGGCCTTTTTCTGCGATCTGCCATGCTGCTTCGGAGCCTGCCAGGCCGCCGCCAACCACGTGTATGGGCTGCTTCGTCATTTCCTATCCAATCGACTGGGCTTCTGTTGCGCCAAAGCGTCTGATGAAGCCTAAGTGTTTATTGCTTGCGAATTGCTTAGCCTCTGAACTTGCTCAGTTCAATCATTTAGGCCATCAATCTTCCATGGTTGTGCAAAGTGATTCACAAAAACACATGTATTTTTCAAATAAGAAACTGAAGAAAATTTCTCAGGCCTTCGTGATTGCAGTTGGCGCAATTGGGCTAACTGCGTGCATGAGTCAAATTAATAGAAAGCCAAGTACCTGGTATACTCAGATGGGTGGCATCGAAAACAAAGGTGACACACTGTACATCTGTCATGGTTTCGGCTGCGAATATCGCACGGCTGTGACGTTTAGCCAGAAAGACAAACAGCGATTACGCACGATTTTGAAGCGAGGGCATCGAAGCCCTGAGGCAGAACGCGCTGCAATTTCCAAAGCGGTGCAGTGGCAAGAAAATCGTGTTGGGCCTGTGGTTGGGTCATCCAATGATATTGGTGGGCTGGATATGGGTAATGGCAACGTTAAAGGGCAGATGGATTGCATTGACGAGGCGACCAACACGACAAGCCTGCTGGTTTATGCGGGTTCTCAGGGTTGGCTCAAATACCACCGTGCGGCGCGGCCTGCCTCTCGTGGTTTCTTCCTTGATGGTAAGTATCCGCATGCTTCAGCTGTTGTGGTGGATACAACGACTGAAATTCCATGGGTGGTAGACAGCTGGCGCCTGAGTAATGGCAAGCCGCCGGATATTCTGCATATGACTAAGTGGCTGAATATGACCAGCGCTGATTTGGAAAACCCATCAGGCAGGTGATCTGGTGATGAGAGTTGCGCAGTGATGTGCGTAAAGCAGTGATGATTTGGAGAGCGTATCAGCGAGGCTGGTGCGCTTTTCTTTTGTGTGATTGCTTTACTGAGGACGATAGGCAGTTTTGAGGAAAATAGGCCCTTAAAACAGCTAACGCCCGTCGATGGGAGGAACGACGGGCGAAGCTAGTAAACAGAGAACTGGGAGGAAATCTCTGTTTAGAACCATCAAGCAGCTTGGGAGGAGGTGCTGCCTGAGGATTGTATGTTAGGCTGCCGAGGTTTAATTGGGAGGAGTTCCTCAGCGGCCTTGAGTTGGTTTATACAAAAGACTTTCCAATTGTGCATCACATCATTTCGCATGTCCGATATGCAAAAAATGCATGGCATTATGGCAAATGATGGCGCTACCATTCTTCAAAACGACATAAATGCTAAAATTAACGATTGTGCAGTGCGGTAATTTTGTGATTTGCGGCACAAATCTGCATACCTGAAGGGCTGGGAGTGCTGTTTTTAGGCAGTTGGTGCTGAAAACTTAATCATATCTCAATGTGTCGCCGGCTTTGGGTGGGGTTTGCAGAGGCTCGGCGCCAGTTGGTATTTTGTGTTGTTTTCGCGGAAAGAGACTGTTGGGGTGGTGGTCTTTGCAAAAAAATGACCGGGACAGAGCCCGGTCATTTGGTTTTTATTCTGCGGCGTCCAGCTTGTTGGCGCTTCGCCTTTCAAACAATTCCTTGAGGAAGTGTCCCGTATAGCTCTCTGGTACCTCTGCCACATCCTCTGGGCGGCCGGTTGCGACGATGGTTCCGCCGCCGTCCCCGCCTTCAGGGCCAAGGTCAAGGATCCAGTCTGCGGTTCTGATCACTTCCAGATTGTGTTCGATCACGAGGACTGTGTTGCCCTGATCGACCAGCTCATGAAGGACATCGAGCAGCTTGGCGACATCGTGGAAATGGAGACCGGTTGTTGGTTCGTCCAGAATATAGAGCGTACGGCCAGTTGAGCGTTTGGAAAGTTCCTTTGCCAGTTTCACACGTTGTGCTTCACCGCCGGACAATGTGGTCGCCTGCTGGCCGACCTTGATGTAGCCGAGGCCCACACGGGCGAGGGTTTCCATTTTGTCGCGGATGGATGGCACGGCAGAGAAGAAGCTTGCTGCTTCTTCAACGGTCATGTCCAGTACATCTGCAATGGATTTGCCCTTGAACTGAACTTCCAGTGTCTCGCGATTGTAGCGCTTGCCCTTACAAACATCACAGGTGACATACACATCAGGTAGGAAGTGCATCTCGATCTTGATAACACCGTCACCCTGACAGGCTTCGCAGCGTCCGCCTTTTACGTTGAAGGAGAAGCGGCCTGGCGCGTAGCCGCGCGTTTTCGCTTCCGGCATGCCTGCAAACCACTCCCGGATTGGAGTGAAGGCGCCTGTGTAGGTTGCCGGGTTGGAACGCGGCGTTCTGCCAATAGGGGACTGATCAATGTCGATGACTTTGTCCAGACGCTCCAGGCCTTCAATCCGGTCATGCGGAGCAGGGTTGTCGCGTGCGCCATTGAGGCGACGAGCGGTTGCCTTGTAGACAGTATCGATCAGGAATGTGGATTTGCCGCCACCAGATACGCCGGTTACGCAGGTAAATGTGCCAAGCGGGATGGTTGCATTCACGTCTTTGAGGTTGTTGCCGCGTGCGCCGAACACCTTGATCTGACGGTTCTTGTCAATCTTGCGCGGCTCATCTGGTTGCGGAATGCTCATTTTGCCGGAAAGATACTTGCCGGTGAGGGAGGCCGGATTGGCCATCACTTCATCTGGAGTGCCTTTGGCAACAACCTGTCCGCCGTGGATGCCTGCGCCCGGACCCACATCTACCACGTAATCCGCGGTGAGGACGGCATCTTCGTCGTGTTCTACCACAATGACTGTGTTGCCCAGGTTGCGCAGGTGTTTCAGGGTTTCCAGAAGGCGGGCATTGTCGCGCTGATGCAGGCCGATTGATGGTTCATCCAGAACGTAAAGCACACCGGTCAGGCCGGAACCGATCTGGGAGGCCAGGCGAATACGTTGGCTCTCACCACCAGACAAGGTTCCGGAAGAGCGGTCCATGGAAAGGTATTCCAGACCAACATCGTTGAGGAACTTCAAGCGCTCACGGATTTCCTTGAGGATGCGATATGCGATTTCGTTTTGTTTATCGGAGAGCTTTTCATCAATGCTGGAGAACCAGTCATGTGCGGTTTTGATGGAAAGGGCTGTGATCTCGCCTATATGGCGATCTGCTATTTTGACGCAAAGAGCCTCAGGCTTGAGGCGGTAGCCTTTACAAGCATCGCAAGCATGGTCGGATTGGTAGCGTGAGAGCTCATCGCGCACCATCTGAGAATCTGTTTCACGCCAGCGCCGCTCGATGTTGCCGACAACGCCTTCGAATGGCTTTTCGGTTTTGTAAGAGCGGGTGCCGTCATCATAAACAAACTGCACTTTTGTGTTGCCGGTTCCGAATAGCACCGCATTGCGGAAGTCTTCCGGAAGGTCTTTCCAGGCTTTGGTCATTGGCTGCTTATGATGCTTGGCCAATGCTTCCAGTGTTTGCGTGTAATAAGGAGAGGTTGAGCCGGTTTTTGACCATGGCAGGATCGCGCCGCCTCGAAGGGACAGGGTTTGGTCCGGTACAACGAGTTCGGCTTCAAACGCCAGTTTTGTGCCGAGACCATCGCAAGTCGGGCATGCGCCAAACGGGTTGTTGAACGAGAACAGACGCGGTTCAATCTCCGGGATGGTGAAGCCGGAGACCGGGCAAGCGAACTTTTCAGAGAAAATGAGCTGCTTTGCTTTGCCTTTTTCATCCTGCTGATCTGCAAACTCAACAGTAGCGAGGCCTTCAGCCAGCTCTAGTGCGGTTTCCAGAGAATCTGCCAGGCGGCCAGCCATATCTTCGCGCACAACGATACGGTCAACAACGACATCAATATCGTGTTTGAACTTCTTATCCAGAGCGGGCGCATCGGCGATTTCATAATACTCGCCGTCAACTTTTACGCGCTGGAAGCCCTTTTTCATGAGCTCAGCGAGTTCTTTTCTATACTCACCTTTGCGGCCACGCACGATTGGTGCCAGCAGGTAAAGGCGGGTTCCTTCTTCTAATGTCAGAATACGGTCTACCATTTGGGAGACGGTCTGACTTTCAATTGGAAGGCCCGTTGCCGGAGAGTATGGAATGCCTACGCGCGCGAACAGAAGGCGCATGTAGTCATAGATTTCTGTGACTGTGCCGACTGTGGAACGTGGGTTTTTGGAGGTTGTTTTCTGTTCAATGGAGATTGCAGGTGACAGGCCGTCGATCTGATCTACGTCCGGTTTCTGCATCATTTCAAGGAACTGGCGGGCGTAAGCGCTCAGGCTTTCAACGTAGCGGCGCTGCCCTTCAGCGTAAATCGTATCGAAGGCAAGAGAGGATTTGCCTGAGCCGGACAGGCCTGTCATGACGATCAGGCTGTCTCGTGGAAGATCCAGGTCCACATTCTTCAAGTTATGTTCGCGAGCGCCACGTACAGTGATCTGCTTCATAAGGTCTGCGCGCGCGGGAGTATTTTGTGTGTCATGTGTTGGCGACTTCGCCATGGAACTGTCCTTTATCACGGATACCGAGTTCGCATATAAAAAGCAAAACAGGTCTGGGCGCGATCCTCAAAATGCAGGAGAATGAGCGCTGGAAATCAGGTGGAACATAAACGGAACAATTTTAAGGAGCAAGCCTTTTTGAGTTTGCTCTCGTAAATTTGTCTTTTAGAAAAATTGAGAGTTGAACTTGGCAGTTTTGCAAGGCATTGTATCGGAACAAAAATAGAACGAGCAGAGAGCCTTGCTTGCGGGCGCCTGATATTCCGACTGAAAGCCTAGGAAATGTGGACAACCACCGCGGGTTTGAGAAAGTCTGTTTGAATTGTAGAGCGCGGAGCATAGGTTACTTGCCAACTTAACTCGCTTAAACTTTGGGTGGGTTCAGACTTAGGAGTAATTCAATGGCCGGTAGCGTCAATAAAGTCATTTTGGTTGGAAATTTGGGCGCAGATCCGGAAATTCGCCGTACGCAGGACGGTCGTCCGATCGTCAACTTGCGTATCGCTACTTCGGAGAGCTGGCGTGACCGTAACAGCGGCGAGCGCCGTGAGCGGACCGAATGGCACCGTGTTGTTGTGTTTAATGAAGGTCTTGCAAAGGTTGCCGAGCAATTCCTGCGCAAAGGCTCCAAGGTTTACATCGAAGGTCAGTTGCAAACTCGCAAATGGCAGGACCAGAGCGGCCAGGATAAATACTCCACCGAGATTGTTCTGCAGGGCTTCAACTCTACGCTGACTATGCTTGATGGTCGCGGCGAAGGCGGTGGTGCAGGCGGCCAGGGTGGCCAGTCCGGAGGCTTCGGCGGCAGCGGCGGCGGTGGCGGCGGATACGACCAGGGCGGTGGCTTTGGTGGTGGTGGCTCCAGCAATCAGGGCGGCGGCTTCGGCGGTGGCGGCGGTGGTGGCCAAGCACCATCTGGCGGCTTCGGCGGTGGAATGGACGACGAAATTCCGTTCTAAGCCAAGCATGTAATTCAAGATGGCCCGGAGTGAGCGCAGGTTCACTACCGGGCTTTTTTGTGTTCCGGCGTGAGGTCCTGATCAGAGGGTGATGCGGGTAAGGGTCTTACCTTGCGACTTTACTCGGGCTTAAATGGATTGGTTGCAGCTATGGGGATTGGAGAGCTTGTTTGCAGAGATGTGTCGTCAGTGCTTGCTCTCAAAATAATAGAGAAACAGCGCATAAAGATGCGATGCTAGCAAAACAAATAAATTAAAGGAGAGAATTGGTACGCCCAAGGGGAATCGAACCCCTGTTTCCGCCGTGAAAGGGCGGCGTCCTAACCGCTAGACGATGGGCGCACACTACAGCATTTGCGCAATGTGGCGCGCTGTGAGGAGGCTTATAAGTTTTCAGTAGGATATTGTCTAGTGCTTAAAATTTTATAATTCAAACAATCCACAAATATGGATTTGGTCTATTCTTTTCTTAATTATTGTTAGATTTCAGCGCCTCAATTGAAATTGAGGCGCTGAAATACTTGTGCTGAAATTACCAGCTGCCGGTGTTGCCCATGGAGAGCCATGGCTCAGCTGGTTCAAGGCTTTCACCTTTTTGCAAAAGCTCAATGGAAATTCCATCTGGAGAAACAATGAATGCCATACGGCCGTCGCGTGGTGGTCGGTTGATTGTGATCCCAGAGGCTTGAAGCTTTTCGCAGGTCTCATAGATATTGTCGACTTCATAAGCGAGGTGGCCGAAGTTGCGACCTCCGGCGTACTCTTCCGGATCCCAGTTGTATGTTAGCTCGAGTGCTGGTGCGGAAGATGCGCTGAAGCTTTCTTTGTCTTCAGGCGCAGCCAGGAAGACAAGCGTGAAGCGGCCAGCTTCGCTTTCGTGACGGCGAACTTCTTCCAGCCCAAAGATACTGCAATAAAACTTTAGGGATTCATCAAGATCTTTAACGCGGACCATGGTGTGTAGATAACGCATGTCGAACTCTTTCTTTTATGGGATTGGCTCTATGAAGTGGGAACCAGCAGAGGTTGAAGTTGGCCGAAGCTAGCGCGAAAAAAGCTAGGAGGGAAGGGTGCCTAGTATTTCTGAATTCTGAATATGCAAGGTATGCTCCGCAATAGTGTGTATCTGATGACAAGCGGAGACTTTGAAAGTAACGCGGGGATTCATGGGATAAAATCTTCAGTAGTGTTAGCTATACCCCCTCCAAACTTCAGGTAAATGGTGTTGATAGGACAACACTAACCAAATCAATGGGGGATCATTTAGCTCTTTGTTAATTTTTTACCTTTTTGCCGTCGGGCGTAATGATATTCTTTTTGTGGAATCAAGTGGTGTTCGGTTTTGATCGAGCGTTACATTTCAGATGCGGCAAATTTCGGGGCATTCATCATGGTGGTAAAAACGGCGCCTCAGTTAGGCTCTGTCGAGGACCTGGTTGACGATACAGCCTTAGATGTTCTTCAAGTGGCAGGAACAATCAAGTGGTTTGATATTGGTAAAGGCTATGGTTTTGTAGAGCCGGAAGACGATCTGCCTGACGTCTTGTTGCATGTTACATGCTTGCGCAGGGACGGCTATCAGACGGCGTATGAAGGCGCGCGTGTTGTTTGCGAGGTGCTTAATCGTCCGCGCGGATTGCAGGCGATGCGCATTCTTTCCATGGATGAGAGTTATGCGGTTCATCCTTCTCAGCTGCCACCGTCTCGGACGCACGTGCAGGTGACGCCAGAGGGTAGCTTTATCGACGCGGAAGTAAAATGGTTTAACCGGGTCAAGGGCTTTGGTTTCCTGACGCGCGGCGAAGGCACGGAAGATATCTTCATTCATATGGAAACGCTACGTCGTTTCGGTATTACTGAGTTGCGGCCTGGGCAAAAGGTGCAGGTGCGCTTTGGTGATGGGCCGAAAGGCAAGATGGCTGCGGAAGTTCGGCCTGTCGGGAGTGGTACTCACATTCCGGCATCGCACTGACGAGAGTCTTACCATTTTCAGATCACATTCCTGAGATTTGCTAGTTTTAAGCCCTTGGTGACTTGCCAAGGGTTTTTCTTTGGCTCAAAGCTAAAGAAAACGAGGTTTAGGGCTATATGACGGTTCTTCGAATTGCTTTCATTTTTGTTTTGCTGGGTATGACATCGACGGTTGCTGCGGGTATGAGAACTGAAATTCTTGAAGTGCGTAGTGTCAATGGAACGCATGAGTTCCAAGTTCAGGTCGCTGAAACGCCTGATGACAGGGCTCAAGGCTTGATGGGCCGAACGGATCTGACAGCTGATCAGGGGATGCTGTTCATTTTCCCGCAGTCGGGTCTTCAGTACTTTTGGATGAAGAATACGCCGACTTCGCTCGATATCATTTTCATCGGGTCTGATTATAAAGTTAAAAGTATTGCTGCGAACACAGTGCCGTACTCGGAAGAGATTATCCCTTCCGGTTTGCCTGCTCAATATGTTTTAGAGGTGGTGGCTGGGCGCGCGGCTGAATTGGGTATTCAGCCCGGAGATCGTGTTATCCGTATCCCATAGATGAAGCGTTTAGTGCTTCGCAGAAAAGTGTGCCGACTGAGGAGTCAGCCGGCGCAATAGCGTCTAAAGACTGTTTTTGAATTGGAGCTTTTTCTCCCAATCCAGCGCATGCTTTACGATTGTTGGCAGATCATCAAAGCGAGGCTTCCATTCCAGATTGCTCATGATTCTGAAGTTGTCTGCGACAACTTTTGGAGAGTCGCCAGCACGGCGCGGCTCTTTTTTCACCTCAAAATTAACGTCTGATACGGCTTTCACAGCGTCGATGACCTGAAGGACTGAGTAGCCGTCACCGTAGCCTGCGTTCATGATAATGCTATCTCCGCCATCGCGCAGGCGTTTTAGGGCGAGGTAATGTGCGCTTGCGAGGTCGGAAACGTGGATGTAATCGCGCACTCCAGTCCCATCTGGTGTGTCGAAATCATCGCCAAAAATGCCGAGATGGGTACGCTTACCGAGGGCAGCTTCGCAGGCCACTTTGATCAGATGTGTCGCATTCTTGGTGGACTGGCCAGTGCGACCTTCCGGATCAGCGCCTGCCACATTAAAATAGCGTAGAGCCGTGTATTTGAACTCGTGGGCGGCGGCCGTATCGCGCAGCATAAGTTCTGTCATCAACTTTGAGGTGCCGTAAGGGCTTAAGGGGGTTAGAGGGGTGTCTTCAGAAACTGGAATAACTTCTGGATCACCATAAACCGCTGCGGTTGATGAGAAGATGAAATGCTTGATGCCACTCTTCACACAGGCTTCAATTAATGCGCGTGAGGCTGCTGTGTTATTCTCATAATATTTCAATGGGTTAGAGACGGATTCTGGGACGATAATTGAGCCCGCGAAGTGAATGACCGCAGAGATGTCGTGGTTGCGGAAGATTGTCTGGAGCAGATCAAGGTCTGTGATTTCGCCTTCGTAAAGCTTGGTGCTCTGCGGGATGGCCCAATCGAAGCCCGTGGACAGATTGTCTATGACGACAAAATCCTCTCCTGCGTCGTGAAGACACCACGTCATGTGGCTTCCAATATATCCGCAGCCGCCTGTTACAAGTATGGTCATTGTCTGCTCCAAAATTCTTAGTATGTAAGCTTCTTAAGGGTCTAATTTGTGAGTCACTAGGCGGACAAATTACTCGCCCTCAAGAATCTGATGATCGCGTGCAGCCTGAACCTCAAGGAATACGCGTCCGATCAATGGTTGTGCCCGTTTGATCGTGTCTTCCAGTGAGAAGATGACTTCTTCAACTGCGCCTGCTGTCAGAGCGTCTTCGAAATCCAGCGAGGCTGCGAGAAGGACGTCATTTGGGCCCAGGTGCAGGGTGCGAATTTCATTCACGCCTTTTACGGCTGCTGGTGCCTGTAGAATTTCGCGGACGGAGGCAACAAGTTCGTCAGAAGCGCTTTCGCCGATGAGGAGGCCTTTGGTTTCCAGTGCCAGAACAAAGGCCGTGCCTGCGAGGATTAGGCCAATTACGACAGATGCTGCTCCATCCAGCCATGCGATGCCAAAAGCTTGAGCTCCGTAGATGCCGACAAGTGCTACGAGCAGGCCGAGCATTGCGGCTGTATCTTCGAAAAGCACTGTGAAAACTGTTGGGTCTTTGCTGTCGCGTACGGCGGCAAGGAAAGGGCGTTTGCCTTTGGTTTTTTTGAACTCTTTGTAGGCGACCATCCAGGCCCAGCCTTCAAAAATGATTGCGAGTCCAAGAACGATATAAGCGATCAGGGCAGATTCAATCGGGTGAGGATTGAGGATTTTCTGAATGCCTTCGTAGAGCGAAATACCTGCGCCGACCGCGAAAATCATGATGGCGACGACAAATGCCCAGAAGTAAATTTCTGAGCCATATCCGAACGGGTGTTTTTCATCTGCAGGTTTTTCAGCGCGCTTCATGCCAAGCAGCAGGAGGCCCTGGTTCCCTGTGTCAACGAGCGAGTGAATGCCTTCGGACAGCATTGCGGCAGACCCGGTATAGGCTGCGGCAGCAAATTTGGTGATTGAAATGAGTGTGTTGCCAGCAAGGGCGGCGAAAATCACTTTTTTTGAGCCGTGGGCAGCCATTCGAATCCTCCGTAAAATACAAGGGTGACTTTACGAAGGGGATTTGGGACTGCAAGCTTTAACTCATTTGGAGAGAAGAGCGCCCACAAGAGGTATGGGCGCTCGCCTGAATTATGAATGCATCTCGATTAACGAGAAGATGCCGTCTGCAACGAACTGAACGGACAGCGCGGCAAGGATCACACCAAAAAGACGGGTGATGATGAGCTGAACTGTGGAGCCGAGCAGTTTATCGATGCGCGCTGCCAGTAGAAACACAAAGAAGCTGAGTGCAAGCACAGAAAGGAGGACTGCGATCAGGCTCATCTGGCCTGCGAAACCCGGCGCCTGCCCGGCGAGTAGGATGATTGCAGAGATAGTTGCCGGACCTGCAATGAGCGGAATAGCCAGTGGGAACACAGCTGTCTGAGACAGGTCTTCCTGTTCGACAACCTTTTCCGCACTTTCAGCTTTACGCTTTTGGCGATGTTCGAACACCATCTCAGTTGCAATGATGAAGAGTAGAAGGCCGCCTGCAACCTTAAATGCAGCTTGAGAGATGCCGAGAACTTCCAGAAGCTGGCGTCCGGCAAAGAAAAATGCCAGAAGCGTGATGCCAGAAATGATCACGGCTTTAATCGCGATCTGACGGCGCTCAACACTGCTTGCCCCGGCGGTTACTGCCAGAAAAATCGGCGCCAGGCCAATCGGGTCAATGGTGACAAACAGCATGGCAAATGCATTGATGAGGAACTCAATGAGCATTGCGCTTTACCTTGTGTGTGATGTTAGCCCAACTTTGGGCGTTTTACCCGCATTTCTGCGGTTCTTGAGAGGGCGCTAACAGACAATGTTGTATTTGGCAAGAGTTTGATAGGATTTTGCACTGCCTGCGTATGGCTTAGTATTTTTATGAGGAAGAGCGAGGCTTTTGAGCAACGAAACTGCGTAGAAAGGCTAATAACCAGTGGTCGGTGGGGCCGTGGGGTAAGGTAGTTGTTATTAGGTGCCTTTTCAGGGCTTGTGGCGTTTGGTTCTGCGGTTTGAATCGGGTATAAAGACTGGGAATTCTGACTTAAAATTGATGAGAATAATCCTTGGCAGATCAGGACTTAAGTACACCACCAGGTGGCCTACCCAGCGACATTCGGCCCGTCTCTATCACAGATGAAATGAAGCGCAGCTATCTCGATTACGCCATGAGCGTGATTGTGAGCCGTGCGCTTCCCGATGTTCGTGATGGTTTGAAGCCGGTTCACCGCCGTATTCTGTATTCTATGCATGAAAACGGATACGAGTGGAACAAGCCCTACCGTAAATCAGCCCGCGTCGTTGGTGACGTTATGGGTAAATATCACCCACATGGTGATAGTGCGATTTATGATGCTCTTGTTCGTATGGCGCAAAATTTCTCCATGCGCCTGCCGCTCATTAATGGGCAGGGCAACTTTGGCTCGGTTGATGGTGACCGTGCTGCAGCGATGCGTTATACAGAGTGTCGCCTCGAAAAAGTTGCTCAGACACAGCTTTCCGATATCGACAAAGATACCGTGAACTTCAACGAGAACTACGATGGTTCCGAGACGGAACCTGAAGTTCTCCCAGCACGCTACCCGAATCTGCTGGTAAACGGTGCTGGTGGTATCGCAGTTGGTATGGCGACCAATATTCCGCCGCATAACATGGGTGAAGTGATTGATGGCACGATCGCAATGATCGAGCGCCCTGAAATCACTCTGCCAGAGTTGATGGAGATTATCCCGGGTCCGGACTTCCCGACCGGTGGTATTATTCTTGGCCGTGCTGGCATCAAATCAGCCTATGAGACCGGACGTGGTTCCGTTCTTATGCGCAGCCGGGTTGAGACGGAAGAAATTCGCTCAGGCCGTATGGCATTGATTGTCACTGAAATCCCTTATCAGGTGAACAAATCCTCTATGATCGAAAAGATCGCAGAGCTTGTTCGTGAAAAGCGGATTGAGGGCATCTCTGACATTCGCGACGAATCAGATCGTCGTGGCATGCGCGTTGTTATTGAGCTGAAGCGTGATGCGGTTCCTGATGTTATCCTGAACCAGCTCTATCGTTACTCTCAGCTTCAACAGAGCTTTGGCTGTAACGTGGTGGCTCTGAATGGTGGCCGTCCTGAGCAGCTTGCTCTGCAGGATATGCTGAAAGCGTTCATTGCTTTCCGTGAAGAGGTTATTGGTCGACGGACCCGGTTCCTTCTGAACAAAGCGCGTGATCGTGCTCATGTTCTCGTAGGTTTGGCTGTTGCGACTGCCAACATTGATGATGTTATTCATCTTATTCGCACAGCACCTGATCCTGCGACTGCGCGCCGTCAGCTGATGGAGCGTAACTGGCCAGCGAAAGACATCGAGCCGCTGATCCAGCTGATTGATGATCCACGCTACGCTATTCAGGAAGATGGTACGTTCAAGCTTTCTGAAGATCAGGCTCGCGCCATTCTGGATCTGCGCTTGCAGCGTCTGACTGCTCTGGGCCGTGACGAGATTGGCGATGAACTCGACAAGCTGGCGACGGAGATCAAGGACTATCTTGATATTCTACGTAGCCGTGAGCGTATTCTTCAGATTGTTCGTACCGAGCTTGAAGAAGTACGTGATGAGTTTGCGACGCCGCGCCGGACAGAAATTACTGATGGTGGCGGAGATCTGGATGATGAAGATCTGATCCAGCGTGAAGATATGGTCGTGACCGTATCTCATACCGGCTACATCAAACGCGTTCCTCTGGACACTTATCGTGCGCAGCGTCGTGGCGGTAAGGGCCGGTCTGGCATGCGGACGAAAGACGAAGATTTTGTAACCCGTCTGTTCGTTGCCAATACGCATACGCCGGTTCTGTTCTTCTCTTCACGCGGTATCGCTTATAAGATGAAAGTCTGGCGCCTGCCTCTGGCCAGCCCTCAGGCACGTGGTAATGCTTTGGTCAATATGCTTCCTCTGGAGCAGGGTGAACGCATCACATCTATTCTGCCGCTTCCTGAAAATGAGGAAACATGGGCAGAGCTGGACGTGATGTTTGCGACCAAGCGTGGAACCATCCGCCGGAACAAGCTTTCAGACTTCGCTCAGATCAATAAAAACGGCAAGATCGCCATGAAGTTGGAAGAGGGCGATGGCATCGTCAACGTTATGACTTCAACGGAAGACGATGATGTTCTGCTGACGACCTCGTCGGGTATGTGTATTCGCTTCCCGGCAACGGATGTTCGTGTGTTCTCTGGCCGTAACTCCGTTGGTGTTCGTGGGATCAACCTTGCTGAGAGTGATCACGTCATCTCCATGACGATCCTCGGTCACTTTGAGTGCGATTCAGAAGAGCGGACGGCTTATCTGAAGCTTTCCCGTGCTATGCGCGGTGAGGAAGCAGAAGAGAATGTGTCCTTTGAGGATGCGGGCATCTCCGAAGAACGCTTTAAAGAGATGGACGAGAGTGAAGAAGTCATTCTTACTGTTTCTGAAAAGGGTTATGGCAAGCGCACCAGCTCGTATGAGTACCGCACTACCGGTCGTGGTGGTAAGGGTATCGCGGCGATGACGGTGAATGATCGTAATGGCCGCCTGGTTGCGTCTTTCCGTAGTGAGGACAGTGACGAGATTATGCTGGTGACCGATGGTGGTCAGCTGATCCGTTGCCCGGTTAACGGCATCCGCATTGCAGGTCGTTCGACACAAGGTGTGACCGTGTTCAATACCTCTGCTGAAGAGCAAGTTGTTGCAGTGGAGCGTATTAGCGAAGCTGATGATGACGAGAATGTTGAAGCTGAAGACGCTGTTGAGGTTGGTACAGACACCGGAGGGGCAGACGCAGAGAGCGCTGCTCCGGCACCTGAGGGTGACGGTGGTGAAGCGCCAAGCACTGAGTAAGTGATGTAGATTCTAGAAAAAAGGCGGGGCATGTGCTCCGCCTTTTTTGTTTCTGGTTATTTTATTCTGGGAGAGCGAATTACACTTTTGTGAGTGATATAGATTTGAAGGCTTTCATTGTGCTTTTCTAGAAGCACGTCTTGGGTAGATCCAACTATCGATCCAATTCTGCATGATCTGTCCTAAATGGTATGGCCTAATTGTCAGAAATAGCTTGAAACGCATGGGTAAAATGGGTTCAATCTCGCCAAAGCCCAAAAGGTAAGTGTCATTTATGATGCTTATGGGGAGAGGCATTTGTGACGCGAGAGATTATATGAAGCGCATTGCACTTTATCCGGGGTCTTTTGATCCTATGACACACGGTCATCTGGATATTCTGGAGCAATCATTGGTTTTGGCTGATGAGGTGATTGTAGCTATTGGTATTCAGGCTTCCAAGGCTCCATTGTTTTCCTTTGAAGAACGTGTGGAGTTGATCCGCCTTGCTTGTGAAGAGCAGTTTGGTGCAGAAAATGCTGCTCGTATTCGTGCAGTCTCCTTTACTGGGCTGGTAGTGGATGCAGCGCGAGAGCATGGCTCTAATATTCTGGTGCGCGGACTTCGAGACTCGACTGATCTCAATTATGAAATGCAGATGGCTGGAATGAATGGGGCGATGGCACCTGACATCAAGACCGTATTTTTTCCAAGCTCACCAGTGATGCGCCCCATTACGGCTACACTGGTGCGCCAGATTGCAAAGATGGGGGGAGATTACAGTTCGTTTGTCCCCAAGTGTGTTGAGGCTGCGCTTAAAAAGCGCTTTGAGATTGCTTAAAAACAACGCAACAGAAAAGACTGCCTATTTGATAGGGTTAGACTTTTTTAGCGCGTCGCGTTTATGTGCAATCACATAACACCCGCTAAATTTTGTTTTGTGTGCGTATCTCTTTTCGAAAGCCAATTGGGAATTTGGGAGGTACGCCTTGGCTAAGACAAGGACAGAAATCTTGCTACGTATCCTGACAGCATGTGCGATGGTTGTAGGCGCATTTATGATGCCATTCACCGCCAGCGCGAAAGATCTTGAAAACACGATTTATCTGGACCTGAAAGACGGACGCGTTGAAATTGCGCTGCGTCCTGATCTTGCACCTGAGCATGTGAAGCGTATTAAACAGCTTACACGTGAAGGCTTTTATGATGGCATCGTATTCCATCGTGTGATTGATGGCTTCATGGCGCAGACTGGCGACCCAACCGGCACAGGCATGGGCGGCTCTGAAATGCCTGACCTGAAAGCTGAGTTCTCCAAGGCTCCGTTCAAGCGCGGTACTCTTGGCATGGCGCGGTCCCGCAGCCCGAACAGTGCGAACTCTCAGTTCTTTATCATGTTCAATGATGGGTCCTGGCTTGATGGTCAGTACACCGTATTTGGTGACGTGGTTTCCGGAATGGACGCTGTAGACAAGATCAAACGCGGCGAACCTGTTCGTAACCCTGATAAGATCATCAAAATGCAGGTTGCGGCAGACGCCAAGTAGAGGCTATGTCTGCACTCAGACTTATTCTAAGATAAAGGACAGTCCCGTGGCTGATATCAAAGATCCAGAAAACACACTGCTGCTGGAAACCACTCAGGGCAACGTTGTTATTGAACTGCGTCCTGACCTGGCACCTAACCACGTTGCTCGTATTAAAGAGCTCGCACGTGAAGGCTTTTACGACGGCATCGTGTTCCACCGTGTGATTGACGGCTTCATGGCTCAGACCGGCTGCCCTCAGGGCACAGGTACTGGCGGCTCCGGCAAAAAGCTGAAAGCTGAGTTCAACGATGCGAAACACGTTCGCGGCACTTGCTCCATGGCTCGCTCTATGGATCCAAACTCCGGTGACAGCCAATTCTTCATCTGCTTCGGCGATGCATCCTGGCTCGACGGCCAGTACACCGCATGGGGTCAGGTTGTTGAAGGTATGGACAACGTTGACAAGATCAAACGTGGTGAGCCTGTTTCCAACCCAGATAAGATCGTATCTTTGAAGGTTGCTGCAGACGCTTAATGGCGAACGCACTGCGAATTATAAAAGGCTCGGCATTTTGCCGGGCCTTTTTGTTAGGGCCATGCAAATGGACGCAGCGCTTTTCTAAACAGGTTGACCTAAATTGCGTCAGGGGGTATCTCCCTCTGGCTTCAATCGTTTGACTGCGGGACAGGTGACAGCAAAGCCTGCAGAGAACAAACGGATTTGGCAATAATTCCAATAAGACAGCACGGAGATGGCGACCACATACTGTGCGGCGCTGAGTTGCTGTTTTGTAAAGCTGGATACCCTATGCTGGTTGATGATTTTGATTTTGATCTGCCGCCGGAAAACATTGCGCTCCGCCCGGCAGTTCCGCGTGATAGTTCACGATTGTTGGTGGTGCGCCCCGATGGTGAGCAACTGCTGACAGATGATCAGGTGCTGTCTCTGCCTGATCTTTTAGAGCCGGGTGATGCGCTTGTCTTTAATGATACAAAAGTCATTCCGGCACAGCTGCTTGGCTTCCGCTCACGTGATGGCGTGACGGCAAAAGTTGGTGTGACATTGCACCAGCGGGCCAGTGCCAAGGAATGGCGTGCATTTGTTCGCCCTGCTAAAAAACTGAAAGTTGGTGATACTGTTCGTTTTGCTTTTGACGAGGAGAGCAAGGATACAGCAGAGCTTTCTGCTGTTGTGACTGAGAAGTCTGAGGCTGGCGATATTCTGTTCGAGTTTGACCGCTCTGCCGGTGAGCTGGATGCTGCGATTGCGCAGGTGGGGCACATTCCGCTGCCGCCTTACATTGCCGCCAAGCGTGCTGAAGACGATCAGGACCGCAAAGATTATCAAACCATCTACGCAAAGTATGAGGGTGCTGTTGCTGCACCCACTGCTGGCTTGCATTTTACAGATCAGTTGTTTGCTGCACTTGAAAAGCGCGGTATTGAGAAGCACTTTGTGACGCTTCATGTGGGCGCTGGAACGTTTTTGCCAGTCAAAGCCGACAAGACTGAAGACCATAAGATGCACTTTGAGTATGGCGAGATCAGCAATGAGACCGCAGCTGCGCTCAATGCTGTACGTGCTCGCGACAACAAGATTGTTTCTGTTGGCACAACATCCCTGCGCATTCTGGAAAGTTCAGTATCTGAGGATGGCGTGATCAACCCGATTTCTCAAAGCACCGACATTTTTATTACGCCGGGCTATCAGTTTAAAGCCATTGATGCGCTGATGACGAACTTCCATTTGCCGCGCTCTACGCTGTTCATGCTTGTGAGCGCATTGAGTGGCATGGATGAAATGCGCGCTGCTTATGAGCATGCGATCAGCACTGGCTACCGTTTTTACAGTTATGGAGACAGCTCGCTGCTGTTCAAAAAGGCTTCAAAATGACCGAAACATCTCGTGAAACACAGCAGGGCACCAAGCCGTTTTCCTTCAAGCTGCTGAAAACAGATGGCATGGCGCGCCGCGGTGAAATTACAACGCCGCACGGCAAGGTTCATACGCCTGCGTTTATGCCGGTTGGTACACAGGCGACTGTAAAGGCTATGTATCCGCAGCAGGTGCGTGATCTGGGGGCGGATGTTGTTCTCGGTAACACATACCATTTGATGCTGCGCCCGACTGCTGAGCGGATTGCCAAACTTGGTGGCCTGCATAAATTTATGGGATGGGATCACACGATCCTGACAGACTCTGGTGGGTTCCAGGTAATGTCCTTGTCTGGTCTTCGCAAGATGACAGAAGAAGGTGTAACCTTCTCGTCTCATCATGATGGGTCAAAGCATTTCATGAGCCCGGAGCGCTCTGTTGAAATTCAGGGCCTGCTTGGTTCTGATATCCAGATGCAGCTTGATGAGTGTATTGCTCTTCCTGCTGAGCGGGATGAAGTTGAGCGTGCCATGCAATTGTCTTTGCGTTGGGCTGAACGCTCCCGTGCTCAGTTTGAGAAGATGGGCGGCCCAGAAAAGGGGCAGGGCCTTTACGGTATTGTTCAGGGCGGTGACGTGCCGGATCTACGTGTTGAATCTGCTCAGCGGCTTGGTGAGCTTCCGATGGAAGGTTATTCCGTTGGTGGTCTGGCCGTTGGTGAGCCTCAGGCCGTCATGCTGAAGATGCTGGAGATCACGACGCCTGCGATGCCAAAGGACAAGCCGCGTTATCTGATGGGTGTTGGCACACCAGAAGATATTCTGGAAAGTGTCGCGCGTGGTATTGATCAGTTTGACTGTGTGATGCCAACCCGTGCTGGCCGTCATGGATTGGCCTATACCCGATTTGGTAAGGTAAACCTGAAGAATGCGCGCCATTCTGAAGACCCGCGCCCGTTGGATGAGCAATCCAACTGTGAAGCAACTTCCAAATACTCCCGCGCTTACCTGCACCATCTGGTGCGTGTGAATGAAGGTCTGGCTGCGATGCTGTTGACCTGGAACAACCTTGCTTACTACCAGTACCTGATGCAGGGCATCCGTGATGCGATTGATGAAGGTCGGTTTGAAGAGTTCCGCCAGCAGACCAAAGAAGACTGGGCACGTGGCGACATGGCGCCTTATGTTTGGTCATAGGGTTCAGCGAACATAAAAACTACGAAGGCTTGGGTGTGAGAATGCCCAAGCCTTTTCTATAGGCGCCATAGAAGCACATGCTCTGGTGTCTTCTCTCTTTCCAAGAGACCATGAAGATCGGCAACAAAGACTTTTTCTGCACTTAAATACCGCTCCATCACATGCCAGGGTTCTTCGTTCTCGAAGAAAGCGTGATGGGGGACTGCCAAAATAACTGCATCACAGTCACCCGGTGGAGTTTCCTGATAGAGTTCAACGCCAAAGTGCTCTTTCGTGTGTTCCGGATCGGCTAAAGGGTCGACAGCGAAGATATGGGCACCGAAGCGTTCCAACTCTCTAATCAAGTCGATTACTTTGGAATTTCGCGTGTCAGGCACGTCTGCCTTGTATGTGATGCCTAAAATGGCAATGCGAGGTGGCATAGGGCGTGCAAGTTTTACGCAGCCTTGAATGACTTCTGTTGCAATGAACTTGCTCATACTTTCATTGGTTCCTCGTCCTGCAAGGATGACTTGCGGGGAGAAACCAAGCTGGTGTGCTTTATCTGTCAGGTAGTAAGGGTCAACGCCGATACAGTGTCCGCCGACCAAACCGGGATGAAATGGCAGGAAGTTCCATTTGGTTGAAGCACCTTCCAGAACATCGCGAGTATCGATATCCATGGCATGAAACAGCATGGAGAGCTCATTCATGAGCGCTATGTTCAAATCACGTTGTGTATTTTCAATGACCTTTGCAGCTTCAGCGACTTTAATGGATGAGGCTTTGTAAACACCTGCTTTGACAATCTTTCCGTATAGCTCGGCCAGTGTTTCAAGTGCATCCTCTGAACTGGCTGAAACGATTTTGAGCAGATTAGAAAGCGTGTGCTTTTTGTCGCCGGGATTGATCCGCTCGGGTGAGTATCCAATCTGGAAATCCTTCTGAAATCGCAGGCCGGACTCTCGTTGCAAAAGGGGGATCGCGATCTCTTCGGTGGCGCCGGGATAAACTGTAGATTCGAACACTACGATGTCGTTGGGCTTCATGAAGGCCCCAACGATTTTTGAGGCTTTTTTTATTGGGCCGAGATCAGGGCGTTTGGAGATGTTTATTGGAGTGGGGACAGCAACAATGTGGATCCGCGCCTGTCTGATATCAGGCGCGGAATACGTGAGCGTTAGGTTTTTGGAAGAAAGAGCCGTCTTGCTGACAGAGGCAGTTCTATCATTTCCCTCGAGAAGTTCTTGGACCCGGTGACGATCTATATCGTAACCAATGGTTTTGATACCTGCATGCGCCAGCGCGCAAGCAACAGGCAAGCCTACATAGCCAAGCCCGACAACTGAGACGATTTCTTCCATAAAATGGCACCTTGGGATGTCCTACACATTGTAGTAATCCCGATACCATTTGACGAAGTTTGCAACCCCTGCCTTTACGGAGGTTTGCGGTTTGAAGCCCGTTGTCTCAATCAGATCCGTAACATCAGCGAAGGTGGCTGCAACGTCTCCAGGCTGGAATGGTAAGAACTCTTTCTTTGCGGTCATGCCCAGCGCGTCTTCGATGGCGGCAAGATAGTCCATTAGCTGAACCGGATCGCTGTTGCCGATGTTGAAGACCTGATACGGTGCGCTGGAGGTCGCTGGATCAGCTGCTTTTCCATCCCAATCATCCGTACGTTTGGGCGGAAGGTTTGCAACCCGCACAATACCTTCCACAATATCATCCACGTATGTGAAATCACGGATCATATTGCCGTGGTTGAACAGCGGTACAGGTTTACCCTCTAATATGGCCTTGGTGAATTTGAACAGAGCCATGTCCGGGCGCCCCCAAGGACCGTAAACGGTAAAGAACCGCAAGCCTGTACAAGGGATGTCAAAGAGGTGGGCATAGGAATGGGCCATTGCCTCATTGGCTTTTTTGGTGGCTGCATAGAATGAAACCGGATGATTGCCGCCACGGTGCGTTGATAATGGCATTGTTTCATCCAGCCCGTAGACAGAACTGGTGGACGCGTAGACCAGATGCTTTACACCATGAGCGCGCGCGCCTTCCAGTATGGATAAAAAGCCAGTGACGTTGGCATCGACATAAGATTGAGGGCTTTCCAGCGAGTAGCGCACGCCTGCCTGAGCAGCAAGGTGAATGACCTTTGACGGTGCATGTTGCTTGAAGATGCGCATGACAGCTTCGGCATCTTCAAGCCTGATCCGTTCCTCTGTGAAATGGTTAGAGGATGTGAGGCGTTTCAGTCGCTCTTCCTTCAGCGTCACATCATAGTAGTCTGTGACACAATCCAGGCCGATGACATGATAGCCATCTTGTAACAGACGGAGGGCTACAGCGTTGCCGATAAAGCCGGCAGTGCCTGTTACAAGTACTTTTTCCATTTCACGTTTCCCGATACTCAGCTGGTTTTTACAAGAAGCTTGTCCAACATTGGGCGTAGCTGTGCAGCCAGCTCCGAATCATCCAATGCGTAAGCGACATTTGCCGACAAGAACCCTGAGCGAGAACCACAGTCATAAGTTTCTCCACGGAATTCGACGCCGTGGAAGTCCTGCTGACCCATCAGTGTGAGCATGGCATCGGTGAGCTGAATCTCACCACCAGCACCGGTGCTCTGGTTTTCGAGAAGTCCAAAAATCTCTGGCTGCAGGATATAACGGCCATTGATGTAGAGGTTTGACGGTGCAGTCCCTTCTGCTGGCTTTTCAACCATACCAGTGATGGAGAACGTGTCGTCAGCGCGTGGAGCATCCCGCTCGATAATGCCGTATTTGTGTGTTTGATCCCACGGCACTTCCTCAACTGAGATGATGTTGCCGCCATGGTTCTCATAGGCCTCTACCATTTGTGAGAGGCAGCCTTTTGGCGCTTTCATCAGCATGTCTGGCAGCAAAATAGCGAAAGGTTCATTGCCGATGATGTCGCGTGCACACCAGATCGCATGCCCCAGGCCGAGAGGTTCCTGCTGACGGGTGAAACTGGTTGTACCTGCGGAAGGACGGATCTTTTCAAGAAGTTCCAACGCATGGTCTTTGTTTCTGCGACGCAGAGTTTCTTCCAGCTCGTAAGCAATATCGAAGTGATCTTCGATCACCTGCTTGTTTCTGCCTGTTACAAATACGATGTGCTCAATCCCGGCAGCGCGAGCTTCATCAACCACGTATTGGATGATAGGCCGATCCAGAATGGTCAGCATTTCTTTTGGAACGGCTTTTGTTGCAGGAAGGAAGCGGGTGCCCAGACCTGCAACCGGGAGAACAGCTTTTCGTATCGCACGTGTCATATATTTGAATTCCTTAGGTCAAGGAGATCGAAACAGTCATTTTCTTAGCACTTATCTGCAGCGAATTAGGCTCGTCAATGGTACCAAATGAATTTGTCCTAGGACATAATGCTTCGATTGCCCGAAATTTGAATTACTCATTCTTTAGAGATGTTCATTCGCAGTCAATTATCGCGAAATTGTGAAGCTCTCTTGTTTCTCCAGAACATGCTGTTCTAAAAGTTACTTCCGAATGAACAAGATGCAATCAGAGGTATAATTGTGATTGAAGGTTTTAAGCTTGCGGCATTGGAAGCCGGACAACGAATTCTGGGGATTTATGGAGAGGACGTTCAGTCTAAAAAAAAGGGAGACGGGTCACCGGTCACGGTTGCTGATCAGCTGGCGGAGGAGATAATTCTGAAACATCTAGCTGTTTTGTGTCCTCATATACCAGTCATCGCTGAAGAATCTATGGAGGCCGGGGTCATGCCTGAAACTGGTTCTTGTTTCATTCTTGTTGACCCACTTGATGGTACGAAGGAATTCATCAACAGGAACGGAGAGTTCACTGTCAATATTGCTTTGATTGAGAAAGGCAAACCGACAAAAGGAGTTATTTATGCCCCTGCAACTGGTGAGTTATTTTGGGGAGAAGATAACAAAGGTGCCTTTCGTGCTGATGCAAAAGGTCTTGAGTGCGGTGATGAATCTCAAATGAGTTGTAAGGCGGTTTCTGACGAACTGTTAGTTCTGGCAAGTCGTTCGCATCGCTGTGAGAAAACCAATACCCTCATTTCAAAGCTAGAGAACTCTTCAATTATAGCCGCGGGTTCTTCTTTGAAATTTTGTCGGCTTGCGGAGGGTAAGGCAGATTTCTATCCACGCATGGGGCCAACGATGGAGTGGGACACAGCTGCTGGACAGGCAATTTTGTGTGCAGCTGGGGGAAGCGTTATAGTGGAAGGTGGAGAGCCACTTGAATATGGCAAGCTGGAAACGCCTCAAGGCAAGCCTTTCGCAAATCCTTGCTTCCTTGCGGTCGCAGACGAAAAAATTATTTCCCATTATGGCTTAAGGTCGGGTTGGTAAGCTTCGGCGCATCAATGTTCAACCGTTAAACTCTGGCTCAAGACTTAACGACACGTCCTTTGGAGACCGTGATGGGCATTGATAGCCAGTCGCATTTGCGACGACTAGAAAACGAGAGCATTCATATTATTCGCGAGGTAGCGGCAGAGTTTGACAACCCTGTGATGCTTTACTCCATTGGTAAAGACAGCGCGGTGATGCTGCACCTTGCTCTTAAAGCCTTCTATCCTTCCAAGCCTCCATTTCCTCTACTGCACGTGGATACCACGTGGAAGTTTCAGGAGATGATCACTTTCCGTGATTACACGGTAGATAAATATGGACTGGATCTGATCGTTCACACGAACGAAGAGGGCGTCAAAAACAACATCAATCCATTTGATCACGGCAGCTCCAATTATACGCACATCATGAAAACGGAAGCGCTGAAAGAAGCGCTTACGCAATACAAGTTTGATGCAGCTTTCGGTGGTGCGCGGCGTGATGAAGAAAAATCGCGCGCAAAAGAACGCGTTTTTTCGTTCCGTTCTGCGAGCCATGGTTGGGATCCTAAGAACCAGCGCCCGGAACTGTGGTCACTTTATAACGGTCGGATCGCCAAGGGTGAATCTATTCGCGCATTCCCGCTCTCCAATTGGACTGAGCTGGACATCTGGCAGTACATTCTGGCTGAAGGCATCGAAATTGTACCTCTCTACTTCTCTGCCAAGCGACCCGTGGTTGAGCGGGATGGCACTTTGTTGATGTTGGATGATGATCGCTTTCGTTTGGAACCAGGTGAGAAAGTTGAGCAACGGGATGTTCGTTTCAGAACTCTTGGATGTTATCCGCTGACAGGGGCTGTGGAATCCACAGCTGATACTCTTGAAGATATTGTGAGTGAGATGCTCATTGCACGGACTTCTGAACGTAGTGGTCGCCTGATTGATCATGACAGCTCCGGCTCAATGGAAAAGAAGAAGCGTGAGGGGTATTTTTAAATGAATAAGATCGCGCCAGTGGCAGAAGCATTTGATCTGTCCACCTATATCAACTCACAAGAGTCCAAAAGTTTCCTGCGGTTTTTGACTTGCGGCAGTGTCGATGATGGAAAGTCCACGCTTATTGGTCGCTTGCTCTATGACACCAAGCTGATTTTTGAGGATCAGCTGGCAGCGCTTGAGAAAGATAGCCGCAAGCACGGAACTGTTGCAGACGAAATTGATCTTGCACTGCTCGTGGATGGCCTTGAGGCTGAGCGGGAGCAGGGGATCACAATTGATGTTGCTTACCGCTTTTTCTCGACTGAAAAACGGAAGTTTATTGTTGCTGATACACCTGGGCATGAACAGTATACGCGGAACATGGCGACCGGGGCGTCAACGGCAGATCTTGCAATTTTGCTGGTTGATGCGCGCAATGGACTGCTAACGCAGACACGTCGCCATGCGTTTATTGCCTCATTGTTGGGCGTGCGTCATGTGGTTCTGGCGGTCAACAAGATTGATCTCGTTGACTATGATCAAAAGCGGTTTGAAGAAATCAAGGCGGATTTTGAGAGCTTTTCATCTGGTTTTGATTTCGACAGTAGTGAAGTCATTCCGCTTTCTGCGCGTTTTGGTGACAATGTAACCACCAATAGCGAGAAACTCAGTTGGTTTACTGGCCCGACTTTGCTTGAACACCTTGAAAATGTTGAACTTGGTGAAGAGCACAGCGAAGCAGCGTTCCGTTTTCCAGTTCAGTGGGTGAACCGTCCAAATCTGGATTTTCGCGGATATAGTGGTACCGTTCGTGGTGGTTCTGTCAATGTCGGTGATGAAGTTGTCGTTGCCCAGTCTGGCAAAACCAGTCGCGTTGAAAAGATTGTCACCATGGATGGTGATCAGCTGCGAGCTGATGATGGTCAATCGGTTACTCTGACATTGGCTGATGAGATCGATATTTCTCGTGGCGATGTTCTGGCGCCAGCGCACTCACGACCTGATGTAAGTGACCAGTTTGCCGCTCATCTGATCTGGATGTCTGAAAATGCAATGCTGCCGGGGCGTCCATACCTTTTGAAGTGTGGTACTAAAACCATCGGGGCAAGTGTTACTGAGATCAAACACAAGGTAGATGTGAACACGTTTGATCATCATGCGGCAAAGCAGCTGGCTCTTAATGAAATCGCGTTCTGTAATTTGGCGCTTTCTGAAGCAATTGCGTTCGACCCGTATGAAGCAAACCGGGATACTGGCAGCTTTATTCTTATCGACAGAATGACGAATGAGACTGTTGCTGCTGGTCTGATCTGGTTTGGACTGCGACGGGCAACTAACGTCCATCGTCAAGCCCTGGATGTGAACAAGAAAGCGCGTGGTGGTCTTAAAGGACAGAAGCCTGCCGTTCTCTGGTTTACAGGGCTTTCAGGTTCCGGGAAGTCGACCATCGCGAATGCGGTGGAACAGAAGCTACTGAGCCTTGGGCGGCATACCTATCTGCTTGATGGCGATAATGTTCGTCATGGTCTGAATAAAGATCTTGGATTTACCGATGCTGATCGCGTTGAAAACATCCGCCGAGTTGCTGAGATATCCAGGCTCTTTGTGGACGCAGGGTTGATCACACTGGTTTCCTTTATCTCGCCATTTAAGGCTGAACGTCAGCTTGCTCGTGATTTGCTGGATACGGATGAGTTCTTTGAAATCTTTGTCGATACAACTCTGGAAGAGTGTGAAACACGTGACCCTAAGGGACTTTATGCCAAGGCCCGGAAAGGTGAGATTTCCAACTTTACCGGGATAGATAGTGCTTATGAAGCCCCTGAGGCTCCGGAACTGCATTTGAAAACTGCAGGGCGCACTGTTGAGGCTCTGGCTGATGAGATCGTCGACCGCTTGCTTAAAGATGGCTATATTGGCTCGGACAATACCTGGGTCATCTAAAGCACCAGTAGGTTTTTGAAATTTGAAGCCGGGGACGAGAGTTCCCGGTTTTCAGTTTCAAGTGAGCGTTTTATCAGCCAGGGTTTATGCCAATCTTTCCGAATTGCTCTAAGATTTTTTTACCAAGGTGAGACCTCGTAATTTTTCGCAGGGTCGATATCAGGTAGTTTCTCGCTGCGTTTGTGCTGTTATGGCAAAACAGTTGGAGGAATAAATGCCAAAGGCTCTCAAAAAATATAAGAATATCAAAGAGTTCTTGAGTGGTGTGTCTGCTTTTCAGAAAGAAATGGAAAAGAAACATAAGCTCCCGGCTAAAGATGTCGCTAAATACGGCAAGTTGACGAATGATAAAGCGGCTGTCGAAAAGGCCTACATGAAACTCGTCGAGGATGAACCGAAGCTAAAGAAAATTTCCGCTGATATTGAAACAGGTCAGAAAGCCCTCAAATCTCTTGCGAAAGCGCAGGACGACTATATCAAGGCACATAATTTGGTGGAACAAATCACCAAGGGAATGAAAACTTTGGAAGCTGAAGCCGGTGGAGACAAGAAAAAGCTCATTGGCGTTGAAAAGTATCAAAAACTTCGCCAGCATTTAGATACCGCTAACAAAGGTTATGATGCCGCTGAAAAGAAGATTGCTCAGGTGACCGCGCTCCAAAAGCAAGTTGAGCGGTTTCAGGATACCTATGAGAAAGAGCGCGACAAAATAGCAAAGAATTATGGGGTTACCTTAACAACAGATGCGAAGAGTTTGATTGTTCTTATGGGGAAGACTGCCGAAATGTCTATGGTTATTGGATGACGCTGTTTTAACCTAGTGGATGGTTCGCGTGGCTACACTGTTTCTGATGGTTCGCTTTTGTGTTGGCGCTGTTATGTTTCATTTAAGCTCAGTGTGGGTGGCAACGTATAGATTGGCCGGTTGCCACTCTCTTCAATGCAATATGAAGCATCAATGAGCTCATCAAAGAATGTGTTTTGAACCACAGGCTTTGGCTGCTGAAAAGGTAGCCATCCAAGTTGAAGCGTAGCACTCATCTACTCACTGATGAGATGCATTCTATGTACTGCGTGCTTTGGATGACGCTGTTTTAACCTAGTTGCTAGATATGCATTGGACCAAGTAAGGCGGTGATTGGTGCTCCCCTATGAGTCTTAAGTTTAGCGTTCACAGACTTGGAGGATCGACTGCAAGATCTGCGTATGTCAAAGGTCTCTGTGGAACGCATCGCATCGTTCCTCCTCTTGTAATTTGGAGCCAAAGCGCCTAATCAACTTTTGGATTATATTCACGCCTTTAAGGAGATCTCTTCGTGTCTCAACCAAATTCAGAAGTTTCAGTTGGAAACGCTGTCTTTTCAAATGATAAGCCGTTTTCT
This sequence comes from Pseudovibrio sp. Ad13, assembly GCF_001623225.1. NCBI lineage: Bacteria > Pseudomonadati > Pseudomonadota > Alphaproteobacteria > Hyphomicrobiales > Stappiaceae > Pseudovibrio > Pseudovibrio sp. Ad13. The sequence continues at coordinate 611,631 of NZ_LMCC01000013.1, read as the reverse complement.
CTTATTGCTGGACCATGCCAGATGGAGAGCCGCGCACACGCTATGGAAATGGCTCAGGCTGTCAAAGAAATTGCAGAAGAGCTGAACATAGGTTTGGTTTTCAAAGCGAGCTACGACAAGGCGAACCGGACCAGCCTCTCTGCCAGTCGCGGTATGGGCATGGCCAAAGGTCTGGAGGTTTTTGCGGAAATCAAAGAAACCTACGGCTTGCCAGTGATTACGGATGTGCATGAGCCAAACCATTGTGCGCCAGTTAGTGAAGTTTGCGATATTTTGCAGATTCCAGCTTATCTGTGCCGCCAAACTGACCTTCTTGTTGCTGCTGCGAAAACCGGTAGAGCGCTGAATGTGAAGAAGGGACAGTTTCTCGCGCCCTGGGACATGAAAAACGTCATGACCAAAGTGGTTGAGAGTGGCAACTCCAATGTAATGCTGTGCGAGCGTGGCGCAACATTTGGCTACAACACACTTGTTTCAGACATGCGCGCTCTGCCGATTATGGCGGACATGGGTGCTCCGGTGGTGTTTGATGCAACTCACTCTGTACAGCAGCCTGGCGGCCTTGGTGGTACATCTGGTGGGCAGCGCGAGTTTGTTGCAACACTGGCACGTGCTGCTGTTGCCGTTGGTATTGCAGGCCTGTTTGTGGAGACACATGACGATCCTGACAACACCACGTCATCTGATGGTCCGAATATGATTCCTCTAAACCGACTCAAAGACTTGCTGCTGTGGCTGCAAGAGTTTGACCGGATCGCGAAAAACGGAAGTTTTACGCTTTAGATATTTCACGGCACCTAAGGAAAGTGACAAAATACTGCGTTTTTACGTAGAGGTGCGACAAAATACATTCGTTTATTCCCAAGGATTTACAGAAGGGTACGGTCTCTTCTCTTCCTTGGGGGCAGTACCTCGGGTAAAAGCTCTTAGAGCCAAAATTCCACACTCTACAAGTACATTGGAGTACTCTTAGATGACTGCTATCATCGACATTATTGGTCGCGAAATCCTTGACAGCCGCGGCAACCCAACTGTTGAAGTTGATGTGCTTTTGGAAGACGGCTCCTTCGGTCGGGCTGCAGTTCCGTCCGGCGCCTCCACTGGCGCATTTGAAGCTGTTGAACGCCGCGATGGCGGTGAGCGTTACCTTGGCAAGGGTGTCGAGGACGCTGTAGAAGCTGTAAACGGTGAGATCTTTGATGCTGTGGGCGGTATGGACGCTGAAGACCAGATCAAAGTTGATCGTGCTATGATCGAACTTGACGGTACCGAAAACAAAGGCCGTCTTGGTGCAAACGCTATTTTGGGCGTTTCTCTTGCTGTTGCGAAAGCTGCTGCTGAAGCGGCTGCGATGCCACTTTACCGCTATGTGGGCGGTTTTGGTGCACGCACGCTGCCAGTTCCGATGATGAACATCATCAACGGTGGTGAGCATGCTGACAATCCAATCGATTTCCAGGAATTCATGATCATGCCAGTGGGCGCAAGCTCTCTGCGTGAGTCTGTTCGTATGGGTTGTGAAATCTTCCATACGCTCAAAAAAGGTCTTTCCGCTGCTGGCCACAACACCAATGTGGGGGATGAAGGCGGTTTTGCTCCTGGTATCGGTTCTACTGATGAAGCGATCGGTTTCGTTCTGAATGCTATTGAGAAAGCTGGTTACACCCCTGGTGACGACGTGATGCTTGCATTTGATGCAGCTTCCACCGAGTTCTACAAGGATGGCAAGTATAACCTGAAGGGCGAAGGCAAAATCCTTGGTTCTGATGAAATGGTTCGCTACCTTGAAGATCTGGTGAGCAAGTACCCAGTATTCTCCATCGAAGACGGTATGGCTGAAGAAGATTGGGATGGCTGGAAGTCTTTGACCCAAGCGATCGGCAATAAGTGTCAGCTGGTAGGTGACGATCTGTTCGTGACCAACTCCGAGCGTCTTGCTCGCGGCATCAAAAACGACACTGCAAACTCCATCCTCGTGAAAGTGAACCAGATCGGCTCTCTGACTGAGACCATGGAAGCTGTCGATATGGCGCACCGTGCAAGCTACACTTCTGTCATGTCTCACCGTTCAGGTGAAACCGAAGACAACACCATTGCTGACCTGGCAGTTGCATTCAACTGTGGCCAGATCAAAACAGGTTCTTTGTCCCGTTCTGACCGTATGGCTAAGTACAACCAGCTTATCCGTATCGAAGAAGAACTGGGCCTCCAAGGCGTGTTTGCTGGTCGTTCTATCCTGCGCGGATAAGACCTTCAGCATTTGCTTGAAATTAAGAAAGCCGGTCCATTTGGGCCGGCTTTTTTGCTTTCTACATCCTGATGAAAATGCCGTACAAAAAGGTTCCGACTTTGAATATGAACCACCCTGCAAATAGATAACCCCACATATACGGGACGGCTAGGAATCCCCATGCCGCCATCAGACCGAGATCATACAAAGAGTGCCCAATATCAATCCCATAAATGATGCAGGGGCTTATACCTTTCGATGAAAATGAACAGTCAGTGCTCGAACTAATCACGAAGAGCGCTGCAATACTTGCAAGCCAAATGGCAATGGGAGTTATTAGCAGCGCGATGAAAGTCCTAAGGCTCATGCATGTAAGATTATACCTGCAAGCAAAACAGAGCCACTATTGAAATCCAGCAGTTGAATATGTGGCTTTGTTGTTGCGCTTGGAATTTATCTTCAGCAGCTCGTTGAGCGCATAAAGACGCGGCTACTTCTTTTAATCGCCAGTTTTTGTTTCCTCGGCGTGGCGGATTGCTGCTGCGAGTGTTTCGGGATTTTCTGCTCCTGCCACTGCAAAGCGGCCATCTATGATGAAGAAGGGAACGCCTGTTACGCCAATTTCATGAGCACGGACCACATCTGCTTCAACTTCTTTTACGTCCTGATCCGTGTTCAATAGATCAGAAACCAGCTTACTGTTGAGGCCTGCGCGTTCGGCGGCGTTGGTCAGGACTTGTTTATCGGTCAGGTCAGCGCCTTCTGTGAAGTAAAGCTTGAACAGCTCTTCGACCATCGCGTCCTGCATGCCTTCAGAACGGGCCCAGCGGATCAACCGGTGACTGTCGATTGTGTTTGGGGATTTCGTGATTGCCTCAAACTTGAAGTCAATTTCTTCTGCTGCACCGGCATTGCTTACCTGAGCGTAGATCTCTTTTGCCCGTTCAGCTCCGCCAAACTTGTCTTCCAGATATTTTTTGCGATCCTTGCCTTCTTTGGGAAGGGTCGCATCAAGTTGGTAGGGGTGCCATTGAACTTTTACGGTGCTGTCTGGTAGCAGCATCAAGGCTTTCTCCAGTCGGCGTTTGCCGATGAAGCACCATGGGCACATGACATCGGAGATAACATCAATGACAATCGGGGCAGTAGTAGACATCTGTATTCTCAGTTATGGGTTTGTCGCGTTAGCTCTACAATCTATCAGGAATATCCGATAGTTTTCCATGAAAACTCTCACAGTTTCGTGAGGAGGTGGAAGAGCTTATCCGTTGCCCAAGCCTGTGGTGCGTACCATGACGAGCACGCGGTTGGAGAGCTGTTCCATGCCTTTTTTGCTGCGCAGAACGGCGACAGGTCCACGGCCTTCAATGTTAGCAACAAAATCTTCATCACGGCAAACGGCCATAGCTATGGAAAGGACAGTTCCGCTCCAGTACATTTGATGCTGCGCAAATGCCTGGGGGTTGCTGCCAGTGAAACGTTCTATGAGTTCAAGAAGATTGAGTTCGTAGATGGATTCACCACGGCGTTTCGTGGATTCTTCCAAGAGTTTCAGGTAGTTGAGATATTTTTGCTCGGAAAGGAAATCATCATTATCCTGACGCGCAAGCCATTGGCTGGAAACAGTCAGGATTGCATCGGTCAAACGCTGGCGTCTGCCTGCGCGCAAGGCGCTGATGATATGACCCGTGAGCGCTTTGTCTGAGACCTCACCGAGCAGGACATCAGTTGCACCTGCTGAATAGAGGAGGTGTGCGGATTCTTCGTCAACGCTATGGGCAAGTATGGGCAGGTTGAAATAGCGCGGGTCAGCTCGCAGGCGCTCAATCTCTTCGCAAGCTTGCCATGCGGGCATGTCGATCAAGACAGCTTCAAATCGGCGCGCTGTCAGATAATCTTCCGTCATATCGGAGGAGAAACCGCTGACGATTTCTACAGGCATATCCAACAGAGCTTGTGTGCGTCCAAAGTGCTTGCCAAACCCGGCAACGAGTAGTCCCGCAGATTTTAGTGGGCCAAATTCGATCTTATACTCTGGCAATGGACCAAATAGGCCACGGCGCAGGCGCGCTTCCTCAGCTCTGTTGGCAAGACGCCTCAAACCGGCAATGCGTGGCAGCAATACATCTGGTGGTATTGCATCACTCACAGTTGCGCTTGGCTTTAAATCCAGCGGAACAGGCGCACTGCCACTTGTAATAATAAGAAGTGGAACTTCGACACCGGGGCCTTTTCGGAATTGCCTAATGGTTTGCGTGAGTTCATCAAGCTCAGGAGGGTTATCTTCCTGCCATGGCAAAAGAATGCATATGGGAAGAACGTTTGCACCCTGTAGCTCGTCGATAAGCTGTGCGCTGGTTCGAACTGCGACCAGACGATCGGATAGCACGGTCAAAGGCTCCAACATATCAAAGACATGATTTTGCACCGGTGCGATCAGCAGGATTTTGCCCCAACTGGAATCGTGCGTTTCAGTCTCTAATGGTTGGCTATGATCGGCCATTCATCCTCTCAGGCAACCGCTTCCACCGGTTTTGGCTGGGAGCGTCTGGTCAATTTCTGTCGGTCTACAGTACCACCTTCTGTCATTGGCAATGCGCGGAGTGACAGAATTCTATGTGGCATCATTGTCAGGCTGACGCGTGATGCGTCGAGGTAGGCGTAAAAGGCTTCCACATCAACGAGAAGGCCTTCTGACGGTACCACCGCGACCATAAGGCGTGCACCCATTAATTCATCTTCTACCAGAAAAGCAGCCGCTTCTTTTACCCCCGAGAATTCACTGTATATTTCGTCGAGACGTTCCAGCTCCAGCAAACCGGGCGCTTTTTGACCGGGCGTTCCAAAGCCATGAATTGCTCCAGTAACGTCATGTACGCCAACAGGGATTTGAGTAATCAGCCCATGTTCATTTTGCTCGTTGCTGAAGAATGTCAGATGAGATTCGTTGGTCGGCCAATCTGCGTCCGGGACCATCGCACCCTTGAGTTTGAGGTGGTATCCGGGCGCTGTTGTCGAAGCTCCCTGTGAATTTTCCTCATTTATTTCAACGGGATCAATATTAATAAGGCACGGGCCGTGGGTGGATGTGCTTGGGGCAAACTGGTTGCCCGGAATGAGGGGGACAGGCTCCTCAGAGGTTCCTCGCAAATGTGCCACCAGTGCATATTCATCCAACACATGGAGGTCTGTTACGATGCCTTTAGCTTTGTATTTGGCAGGCGTTGGAGAGGTGATTGCCCATGTGGCAACGGTGTTTGTTTTCCAGCCTTCCAAGGCCCCATCAATGTGAGAAGCAAGCGGTCCAGGGGTTAAAATATAATTTGCCTCAATAGAGCGTGCGTGATCCGTTAATGTGGATAAAGCATGTGGATGATGGAGATGCAGCGTCCCTTCGCTCAGTAGCCACGGGACCAAACCGGCGCCAATTCCGGTAATTCCGCACAAAATATACGGCAGCAAAATCCGTGCACCTGGCTCCAGTCTTGTCTCAAGAAACGGCATGAGGCCTGTGGAGACCCAGTGGTTATGACTGCGTGGGATTGGGCTGATTTCAGATCCAGAGTGAACCCAGGTGAGTGTGGCAACATGATTGGCAGGTGCGCCGTCCCGTTCTACCACCGGCTCCGGGAAGGAATCCCCACTCTCAGCCAGCATGGGTGCCATATCGATGAGGCCGTCGGGAATGTCGCTGCCGAGGCCAAAAACGAAACGCAGAGAGAAAAAGTCAGCGGCAGCGTCGCGCGCTTCTTCGCCTAGCATGCGGGTTTCAACGCGATCTGCTGTGATCAGTGCTTTGGCATCTACTGTGCTGAGTGCGCGTAAAATCTCAGAGTGGCGCCAGTGCAGCGGGAAGGGGGAAACAATCAGGCCAGCGCGCAGAGCTCCAAGAATGCAAAGAACATTATCGACTGTATTGGGAGATTGGAGGCCCAAAATGTGGTCGGGTTCCATCCCTACAGCTGCGAAGAAGCCAGCAATTCTGCTGATTTCCTGCTCTGCTTCGGCATAGGTCAGGTGGCGTGGCTTGCCGCCTGTCCATGTTTCTCTGTCGGGTGCATCGACCAATGCCAAGCGGTTTGGATGTTTTTGCGCAGCACGCCGGAACAGCATATCAAGAGTGATATTGCCCCAAACTCCAGTTGTGCTGTGGTTTGCAATGGCATCGGTATTTGACAGTATCATTTAAGGTAAGTCCGCTAAGCGACTGAGAAATTAGAGATTCGACAAGTTGGTTAATAGACACTTTTGTTGAGTAGGCTGCCTTCATCAAGAACGCAGCCTAATTTTTATGTGTTTATCTACTCTTTAGGCGCATCCCACCAGTTGTCGAACTGCATGCCGTAAAGCGGTGATTTGGCGGGATGCTCAACGGTTGTCCATCGTGCAACCCACTCAGCAGGGGCGTGATAGAGTGGAATTGCGTAAAAGCCCGAGATCAGAACACGGTCAAATGCGCGGACTGCGGCTACAAACTCCTCACGGGTACGGGCCGCGACCATGGCATCGATCAATGCATCGATTACAGGTTCTTTTGCGCCAACGATGTTTCTGGAGCTCTTGGTGTCTGCTGCCTGAGATGACCAGCGCGCATATTGCTCACCACCGGGAGAAAGGGAAGCAAACCAAGTGTTGAAGAGGGCATCAAACCCAAAAGATGCGCGGCGTTCTTCGAACTGGGCGGCGTCGACGGTTCGCACTGAGATTTCGATACCCAGAAGTTTGGCTGTGCGCTGCAATGCAAGCGCGACTTTCTCTTCGTCCTGAACGCGAACAAGAATTTCAAAGTTGAGCTGCTCGCCGGATTTTGTGTTGATTAGTTTGCCTTGATCAAGTTTATAGCCAGCCTGTTTGAATAGGCTCAGTGCGTCGAGTAGTACCTTGCGGTCACGCCCTGACCCATCAGCCTCGGATGGGCGCCATGTTCCTGCCAAAACTTCGTCTGTGACCACATTCGGGTATGGTTCAAGAAGTTTCTTTTCCAACTCGTTAGCCGGGCGTCCAATGGAGGAAAGTTCAGAGTTGTCCCAATATCCGTCTGTACGTTTGTACAGTCCGTTGAAGAGGGTTCTGTTGATCCATTGGAAATCTAACAGCATGCCAAGAGCTTGACGGACGCGTTTGTCAGAGAACTGGGGGTGACGGGTGTTGAACGCAATGCCGGTCATGCTCGGTGGCGTGCCACGTTCAAATACGTCTTTGACAACCTTGCCTTCTTCAAACGCAGGAAAGTCACCCGCATTCTCCCAAAGGCTTGGATTGCCATAGATGAGCGCTTCCGTGTCACCTTTGCGGAACGCTTCCTGCAAGGCGTTATAATCTCTGAAGTAATCAACGGTCACTTCATTGAAGTTATCGAAGCCGATTTTCTGTGGCAGATCTTTTGCCCAATAATCGTCGCGGCGTGTGTAGGTGGTGCGTCTACCAGGGTCGATTTCAGAGAAAATGTAAGGGCCGGTTCCGATTGGCGGTGTCAGCGTGGTGTTGCCGAATGTTTCGGGATCAGTCGTGCGGCTGTTGAAAATAGGGGCCAGAGCAATGAGCAGTGGAAGCTCGCGGTCGCTGCCATCTTTAAAATGCAGTTTTACGGAATGTGCCCCCGTCTTTTCGAACTTGACGACTTTACCATACCAACGCGCATAAGGCGGGCGGCCATGGTCGCGGATGGTTTCAAGAGAAAAGATAATATCTTCAACGGTTAACGGGTCACCGTTGGAGAATTTTGCTGCAGGGTTCAGGCGAAATTCGATCCAGTTTCGCTCGTCCGGCATGCGCACAGCTTCAGCAAGGTGTGTATATAATGTGAATGCTTCGTCATTGGTGCGAAGAAGGAGGCTCTCCAGAATGAAAGAACCCATCTGACGTTCCTTCATGCCGCGTGCGGATGTCCATGCCCCTTTGAGAGCAAAGGAATTAAGACTATCAAATGTACCTTGAACGCCGAGAGAAAGACGACCGCCTTTAGGAGCTTCCGGGTTTGCATAGGGCAGGTGAGTATAATCTGCTGGCAGCGCAGGTTTCCCATGCATTGCAATGCCATGGCTCCAAGGAACGGTATCCTGAGCCAGTGCAGTTGAACAAGCTAATGTTGCCATACCGGAAATGACAACAAGCCCTTTCGTAAAATTGTTTATTCCATTCACATAGGATCGGAATTTAGTCATTAGAATTTCTCCTAGGGCGTCCGCAGAAACTAGCAATAATACGATTCTGAGGAAATTTCAGCCTACGAGGCTTTGGAAAAGGACAGTAACCACCCCAATCTATAGGTGGAAAAATGGTTCCGAGGCGTTTAAAGAGTACATAAGTAGCATTTAACAGAAGCGTTGCCTTTTTTTCAGCTCTGTTCTGAGTATGCTTGGCGCCGAACAAGCAGTCAAAACACTGTTGAACTTAAAAAATGGTTGCTGCGTAATTGCCGGAGGCATCGTTTTGCACCGGATCAAACTTTGAGGAAATTTGGGATGGCCGTTAATTTTAAGGGCGTTCTGACTGGTGGGATTATTGCAGCAATGGCCGCTGTTGGCTTTGCAGGCACCAGTGTTGCACAGAATGCACAGGCAGACGATGCTTGGGTGAAAGTTTGTAACACTGATCCAAAATCCAAGAAAGAATTTTGCCTTATCACACAAGAACTGCGCACGGACACAGGCCAGTTCCTAGCTCAAGCTGTTGTGCGTGAAGTGACCGGCGAAAGCCGCAAGCTGCTGCATCTTGCTGTTCCTCCAGGAATGCTGATTCAGCCTGGTCTTCGTGTACAGGTTGATGGTGGCAAACAGTCTGAAGCTAAATATACAATTTGTTTTCCAAACGCTTGTATTGCCGAGATGGTTATTGATGACACCTTCATCGGTGGCCTGAAAAAAGGTGGCAAGCTGATCATTACTACGTTGAACCAGCAGGGTAAGGCACGTCCATTCGACCTTACTTTGAAAGGGTTCACCCGTATTTATGATGGTGAAGCTATTAAGCCTGAAGAACTCCAGGCAAAGCAGGAGCGCCTGCAGTCTGAACTTCAGAAACGTGCTGAAGCCGCTCGTCAGAAGCTGATTGAGCAGCAGCGTCAAGCAAACCAGTAATTTGGTTTTTGCTTTAAGAAATAAAAAACCCGAAGGAGTTTTCCTTCGGGTTTTTTATTGATTTGATGACTTTGAAAAGATGCGGTTTCCATGAAGAGAATTCAGGAACCATCTTTAATGAATTTCCACATCCTTGACGATGTAGTCTCCATCGGTGGTCTCATCAAAAAACTCATCGACCTGCGGGTGTCTCACAGGTTCGCCACTGTCGTCTTTTTCCAGATTCTGCTCCGAGACATAAGCAATGTATTCACTCTCAGCGTTTTCAGCGAGAAGGTGATAAAAAGGCTGGTCCTTGCTTGGGCGTGCTTCTTCGGGAATTGACTCCCACCACTCTTCTGTATTGTCGAATGTGGGATCAACGTCGAAGACTATGCCACGGAACGGGTACAGGCGGTGACGTACGACCTGTCCAATTCTGAATTTCGCGGTTCTAATTGTCTCCATAATCCACCAAGCTTTCGAAGATACTGTATCTTGTCAGGGCGCCTTAAAGGTCATGCCATGCGCTTATTGTCAAGCTATATAGCGCAGCAAAGAGGCGAGAGGCAGCACAAACCGATCAAAATGTGACGTTTGGGGATGAATAGCTCCTCACATTTCATTGATATGCACATCCGCATGGTTGAAGAGTGGCGCCGACCACTCTTCAGGATTGATTATTGGAAAGATTCTGCCAAATCCGGGTCTTTTGAGATGACCAGATCAGCCAGATCACAGATCACCTTGGCCTGTTTCCAGGTTGCATCATCCTGCATTTTCCCATCCAGCATGACTGCGCCGGTTCCATCCGGCATTGCTTCCAGAATCCTGCGAGCAAATTTCACTTCATCTGGCTCTGGTGAGAAGACTGATTTTGCAATGCCAATCTGGCTTGGGTGCAATGTCCAGGTTCCAAGACAGCCCATGAGGAATGAGTTGCGGAACTGGGCTTCACATGCGGCTGGGTCGCTGAAATCTCCGAAAGGTCCGTAGAAGGGTTTAATGCCTGCAGCAAGGCATGCATCTACCATTTTGGCTACAGTATAGTGCCATAAGTCTTGCTGGTAGCGTGTACGCGGTGCGTCGCCGTCGGCATCTGCGAGCACCTGATAGTCAGGATGGCCACCGCCAACGCGAGTTGTCTTCATGCCGCGGGAGGCCGCGAGATCTGCTGGGCCGAGGCTCATGCCATGCATGCGCGGACTGGCTGTGGCGATGGCTTCTACGTTGTTGACGCCTTCAGCCGTTTCCAAAATAGCGTGGATCTGGATCGGTTTTGTCACACCTGCCTTGGCTTCGAGCTGAGCGAGTAGTTGATCCAGATAGTGAGTGTCCCATGGGCCATTCACTTTTGGCAGCATAATCACATCAAGCTTGTTGCCGCAGCGGGTCACGATTTCGGTAATATCATCCAGAACCCATGGGCTTTCCAGTGAGTTGATGCGCGTCCAGAGCTTTGTGGTGCCAAAGTCATTGTCGTTGGCCATCTGGATGAAGCCTTCGCGGGCATTGAGCTTTTCGTCGGCTGGGATCGCATCCTCCAGATTGCCGAGAATTACATCTACTTGTGAGATTATCTGCGGGATCTTTGCACGCATCTTTTCGATATGCGGCGGCACGAAGTGGATCATGCGCTCCAGTGCGACAGGCGGCTCAGCAAACGGTGTTGGGGCACCAATGGCCAGAGGCTTATAATAGGAACGATAGGTTTTCATCTGGCTAGCTCCCTCCCGAGCCGAAATTGAAATTCAGAGGGGAGTATACAGAATATTGTGCGGTGCAAAATCAGCTCTTTGGGCTAAGTCCTGAAGCGGTCAGTCTTTAGTTAGAACTGATTGTAGGGCTTTAGCTTTTGCCGGAGCGTGTCTTAAATCTAAACCAGCTCCAGCATTTGTGAGATACACCGTGGGGGAGCGGGCTAAATCCACTTCTTCATGATCCACATCCATTGGGATGGTTCTTCGCGGATCCATTCTTCGAACTGATCGTGTACTGCCTGCGTTGTGGTGATGGCATCCTGTACACGGTCTTTGGTGCGAGCTACTGGAATTTCTTTGGCAATGATGTCGAAGCGGGAGCCTTTTTTGCGGCGAGCAACCACAGCGATGAGACGCTTGTTCATGGTGCGGGCAAGCGCGGCTGGAATGTGCGTTGCTGCTGACGGTTGCGTGAAGAACTCAATTTTGACACCGCGATGGTCGCGTACGTCTGCGACGAAGGCAACGGAGCCCTTTTTACGCAGGATTGAAATGATCTTTGTGCCGGTGTCGTGGCCTTTGCAAAACAGGCCAAGCTTATAGAGGAAATTGCGTTTTTCGACCAAATACCCTTCCGAGTAAGGGTTCTTCAGTTTTTGATAGACACCTGCGAGCGGGAGACCAAGTTCCTCGGCTTTGTCGGAGACAACCTCCCAGTTGCCGGAGTGCATGGTTACAAGAACGGCGCCTTCACCAACCGAGGGTTCAAAGACCTCTGGATTTACGTAGGTGACGCGGCTCGGATCCTTGTGGATTTTGGAAAGTAAAACGGTTTCAGCAGAGACACGACCAAGGTTTCCCCACATATCCCTGATAATTTTATCCGCTTCATTGAGCGTCATTTCCGGATAGGCGGCCATGATGTGCGCTTTGGCACGGGCATGCCTATGGGTCATGGGGGCGATCAGACGCCACATGTTTCCCATGAAAGCGGAGGACCAATCCAGCGGCATAGAGCGCAGAATTCCGCCGATAAATCTTAGAGCCAGCCATTCAGCACGAAAGCTGAGCTTCTCGCGACGTGTCAGTGGGCGACGGGATTTTTTAGCTTTCATATTGGCCTTTGGGCGGATGGAGCTTTCCAGTTCCGTTTACTCGCATACTATAGTGTCGTAGTTGCCGGTATGCCAACCTCTGTAGAATGGCTATATACGCTCAACTCGGACATGGTGATTAGCCAATCAGCATTTCAAAAGCAACTCATTCTCCAGTTGGATGCGGAGAACACTAAAAAATTGCATGGGGAAATGGTTTAGATGCTCAATGTTGTTAATTTGGCAATGCCATTTTTCTTGCTCATCTTCCTGGGGTTTGTTTCTGGTCGCGGTGCGAAACTCTCACGAGAGGGTTTGTCATGGATGAACTTTTTCGTGATCTATCTGGCTCTGCCTGCGCTGTTCTTTCAGTTGCTCTCTGAAACGCCGCTGGAAGAACTTGCCACCTTTGACTTTGTCGCAGCGACCACATTTTCCACCTTCGCCATGTTTGTGCTGGCTTATGCTTTTGCGCGCTTCATATTGCGCGGCAGTATCGGTGAGGCGACTGTGCAGGCACTGGTTGGTTCCTATTCCAACATTGGTTACATGGGGCCGGGCGTTACGCTTGCTGTTCTTGGGGCAGGGGCGGCGGTGCCGACAGCTTTGATCCTGTGTTTTGATACAATCTTGTTGTTCATTCTCGTTCCCATGATGATGTCGATTGGCGGGGCGCGGAACATTAAGTTTGGGCCTTTGGCCTTTGAGATTTTCAAGAAGATCATCACTCACCCGTTTATTCTTGCGGTGTTTGCGGGAATTCTGGCTGCTGCAATTGAGTTCAAGCCACCTGTTGCACTCGACCAGACCATCTCGTTTTTGCGACAAGCTGCGGCACCTTGTGCATTGTTTGCCATGGGGGTGACGATTGCCTTGCAGCCAAGCCGGAGAACGGCGAAGGAACTGCCGGTCCTGTTGCTTATCAAGCTGGTGGTGCACCCAATCCTTGTATTTGTGCTGCTGGAGTGGATTGGTGGCTTTGACAGTCTGTGGGTCTCAACAGCTGTTCTCATGGCGGCATTGCCGCCAGCTGCGAATGTTTATGTGCTAGCTCAGCACTACTCGAGTTATGTCGAGCGCGCGTCTACAGCCGTGCTTTATGGAACGTTGGCCTCTGTTATTACGTTGCCAACGCTCATTTATCTCATTCAATCAGGAATCCTGGTGCCCTAATTGTCCTGCGCGCGCATAAGTGTTGGCAGGTTCCAGGACGGGGCAATGCCTTCGCGCATCAAAAGGCGGCGTACGAGTGGGATTCTGGAGGCTGTGTAGAGCCCCAGACTCCGAAGCATCTGAACAGGCAAGGCATCCGTCAGTAAAGACCTGTTGAGCAAATCTACGGCGGTTGTGCGGCTGATGACATCTGCTTTGCGGCTGCGATCATACTTCTGCAGCAGCTCAGCAGACCCCATATCTGCCTTGGTGTGCTTTGCGTTGGCCAGCAGTTCTGTCGCAACGGCTACATCGCGCAGAGACAGATTGAGACCCTGGGCCCCGATTGGCGGAAAGGCGTGCGCTGCCTCACCCATAAGCAGTGAGCGATTGCCACTCATGTGAACGGCTGTCAGGCCGGAGAGTGGGTAGACCTGCCTTGGGCTTGCCAGTTTAAGTGAACCCAGAACGAACTTGCTGAGTTTTTCCAGTTCGGCTTCGAGGGCTTCGTCCTTATAGTTGTTCAGCTCTTCGGCGCGTTCTGGCGTTTCCACATAAACAAGGGAAGAGGTCTTACCTGGCAGCGGGACCATGGTGAATGGGCCAGTGTTGCGGTGGAACTCGGTAGAGATGTTGTAATGCGGCAGGTCGTGTTTGAGATTGAGAACGAGTGCCGCTTGCGGGTACTTCCAGTTTTTTGTCTCTATGCCAGCGGAGCGGCGAACCACAGAATTTCGTCCATCTGCGCCGATGACGACATGACAGCTGATGTCTGGCGTATTGCTTAGTTCAATGGTGGCTTTGTGGTCGTTGCTGGCGACGTTTTTGATCGTGTCTTCGACAAGCTCAATGAGCTCGTTGTTGTTCACAAGATCAAACAGCACCCGGTTCAAATCCTTGTTGAGGATGTTGTAACCGAAGGCAGGCAGGTCCAGTTCCGAGGCGGAGAATGTGGTTTCCGGTGCGCGCAAAAGGCGATCTGTGCCGTCGATCAAGCGCATCTTTTCCAGCGGTGTAAACGCTGAACGTAAGTCTTTCCAGATGCCGATATTATCGAGAAACTGGCGGGAGGCATCCATCAGGGCGGTGGTGCGGGCGTCATTGAGGTTGACTGGTGGGCCGATCAGCACAGTTTCCAGTCCATTGCCGGCAAGGGCAAGGGCGGCGATCATGCCAGCCGGGCCAGTGCCGATTACAGCGCAATCGTAGCTCTTTTCCTGCGACGGCGTGAGGTCGTTGTTTTTGCCTTTGGTGCTGTCTGCTGCAAGATTGGCTGCCATTTTTTCGTTCCGCATTTTGTTTGCGTTCTATTACCCAAGTATCTAGGGGATAAAACCTATCGGTTTCAAGGTGCCGCACGCGGATAGTCCCCTAGTGAAAGCGGAGAGGTCTGGTTGCGCCAGCTTCATCATGTCGCAGGTTCCAGTTTAGATTTGAACTAAATCAATGTCGCATTGGGACTATTACTGGTCTATTAGAGAAGCTGCATAAATTGCGCCGGTTCCGGAACCGCAGAGTTTCGGCCTGTCCTGATTGATTTTGAGGTTGGTTATGTCAGTTACCAGTCCGAAGACGGATTTACAGTTGTCCTATCGGCTCCCGTACATTGTGCTGGGTGGTGCTGTGGTTTTGGGCTGGGTTTATCTGGCTGCCATGGTTATCGACATGATCTCTCGCATGGATATGGGCGAGATGGGCCCGGGCATGGAATTGTTCAATCAGTTCAACATGTTCCAAGGCCTGCCGGAACATGTGCGTGTTCAGCTTGCCTCGCTGTGTTTGCCATTGGCTCAGGAAGCGTTTGGGATGCCAGCGCTGGTGAATATGGGCCTTTACGACTATTTTCTGCTGTTTGTGATGTGGTTCATGATGGTTCTCGCCATGATGTTGCCGACTGCTATGCCGATGCTACAGACCTATCATGAAGCGCGTGGTGGCAAGGCTATTTATGTGGTGGCTGGCGGGTATCTGGCTATCTGGGTTGCATTTTCCGTTGTCGCGACTGTTGCTCAGGGCGTGCTGCATGAGCTGGGTGTGATGAGCCCGATGATGATGCCGGTGTTTTCTACACTGACGATTACAACTGTCATTGCAGCCGCGATCTATCAATTTACGCCTGCCAAGCAGGCTTGTCTTGACCGGTGCCGGACGCCTAATGTTGCATTGGCTCTGCATTCCGGTGAGCAAAAGCAAAGTGCCTTCCAGTTTGGAATTGAGCAAGGTTTGTACTGTTTGGGGTGCTGTTGGGCACTCATGGTGCTTATGTTTGCAGTGGGAATCATGAATATTATTTGGATCGCGCTGCTTGGTCTCATAATGACACTTGAAAAAAAGAGCAAAACACCGTTTACAAGCTATGGAATAGGTATCGCACTTCTGCTATGGGGCGGTGCAAACATCTATTTCGCTCGGGCGGACTTACCTCTTATTGAAGTTTTGGGCGATAGATTGTTCTAAGTGGTACCTTCACTTAAAGAATAACAAAGGACCCAAAGTTGACCGGTCAGACCAACTCCCGGCTGTTCCTCATTCACATCCTCACCGCATTGGGGGCCCCCATTGCGTTGCTTGCGCTTGTCGCTGGAGCGAACGGCAATCTGCCTATGATGTTTTTCTGGCTCTGGGTGGCACTTGTTGTCGACGGGCTGGATGGTCCTTTAGCACGTAAATATGACATTCAGAATCGCTTGCCGCGCTGGAGCGGCGTTATTCTGGATTTAGTGATTGATTACGCGACCTACGTTTTCCTGCCTGCTTTCGCGCTATACCAAAGCGGCCTTCTCTCAGAGTTCTGGGGACTTTTGTCTGGTGCTGTCATTGTGTTTACCGGCGCGATCTACTTCGCTGACGGCAACATGAAGACTGAAAGCGGTGGCTTTCTTGGATTCCCTGGTGTCTGGAATATGGTGATTGTTGTGCTGGTTGCACTGCAGTCTCCACCATGGATCATCATTGGCATGGTGGTGCTGTGTTCTGTGCTGACGTTTGCTCCTGTCGAGTTCGTCCACCCGGTGCGCACCGTCAAGTGGCGGCCGCTGACCCTGGGCATTCTCATTGTGTGGAGTGCTGCACTTGCGGTTGCACTTTATCAGGATTTTATTATCGATAACTGGTTGTTTGCGCTGATCACGGCAACGAGCCTTTATCTGTTTTGCGTTGGGGCTGTTCATCAGCTGTTTCGTAAGATGTGATTCTCGATAAGTGAGTTTTTTAAAAGCCCGGCCAATTGGTCGGGCTTTTTGCTTTGATGCTTGCATTTCTCAGAGTGGAGCATGGTTTTCCCAAAGGTGCTTGCAAGTTAGCGGCATTCTGTCCAAACTCCGCCTCCAGCTTTTGTAAGGGAAAATCCATATGGTCTTTGCTGTTCGCGTTGAAAAAACTGGTGATCCGTCCGTTCTGACACACGTGGATGTGGACCTGCCTGATCCGGGGCATGGAGAAGTTCGGATCAGGCACACTGCGATCGGGCTCAACTTTATTGATACCTATTTTCGCTCTGGCCTTTATCCGGCACCAAATGGTGTCCCGTTTATTCCTGGCAATGAGGGGGCAGGGATTGTTGTTGCGCTTGGGCAAGGCGTGACCGGGCTCGCTCTTGGGGACCGTGTGGCATATGCAGGACCGCTGGGGGCTTACAGTGAAGAGCGTAATATTCCCGCCAGCGTGCTTGTGAAGATCCCCGAAGGTGTGAGTGATGAGCAAGCGGCGGCTTTAATGTTGAAAGGCATGACCGCACGCTACCTGCTGCGCGAGACCTACAACGTGGGAGCGGATACGACTTTGCTTTACCACGCAGCGGCAGGCGGTGTAGGGCTTATCGTTGGTCAATGGGCGTCGGCCCTTGGTGCAAGGGTGATCGGGACAGTCAGCTCGGAAGAAAAAGCGCGGCTGGCTCAGGCCAATGGTTATGAGTATGTGATCAATTACAAGAGTGAGGACTGGGTAGCGCGGGTGCGTCAGATCACTGATGGGCGTGGCTGTGATGTGGTTTATGACAGTGTGGGCAAGGATACTTATCCTGCATCGCTGGATTGCCTTCGTCCACGTGGGCTTTGGTGCTCTTTTGGACAATCGTCCGGGCCGCTCCCTGAGTTCAACATGGCCATCTTGTCTCAGAAAGGCTCATTGTTTGCGACGCGGCCGACGCTGTTCAATTACATTGCGGAGCGCTGGGAGCTGGAAGAGACGGCTGGGGACCTGTTTGCTGCTGTGGCTGACGGGACAATTAATATTCAGATCAACCAGCGTTACAGCCTGAAGGACATTGCGCAGGCGCACTGCGATCTGGAGGGGCGTAAAACCACCGGTGCAACAGTGATTATCCTCTAAATACGTTTGAGGGATTGGGAGGATTGATGGATCGGTCGCGGTATCTTTACGGCCCAGCGCTTCGCTATTTCGCAGCGGCTGCGGAAGAGAACTCCATTCGGGCGGCGGCGCGCAAACTCAATGTGGCGTCCTCTGCGGTGAACCGGCAAATTCTTACGCTGGAAAAGCAGCTTGGAATGGAGCTGTTTGAGCGCGTGGGGCGCACGATCCGTCTGTCTTCATCAGGTGAAATTCTACTGGCACATATTCGGCGGACTCTGTCTGATCTGGAAGCGACCGGTGCGGAACTGGATGCGCTTAAGGGTCTTCGTCGTGGTGTGGTTTCCATTGCAACAGTTGAAAGTGTGACCGAGGCGCTGTTGCCTGAGGTGATTGCGCAGTTCCACAAGGATTACAGCGGCATTCATGTGGATGTGCAGGTGATGGGGGCTGAGCGGGTTGCGCAGGCCGTTGAGAAGGCTGAAGTGGATGTAGGGTTCACATTTGAACCACCGGATACCGATGCGCTTAACATCACCTACAAGAAGGCATTGGAGATTGGGGCGATCATGGCTCCGACGCATCCGCTTGCTGACGAAGAAAAGTTGAGCCTTGCACAGTGCTTTGAGTATCCGGTTGCCATGCCAGCGCGCGGGATCTCTATTCGTGCCCGGCTGGACGTGGCGCTCTCTCACAGTTCCATTGGTGGGCAAAGTAGTGTGGAAGCGAACTCTCTGCGGTTTATGAAGCACTTGGTGCGCTCAGGTGAAATGGTGGCGTTTCAGACGGTCATTGGGTTGGAGGAGGAGCTGGCGAGCAAGCGGCTGCTTTTCAAGCCCCTTATTGATGAGCAGCTGACACGCGGCCATTTTTGCGTCATCACCTCGTCTTTGCGTGGGCTTGCACTGGCGCCAGCAATTTTTCTTGAGCAAGCGGAGGCAAGATTGGAGAAGATTCTGCCTAAAGTTGATGCCTAAATGGCATCATGTATGACACTTTTTTGTTCTTTTGTTATCATAAATAGTCGTGCACTCTGTAGTTTCACTTAGATTCTGGCATCTATTGCAGTTGCCATTTGAAAGACGAGGCAACTATGGGGCGATTGACCACCCACGTTTTGGACAGTGCTCAAGGAAAACCTGCAGCAGGGCTACGGGTTGAGCTGGTTCGTGTCGATGGGGACAGCTTCTCCAAAATCGGTGTATTCTCGACCAACAATGACGGGCGTGTGGATGGGCCGTTGCTGGAAGGTGAGAGCCTGACTGCAGGCACTTATGAACTGCGGTTCCATGCTGGTGACTATTTGCGGGCTGAGGGTATTTCTCTTCCAGAACCTGCGTTTCTTGATGTGGTGCCGATCCGCTTTGGTATTGCGGATGTGAGCAGCCACTATCATGTGCCGCTGCTGCTTTCTCCCTTTGGTTACACCACCTACAGGGGGAGCTGATTTGATGCGCACGGCAATCCGCTTCCTTCGTAAAGGCCAGATCGTCGAATTGGATCGTTTTGAGCCGACAACCACTTTGCTGGACTATCTGCGTCTGAGTGAACGCTCAACGGGCACCAAAGAAGGCTGTGGTGAAGGGGATTGCGGTGCCTGCACCATTGCGCTTGGGCGTTTGCGTGACGGCAAACTCATTTATGAGCCCGTGAACAGCTGTATTCTATTGCTCGGCCAGATTGATGGCTGTGAGCTTGTGACGGTTGAAGATCTGGAAGGGCCTGACGGATTACACCCTGTCCAAAAAGCGCTTGTAGAGCTTCATGGATCACAATGCGGTTTCTGCACGCCCGGTTTCGTGATGAACCTGTTTACACTTTATCATGCGAATACACCGGGTCTGTCACGGCAGGATGTGAACACCTGGATAGCGGGCAATCTGTGCCGCTGTACCGGATACCGACCAATTGTTGATGCAGCTCTGGAAGCGTGTCGTGATGGCTTGAATGACGTTTTTGCTGCGCGTGCAATGGAGACAGAGAGTAAACTTGCAGCTCTTCAGGATGCGCAGGATATTCATGTGGGCGATGATGAGCGGTTCTTCTTTGCTCCGAGCAACTTTCAGCGCTTGCTGGAGACCTATGGTGAGCATCCGGACGCCACGCTTATTTCTGGCTCTACAGATGTTGGGCTTTGGGTCACTAAGCATCTGCGCGACCTGCCGAAGGTTATTTTTCTTGGGCGCGTGAATGGTCTGAGCACTTGCTATGAGGATGAACAGGGTATCCGGCTTGGTGCTGGTGCGTCTTATGCGGTCGCTAATCCGTTTCTGAAGTCTATTGATCCTGATCTAGAGGTGGTGATCAGCCGGATTGGTTCAAAGCAGGTGCGGGCATCGGGGACCGTTGGCGGGAACATAGCAAATGGATCGCCTATCGGGGATATGCCCCCGATGCTGATTGCTCTTGGGGCGGAAATTGAGCTGCAGAGCAATCGTGGGCGGCGTACCTTGCCTCTGGAGAGTTTCTTCATTGACTATGGCAAGCAAGATATTGCTGAGAACGAAGTGCTGACGTCGATCAGTGTGCCTCGTTTGAGCGCAAATGAGCAATTCCGGGCCTACAAGATCACCAAGCGCTTTGATCAGGATATCTCTGCAGTGATGGCTGCGTTCTGTCTGACGGTGAAAGACGGTGTTGTGGAGCGTGCGCGCATGGCGTTTGGTGGTGTTGCGGGCATTCCAAAACGTGCAAGTAGCGCTGAAGCGGTTCTGGTTGGTGCGTCGTTGGAAGATCGAGGCAGTTGGCAGGATGCGTTGAATGCGATTGAGAGTGAATTCGTTCCACTGACTGACATGCGAGCCTCCAGCACCTATCGGCGTGATATTGTGCGAGGGCTTTTAGAAAAAGCCTTACTGGAGATATCTGCTTCATCCTCGCAAAAAACGCGTGTCCACGGGCAACGTGAACTGGTTGAGGGAGGCGCTCATGTCAGCTGATCTTCTTGAAAAGACAGAGGCAGGCACCTCGACCTCTCAGGTCGTGGGAAAATCCTACAAGCATGACAGTGCAGAAAAGCATGTGTCTGGAACTGCAACATATATTGATGACATGATTGAGCCGTACGGCACGCTTCATGTGGCGCCGGGGTATGCGTTTCATGAAGCGTGTGGCCGTCTGACGACAATCGATCTGAGTGCTGTCAGAGCAGCCCCCGGTGTTGTTGCAGTGCTGGAAGCTGCGGATATTCCCGGTGTGAATGATTGCTCTCCTGCCATGGGAGATGATCCGGTCTTTGTATCAGATCGCATCGCATTCCATGGGCAGCTGGTGTTTCTTGTGGTGGCTGAGAGCCGTTTACAGGCGCGCAAGGCTGTTCAACTGGCACGAATTGAGGTTGAGGCTGAAACGCCGCTGGTGAGCGTTGCTGATGCTCTCAAAGCCGAACAGAAGGTTTTGCCGGACTATGAGTTTCGCCGTGGGGCACCGGAAGCCACTATGGAACGGTCCGCGCACACGGTTAAGAGCAGTTTTGCGCTGGGTGGGCAGGAGCACTTCTATCTTGAAGGGCAGATGGCCTTTGCTGTTCCCGGTGAAGATGGCGATATGCTTGTGCATTCCTCCACGCAGCATCCAGCTGAGGTTCAGCATACCGTTGCTAAAGTGTTGGGTGTTGATGAGGCCGCGGTGACCGTTGAAGTGCGCCGGATGGGGGGTGCATTTGGCGGTAAGGAATCTCAGGCCAACCAATGGGCTGCACTGGCGGCTTTAGCTGCAAACGCTACTGGTCGTCCATGCAAATGTCGGCTGGACCGTGATGACGATATGATTCTGACCGGGAAACGCCACGACTTTCTGGTTGATGTGGAAGCGGGATGTGATGCATCCGGCAAGATTGAAGCGGTTCAAATCAATCTGAATTCGCGCTGCGGACACTCTGCCGATCTGTCGCTTGGTATCAATGATCGCGCGATGTTCCATGCGGATAACAGCTATTTCTATCCAGATGTTCTCATCTGTTCTAAGAGGCTGAAAACAAATACGGTTTCTAATACAGCTTTCCGTGGTTTTGGAGGCCCGCAAGGGATGTTCGCGGCGGAGCGGTTGATGGATGCGATTGCGATCAAGATGGGGCAAGACCCACTTGATGTACGTAAGGCAAACTTCTATCGCGAGGGTGAGAACACCACGCCTTATGGGCAGTCGGTTGATGAACACGACGTGCTGGCCGCGCTGGTGGATGAGCTGGAGGAAAGCTCCGAGTATCGCGCGCGTCGTAAAGCTATAGACGCGTTTAATGCTGAGAACGTGATCCTGAAGAAAGGGATCGCGTTGACGCCGGTGAAGTTTGGTATTTCGTTCACGCTGACCCATCTTAACCAAGCAGGTGCACTGGTGCATCTTTATCGCGATGGTTCTGTGCACCTGAACCATGGCGGCACAGAAATGGGGCAGGGCCTCTATCAGAAGGTTGCGCAGATTGCAGCGACTGAGATGGGGGTTCGCCTTGAGAAGGTAAAGATTACCGCGACCAACACCTCCAAGGTGGCAAATACGTCACCGACAGCCGCCTCGTCCGGTACGGATTTGAACGGTATGGCTGCTGCGATTGCTTGTCGTGAGATTGTTGGACGTCTGAAAACCTTTGTGGCGCAGCACTTCGAGGTGTCTGAAGAAGATATCGAGCTGGTTGATGACCAGATGTTGATTTGCGGGAAGCAGAAGCTTTCCATCAAAGAGCTGGCTCAGCTTGCTTACGAACACCGGATTCATCTTTCTTCTTCAGGATTTTACAAAACGCCGAAGATCATCTGGGATCGTGAGCGGGTAAAGGGACGTCCATTCCTTTATTTCTCCTATGGGGCCTCCTGCTCTGAAGTGGTGATTGATACGTTGACCGGTGAAATGAAAGTTGAACGGGTTGATGTGCTTCATGATGTTGGCAAATCGCTCAATCCGGCACTGGATATTGGCCAGATTGAAGGTGGCTTTGTGCAGGGTATGGGCTGGTTGACCACGGAAGAGTTGTGGTTTGATGATGCTGGCCGACTGCGGACACATGCTCCGTCTACCTACAAGATTCCGACTGCCACGGATGTGCCTGAGATTTTTAATGTGGCGCTTTATGAGAGTGACGGGAACCCTGAGCCAACGATCTATCGTTCCAAGGCTGTTGGGGAACCGCCTTTGATGCTGCCAATCTCTGTTTTTTGCGCGATTAATGATGCGGTTGCGAGTCTGAACAAGGGTGTTTTGCCGACACTGGATGCACCTGCAACGCCTGAAGCGATTTTGAAAGCTGTTAAAGCGATCAAGGTCGGAGAGGAGGGCTGATGCGGGTTTGGGGTGAAGTTTTGTCTGCTCTTGATGCTGCTGGCCAATGCGTGCTGGTGAGCATTTTGGATGTTGCTGGATCATCCCCCCGCGAGGTTGGCGCACGCATGGTGGTGCGACCGGATATGTCGTTTAAGGGAACCATCGGTGGTGGCCGTCTTGAGTACGATGTTTTGCATGAAGCTGTTTCATTGATGGGAAATGGTGGGGCGGCCTTCCAGACGCGCTCATACGCGCTTGGACCGGACCTTGGGCAGTGCTGCGGTGGGCGGGTTGAAATCGCATTTGAGCAATTTCACCTCAATTATCGCGGTCGTGCACAAGATTTTTCCACACAAGAAGGGGTGGGGATTTTTTCAACGACTGCAAATACTTGCAGTTCCGGCCCCCTTGAAAGGCACGTATTACCCCCTGCAATGTGCAGTGCAGATTCCGCAGAAATTGTTTTAAATCAAGGCAAACTGACGGAGAGGTTCGGGGAGGATAGGCCTCACCTGTATCTGTTTGGTGCAGGGCATGTTGGCAAGGCTTTGATGCTTGCGATGGCCCCTTTGGGCTTTCAGATCAGTTGGATTGATGAACGGCGTGAAATTTTTCCTAAATATGTACCTTCCAATATCCGCTGCATTCATCTAAATGAGCCTCAAGTCGTCGTAAAGAACCTTGAGCCGGGAAACTATGTCATCGTAATGACCCATGATCACAAGCGTGATCATGCTATAGTAGATGCCGCTGTTCGTAGAACCGATCTGGCATTTATTGGATTGATAGGCAGTGCAACAAAGCGCGCGCGAACACTTAAACGGTTCAAAGACTCCGGAATATCGGAGGCGCAAAGCAAACAGCTTGTTTGTCCGGTCGGAATTACTGAGATTAAAAGCAAAAAACCGTCTGATATTGCAATTTCCATTGCTGCTCAACTTCTAGTGGTGAAAGAGCAGCAAATGAGCAATGCTCAGGGAGGTTTTCGTTTTGCTTCTTAGGTTCAGGGAGAACATCTTGATCTAATTTTGCTTGGGGGAACGGGTAACACGATGGAAAACGAGCAGAGGTCTGACCCGGTGACAGGGGGCGAGGATCTCATAGAAGCCAAGGGTATTACCAAGCGATTTGGTGACATTCTAGCGAACGACAATGTCGATCTCGTCATTAAGCAGGGTGAAATTCATGCTTTGCTGGGCGAAAACGGAGCGGGTAAGTCCACGCTCGTAAAAATTCTCTACGGCGCTCTTGAACCGGGTGCGGGAGAGATCCTCTGGAAGGGAAAACGGGTTTCAATCTCGAACCCTGCGGCTGCCCGCAAACTGGGCGTTGGCATGGTGTTCCAGCACTTCTCCTTGTTTGAAGCGTTGAGTGTGGTTGAAAACATCGCGCTGGCCTTGCCTAAAGGCGAAAAAATCGAGGCACTTTCCAGACGTATTACTGAGGTTTCCCAAAAGTATGGCCTGCCTCTGGATCCTGCAGCACTGGTTGCGGATCTGCCGGTTGGCATCCGTCAGCGTATCGAAATCGTGCGTTGCCTTTTGCAGAACCCCAGTCTCATCATCATGGATGAGCCTACGTCTGTATTGACCCCGCAAGAAGCGGATCAGCTTTTCATCACCTTGCAGCGCCTCGCCTCCGAAGGGTGTGCGATCCTTTACATCTCTCATCGTCTGGAAGAGGTAAAGAAGATCTGTCACAACGCCACGATCATGCGTCATGGCCGTGTGGTGGGTGGGTGTGATCCTGCTGAGGAAACACCGGCCAGCCTTGCCCGTATGATGGTAGGTGGTGATGTGCACGACATTTCGGCTGGTGCAATTGAGGCACAGCCGGGTGATGTGATGCTCAAGCTGCGCAATCTGTCTATTCCGTCGGATGGTGCGTTTGGCATTGAGCTGAAGGACGTCAATCTGGACTTGCGCGGCGGCGAGATTGTTGCTGTTGCCGGGATTGCAGCGAACGGCCAGAGCGAGTTGTTTGATGCGATCTCTGGCGAGACGCAGGTCAAAGATGCATATGCGGTTGAAATTTGCGGTGTGCCGGTTGGCAAGCGCAAGATCAATGACCGGCGTTTGCTGGGCTCTGCCTTTGTGCCTGAAGAGCGCTTGGGTCATGGTGCGGTGCCGGGCTTTGTGCTTTCTGACAATATTTTACTGACGCGCTATAAAACTGAGCCGTCATTGATCAAGCACGGCATGCTTAACCAGAAGCTTGCAACTGAAATGGAAAAGCGCATCACCGTTTCCTACGATGTGCGTATGTCTCATGATAATCCTGAGGCGCGCTCGCTTTCTGGCGGTAACCTGCAGAAGTTTGTGGTTGGCCGTGAGCTGGACCGTGTTCCGAAAGTGCTGGTGATTAATCAGCCGACATGGGGCGTTGATGCAGGCGCTGCGGCTTTGATCCGTCAGGCGATCATTGATCTGGCCCGAGGTGGTTCTGCTGTTATGGTGATTTCCCAGGATCTTGATGAGATCTACGAGCTTTCTGACCGGATTGCGGTGATCTCTCGTGGTGAGCTTTCTGTCGCTGAACCAGCTTCTGAAATGACGCGTGAGAAGATCGGTCTTTTGATGGCGGGTATGGGTGAGGGCAAGTCTGCTTCCCCTGCAGCAAAAGCGGGAGAGACCCATGCGCATTGAACTTGAAAAACGGGCTGAGCACTCTCAGCTGATGAGCGTTGTTTCGCCGCTGATTGCGATTGGGCTTACGCTTGTGTGTGGCTCTATTTTGTTTGTCAGCATGGGTTACAACCCGATTGATGCGCTTTATGCCTATTTCATCGAGCCCCTGACAACCAGCTGGTCTATTGAAGAGCTGCTGGTGAAAGCTGGTCCGCTGGTGCTGATCGCGGTTGGCCTGTCTGTCTGTTTCCTGTCCAACTCGTGGAATATTGGTGCAGAAGGCCAGTTCACCATGGGTGCGCTGGCTGGGTCTATCATTCCGGTGCTGTTTTACGACTTTACCAGCCCGCTGGCCCTGCCATTGATGGTGCTGATGGGCATTTTGGGCGGTATGGCGTGGGCGTCTATTCCGGCGTTCCTGAAGGTGCGGTTTGGGACCAATGAGATTCTGACCAGCCTGATGCTGGTTTACATCGCGCAGTACATTCTCGACTTTCTTGTCCGTGGTCCATGGCGTGATCCGGAAGGTTTCAACTTCCCGGAAAGCCGGATTTTTGATGCGGCACACGTGCTGCCGAAAATCGGTGAAGGACGTCTGCATATTGGCATGATCTTCGCCATTCTGGCTGTTCTGGTGGTTTGGTGGATGCTGTCTCGCACGCTCAAAGGTTTTGAGATCAAAGTGATGGGTGAGACACCGCGTGCTGGCCGTTTTGCTGGGTTTTCCAGCAATGGGGTTGTCTGGTTTGGTTTCCTCGTTTCCGGTGGTTTGGCTGGTCTGGCTGGTATGGCGGAAGTCTCCGGTTCTATTGAACAGCTGACGCCTGTTATTTCTCCTGGCTATGGGTTTACCGCGATTATCGTAGCGTTCCTTGGTCGTTTGAATCCTGTTGGAATTCTGTTTGCCGGGTTGTTGCTTGGGCTTTCCTACATCGGCGGCGAGTCTGCTCAGGTCAGCCTTGGTTTGACTGATAAGGTGACGCGTGTGTTTCAGGGCATGCTGCTGTTCTTTGTGCTCGCCTGTGACACGCTCATTCTTTACAGATTCAAGATTGCTTCCAGTGTGAAAAACATGAAGGAGGCAGGCAATGTCTGATCTTTCCATGATTGAGGCTGTACTTCTGACCATCATCACCGCGTCTACGCCGCTGTTGCTTGCTGCTATTGGTGAGCTTGTGGTGGAGCGTTCAGGTGTGCTCAACCTTGGTGTTGAGGGGATGATGATTGTCGGCGCTGTGATGGGTTTTGCAGCGACACAGGCGACTGGCTCTCCTTACATCGGCATTGTGGCGGCCATGATCTCCGGCGTTGCCATGAGCCTGTTGTTTGGCTTCCTGACGCTTAATTTGATGGCTAATCAGGTGGCGACAGGCCTTGCACTGACTATACTGGGGCTTGGCCTTTCCGGTATGGTTGGAGAAGCTTTCATCGGTCAACCGGGTATCAGCCTGAAACCGATTGCTATTCCAGTGTTGTCGGGCATTCCATTTATTGGGCCGCTGCTCTTTAATCAGGACATTCTGGTTTACGCTTCTTATGGTCTTGTGATTGCGGTTTACTTTGTGTTGTTCAGGTCCCGTACGGGGCTGATCATCCGTGCGGTTGGTGACAATCACGGCTCAGCGCATTCGCTTGGATACTCCGTCATTCAGGTGCGTTATCTGGCTGTGATGTTTGGCGGGGCGTGTTCTGGCCTTGCTGGCGCTTACCTGTCACTCATTTACACCCCGCAGTGGGTTGAGGGCATGACAGCGGGCCGAGGCTGGATTGCGCTGGCTCTGGTGGTGTTTGCAAGCTGGCGCCCAGCGCGTGTGCTGATTGGGGCTTATCTGTTTGGCGCTGTTTCCATTTTGCAGTTCCACGCGCAGGCCGCTGGTATTGGTTTGCCGACGCAGTTGATGTCTGCGCTGCCGTATCTGGCAACTATCATTGTGCTGATTATGATCTCGCGTAATAAGACACTTGCCAAGGTGAATACACCTGCATGTCTTGGTAAGCCCTTTGTGCCTGATCGCTAATAAGAACCTGATTTGACCGACGCGCTCATAGTAGACGTTGGTCAAATTGTAAATATTTCGACCTTCGTATACATGGTGGGTCGGAGATATGGATAACAGAGATTTAAATCTCTGAGTGAATATGAACTTATTCACGGCTGCACAACTTGCGGATTTCTGCACGCGCACGAATAAACGATCGCAATTATTTGCGAGCGAAAACAAAGCAGAAAAACAACTTGTGGGCGCACAAATGCGCAGAACGGCCTTCGGGTTTGTTCCTATCGTGTTTGCTTGGCGCCGTCGTTCATCTGGTTCTCAATGGTGTGTTCCGCCGCGCTTATTAGGGTGTTGCGTGGCAGGAATGCAGGTTAACCTATAAAGGGGAGCGCACAATGCGCACTATCTTCAAGCTTGCTGCAACTGCTGCAGTTGCACTTGGTCTTTCCGCAGGGGCTTCAAATGCTGCTGATCCACTGAAAGTGGGTTTCATCTATGTTGGTCCAGTTTCTGACCATGGCTGGTCTTACCAGCACGATCAGGGCCGTCAGGCGATTGAAAAGCACTTTGGCGACAAAGTTGAAACCACTTACATCGAAAGCGTGCCGGAAGGTGCGGATGCTGAGCGCGCGATTGAGCGTCTGGCTCGCTCCGGTCACGAGCTGATCTTTACAACGTCCTTTGGTTACATGAACCCAACCTTGAAGGTTGCGCGCAAGTTTCCGAAAGTGAAGTTTGAGCATGCAACGGGCTACAAGCAGGCGAAGAACGTTTCTTCTTACGGCGCTCGCTTCTACGAAGGTCGTTATGTGCTTGGTCAGATCGCTGCAAAGGTCTCCAAATCCGGCACTGCTGGTTACATCGGGTCTTTCCCGATCCCTGAAGTTGTGCGTGGCATCAACTCCTTCATGCTGGGTGCACAGTCTGTGAACCCGGACTTCAAGATCAAGACCATCTGGGTGAACTCCTGGTATGATCCGGGCCGTGAAGCTGATGCTGCAAAAGCCCTGATCGATCAGGGCGTTGACATCATGGTTCAGCACACTGACTCCCCAGCGCCTCTGCAGGTTGCTGAAGAGCGTGGCATCATGGGCTTTGGTCAGGCATCTGACATGATCAAGTTTGCGCCTAAGGCACAAGCAACTGCGATCATCGACGACTGGTCCGCTTACTACATTGCCCGCGTACAGGCAGTGATGGACGGCAACTGGAAGGGTCAGGACACCTGGGGCGGTCTGGATGTCGACATGGTTCACATGGCGCCGTTCACCAACATCCCGCAGGATGTTGCAGAAGAAGCTGCCAAAACTCTTGCTGCGATCAAGTCTGGTGAACTGAAGCCATTTACCGGCCCAATCACCAAACAGGACGGCTCTGAGTTCCTGAAAGCTGGTGTAAGCGCTGAAGATGGTGCACTGCTTTCCATGAACTTCTACGTTAAAGGCATCGACGACCAACTGCCTGAATAAGCCTCAAGCTTGTTTTCGGAGAGCGCCACTTTTTTTCACGGTGCTCTCCGCTGATTTCAGCAGTGGGGGTTTTCTCCCGCTGCCCACTCATTTCAATTGAACTTAAAAGAACAAGACAATGACAGCCACTTTCCTTAGTGAATGGCTCAATCTGCTTTTCCGCTGGTTTCACTTGATTGTGGGCGTGGGCTGGATTGGGACCTCTTTTTATTTCATCGCTCTCGACCTTTCCTTGCGCAAACGGGAAGGGCAGGCAGAGGGCATTTTTGGCAGCGCCTGGGAAGTCCACGGCGGCGGTTTCTACCATGTTGAGAAATTCATGGTGGCACCGAAAGAGCTGCCGAAAGACCTGATGTGGTACAAGTGGGATGCTTATCTCACCTGGGTATCCGGCTTTGCTCTTTTGAGCGTTCAGTACTATTTCAATGCAACAGTTTATCTCATTGACCCAGAGGTCATGAAGCTTTTGCCTGTTGAGGCTGTTGCGATTTCCATCGCGTCCCTTGGGCTGGGCTGGATCATTTATGATCGCCTGTGCCGCTCTGCCATTGGCAAGAACACACCTTTACTGGCTGCGTGCCTGCTGGTGATCATTCTTGGCGCGACCTATGGGTATTCGCAGGTCTTTTCAGGACGCGGGGTTCTCATTCACGTTGGTGCGCTGATTGGTACGTTTATGGCCTTCAACGTGTTTATGGTGATTATCCCGAACCAGAAAAAGATTACCGCAGACCTGCTGGCAGGGCGTAAACCTGATGCCGCGCTTGGCCTGATTGGCAAGCAGCGCTCGGTTCACAACAATTACCTGACATTGCCGGTTCTTTTGATGATGGTGTCCAACCATTATCCGTTGCTGACGGGGCATAGCCAGCCTGTGCTGGTTGTTGCGCTGATCCTGGTGATGGGCGGTATGGTGCGCCACTTCATCAATCGTCATGATGCGCATGACAACTTTGCCAATTTCTGGTGGGCCTTGCCTACGGCAGCCGTCAGTCTGTTTGTAGCTCTCATTGTGACACAGCCTGCCAAGATTGGTGGTGGACATGGTCCGATCCCAGACAGTGATGTGCTGGAAATTGCGCAGACCCATTGTGCAGCCTGCCATAGTGCGACACCAACCAATGAAGCCTTTAGTGAAGCGCCTAAAAACATTGAGCTGGACAGCATTGCTGATCTGCAACGCTATGACAGCCTGATCATGGCGCAGGCGGTGCGGTCCTCTGCCATGCCACTTGGCAATGAGACAGGCATGACCAAAGAAGAGCGCGAGATTCTTGGCGCCTGGTTGCAGGGGCATTGAGGCCATGGTGACTTATTCTCTGGATGAAGTGAACAGGTTTTCGCTGAACACCTTTGTCGAAGTGTTTGGCGGGGTTGCCGAGCACACTCCCTGGGTTGCAGCTGTTGCCCAGCGAGATGCACCTTTTGCCTCTCGTGATGCGCTGATTGAGGCGTTTGCTAACGCTCTGCAACATGCGGATGAAGAGGCGCAGCTGGCGTTAATCCGTGCACACCCCGACCTTGCAGGCAAAGCGGCGCGTGCCGGTGAAATGGCTGATGCCTCTGTGAATGAACAGTCCGCCGCTGGACTGGACCAGCTGAGTGATGCGGAATATGAGCAGTTCACCCAGCTTAACGGCACCTACAAATCCAACTATGGCTTCCCCTTCATATTTGCGGTGAAAGGGGCAACCAAGCATCAGATACTGGAGGCCTTCCAGCTTCGCTTGCAAAACAGCGCGAAAGATGAGTTCGCGGAGGCTTTGCGACAGATCTGCCGGATATTCAGCTTCCGACTGGAGGATCTGGTTGTAGATGAACAGAGTGCTTGCAGTTCCTGATCCTTGCCGGAAAGTGCTTACTACAGTTACGTAAGGGGCAATAATCCACTGGAACATGAGGGGCCGCATGACAAGATGCTTGCAACCATCACTGTTATCTATTGGATTAATGCTACTGTAAAATTCAAGGGGAGCATTCATGAAGGCCGCGATTGAAAACCGGTTTGCGGAGCAGGTAGACTTCCTGCGCGAATTGGTCAAGGTGCCAAGCGACAACCCGCCAGGGGATACAGAGCACCACGCGTTGCGGACTGCTGAGCTGCTTGAAGGCCTTGGCTTTACCGTTGAAAAACACCCTGTTCCAGAACCATTTGTGCGCCAGAACGGCATGGTCTCTGTGACCAATCTGATCATTCGTGAAACGTTTGGCGACGGGTTCGGACCAGTGATTGCTCTAAATGCACACGGTGATGTTGTTCCTCCGGGGGAAGGCTGGACTAAAGACCCTTATGGCGCCGAGATTGACGATGGTGCTTTGTATGGGCGCGGAGCTGCGGTTTCCAAAGGAGATTTTGCCACCTACGCTTTTGCGTTGCTGGCTCTTCGTGAGTATGCGGATGAGCTGGAAGGCTCCGTGGAACTGCATTTGACGTATGATGAGGAAGCTGGTGGGTTTGTTGGGCCGAAGTGGCTGTTGGAACAAGAACTGACCAAGCCGGACTATGCGATCTCAGCAGGCTTTTCTTATGCAGCGACAACGGCTCACAACGGCTGTTTGCATATGGAAGTGATCTTCCGTGGCCGTCAGGCGCATGCTGCAATGCCAGAGAGTGGCGCGGATGCCCTGCAAGCTGCAACGCCTGTTCTCACAGCGCTTTATGAGGAACGCGAAAGGCTCAAGTCCATTCAGAGTGAACAGGATGGCATTGGATCACCTCAGATCACTGTGGGCCTGATCTCAGGTGGCATCAACACCAACGTTGTGCCAGAGCGTGTTTCGCTGCGCGTTGACCGGCGTTTGATCCCCGAAGAAAATGGCGAACAGGTGGAAGAGCAGCTGATTGAGCTGATTGAAGCTTTGGTACCGGAAGATTGCGGTGTTGAGGTGGAGTGTCGGCGCATTATGATTGCTGAGCCGCTGCGCGAGTTACCGGGTGCAAAAAAGCTGGTGGAAGCGTTAAAATGGCCTGCCAAAGAGGTTTTGGGCATTGAGCTGAAAAGCACGGGCGCTCCGCTTTACACCGATGCCCGCCATTATGCTGAGGCCGGTATTCCAACAGTGCTTTATGGTGCAGGACCGCGGTCCATTCTGGAAGCCAATGCCCATGGGGCGGATGAGCATCTGCAGCTGTCGGATCTCAAGGCAGTTACGATTATTGTGGCGGATGCCTTGAAAACACTTCTTCGATAGATTGTGAGAAGCCCGGATGTTCCGGGCTTTTTTGCTAGCTCACGCGGCCAGACAAAGCGGTGAAAATACCTGCGCCCAGAAGGCCAGTGCCGCCGACCTTATTGAGGCGCTTGAGTGTGCTTGGTCCGTTGACGACTTTGCGCAATCCGCCCGCCATGGATACCCAGAACACTGTGTTTATGCCACCAAGCGTAACAAAAGTGAGGCCCAGAATGAAAAACTGGGTCAGCACGGGCTGGGTGTGGTCAACAAACTGAGGCAGGAATGCCACGAAGAACAGCATGCCCTTTGGGTTGAAGGTGGTGACCAGCAGGGTGTCTCTGAAGATCTGCAGTGCCGGAACATGTGGCATCTCAACTTGTGTGGATGGGCCGGAATTGCTGCGCCACATCTTAATGCCAATGTAAATCAGATAGGCTGCGCCGATGTATTTCATGATCTGGAAAAGCATGGCGGAGGTTGCCAGCAGGGCTCCAAGGCCAGCAAGAGCTGCTGTAATTGCAAACAGGTCCCCTAGCATCACTCCGGTGACGGAGGCAACTGCGGCGCGCTTGCCCTGACTGAGGCTGTAGCTGATGACCATCAGGACGGTTGGGCCGGGAATGATCAGTAGTAGGATACTTGCCGCGGCAAACGCGATCCATGCTTCAAACGCCATGATGTTCTCCGGAAAGGCCTGATCGATCATGAACAGGTGATGAGTTGAAATGCTTTGAGCTGATCTCTCAAAGTGTGCAGCAGATGAGAAGCTTACCCATGTAGATGCTGTTTGGGTAGAGGCAGGCCTTTGAGAAATACTGGAGAGACTTTGAGTTCTTGCCACTGTCTGTGAGTTTTATGGAAACTTTCCTGACAGTGCGATGAAGAGCCCGGCACTCAGCAGACCGGTTCCCCCGATCCTGTTGAGACGTTTTGCGCATTTGCCTCCGGTGAGCATGGCACTGCAACTGCCTGCCATGGAGGTCCAGAACATCGTGTTGATGCCACCAAGGAGCACGAAGGTTGCTCCCAGCAGTATGAACTGCGGAATGACTGGAATCGTGTCATCTACAAATTGCGGGAGAAACGCGACGAAGAACAGCATGTCTTTTGGGTTGAAGGCTGAGACCAGAAACGTATCTCTGAATATTTGCAGGCGGGTCGTTGCCACAATCTCCATTTGGTCTTTGAGGACAGATTTCCTGCGCCACATGCTGACGCCCAGATAAATGAGGTAGGTCGCGCCCGCATATTGCAGGATGTCATAGAGCAGCGCGGAGGTTGAGATGACGGCGCCGAGCCCGGCCAATGCGACCGAGATCAGTAAGATACTCCCCAAACTAACGCCAAGGGCTGAGGCGACAACCGCCCTCAGGCCCTGGCTGATACCATAACTGGAGACCATAAGGACTGTTGGTCCGGGGATGATGAGTAAGATGGTGCAGGCAAGGACGTAAGTCAGCCAAACCTCGATGGCCATGGCTTTTCTCCTGAAACGATGTGTTGCACAGGAGAGGTAGGGGCGAATTGTGACCAAAATTCTGCGGGTGTGATGACGAAATACAACAATGGAAACAATTATTTACGCCTCACATTTTGTTGCAGGAGGCAATGGTGCTTGATGAAAGTTTGAGCGATTGCATGCTGTTGCTCGCATGAGAGCTCAGCTTGGTGAGAATTGTTTGACCCAGACCGTCAGGTTTCCGGAAGTTTCAAAGCCCGTTTGTTTGGCGCTATGCAGAGTTTCACCTCGTGCATAGCCGACTATAGGTGCTGATGGTTGCCATGCCTGCAACAGGCACGCCATTTGCTGGAGGTCTTGTAGGGACAGTGTGCCTGCAAAGATGTTGGAGAGGCCGATTGAGCTGCCAGACCAATTGCCGATGAAGCCCTTGGTGTACTTTCCCGCTTCAGCATAGCCCCAAAAGGCAATGTTCGGGTTCGTGAGAAGTGCAGGTGGAAACATGCTGCGGTCTGTCTGATTGCCGCTTGTCTTCCATGCTGCCTCCCAGTGCTCCAGCTGCCGGGCGGTCTTTATCTGCTCCCAGCCTGCCGTGTCTGCTTTGACGATTTCAGTCAGATAAAACCAGCTGGCATCGAACAGTTTTTTGAAACCAAATTGTTCCAGTGGAAGGTCAGCAAAACTGTCTTTGACATAAACATCAACGGTTGCAGTACGCGTGAGGTCATTGACGAGTTCAGGATTTATTGCCGGGAGGCAGGTCACGATGCTGGAGTAAAACGGAAGGGGCGGCACAGTGGTGTGAAACAGCTCCTTGGAGCGCTCATAGGGAATGCCATGGGCTTCAAACATATGCTGATAAAGATACGCATTGTTTTCAGCGGCTTCCAACTGCCATGCGGCTTTGCTCATGATAGCTGGTTTCACGTGTCATCCATCTTTTACACAAGAGAGCATCATAGGAGAATGTGGTGTGGGATCAATAGCCAGCGGCTGCGTATGGACCTCCGCCCTGACGGTAGACGAGCAGGGTGCGGGTGTAGGAGAGGGCCTCGGTGCCGGTTTGATCGTGGGCGACGGT
The DNA here is from genome assembly GCF_001623225.1 of Pseudovibrio sp. Ad13. Classification (NCBI taxonomy): domain Bacteria; kingdom Pseudomonadati; phylum Pseudomonadota; class Alphaproteobacteria; order Hyphomicrobiales; family Stappiaceae; genus Pseudovibrio; species Pseudovibrio sp. Ad13. Next base: position 577,026 of record NZ_LMCC01000013.1, on the reverse strand, counting down.
TTTTACGGTCAAAATGCCTTGATCTGGTCTGGAACGGCTTTCTCGCTTTGACAGGACTTCGCTTTCCACTTTGAAGCGATCATCCGCATAGAAATGACGAGACAATTTTGTATCGGTCCACCCCAGATTGGCAACCACACGGCCAAAGGTGGTTGTGGTGGCGGCGGTGACCAGCGAGAGGACGTGCAGTTCTGATGCTGGTAGACGGTCTCTGCCGTAGACCTCCCGCGCGAACTCATGATCACGGTAAAGTGGGTGCCATTGCATGGTCTGGACGGCGTGGCGGAGCATGGAGGAGGAGTGGAGTGTGATGTCCGGGCTGTGCTCGAAGACCTGACCTGTTGCGAACCCCTCAAAGTAGATGCCTGTTGTTTCCTGTAGGGACCCATCCTCACGTTGATAATAGGCCAAAAACCAAGGATTACTGCTGGAGTTGGGAAGGTTGCCCCAAACCGGATGCTTGCCTTTTTTGAAGATGCTGACGGTGTATGTGAGGTTGGCGACCTCAACGCCTTCCTGATTGGTGCAGGAGGTTTTTACAGTGACGTGGCCGGTTTTGTCTTCAGCCTCTGCTACTGCGATGATTTGGCTACAGCAGTAGAGCGTGTCGCCGCCGAAGATGGGCGCAGTCATGGAGATGTTCTTAAACGCTGTGATGCGGTCTTTTCTGGCAAAGGTCTTCCAGCTCATGCCGAAGATCTTTTGCAGTGTCAGCGTGGAGACGACGAGAGGTTTCCTGAACTCTGTCTGCGCTGCGTAATGGGCATCATAATGCAGCATTGCGGCATTGAAGGTGTCCAACGCTTCCTCTGCATTTTCCTGCTGAGAAACCGTCATGCCGGGACGATGGTGAAAGATCTGGCCCACGGAGAACTCTTCGAAGTTGAGGCCGTAAATCTCCAGAAAGCGATTTTCTGAGATTTGAGCGTAGGCTGAATACATGATGGGCTCCTTTCAGCCTAGTAGATGGTCAGGTTTTTGGCTTCTTCGCGCAGCTCATCGCGAAATTGCGGGGCGGCGAGCTCAATGAGGGCGTGGGCGCGCTCTGAGGTGGACATGCCAAACAGGTTGGTGCAGCCATACTCCGTGGCCACATAGCTGCCCACCGCTGCCTGAAATCTGACGCCAGTTGATGGATTCTGAGGCGACTTGGCCGAACAGGTCAATCTCCACGAAGGAGTTTACGGAGACCACCCGGTCATTTTGGGCGATGATGTGCGGATTGTTGACGTAGTGCGCTGGATGACAGGCCATGGTGGGGTTGTTGTCGAGATAGGCGTAATAGTCGGGATTGGAGAACAGAGCGATGTTAAAAACGGTGTGCCCGACATTGAGCTGTTTATACCGGTTGGATACGTTACCGGCTTGTATCAACTCGAACAGCGTATCACCCAGCATTTCTGTGTGAATGCCAAGATCAGATTTTGTCTTCAGGCGTTTGCCAACTTCATTCGGGACGCCGCCAATGCCGAGCTGAATGCAAGCGTGATCTGGCACAAGTTCAGCAACAAACTCACCAATCTTATGGTCCTCAGGACTTGTCGGTTTCTTTGACAGGACCATAAGGTCGCTGTTGTGCTCAATAAGGGCTGAGACCTGAGAGATATGTATGAGCCCAGACCCAAAGGTGCGCGGCATGTTTTGATTGACTTCAACGATAATCTGCCCAGCCTCAAACGCGAGGGGGATGGACATGCTACCATCTACACCAAAGCTGAAATAGCCGTGCTCGTCCATGGGAGAGACCTGAAACAAGTGCACATTGGGCTTGCCATGACGGGAGAAAACACCTTGGGCATACAGGCTAAAATGCTCTGGGAGATAATGCGGAATGATCAGATCCGGATGGGTCTGCCTTAACTCCTTGGCGTGATCAGCAAGTTGACGAAAACTTCCTCCTAAAAAAGGGCAGAGCAGCTTGATCTGTTTGAGGACATCGACATTTGAAAACTGATCGACAATCTCTTTGCGTGAGCGGAGCAGGTAAACATCTGGTGTGCTGCTGAAGTATCCGGCAGCAGCAGCCTCGCAAAAGGCTTGGGTTAGGCGAGGAGGGGTTCCGCAATAACACCCGAAGGTGATCAGCTTTGTGTCTCTTGCAAGCGTTTTTATCGCCTCATCTGCGCTTATCAGTTTTTGTTGATACAGCTGATCAAAGTGGTCTGCAGGCATGCGGTTATGTCCGGGGTCCATCGTCAAAGAGGTCAGCTTGATCCTATCCATTTTCAGGAAATTAATTGTTACTGATCTACATTCTGCCTCTACGGCATCAATGGATTAAGTTGGAGTTCCGGTGTGAAGAGCCTGTTATTCTTACCTGCAGATAAAGCCCATCTTTTCCCGAAGGCGACAGCATCGGGAGCAGGGTGTGTGGTGCTTGACCTTGAAGACGGTGTTTCTGAAAAGCAAAAGCCAGCAGCTAGAGATCTGCTGCGCGGCCTTCAAGATGAGATCCGCGAGCATGAGGCCTGTGAAATTGGCATTCGCATCTCATCTTTGAGCACGCCAAGCGGGTTGGAGGATGTGCTGTGCCTGCTGGAACTGGCGCATTTGCCAGACTGGATTTTTCTACCCAAATGTGAAAGCCCGCGAGACCTGGAGCAACTGGATCATCTCCTTCACGCACATCCTGGCAAAGAGATGGTACGGATTTGCGCATTGTTGGAAACGCCAGCCGGACTGTCTAACGCAGAAGCGATTGCCTCAACTCATGCACCGCTTCATGCCCTGGCTTTTGGGTATGCGGACTATACGGCAGAGACAGGCGGCACTATGGGCTGGAACAGTCTTGTATGGCCACGTGGACAGCTTCTGAATGCAGCCGTTCAGAACCATCTTTGGGCGATTGATGGCGTGTATTTAGACTTCAATGACCCTGAAGGGCTTGAAGATGAAGCCCGCAATGCGCGAGATATGGGGTATAACGGCAAGTTCGCCATTCATCCTTCTCAAGTCAGCGTTGTCAATTCGTGCTTTGAACCCAGTGATGAGGAAGTTCAGTGGGCCTTGAATGTGCTTGAAAAGCAAAAGGATACAGCAGGACAAGGCGCGTTTGTTGTTGATGGCAAGATGGTCGATGCGCCTGTGATTTTGCGTGCAAGGCGTTTGCTTGGCCTGAGTGATGGTGATGATCATCCATAGTATGAACTGGCTGTTAGATGATTAAGTATTTGAATGATACAATACTTATAGTTGCTATATTTAGATCGAATAATAGCAAGTAATTCCATAATCTACCTTATGCATACATTTGATTTATACTTGGTATTGTTGGGTGGAGGCAAGTGTTTTGTGGTGTTGCATGGAGTAGGGGGAGAGTGTCTGGTCTCCGCTCGACTCATGACGATGAAATGATCTCAGGTGAACTCGCCTAAAAGCTACGTAGTTAGCCTAAGTTGATGAATTTGTTTCACTTTACGGAAATGTATGTCCTTGAATACACCTGATTGTCGTCCGCGGGTTTTGTATTAAAGAACAAGCCTTTTTAACTTTGAGTGACTGGCGAGAAACGTTGTTAACCGCGCTTGCATCCTTGAAATATCATCTCTTTTATACTTGGCAGGAGGTTTGTTAGGCTCGGGTTGAATGCTGGTGCTGCATACCTGCATTTGCAAAATTTAGCTTTCCCTGTATGCATCTGGGCCGCTGCGGCCCGAACAGGTCAAGGAGCCCGTCATGTCTATGATGAGAGCGGCCGTTGTGCGCGAGTTTGGTGCACCGTTGGACGTGTGTGAAGTTGAAAAGCCTACAGTAAATGATGACAGTGTTCTGGTGAAAATTGAGGCCACTGGCGTGTGCCACACTGACCTTCACGCTGTTGAAGGTGACTGGCCAGTCAAGCCGACACCAGCCTTTATTCCGGGCCATGAAGGCGTGGGAATTGTGGTTGAGAAAGGCCGGAATGTCACTTCGGTGAAAGAGGGGGATCGCGTTGGAATTCCTTGGCTTCACACTGCTTGCCGCTGCTGTCGTCACTGTGTTGATGGCTGGGAAACTTTATGTGAAAGCCAGCAAAACACGGGTTACAGCGTCAATGGCAGCTTTGCAGAATATGCTTTGGCAGACCCGAATTTCGTCGCTCATTTGCCGAAGGAACTTGAATTTGCACCAGCAGCACCAATCCTGTGCGCAGGTGTAACCGTTTACAAGGGGCTGAAGGAAACGGAGACAAAACCGGGACAAACGGTTGTGATTTCCGGTATTGGCGGTTTGGGGCATCTGGCTGTTCAGTACGCCAAGGCCATGGGCTTGCATGTGATTGCGGTTGATATTGCAGAGGACAAACTGGAGCTTGCAAGATCACTTGGCGCGGATATGACGCTGAATGCCTTCAAGTGCGATCCGGTGGCTGAAGTGCAAGCTGGCGGTGGTGCTGAGGGCGTGTTGGTCACAGCAGTGGCTGGCAAGAGCTTCCAGCAAGGTGTTGGCATGTTGGCTCGCGGCGGCACTATGAGCCTTGTTGGTTTACCTCCTGAGGACTTTCCACTCAACATCTTTGATATGGTGCTCAATCGCAAAACATTACGTGGTTCCATTGTGGGCACGCGAAATGATCTGCGGGAGTCATTAGAGTTTGCTGGTGAAGGCCAGGTGGCGGCGCATTACACTACAGAGCCGCTCGACAACGTCAATGACATCTTCGATCGTATGCGTAACGGCAAGATTGACGGCCGTATTGTGATGGACTTTTAAGGCCTGAGAAGACGAATGAATGCCGCAGAATCTTTTTCGTATCTGCGGCATTTGCTTGTCTAAGCGGACCTGATAAGGCCGTTAGCACCTCGCTCATAACAGGTCGGGATGCGCACCAAGCTTCTCCAGTAGGCGGCTCATCTGGGCACATTCTTCTTCAGAATACACTTTGCTCAAAAGCGGATAGGCGACGTTCGCCATGGCACTGAGAGCGGTTGCGAGTTTGCTTTCACCTTCCTCTGTGATGTTGATCAGGATAACCCGTTTATCCTCTTGCGAGCGATGCCGCGTGACGAGGCCTTGCTTCTCCAGCCGGCCGATGATCTTTGTTGCGCCACCTTCGGTGAACATCAGAGCACTGGAAATATCACTCATCCGCACTTCGCCTCCTGATTGCTGGACGCGTCCAAGAAGCTCTTTTTCTGACAAGGTCAGATCACACGCCTCAGTCACTGCCGTTTGTAGCTTCTGTCGAAGGCGAGCGGCTTGCTGCAACAGCAGATGTGCTGTCTGAATGGTTGCCTTTTGGGATTCTGGGGCGAAATCAAACTGAGTCATCACGTATCCGAGGTGTTACAGATAATACTTGACTGGATTAATATTCTAGTCAAATATTATGGTCAATCAATCTTGACCGACTGTAAACAAGGATAAAAAAGTGTCCATAGACCTCACCCCATATAGACCCTCCAAAACCAGTGTTTTCCGCCTTTTACGGTGTATGTTTCGTCAGGGGGCGAGAACGCGTATGTGTCCTCCCGGACCAAGACTTGACGGGAAAACTGCCTTGATAACAGGTGGATCAGCGGGTGTGGGCGAGTATGTTTCCCGCGGATTGATTGCGCGGGGCGCCAAGGTTGTGTCTCTGTCCCGCGGCATCTCTCAGGGTAAGAGAAGGGGCTCAGACCTCCAGCAAGTTAAGTGTGATCTATCATGCTTGCAGTCTGTGGCGGATGCAGTTGGTAAGGTGGGGAACCAGAAAATTGATATATTGATCTGCAACTCGGGTGTTATATTGCATGATCACAAAATGGCCTCGGACGATATTGAAATGACCTTTGCAGTCAATGTCTTAGGTCATCATTTGCTGTATCGACTCCTGATGGAGCAAGGCAAGTTTGCGGAGGATGCACGTATTGTGATGACATCGGGAGACGCCTATATCATGGCTCAAACCTGTGATGTGAACCCGCTAAACTACTCAAGCAACAGGGTTTATGGTGGTAGCAAACTGGGTAATTTATGGCAGATGCGGGAGCTCACGAAACGCTATCCGGCTCTCAAGAGCTATGCTGTTCATCCCGGGGTTATTTTGAGTGGTTTTGGTGGGTTTGCTGAGCAAGGCGGGCTTAGAAGCTGGTTGGCCAAAAGACTGCTGATATCGGAAGAACTTGGGGCACAGGCTGCTCTTATTGCAGCTACGCAAGACGTTCCCAGCGGAACTTATTGGCACAACGTCTGGGGCCTTATGGATTTGCCTGATGGAGATGTCAGTATGGATTATCAAAAATCAGCGGCTCTTTGGGATCAACTCGAACAGCTCACTGAAGCTTACTTTTGATTGCCTAAAGTTCGTGTGCCATGCCTGAGAACTGCATCATGACAATATCGCAGACCTGGAGAGCGGACATTTTAGAGGTGCGAAGGATAAAGATACCTTCGCACGGGCCGTATATATAAAATACGCATAAGGTAGATTATGGAACTTTAATGACAAAGACCAGAATGAAGCTAGTCTGCTGAGTTTATGTGGCTTTCTACGGCCGTCGCGATGCGTTGTGATGCATGGCCATCGCCGAACGGGTTTTGGCGGTCGATCTTTGTGTGTTTGCATTTCAAGATACGAGCGGCTTCATCCGTGATGGTTTGCTCGCATGTGCCGACGAGTTTTGCAAGACCGCTGGTCAATGCTTCCGGTCGCTCTGTGGTCTTGCGCAGGATCAGCAGCGGTGTTCCGAACTCCGGTGCTTCTTCCTGTATGCCGCCGCTGTCGGTCAGGATCAGGTCGGCGTCACGTTCCAGTGCGATGAGCGCTTCATAAGACAATGGCGTGACCAGATGGATGCGCTGTGTATTTTTGAGCTCGGACTCGATCATGTCTTTGACGACCGGATTTGGGTGGACTGGCAAAATGACTTGCAGATCCTCATGGGCTTTTGTGATGCGTTTAATGGCCTGGCAGATGCGGCGCATGGGATCGCCCCAATTTTCGCGTCTATGTGTGGTCACCAGCACCAATCGCTTTTGCGGCCCCAGAACATCTTTCAGTTCGTCGAGCTCGCGTGCCGGTTTGATCTTCTGTGCCAGATGTCGAACGGCGTCGACCACCGTGTTTCCTGTGGTGAGGATTTTCTCGTTGCTCAGGCCTTCACGCAGCAAGTTGTCTTTGGCGATGGATGTTGGTGCGAACAGCCTATGGCACAGTTGGTCTGCCAATCGTCGGTTGGCTTCTTCGGGAAATGGATCCCGCAGCTCACCACTGCGCAGTCCGGCTTCCACGTGGCCGACTGGAATGGCGCTGTAAAAACTGGCCAGTGCGCCGACGAAGCCTGTTGTGGTGTCGCCGTGGACCAATGCGTATTTGGGATGATGCACGGCAATGTATGCGTTTATGCCTTTGAGCAGTTCGCCGGCCTGATCGGCCAGTCTGTGACTGGTGCTGGATACGTCGAGCCAGTTGATCTGGTGAATGTCGAAGGATTCAAGTGCGTTAGATGCGATTTCGCGGTGCTGGCCTGTCATCAGTACATGGGCGTGTAGACCTGGGCAGTTTGCGATTGCAGAGATGACCGGCGCCATTTTGATGGCTTCGGGACGAGTGCCGATGATGCACAGCACTTTGTCCGGGCCTCCTCCGATGATCTCTGGTTCTTTCATCTTATGCGCTACGGTCCTTGTGATTATTCGGCAGCTTCTGCATTCGCCAATGTGCTTGCGCCGCAGACATGAGCGTTCTGTGTAAGGAACTCTTTGATCTCGCGACTGTGTTTGTTGTCGAATTTCAGAATATGGCTGGACAATGAGAACAAGGCCAACGGCTGTGCGGGCGAAAATCTTGCGTTCTTCAGACGGCTTTTCATGGTGCCGAGCGTGGTTGGAATTGTGCTGAAATCTGCTGTTCTCGGATCGATCTCGAAGATTTCCACCACCGGAATAACCGTATGATCTTGTGTGCTGAAGGCGGCGCTGATGGCGCGTTGCAGGTTGCGGCTGGAATAAGGTTCCATAAGCTTGGCCCCTAGCCCGTCCTGCAACAACAAAATGTCCATGGACGATTTTGCCATGAGCTTGTTCCATTGTGTGGCCAGTTTTCGCGGAATGGTCTTCAAATCGGTATATCCAGAGATGGCAACAGGCCCCGGGAGGATGCGGTTCAAGATTGCGCGGGTTTGTTTGGTGTATCCGGTGACGAGTTGTTTGAGCTTGCTATCCAACAGCAGATTGCCATCAATTTCATCTGGTATATACCAGCCTGCAAAAACCTCAGTGGGATGAGTGGTGTAGCTGATCTGCGCCCTTATCGCGGTGGCGAGTTTTTCGGTTTCCGCTAAGCGATTGTCCAGATAGGCTTGGCCATCTTTTTGCAGCTTCTCCATGAATGTTGGATCATACCGCAGGCCGAACCAGAGTTTGGCTCCGGCCTCATCTGCGCCCATGATTGCAGCTTCGAGCCAGAGTGGTAGCTTGATTTCATCCTGAAGATCGCTGCCCCACATGGTCCACTGCAGGATGACCTCTTCAATGCCAAGTCTTTGATGTGCAAGGAGTTCGCTGCGCCATAATCTAGGATTAGGAAAATATTCATCACCCCATGGCTGGATGAAGCTCATGCGTATAGGAATACATTCCTTAGCTCCGGAATCCTGCCGCGCATAGGCTTTAAAGATCATCATGAATGTGATGAGAGCGAGGCAGAACACCCCAAGAACGAAGAGTTTAGAAGTTTGCTTGAAGCCCGAGAAGCACTCGGCTGGTCTCACTGTCATCTGTGTTTAATACTTCGTGTCCTACACGCCCGAACACTTCCAGCTGAAGCAGGTCACCATAGGCTTCGGTGTACCACCCTCTCCACTTCAAAGATGCTCCCAGCCCTGCCTCAATCGCCACAGCGCTGGTTTGGGAGTTCCAGTTTCCGCTCCCTATGGAATACGCAAAGGGCGACAAAATCAGGTTAGGATCGAGCCTAAAAGTGTAACCAAGTCGGCCATCTCCATAGAATAGAATGGTTTTTTCCTTTTCGAAGAAACGACCACCTTCCAGATACAGGCTGATGTAGGGTTCTTTGTCGATAGGCTCACCGGAGTAAAAATCGTAGAGCGGGAGGAAGTCGTTTCCGCGGGTGAAGGACCAAAGCACCCTCCCCAACCAGTTGTCTTCTGTGATGCTGCCGCCTTTGAAGAACCGCTCCAGACCGATTTTCAGGTTTTGCGTCATGAAAGGCTTAAAGCGCAGGCCGACGATGGTCTGGTAGGTGTCAGGGTCCGGGCGGAAGCTGTAGCGTTGGTTGAGCCACTGGGCGCGGGCGATGATCTCAAACACGCGGCCATTCTGGTAGCCGATGACCGGAGGTCGCCATGCCACTTCCAGTGAGCCGAACGGGCTGCTGGATGGGATGCCAAGGATGGCGCCTGCAAACTCCTCCTCATCCTGCCGTGACGGGCTGGCTCCATCGAAGAACAGGAAGCTGATTGGGATTTCCAGAATGCGGAGCTGGCGCTGGAAGCGCTCCAGCTTGTCCTGTTCATAAATGTCGCGCTGATGCTGGTGCAGCACATCAATCCGCTTGCGAAACAGTTCAGCGGCCTTCTTGTTTTTAAAGGCTGCCAGATAGGTATAGGCCAGATCTTCCTGCAGGTTCGCCTGATCTGGTTTTTCCTCCAGTGAGGTTTCAAAGCGGGTGACTGCCAGATCATTGTCGCCCTGAGCACGGGCAAGGTATCCTCCCAAAGCGAGTGTTGCCGGGTTTTTAAGGTCGGCTGGCGGCAGGTTTTCGTATTCAGCCTCTGCTTCCTCTAGTTGACCCAACTGGAACAGAACCTGAACTACGGAAAAGCGAATGTCCGGTGTTGAGGCGATGGACCGTGCCTTGCGCAGGTCCACCAGAGCGCTTGCCAGTGCTTCAGGTGATTGATTGCCCTGATGGAGCGTGAGTTGGGCCCGGGCGGCGTAGTAGCCGGCCATTTGTTCTTGAGAGAGCTTTGAGACATCCAGTTTGGCAAGGAGGTGTGCTGCCTCATCATAGTCCATCTGGCGCAGGTTGAGGTAGAGCAGCGCCATACCAGCGCTCTGATCGTCATGTTCTTCAAAAGATTCCAGAAACCAGTCTTCCGCAACCTCATACTCTCCCAGCTCCTGATAGAGGAAGCCAAGCTGGCTTGCTGTGGCGAGGTTTGGGCTGAGTTCATACGCTTGCTGTAGTTCCTCTCTGGCTTTCTCTTTGTCTCCCAGCCGCAGGTAGAGGCTGGCAAGTGTCAGATGCTTGTCGGCGTTCATGGGCTGGGCCTGAAGCTCCTGTTGCGCGCATGTCAGGGCCTCAAGATTGCGATCAAGCACGCGGTAGGCCTCGCACCGGATCGCCATGATTGCGTCTGTGTTTTGGGTCTGGTCCAGTTGTTGCAACAACATGAGAGCTCTTTTGGGGTGATTGAGCTCCAGTGCAAGATAAGCGGCTTCCAAACGGGTTTCAGCGGTTGGGGCCAGTCGCAGTGACTGGCGGTACATTTTCACGGCTTCCTGAAGTTGCCCCTCTGTTTTCAGGAGGCGCGCCAGTGCAAGGAAAGCCATGGCAAACCTGTTTTTGTTTTCGTCTGACAGGTGTGCTGTGTTGGTGTAGCTGAAAACGTAGTTCAGCCACATGCGTGTCGTGATGCCTTCTGCGGTGCTTTCCTTGAGCATGAGATATGCTGGCAGAACGAGTGTCGGGTCCGGTTGCAGCTTCCAGTCCGCGATCAGATACTCAAGCGTGCTGGTCCAGTCTTCATTGGTTGCAGAAACAGCTGCCAGATCAAACAGAAGACGTGCAAAGGCTTTCTTGTCGTTTTCGTTAAAGGCACCGTCTGCACGGGCTCTTTGAGCGCGTGCAAGAGCATCCTGAAGAACAGCAGAAGCGATGCGGTGCTTGTTGGAGAGCAGGGCGACCTGTCCTCTTTTTGCTGTGATGCGCCAGTTGGGCATCAACGTTTCAGCTTCTTTGAGAACCTGATTGGCGAGATCCAGATCCCCTGCCCGCCGCGCCAGATCTGAAAGGGTTTGCAACAGCTCTACCCAGGCTTCCGGAGATTTCTGCTGGTCTGTGAACTGGGTGATGGCGCGCAGTTCCACCAGCGCGTTGATGGCTTGTGTTTCCCAGCCGTTGTTAAGAGCGAGCATACTGAGTTGCAGGCCGTATTCCGGGCTGCGGGTGAGTTTGATCAGCAGTCGGCCTGCGGTGACCGCTCTGGCATCATCTCCTGCGCGAATGGCGATGTCTGCCAGTGCCAGATAGTAGTTGGCGGCTTCTTCCGGGCCAGAGGCTTTGGTGTCGAGGATCCTGCCATCCGCTGTCAGGAGCGCCATTTCAGCCTCAGCACTGGAGCCTTTTTTCACCAGAGCGTAAGCCAGCTGAACGCGCGTGGACAGTCCCAGTTGATCAATGCGTCCGGGGTTGAGGAAGGTCAGTAACTCATCAAGGTGACCAGAGTTCAGAGCACTGGCGGCCAGAGCTCTGGCGAATGTGCGTTGTTCCAAAGCGGAGGATTGGCGGCCAGTAAACAGTCCATTCATTTCGCCGCGCAGCAGCAAGCGGTAGGCTTCTTCGTCTTTGCCTTGCTCAAGAAGCAGGAAGGCGTCATTCAGGATGGCTGTGCGTTGGGTTCTTGGGGCGTTGTCCAGTTTGGAAAGTTCGTCCCACTCGCTGCGGGCTTCTTCCAGTTGATTGAAGTTGCGCAGAAGGTCGGCCCGTATGAGCCTTTGCCTTGGGGTGGCAGCGCCCAGCTCTCGCAGAATGTTCAGTGCCTGGAGAGCTTCTTTTGTTTTGCCGAGTTTGATGGCTGCTTCTGCGGCGCCTGCAAGAGCTTCTTCCCGGTTGCTCGGCAGTAATTTGCCAGTCTCTATCGCCAGCCGGAAATCATCAAAGGCTTCCGCATACTCGCCCGTGAGCATTTGCAGGTGGCCAAGCGAAAGATAGCCGCGGCTGAAGGCGGGGGCTTGAGATTGGAGGATTTCTAATTGGTCAATTGCTGCGATTGGGCGATTGAGGCCGATGAGCAGCTGGATTTTTTGCCAACGGGCCACAAGATGATTGGGGTCTTGCTTGAGCAGCTCATCCAGCTCTTTCAGGGCAGCTTCGTTCCGTCCTTTTGCCAGCAAACGGTATGCCAGATCCAGCAAGGGATAGGAGCGATAATCGCGCCACGTGCTTTGCAGGAGGGATTGGCTGTCCTGCCGGTCCTTCAGCAAGCTGATGTAGTACTCGTCTTTTTGCTGGAGGGTGTAAGGCGCAGGGCTGACTGGCTCTGAAGGCGGCACTGGATTTTGTGATTGTGTTGGGATGGATAAGCCAAGCGCAAACATGATGACCCACAGCAGATAGAATGCCGAGTTTCGGTTGGCATTCCCGCGTGTATTGTGGGGCGTTTGGGGCCGAGTCATGATTGCGCTTCCTGCTCTACAGGAATTGCCAGTTCCAGACTTTCTTCATCTGGATAATCATGGGCGGTCTTGTCCCAACCGATAACTTCGCCAGTGCCCAGATGCCGGATCCATGTTTTGATGGCTCGCATCATGGCGATGTAATTGATGATGATGGATACGAAGTAGCGCAGGGTTACAGGTGCCAATGCGCGCAGGCCATAATGGTAGCCTGTCCAGATATGGCGCTGGATAAGGCGGTGGGCGAGCAGCAGCACGTTGAACCAGATCACATACCAGAATGGGCTGTCTTCTGGCAGAAGCGGTGGCAAATGGTAGGCATCTGGTGCCAGCTTCTCATAGAGGCGAAGGCCCCAGTAGAAGAAAAGCGAGATGTACCCAATGATGATGGCATGGCTGAAGAACACCATCTTCCTGTCGCGCCAATAAAAATATTTATCAGCGAGCCCTCCTTTCCACCCCAGTTGTGCCCAGCCCTGAAACGCGATGCCGATGGTCCAGCGGGTTTTCTGGCGTACGCTTTGCCAGAAGCCGGAGGGAAACAACTCCTGCGTGACTGCAAAGTCCGTGTGCTCGCTCTTCCTTGCCGGGTGGATCCAGAGCAGGCGGTGGGTGAGCCCCTTCCCTGTGAGCCGCATGGCGAGGTCATAGTCTTCCGTCAAGGAGCTGATGTTGAAGATTTCCGGTATGCCGTTCTCATCTGTGCCAGAAATGGATTTGGCTGTCTCGATGGTTTTCTTGGAATAGCAGGTACCAACGCCAGCACCCGGAACTGTTCCGGTCAGGAAGCCCCTGACGAGAACTTCCTTGGAATGGAACTCGGCGAATTCGTCCATGTAGTGGCCTGCTGTCAGGTCCCGGCGTCTACGGGGTAACGAGAGCACAGGCAACTGCACCACATCGGCAAGTTCAAGACTGGCGTTGAAGATGTGCAGAGCGTTTGGGTTGAGGATGTCTTCTGCGTCCTGCATGACGATGCCGGCAAAGGAGATGTTCTGCTCTTGTTCGAATGTCTCTATTTCGGCAAGGATGGTGTTGACGCAGTCGGCTTTGCAGGTTGGGCCATCATTGTTGGTGATGACGACGCGCAGGTTGTCATGTTCGGCTGCCAGACGGTTTGCAGCCTTCTGTGTGGCGTCATCATTGGGGTAGACGCCAATGAAGATCCAATAGGACGGATAGTCCAGCCTGCGCATGATGCCTGTGACGGCGGGATAGAGGATTGCGGCTTCATCCCACGCGGGCAACATGATGGCCAGCGGTCTGGGTGGGACGTGCCCTGTTTCTTCAAACAGGCGTTCTTCGGTTCTGCCCACCAATGGGCCGCGATACCAGGCGATAAAGGTGTAATAGAGGGTGTCAACGAACAGGTCATCTGCGCCAGATACAGCAAAGACGTATGAGGCGACGAGAAAGAGGCCCTGCGTAACAAGAAACAATAATACAAATGCATCTGTTACCAGCATACTCTGGTGCACTCCTTCGCAGTAACCTGATTAAAGTTACCCTAGGAGATTCGAGAGGATGTCCTCAGTCATGGGATGTGCTCAGAGGATTGGGCTGAGGCAGTTATGACGTGGGAGGGAGTGCTGAGGCCCCCTCCGTTTACAGTTTGTTTCGCATCGTTAATTGTCGCAGATTCAGGCCAAAGTTTTGCTCTTTTGCATATCAACGATATCAGCTTCAGAGAAACCAAGCTGCTGTAAAACCTGTGCAGTATCGTCTCCGGTTCTTCCTGCTGGTTCAGGTGTTTGCGGAACTGTGCGGCTAAAGCGCGGTGCGGGTGCTGCCTGGGTGACGCCGTTGAGCCGGATGCGGTTGCTGCGTTCGGTGTTGAGAGAGGCTGCGTTTGCCTCCTCAATGGAGAGCACAGGGGCAACGCAAGCGTCGGTTCCTGCAAAGACGCCGGTCCAGTGGTCCAGCGTATTCGCCTCGATGGCAGTGCCGATTTGCTCTTCCAGCTGAGGCCACTCTTTCATGTTCATCTGGATCTTGGAAAGCTCTTGCGGGAGGTCCAGCCCTTTCAGCAGCAGAGCGAAGAACTGAGGCTCCAGAGAACCGACGGACAGATAGCGGCCATCTGAGGTTTCATAGCAGCGATAGAACGGAGCGCCACCGTCCAGCAGGTTCGTTTGGCGTTTGTCCTGCCAAAGCCCGCGACCCAGCAAGGAGTAGATCAGGCCCATCATGGCTGGCACGCCATCGACCATGGCCGCATCGATTACCTGCCCTTTGCCGCTTCTGGTGCGCTCAAACAGTGCTGACAAGACACCCAGCAGCAGGAACATGGACCCACCGCCGTAGTCTGCCGCCATGTTGAGTGGTGGGACTGGTGGGCGGCCTTCTTCACCAATGGCATGGAGCATGCCGGTCATGGCGAGGTAATTGAGGTCATGCCCGGCGGCATGGGCCAGTGGCCCGTCCTGCCCCCAGCCTGTCATACGGCCATAGATCAGGCCCGGGTTCTTGGCGAGGCATTCGTCCGGCCCAAGGCCAAGGCGCTCCATTACGCCGGGGCGGAAGCCTTCGATCAGGATGTCGGCTTTTTCAACGAGGGAGAAGAAGACTTTGACTGCCTCTTCGCTCTTCATGTTGAGTGCGATGGACTTCTTGCCTCTGCGGTTGACGTCCTTGTCGATCCGCTCGCCGGTGCGGCGATCAACGACGATGACATCGGCTCCCAGATCTGCAAGCAATTGTCCGGCCATGGGCGCTGGGCCAAGGCCTGCCATCTCCACTACCTGAAGTCCTGAAAGTGGTCCCGCTTTTGCTGCTGTCACATATGCCTCCCCAGTCAGCCAAGTCCTGCGCATGCGGACATTTTAGAAAGTGCCCGTTTCCAGAGTTGATGCCTTGCAGAGCTGGCTCGTCAGATTAGATTACCTGAAAGCCGCGCTGGGCGGATAACTCCGGTCTGCGTTGTTGGGTCAACCTTAGAGCGGCTGATGGTGGTTCCACAACTCTCCATTTGGTGAATAGCCTATCCAATAGGTTAAGATGGATGGAGAGTGCGAGGAGATTTTCAATCTGATGCGCTGGGCTGTGTCGTTTGCTGTGATAGGTGCTTTCTGATGAAATGAATTCATCAACGCAGTTACATAGCAACTTAAAGTAACGCATGAATCACTTAAACCACGCAAAATTACACATAAGAACGCAAAGTCGCGCGGTTTATATAATATCTATATATTTCAGCAGGTTGTGATTATGTATTCAACATAGTTGTGAGGAGTAAGCTGTCTGGCTGTTCCAGCGCCTCTACCACGGTAAAATGGTTTTTGCCGGGGTCCTCATAGGCAGTGACCTGAGTTTCAAAACCACCCCACATTGCGCAGTGGGCTGCATTTTGCCGCCGAAACTCTGCCAGCTCCTCAGCTCCAACCCAGCCTGTAAAGCGTAGATTATCAAGAGGTTCGTGCAGCACCGGACTTTCTGCCAGCGCCTCCGCTTCGTCGATATGCAGAGTGTCGTTCATTGCTGTCCTGCGGATTGGCCGCAGATCATAGACCCCACTGATGCCGAGGATGTGCTTGATCCGACCAGTGATACTATCTGGTATCATCCGGTTTTTGCAGCCCAACCTCGCTACCAAGTGTCCACCAGCAGAATGACCGGTCAGGTGAATCGATCCTTCAACTCGTTCAGCTACAACTTCAAGAGCTTGCTGCATCTGATTGGTAATGCTAGCTATTTTCGCATCCGGGCAGAGGTCGTAAGAAGGCACGGCAACGGTGTACCCCATCTCGACGGCCCCCTTCGCCAAGTGGCTGAAGGCGGATTTATCGAAGGCCTTCCAGTACCCGCCATGAACGATCATGACGAGCCCTTTGGACGCCTCAGCGCCTTGCGGGAAGAACAGGTCGAGCTTCTCTCTCTCCCCGCTTCCGTAGGCTACGTCCAGTTGGTTTTTTGAGGTCTCGCGAAACGCTTTGGAACGCTCAACCCATTGATTAAACAGCTCTTGTGCGTTTGATACTGCACCGGAGTTATGATAGGCCGCGTCCCAATCCCGCATCATGTTATCCCGCTCTTGGCAGTACTGCCGTTGCTTCAATTTCCACTTTGGCCTGATCTTCTACCAGATCAGCCACCTGGATCATGGTCATGGATGGAAAATGACGGCCAAACACAGAGCGATACGCCTCGCCAACTTCGCGCAGGCGAGCGGTGTAGTCTTTCTTGTCGACCACATACCACGTCAGGCGCACCACATGCTCTGGCTTCGCGCCAGCTGTGGCTAGAATATCGCTAATGTTCTCAAGCGTTTGCTTGATCTGATCAATGAGATCATCGCTCTCGAAGACCTGCTGGCCGTTCCAGCCGATTTGACCTCCCAGAAAGATGGGTGTGCCTTCTGCCATAATGCCATTGGCGTATCCAGAAGCAGGCTTCCAACCTTCCGGCTGGAGAAATTTGAACAGTGCTTGTTGTGTTGTCATGAAGGTCCCTCTTCCTTCAGGAAAAATTCCATTTGTTTCTTAATGGCTTGCGGCCAACTCGCTGGCTTCTTGTCCTCGCCTTTGACGTAGACAATGACCGAGCGGCTTGTGAGACGAAGCTCGTCCTCGCATGTCACCGTAAACTCCAGATGGACGCTGGAGCGTCCCAGCTTTGTGACCTGAAGCGTGAATAAGAGTTCGTCACCAAGCTTGCTCGGCTTTTTGAACTCTGTTTCGATCTTGGCTGTGGGGACTGCATCCCCTTGATTTATATGAATTTCTACGAACGACGTGCCGAGCGATTGCTCGAACCACTCTTCGGTGACCTGATTGATCATCTCGAAATAGCGGGGATAAAAGACAATTCCAGCGGGGTCGCAGTGCTGGAAAATCACTTTGATCGTGCGTTCAAAGACCAAGGTATCTGTCCTTCATTTCCTCGGTGAGTGTATCCGGGCGCCCTGCCCAGACTGACTCGCCTTTTTCCAGAATGACGGCCTGATCAGCCAACGGAAGGAGCTCCTTCAGCGTCTTGTCGACGATGAGAATGGACAATCCTTCCTTCTTCAACCTGGCGATCGCCTGCCAGATCTCCCCGCGCACCACAGGTGCCAGACCTTCCGTTGCTTCATCAAGGATCAGCAATTTCGGGTTTGTCATCAAGGCTCTGGAGATGGCGAGCATTTGCTGCTCTCCGCCAGACAGCGTGTTTGCACTCTGGCTTTTCCTCTCCTGAAGGCGTGGAAACAAGTCATAGACGCGGTTCAGCGTCCACTCGCCTTTGCGTGCAGCTGCGGTCAGGTTTTCCAGAACCGACAGGTTCGGGAAGCAGCGGCGACCTTCCGGGACCAGTCCCAGACCAAGGCGTGCGGCTTTGTGGCTGGACAGGCGGTTCAGGCTTTGATCGCGAAACTCAATGGTACCTTTGGTTGGCGTAACCATCTGACAAATAGAGCTGATTGTGGTTGATTTGCCCATGCCATTGCGGCCAAGCATCGCGACCATTTCGCCTTCATTGACGGAGAGGTTCACACCGAAAAGCGCTTGTGCAGCGCCGTAATGGGCTTCCAAGCCTTTGACTTCTAACAGCATCAGGCTTCCTCTCCAAGATAAGCTTCTCTGACAAGCGCACTGGCGCGGATATCATCGACCGAGCCTGACAGAATGGCTGCACCGCCCACCAGAACCGTGATGCGATCTGCCAGACGGAACACAGCGTCCATGTCGTGCTCAATGAGCAGGATCGGGATTTCCGGGCGAATTTCTTCAAGGAATTCAGTGAGCTGAATAGATCCCGTCGGGCCGAGACCAGCCATGGGTCCATCAAGCAAAAGAGCTTTGGGTGCGAGCGCCAAAGCGCAGGCGACTTCCACCTGACGGCGCTCACCGTGAGAGAGTTCCGAGACCGCGATATCTTCGCGGCCACCGAGACCGACTTTTCTGAGCCAGTTTCCGGCTGTTTCACGCAGTTCTTCGTCGGACTTGGTTTGCTTCCAGAAGCGGAAGCTGGAGCCCTGACTGGCTTGTACGGAGAGCATGACATTGCGACGGGCGCTGACGTCCATGGCCAGCGAAGAGACCTGGAAACTGCGGCCCAGTCCTTTGCGAGACCGGCTGGCGACTGTCTCTGAAGTTACGTCTTCACTATCCAGAATGATGCTGCCGCTGTCAGGTGTGATCCAGCCTGCAATCTGACCGATGAGCGTTGATTTACCAGCCCCGTTTGGTCCGATAAGCGCATGAATCTCATTAGGTTTCAGGTCCAAAGATACGTTTTTTGTCGCTTGCAGAGCCCCAAAGGATTTGTGCAGGCCTTTGACTTCAAGAACCGGTTTAGTCATGGCGTGCTCTCCCTGCAATCATGCCCATGACGCCACCTCGGGCGAACAGAACGACCCCGAGCAAGGCCAGACCAAGCAGCAGTTGCCAGTGCTCTGTCCATTCGCCGATATAGGTTTCGAGCAGTACGAACAGGGCTGCGCCGATAACAGGGCCGTAGAGACGCCCGACGCCGCCAAGGATGACGAACACCATAATCTCTCCGGAACGGTGCCAGGAGAGCATTGAAGGGCCTACAAAGCCGTTCAGCTCGGCAAACAACGCTCCAGCCAAACCGGTGATCATCGCGGAGATGACAAAGCCTGTGAGCTTGATCGGGAATGGATCAATGCCAGAGGTTGCCAGCCGTGTCTCATTCATACGGGCGGTGCCAAGAGCTGCACCGAAACGGGAGCCAGACAAGCGTGCTGAGACGAAGATGGAACCGAGCAGCAGGACAAAACAGACAAGGAAGAACGTCAAAGCGCTCTCTGCATCTACCATTGGAAGTTCGTTGCGCAGGTAAATTGAAAGGCCATCTTCACCGCCGTATGTCGGCCAGGAAATGGCGAAGTAGTAGATCATCTGGGCAAATGCCAGTGTGATCATGATGAAGTAGACGCCTTCGGTTCTCAACGAGATTGCGCCAATTGCTAAGGCTGCGATGCCGCAAATGACCATTGCGACAATCCAGATGATAAGCATCTGGTTGGTGCCGGAGATTGCAAAAGGCATGGCCATGAAGAGGGTTTCTTCAAAGCTGTGAAAGGCTGCAATGCCAGTGGTGTAGCCGCCAATACCGAAGAAGGCTGCATGGCCGAAACTGACCATTCCGCCCTGTCCGATGGCAAAGTTGAGGCCAACACCAGCAATAGCGAAGATGGTGATCAGGCTTGCCAGATTGACGTAGTAGTCTTCTCCGATAGAAGACGCCCAGAGCGGCAGAGCCAGCAGGATTGCCATAACTGCGATGTTGACGACGGTCTCGCGGTTCAGCTTTGGCATATTGATGGATTTTGGAGCTGTATCAGTTCGTTGCATTGAAAAGCCCCTTTGGTTTGACTGCCAGAATGCCTGCCATCATCAGATAGATAAGCATGGATGACAGAGCTGCCCCGATGCTGTTTGCACTGGCATTTTCCATGAAGAACTTCAGGATGACGGGCAGGAAAATACGTCCCAGAGTATCCACGAGGCCAATCAGGATGGAGCCGATGAGAGCGCCTTTGATTGAGCCAATGCCGCCAATCACAATGACCACGAAGGCCAGAATGAGCACAGGTTCTCCCATGCCGACCTGTACGGAGCGCAATGCGCCGACCAGAGCACCCGACAGACCTGCGATCGCGGCGCCCAATGCGAAAACGATGGTGTAAAGCGTTTTGATATCAACACCTAAGGCAGCGATCATCTCGCGGTCACTTTCACCGGCGCGGATCCGCATGCCAAGGCGCGTTTTGGAAATAAGCAGGTAGAGAAGCAGGGCAACAGCCAGTGCTGCCAGTATGATAAACAGGCGATAGACCGGATAAGCTTCTACGCCGGGCAACGCCATGGTGCCCCCCAGAGCTGCTGGGATGTTGAGGTAAAGTGGCATGGAGCCGAAGACCATGCGGGTACCTTCAGAAAAGATTAGAATGAGAGCAAAGGTTGCCAGTACCTGATCGAGGTGATCGCGGTCATAAAGCCTGCGAATGACAAGCATTTCGATGAGTGCACCAGCTGCCGCCGCTCCAAGGACACCACCACCAAGACCAAGCCAGAAAGAGCCGGTCTGCTGAGTGATCCAAGCGCAACAAAAGGCACCGACCATGTAAAGCGAGCCATGAGCGAGGTTGATCAGACCCATAACGCCGAAGACCAGCGTGAGGCCAGCTGCCATCAGAAACAAAGTGAGACCGAATTGCAGCCCGTTCAATACCTGCTCAAAAATCAAAGCTGCCGTCATTTATGATATTCCCGAGGCTTCTTTTTCATTGTCACATCAGTATAGGGGATCAGCGGAGAAGGGTTAGGGTTTCCCCGCTGATTAACTTTTTACTTCAACGCGTTGGCTTATTTCATCCGGCATTTGGATGCGTATGCATCCTGATGGCCTTTGATTGCGACACCGACAATTTTGTTGGTGATCTGGCCGTCTTCTTTCACCACTTCGCGAACATAAATGTCCTGAATTGGGTGGTTGTTGTTGCCGAATTTGAAGTCGCCGCGCACAGAAGCAAAATCAGCTTCTTTCAGCGCTGCACGGAAGTCATCCTTGTCGCTGACATCTGCCTTCTCCATTGCGGAGAGGATCAGATTTGCAGCGTCATAGCCCTGAGATGCGTACAGGGAAGGCAGGCGGCCATAAGCTTCTTTGAAGCCTTTGACGAACTTTGCGTTCACCTCGCTCTCAATGTCCTTACCCCACTGGGAAGAGTTTGCCACGCCGAGTGCAGCGTCACCAATCGCAGGCAGAATGTCCTGTGAGAAAGAGAAAGCCGGCCCCATGACAGGCACATCAACGCCGGACTGCGCGTACTGCTTCATGAACGCAATGCCCATGCCACCTGGCAGGAAGAAGAACACGCTGTCAGCGCCAGACGCACGGATTTGTGCGATTTCTGCAGCGTAGTCATCCTGACCGAGCTTGGTGAAGAGTTCACCTGTCAGCTCGCCTTGGTACATCCGCTTGAAGCCTTTCAGAGCGTCGGTACCAGCTGGGTAGTTTGGCGCCAGAATGAAGGTCTTCTTGTAGCCTGCTTTGTTGGCGTGAGATCCCATTGCCTCATGCAGGTTGTCGTTCTGCCAGGCCACGTTGAAGTAGTTCTCGTGGCAAGCTTTACCAGCCAGCGCAGATGGGCCTGCATTTGGGCTGATGTAGAGCGTGCCTTTGCGGGTTGCCGCAGGAACCACAGCCATTGCCAGGTTGGACCAGATGATACCTGTGAGGATATCAACCTTGTCTTTTTGAATGAATTTGTCTGCCAGTTTTTTGGCGACGTCCGGCTTGCGGGCGTCGTCTTCTACCAGCAGCTTTACATCGGATGCGCCTGCCTGTTTGAGTGCGAGCTCAAAACCATCGCGGACGTCGATACCGAGGGTGGAACCACCACCTGACAAGGTGGTGATCATGCCAATTTTAACTTCGGCTTGCGCCACGCCGGCTGTACAACACAGAAGGGCGGCTACTCCGGCTGAAACGAGTTTTTTCATATAAGTTCCCCTGATTTATCCTCGACCAGCTGTTCCTTCAGGCGGAATCTTTGAATTTTACCGGTCGCGGTTTTTGGTAGAGAATCTACCAGTTTAAGTGAACGAGGGTATTTATAAGGCGCTATAGTAGATTTTACATAGTCCTGAAGACGTTTGATTACATCTGCATCTTGTGGGTGGTCCTCCACCAGCACCACATGAGCTTCAACAATCTGTCCCCGGTCCTCATCTGGCACGCCTATAACCGCACACTCAGACACTTCCGGGCTGCTTAGCAGAGCAGCCTCAACTTCAGGCCCGGCGACGTTGTAACCGGACGTGATGATCATATCGTCTGCGCGGGCTGCGAAGTGGAAATACCCTTTTTCATCCTGATAAAAGGCATCACCTGTCAAATTCCAGCCGTCACGAACATATTTCTGCTGGCGGTCATCTTGCATATACCGACAACCGGTTGGTCCTCTTACGGCAAGTTTGCCAACTGTGCCGCGTGGAACCTCCTGCATGTTTTCATCAACCACTTTTGCGGAATATCCTTTGATCTCCCGGCCAGTGGTTGCTGGCATGGCATCTTCCAAATGGTTGGAAATAAAGATGTGCAACATTTCTGTTGCGCCAATCCCATCCAGCATCGGAATCCCGGTTTTTGCTTTCCATTGCTCAAACACTGGTGCTGGCAATGTTTCTCCCGCTGAGACTGCGATGCGCAGTGAGGACAGGTCTGCCCCCTCTTCCATTGCCGCCATCATGGCGCGGTAAGCCGTTGGTGCTGTGAACGAGATCGTTGCCTTGTAAGTCTCAATGATCTCAATAAGCTGTTTGGGTCCCGCCGTTTCCAGCAGAGTAGCGGTTGCGCCGAACCGAAGCGGGAAAATTGCCAAGCCGCCGAGGCCAAATGTAAAGGCCAGTGGCGGACTACCAACAAACACGTCCGATGGCTGGATGTTCAGCACTTCCTTTGCGTAGGCATCTGCGATGATCAGCAGATCGCGGTGGAAGTGCATGGTTGCCTTCGGCTGTCCGGTGGTGCCAGATGTGAAACCCAGCAGGCAGACGTCGTCTCTGCCCGTTTGAACGGCCTCAAACTGGACGGGCTTTGACAGTGCGACCTTATCCATCTCACCGGCAAAGTTGGCCGTGCCATCGAAGCTCACGATTTTGCTCAGATGGTCGTTCTGCTCAAGGCAACGCTCCATCTCTTCCATAAGGCGAAGATCACACATGGCCAGTTTGATTTCGGCCTTGTCGACGATCTGGCTTAACTCGCCAGCCCGCAGCATTGGCATGGTGTTGACCACCACAGCGCCTGCTTTTGTGGCAGCCAGCCAACAGGCGACCATAGCCGGGTTGTTTGCTGAGCGGATAAGAATGCGGTCGCCCGGTTCTACTCCGTAATCCTCCTGCAGAGCTCGAGCGATGCGGTTCGTCCAGTCCGCAAGCTCCTTGTAAGTACGTTTTCTGCCATTGCCGATGAGAGCAATGTTGTCACCAAAGCCGCGTTCAACCATCTTGTCGGTCAACTCTACTGCGGCGTTGATGTAGTCTGGGTACTCAAACCCCTCCAGCTGGAAAACTGGCTGCTGATCAATTGGTGGCAGCCTGTCCCTTGTGAAGGTGTCCTTGTGCGCGCTTGGTCCCAGCATTTCTCCCCTCCTGAGAAAGCAATTGCCTTGCTACTATTATTTTCTGAACATCGGATGCGCCTTCGTAAATGCGAAGAGCTCTGATTTCACGGTAAAGTTTTTCGACAGTATTGCCTGAACGGACGCCCTCGCCCCCGTGGATTTGTACCGCCTTATCAATGATTTGTTGGGCCTGATCGGTTGCGAATTGCTTTGCCATGGCAGCCTCGCGAGATACTCGTGCTGCCCCCATGTCTTTCGTCCATGCAGCGCGGTAGATCAGGAGTGCAGAGGCATCAATGTCGATTGCCATTTCCGCCAGATGGCCCTGCACCATCTGCATATCGGCTAGTACGCCATCTCCCAGTTTGCGGGTTGTTGCGCGTGCTACGGCTTCTTCCAATGCACGGCGGGCAAAGCCCAGTGCGGCAGCGCCGACGGTGCAGCGGAAGACATCCAGAACCGACATTGAGATCTTAAAGCCTTCTCCGGCTCCCCCAATGCGGTTTGCTGCTGGAATGCGCAGTTGTTTGAAGCCCAACCGTGCCAGAGGATGAGGTGCCATCACATCCAGCCGTTCTTCAACGGTTAAGCCCGGTGTATCCGCCGGTACTATGAAGGCGCTGATGCCTTTGGCCGTCGGTGCTTCGCCCGTCCTTGCGAAGACAACGTAAAGGCCTGCAATGCCGCCGTTGGAGATCCAGGTCTTTTCGCCATTGAGCACATAGTCATCGCCGTCGCGGATGGCGGAAAGTTCAATGTTTGCAACGTCTGAACCGGAGTCTGGTTCTGTTAGTGCAAACGCAGAGAGTGTCTGGCCTGCTCTGGTTTTGTTGAGCCACAGCTGTTGTTCTGGCGTGCCAAACAGGCTGATGGCGCCTGTTCCCAGACCCTGCATGGCGAAGGCGAAGTCCCCCAGACCGTCGTGACGGGCCAGTGTTTCGCGCATGATGCACAGGCTACGGACATCCAGCGGTTTGGGATCTGCCGGATCAACAGCAGTGAGCTTCAGGAAACCAGCAGAACCAAGATCATTAACGAGCTTGATACAGGCAGCATCCGTGTCAGAGTGGTCAGCTGGAAGGTTTTCGCAGCACCAGTTTTCTATGGCTTCGGCCAGCTCTCGGTGTTTTTCTTCAAAGAACGGCCATGTGAGGAAGGTGGTGTCAGCCATTTATGCCCCCTCAAAGACCGGTTTTTCTTTTGCAACAAAAGCTTTGTAGGCGGTTTCGAAGTCTTTGGTCTGCATACAGATGGCCTGCGCCTGTGCTTCAGCTTCAATCGCCTGATCCAGACCCATGTTCCATTCCTGATTGAGCTGGGTCTTGGTGATGCCGTGAGCGAAATTTGGCCCTGCCGTGATGCGCTGCGCCATGCGAATAGCATCGGCCTCTAGTGCTTCTGTGGTGGACATGGAGTTGAAGTAGCCCCAAGTGTAGCCCTCTTCAGCGCTCATGGACCGACCTGTGTAGAGCAGCTCTGCAGCACGTCCCTGACCGATAATGCGCGGAAGAATGGCACACGCGCCCATGTCACAGCCTGCAAGACCGACGCGGGTGAACAGGAACGCTGTTTTGGCGTCTGGTGTGCCAATGCGCAGGTCTGATGCCATGGCCATGATTGCCCCAGCACCAACGCTGATGCCGTCTACAGCTGAAATGATTGGCTTGGTACAGTTGATCATGGCTTTGACCAGATCGCCCGTCATACGCGTGAACTTCAGCAGGTCTTTCATGTCCATTGTGACAAGCGGACCGATGATGTCGTGGACGTCTCCACCTGAGCAGTAGTTGCCTTCGTTTGAGGCGATCACAACGGCATTAACGTCATCTGCATAGACGAGATCGCGGAATGTATCGCGCAGCTCGGCATAGCTTTCAAAGGTCAGCGGGTTTTTACGGTCCGGGCGGTCCAGTTGGATGACTGCGACATCACCTTCCATGCGCCAAATGAAGTGCTTTGGCTGCAAATTCGCCATTTTGTAGGTTGTCAGCATTATCGGTCCTCCCCCTCCCAATCGCTTGCAAATACCTTCAGTGTTTCAGCAAGGGTTTCTGCTTCATCGGGAGAAAAGTGAGAGAGCAGCTCATTGATCCACTCGCGGTGGCTTGCTGCCATCTGCTCAAAATTCTCGCGGCCTTCTTTGGTAAGCAGAACCACAGATGTTCTCCGGTCTCCGTCTCTCAAGGTGCGCTGAACCAGTCCGTCCGTGGTCAGGCGATCTATGAGGCCGGTGACGTTGCCGTTGGATACCATCAGGTATTTGGAGAGCTGGGACATGAGCATGCCCTCTGGCTCCCGGTAAAGTGCTGCCATCACGTCAAAGCGTGGCAGGGTCACATTGTAGGTTGTCCGCAGCCGCTCTCTCAGTTCGCCTTCAATCGCACGGGAGGCGCGGAGCAGTCTCAACCAGAGGCGAACGCGGGACTTGTCGTCGGTTGCTCGGTCAGCATTGAGCATTTCCTGTGAGGCAGTCATTGGGTTTCGCCTCCTGATACTGAAATAGCTTGCCCTGTCACAGAGCGGGCGCCATCTCCGATGAGCCATGCCACTGTGGCGGCGACTTCGTCCGGTTGGATGAAGCGTTGCTGTGGGTTGTCCTTGTAAAGAGCAGCCCGTGCCTGCTCTTCGTTCATTCCGGTTTTTTGCATGATGTTTTCGATCGAGCGTTGCAGCATTGGGGTCTCTGTGAAGCCTGGACACACAGCATTGACCGTAAATGACTTGCTGGCAAGTTCGAGTGCCAGTGATCTGACCATACCGACGACACCATGTTTGGCTGCGGCGTAGTGAGAGACATAGGAATACCCGCGCAAACCTGCTGTAGATGCAATTGCGATCAAACGCCCATACTCTTGCCCTTTCAGGCAATCCAGTCCTTTTTGGAAGGTCAGGAATGTACCTGTCAGGTTGATGTCGAGCATGCGCTGAAAGTCTTCCCGTTCGATCTTTCCAAAAGGTGCAGATTCTGCAGCACCCGCATTGGCAATCACGATGTTGACTGGTCCGCTTGCTTCAGCTGCCTTTTCAAACATCTGCCCAACGGACACTTCATCGGTAACGTCTGCTGTAACAGCGCTGATGCGGCTGTTGGCACTTGCGACCAGATCAAGCGGCTCGCGTCTGCGCCCAGCAATGGTGACGTTGATGCCAGCCCCCGCGAGGTGGCGGGCTATTTCAGCCCCAACGCCTGTCCCGCCACCTGTTATGAGTGCATGCTTTTCCAAACCGTTCTTCCTCACACGCGAACTTTCATGGTCTCGGCGCGCTCTGCCAGACGGTACAGCTGGTCACGGCCAGCATGGTATGGTTCTGGCCAGTACACACCTTTGTCGCCCAGTTCAGCAGCTGCGTGCAGTGTCCAGTACGGATCGGACAGATGCGGACGAGCAAGACATACAAGATCTGCGCGACCAGCCATCAGGATTGAGTTCACATGATCTGGCTCATAGATGTTGCCGACAGCCATGGTTTTCATACCGGCGTCGTTGCGGATATGGTCTGAGAACGGCACCTGGAACATACGGCCATAAACTGGTTGTGCGCGAGTGCTGGTCTGACCTGCGGAGACATCGCAGATATCAACGTCAGCTGCGTCCAACATGCGGGCGATCTCAACGGCTTCTTCTGGTGTGAGGCCCTCGTCTTCCACCCAGTCCGTTGCAGAGATACGTACGGACATTGGTTTGTCCTGAGGCCATGCTTCGCGTACTGCTTCGATGACCTCCTGCGGGTATCTCATGCGGTTTTCAAGCGATCCACCATACTCGTCTTCACGCTTGTTGGTGAGTGGAGAGATGAAGGAGGACAGAAGATAACCGTGGGCGCAGTGGACTTCGACCATGTCAAAACCAGATGCGTCTGCCATCTTGGCTGCATTCACGAACTCTGCCTTGACGCAGTCCATGTCTGCCCGGTCCATTTGCTTTGGCATCTGGTTGCGTTCAGACCAAGCGATTGGAGAGGCAGCAAGAAGCGGCCAATTGCCGTCGTTCAGCGGCGCGTCCATCTCTTCCCAACCAACTTGCGTTGAACCTTTTGGTCCGGCATGACCAAGCTGACAGCAGATCTTTGCGTTGCTGTGTTCATGCACAAAATTGGTGATGCGCTTCCATGCAGTTTGATGCTCTGGTGCGTAAAGGCCCGGGCAACCTGGTGTGATGCGGCCATCAGCGCTGACACAGGTCATCTCAACAACAACCATCCCTGCTCCACCTTTGGCGCGTTCTCCATAGTGGGCCAGATGCCAGTCGGAGACTGTTCCATCTTCTGCTTTGTACTGGGCCATAGGAGAGACAACCACGCGGTTGTTCAGCTCCATCTCGCGAAGTTTGAACGGTGCGAACATTGGTGGGCGTGGAGCATTGTCGGTGTCTGACACTCCGGCTTGATTTTGGAACCAGCCTTCTGCAGTTCCCAGCCACTCAGCATCGCGCTCACGCAGGTTCTCATGGGAGATGCGCTGGGAGCGTGTCAGGAGTGAATAATTGAACTGAACTGGATCGAGAAGCAGGTAGCGTTCGACGTTTTCAAACCATTCCAGTGAGTTACGGGCAGCGGACTGGAGCTTCAGAACTTCCAAGCGGCGCTCGTCCTCATATTTTTGGAAGGCGCTTTGAATGGAGTTTTCGCTGTGCAGGTAATCTGCCAGTGCAATGGCGCTTTCCATAGCAAGCTTGGAGCCTGATCCGATAGAAAAGTGTGCAGTTGCAGAGGCATCGCCCATGAGAACGAGGTTTTCATGGGACCATTTCTCACACAGCACGCGTGGGAAGTTGATCCATGCAGAACCACGGACGTGGTTTGCGTTGGTCATCAGCTCATTGCCGCCAAGATGCTTTTCGAAGATCTTCTCACAAGTCCGGCAAGATTCAGCCTGGCTCATGTCGGCAAAGCCAAATGCTTCGTATGTCTCTTCCGTACATTCCACGATGAACGTCGCGGTGTCATCATCGAACTGATAGGCGTGTGCCCAGATCCAGCCATGCTCTGTTTCTTCGAAAATGAAGGTGAAGGCGTCATCGAATTTCTGGTGGGTGCCGAGCCAGACGAACTTGCATTTGCGGGTGTCGATGTCTGGCTTGAAATACTCGGCAAACTCGGTGCGGCTGGTGGAGTTCAGACCATCTGCAGCAACAACGAGGTCGTAATCACCCATGAACTCTTTAGCGCTGGTGTAATTGCGCTCAAATTCCATGTTTACGCCAAGCTCTTTTGCCCGGTCTTGTAGCAGCAGAAGCAACTGCTTGCGGCCAATGCCGCAGAAGCCGTGACCGCTGGAGACGTGGCAGGTATCTCGGTAGTGGACTGCGATGTCATCCCAGTAAGCAAAATGTGCGCGGATGGCCTCAGCGCTTTTTTCGTCGTTGACCTTGAAGTTGTCCAGTGTCTCATCTGAAAGAACAACACCCCAACCGAAGGTGTCGTCAAACTTATTTCGCTCGATGACTGTGACCTCATGCTGAGGATCTCGCAGCTTCATGCTGATTGCGAAATAAAGACCTGCCGGGCCGCCTCCAAGACATGCGACTTTCATTGCTCTCTCCCCCTTAGGCTGCAAGTGCCTAATTCCAACTTGAGATAAGCGTGACAGGTTTTTTAAATTATTTCAAACGTAAAATATCTAAGTATAAAATATACAAAAAGCGTCCTATTATCAGTCTAACATGCTGTATTTTATATGTTTATTTTTGGTTTGTAGCGAGCTGCCTTATATCGGCAGGGAAATATATTTATCTCGCACGCGTCACTGATATATCTATATCAGCATGAAATGTGGAGGTCTGGCAAGCATTGATTCTGTGTAGGTATCATAAAAAATGCGACGGCTTCAGACCGTCGCATGTGCTGGAAATTTGATTTCCTGACCATCAAAGGCAGGTGAAACACCCTCTGGAAGGTCTGTCCGCAAGTGCTGATAATCCAGATCGCAATGCAAATTGGTGAGGATGCTCTTGGCAGGTTTCATCCTCTCAATCCACTCCAATGCATCAT
Source organism: Pseudovibrio sp. Ad13 (assembly GCF_001623225.1). Classification (NCBI taxonomy): domain Bacteria; kingdom Pseudomonadati; phylum Pseudomonadota; class Alphaproteobacteria; order Hyphomicrobiales; family Stappiaceae; genus Pseudovibrio; species Pseudovibrio sp. Ad13. The sequence continues at coordinate 547,637 of NZ_LMCC01000013.1, read as the reverse complement.
TTACGCAGAAGTGGCTTTGATGTGGCTTCTGACGCAGTGCGTCCACAATCCATGTATCCAGTCCCTTCAATGCATGAAAGCTGCTTTCCGGGATGTCGTTGACATCAGGGGTGTATGCCAGATCCTGAAAGCGAAAGCCCAGTGCATCAATGTCGCCATGATGGACAAGAAATGGTAGCGCAGTGATCGGCCCCCCTGCACCATCGATGGTGACCGGAGTGCCATTCGTCAGGCGGTTTTCGCTCAGGATTGGCGGATAGCCGGAACCTGGCGGCGTAACAAAGCAGTAGTCGAAGGCAGACCGGACGCGCTTTGAGGTGAACTCATCCATGAAAACGGGCACTTTGGCACGCTGCATGAGTGCGAAGAAGCGCAAGTCGTCTATGCCATGCAAGTGATCTGCGTGGGCATGGGTATAAAGTACTGCGTCCACATGTGTGACACCGGCTGCCAACATCTGCTCACGCAAGTCCGGGCCGGTATCCACAATTATGGTCGTCGTGCCATTTTCAGAGAACCGCTGAACCAGCAGAGCACATCTACGGCGGCGGTTTTTAGGTTCATTGGGATCACATTCGCCCCAATCTCCGCCAATCCTTGGTACGCCGGTAGATGAGCCGCAGCCCAGAATAGTGACCTTAAAATTGCTGGTCATCGGTCCTCTCAAAATACAATGGCAACACGATCCGCGTCAGTTTAGTCAATCAAGCAGGCTGTGGCACCTTGGAAAACAAGCGCAGAAAATTCTGTGTGGTGGCCTTGGCCATTACATCTTCTGAGACGCCCAGTGCTTCAGCTAGAACTTTGTTGGTGTGCGCTACATAGGCAGGCTCGTTGCGCTTGCCTCGCCATGGCTGCGGCGCAAGATACGGGGCATCTGTTTCAACAAGAAGGCGATCCATTGGAAGTTCTGCTGCGATCTCGCGCAGTTCGGTGGAGCGTTTAAAGGTCAAAATGCCGGAGAAGGAGATATAAAGGCCGAGTTCCAAACCCTTCATTGCCAACTCTTTGCCAGAGGAAAAGCAATGAAGAAGTGCTGGGAAGCAGCCAGCCTTCATCTCTTCTTCCAAAATGCGCATCATGTCTTCATCGGCATCGCGGCTATGTATCACCAGCGGCAGCTGGGTTTCGCGCGCTGCTGCAATATGCGTGCGCAGGACTTTTTCCTGATCTTCTGGAGATGCATTGTCGTAAAAATAATCTAGTCCTGCTTCTCCGATTGCCACCACTTTGGGATGCTTAGCAATCTCCACCAGTTCTTCCGTGGTGACGTCGGTTTCCTCACCCGCTTGGTGCGGATGGGTTCCGACGGAGCAATATACGCTGTCATAGGCCTCAGCGATTTCTTTAATCTGCTCGAACTTGCGGACGCGAGTACAGATGGTGACCATCAGCTTGACGCCAGACTCGTGGGCGCGCTCGATGATCTGGTCGCGTTCTTCTGCGAAATCCGGAAAATCCAGATGACAATGACTATCAACTAACATGGTCACAGCAAAAGCGCCTCCAGCGCGATTCTGTCAATAGGTCCGGTAGACCTCTTGTTTTATCTCAGCAGAAAATGCGAGTGCATTTCCCTCATAAAAAAGGGAGGCATACGCGCCTCCCCTTTAAGCTACATAATCTCTTGCGCTTTATTCTGCAGTTTCCGGCTCAACATAGCGTGGGAACACGCCTTGTGGCTTCGGCAGATCACGACCACCTTGCAAGCGACCAGCTTCACCTAGCAGTGCGAAGGAGCGCTCGTCTTCATTCAGCACCAGTAGGTCCAGTAGTTTAGATGCAGAGCCTGGCATCACTGGTTGTGCGAGAATGCCAACCTGACGGATGATCTCTGCGGTGGTATAAAGAACTGTGCTCATGCGCTCGGGGTCTGTCTTCTTCAACGCCCAAGGCTCCTGAGAGGCAAAGTAGCGGTTTGCTTCACCAACGGTTGACCAGATGCACGCCAGTGCATGGTGGATTTCCTGCTTTGCCATGAAGCCGCGGCATTTTTCCAGCATCTCATCAGCTTGTTGCAAGATCGCCTTGTCGTCAGCAGAGAATTCGCCTGGAACCGGCAGTTTGCCTTCGCAGTTCTTGAAGATCATGGAGAGCGAGCGCTGAGCCAGGTTGCCGATGTCATTGGCGAGGTCAGCGTTGATGCGGTTTACCATTGCTTCGTGGTTGTAGTTGCCATCCTGACCGAATGGCACTTCACGCAGGAAGAAGTAGCGAATTTGGTCGAGGCCGTAGGTTTCTACCAGATCACGCGGTGCGATGACGTTGCCCAGAGACTTGGACATCTTCTCACCGGAGTTGAACAGGAAACCATGGGCAAATACGCGCTCTGGCAGTGGAACACCAGCGGACATGAGGAATGCAGGCCAGTACACCGCGTGGAAGCGGATGATGTCTTTGCCGATGATATGTGCGTTGGCAGGCCAGAACTTGGCCATGTCGCCGTCCATATCAGGATAACCAAGCGCAGTGATGTAGTTGGTCAGAGCGTCGACCCAAACGTACATAACGTGCTTTTCATCGCCCGGGACCGGGATGCCCCAGTCAAAGGTGGTGCGGGAGATGGACAGGTCTTTCAGGCCACCTTTTACGAAGCTCATGACTTCGTTACGGCGTGCATTTGGACCAATAAAGTCAGGGTTCTTCTCATACAGCTCGATCAGCTTGTCTTCATAAGCTGAGAGACGGAAGAAGTAGCTTTCTTCTTCGACCCACTCGACAGGCGTGCCTTGAGGACCATAACGAACACCGTCTTCGCGAACTTCGGTCTCGCCTTCCTGATAGTAGGCTTCGTCGCGTACAGAGTACCAACCGGCGTAGCTGTCTTTGTAGATATCGCCAGCATCTGCCATTTTCTGCCAGATTGCCTGACAGGATTTATAGTGACGCTCTTCGTTGGTCTGAATGAAATCGTCATTAGAGCAGCCCAGCATCTCCACCATTTCGCGGAAAAGCTTGGAGTTCTTATCTGCAAGATCTGAAGGTGACATGCCTTCCTTGACGGCGGTCTGAAGCATCTTCTGACCGTGTACGTCGGTACCCGTCAGGAAGTGTACTTCTCGGCCATCCAGTTTCTGGAAGCGGGCCAGCACGTCAGTTGCAATTGCCTCGTAGGCATGGCCGATATGCGGCTCACCATTTGGGTAGGAAATTGCTGTTGTAATATAGAAAGGCGATTTTTCTGTCATATCCTAAAGCGATCTTTTGATCCGGGATCTAAATCTGGAAAGTTCTTTGGGTTTGTGGCCCAAAAAGACGTAGGTCAGCTCGTGCTTGCTTTCCGCAGGTCAACGAGGAAAGACAACACAACTTGCTTGCGATCAAGGTTTAAAGCTTCTGCTGTTGAGGCAGCGCGGCCCACCTTTTCCCACAAGTCAGCCCACCTGACAAGCGCATCCGGCTTTGTGCTTGCATCTTTACGCAGTTGATTGCTCAAGAACGTGCGGGTCAGCTCCAAAAATGTGTTCCACGCGTCTTCTGCACCACGTCCCGAAACTTTATCTGCAAAGCTGTGCGCACGGATCATATCCAGATTGGCGATTGTCTCAACCAAGCCGGTAAACTCCTGCGCGATTTGCAACGCTCCGCCGTTTGCTGTCAATGCGGCCTGACGCAGGCTGCCATCAGCGAGTGTGTGCAGAGCCTGTGTGTTGCCGGATGGAGCGCAGCCCATGTCAGTCAGCGCTTGCTCAATCGTCTGCTCTTCCAGTTTGCGCATGGACAGTTTGCGGCATCTGGAGCGAATTGTTGGCAAAAGACGTCCGGGATTGTGTGAAAGCAGGATAAAGAGCGACTGCTTTGGTGGTTCTTCAAGAATCTTAAGCAGAGCGTTGGCTGCGGACTGGTTCATGTCGTCAGCAGAATCAACAAGGCATATGCGCCAGTTTCCGCCTGCGGCCGTTGATCCAAAGAAGCCTGTGGTCTTACGAACTTCATCAACAGGAAGGTCCCGCTTGAAACGCTTTCCTTTCAAGTCCCATGGGCGCCGCAGATGCAGGAGGTCTGCATGAGAACCTGCGGCAATCATTTGAGAGCTATGGCTTTCTGGTGGAACGTATAGGCTGTTTGCAGCCATCACCGGCGTAGAAAAGCGGTCCGGGTGCTCCAGTATGAAGCGTGCGAAACGAAATGCCAGTGTGGCTTTGCCGATGCCTTTCGGACCGCCAAGGATCCATGCATGATGAAACCGCTGCGATCTGTAGGCATCAAGCAGTTCGGTTTCTGCAAGTTCGTGGCCGTATAGGTTGGATTGCTCGCGTGGAAGCGGAAGGCCTTCGACCTCGTCGAACTCAGGGACTTCTTCGATTATGGAAGCTTTCGCCATACTCACTTTTCCCTGATTGCTTACGGACGGGCCGTATCTTGTTTGATCTGCTCTTCAAAACGGCTTTGGACAGCTTGCCAGATATCTTCAGTCACTTTGTCCTGAGACTGGTCACCATCAATCACAGTGATGCGGTCCGGCTCTTTTCGGGCCATCTCCAGAAACATTTCTTGTCTGCGACGGTGCGTTTCCAAGGTATCTGTTTCAAAGCGATCCGGGCCATCAAATTCGACAGGAGCGGTACGCTTTGAGACGCGGGCCAAGCCGACTTCAGGCGTCACGTTGATCAGCAAGGTCATGTCTGGATTATGACCTGCGATTGCGACCTGTTGCAAGGCTTCTACGGTTTGCGGAGGAACACCGGATTCGCCCTGATAGACGCGTGAGGAATCGGCAAACCGGTCGCACAGGACCCATTTATCGTCATCTAATGCCGGTTTGATCAGTGTGTCGATATGGTCTGCTCGGGCAGCTGCAAAAAGAACTGCCTCAGCCGTTACACCATAATCTTTTGCAGCGCCGGACAGCAGGACTTCGCGAACGAGTTCAGCGCCTTGAGAGCCGCCCGGTTCACGTGTGGTGATTGCTTCAATGCCTCTGGCCGCGAGTTTGTCGCGTAAGCGCTGAATTTGAGTAGACTTACCGGCGCCTTCGCCGCCCTCAAAACTGATAAAAATACCCGACAACGTCGAACAGGCCTCCAAGACCTACGGAGTTCAATAGTTCTGAAATCCGGTGCTAGAACAACTGGTAGAAGAACTCGCCTAGCGCGTCCCAAGCACGGCCTTGCAGGTCTCCCATGGCTACATCCTCTCCTGTAACCAGTGTTGCCCGATAAATCACGTCATTTTTGGAAAGAACCTGCAGTTCTCCAACTTCCATTCCCTCTTTAATCGGTGCGGGTATGGGGCCATTGTAAACAACGCGCAGTTGGTATTTGTCTTTTTCGTTGGGATTGATAAGCGTTGCGACGGCATCATTTGTCTTCAGGGAGACTGTTGTTCTTTTGCCGCCATACACTTGTGCATCGCTGACAAGATCGCCTTTGCGGTAAAACTGTTCGAGCTTAAGGCCGGAAAAAGATGGCAGCAATAGAGTTTTCATGTCCTGAACACGGTCTTGCATTGTCGGTGAGGCTGCAATAGCGGCTACATAGCGACGACCGTTGCTGTCGAGTGTTCCAAGTGCTGCAAAACCTTCTCTCTCAGAGAAGCCAGCTCCGAACCCGTCCAGTCCTTCAATATCCCGAATGAGGGGGTTTTTATTGCGCTGTGTGATCTTGTTCCACGTAAAGCGGTCCATGGAAAACACAGAATGTAGTTCAGGCTCATGTTCCAAGACATACGCCGCTAAGATTGTCAGGTCTTCCAGTGTCGTTTTGTGGCTCTCCTCAGGGAAGCCGGTCGGATTGGTGAAATTAGAATTTTCCATTCCAATGGACTTGGCGAGCTTGTTCATCTCCCGCGCAAAGTTGGCTTCACTGCCGGCCAGGCCTTCTGCCAGAATGATTGCGGCATCGTTCGCGCTTTGAACGATGAGGCCATACATTAGATCATTCACGGGGACAGAGGAGTTCAGGCGTGCAAACATGGTGGTAACGCGTGCGGGTGCTCCGCCTGTCCGCCATGCATGTTCACTGACCTTGAATGTGGTTTGCGGTGTGATGTCACCGGCATGCAGTGCCTGCTGCACTGTTACGGCGGTCATGAGCTTGGTCAGGTTAGCTGGCGCAAGCAGAACCTGAGAGTTTTTAGAGAAGATCAATGACTTGTTGGAGAAGTCGTAAAGCGTCGCAGCTTTGGCTTTTATCTCAACAGCATGAGCTGTTGGAGATGCGACTAGAGCGCAGAGCACCATTGCCGCTATCGCTGAAAATCTCCAGCAATCAGGAGATAGCCAGCGCTTAAAGTTGCTTCGAGATTTATGCTGTTTGCACTTCTGCCACCCAACCTGCACGCCTGCGTCTCCCTGAATGTTTTTAGAGAGGCTATGCTACGCCCCATCCCCTAAAACAAACACTAACGCAGGTCAGCAGACTGGGTAAAGCCGTTTAAAACTAAATGACTTAGTGTTTTTGGCCAGTACGAGATTGCAGTAAGTTCTTCAAACCAGTTCCACCTGAAAATGATTTAAATGCCTCATGCGCATTGTTGAGCCTTTGCTGTGACGTATAGGAGGAAACTGCATTTCCGCTCTGAAACGTTGGTGCACTGCCACTTGTTGGTGTTTTGTAAACACCTGAACTTGGTGGTGGAAGGAGTGAGCTGCCAAAGGATGTAGAAACTGGCTGTGCTGCAATCGCAGGTTTGGGCGCATTCGGGTTTGCGTTTGTCGCAAGGGCGCTGTTGATGCGGTTCTTGAAACTGGATATGGATGCGACTTGTGTCGTGCTCAAGTTACGTTCGTAGACCACTGCAGGATCGAGCTGGTTGGAATTGAACGCCAACACATTTAGCGCCGCATAAATTGGAGTGTCGTATGGCCTGCTTTTTGGCATTGGAGCCGGGCCGGAAATGCGTTTCACAGGATTTGCAAAGGCAAACATGGTCTGAGGTGCAGAGTTACCGCCGTTCCAGTTTCCGCCATTGCCAGAATAAGATGCCAGTAGCTTCTTCTCATCCTGTCCGTGAAGAGGTGCGCGGCTAACGTATTCAACACGAACCTTTGCAACGCCGCTGGATTTGGTGCCCAACATTCCTGCAACGCGCTCAGACAGATCAATCACGCGATTATCGTGGAATGGTCCACGGTCATTCACACGCACAATCATGGAGCGGCCATTTTGCAGATTTGTCACCTTAGCATAACTTGGCAGAGGCATTGTTGGATGTGCCGCTGTCAGCGCATTGCGATCAAAGATTTCGCCGTTTGCTGTTTTGCGGCCATGGAAGGTTGGACCATACCATGATGCCTTACCGGTTTTCTTGTAGTTATCGTCCCTTTTGGGATAATACCACTTGCCAGCCACTTTATACGGTTTGCCGACAACAGCGCGCCCGCCTCCTTTGGGAACTGGCTTAGTGCCTTTCACCACACGAGGACTTGCAGCCACGCCGTACTTCTTTTCACTGAACTTCACTTTGTCTGTGCCGCCGCCACAGGCTGCAATACCTGCGCACAAGGCAACTACAGATATGCTAGTCGCTACACGTTTGATCGTTTCGGGAGCTGGTGCTTTCACCGAATAGCCCCAATTCAGTAAAGAAGTCATACCGTTGTTACTCACTACATGTTCGGCACTGACGGATTTCAGTCTGGTTGAGCAAAAACACCCGAGCTCACTACAAACTGAACCAATATTAAAAAGATAGCCGATAAACCTTAACTGAATCCGATCAAAATGTCTCCACAAGAAAGAGAGATTCTTACCAAGGCTAACTTCCTTAGGGGAAATAGCGGTTTTGGTGGGACTGTTTGATTCCGCTGTGAAAAAAGTAAATTCAGGCTGTGGAACAAGTTTTTCGCCGGCTTGACTTTGGAGGCCGCATGAACCAAATAGAGCCCACACCACACAGCCGGAGAGGTGGCAGAGTGGTTGAATGCACTGGTCTTGAAAACCAGCGGGCGTGGAAGCGTCTCGTGGGTTCGAATCCCACCCTCTCCGCCATCTATCTTTATGATAGATAAGCAAAAAGAGCCCACCTTTATGGTGGGTTTTTTGTTGTCCAGAATCTGAGAATTGGCTTCTGGATCAGACTATTTCCCATGGAACCTGCCCGATTTCACTCTCCATACGGCTTGTTACAGGCCGTGCTTACGCTCTGAGTGACTAAAGAACACATCTGCGAGATCTGCTGAATGGACAGCTGAATACAGCGACGCCAGACTGTTATTTTCTCTATGGGGATTTTTACATGAAGCGATTGATTCTAGCTGGTGCCTTCACCTGCTTGTTTGTGTTGCCTGCTGCTGCGCAGACGGCTGAGGAGAGGATCAAAGAAATTTTTCTCGTTGATACTATGGATAATTTTTGTGATATCGGCATCAATCACCAGCGGACACTGGATTACATTCGAGACAATAAGCTCAAAGCGACACCGCATTATATTGTGCTGGTTCAGGAAAGTATTCGACTTGCTGGAGAAGTGCAGCACACTCTGGAAGATGCAGAGGAAGATGCGAACGGGGTTGTGTGTATCCAACTGAGTGAGCGGGCAAAAGAACTGGGCCTGGTGGCCAAGTGATCTGGAACTCCCATGTATAATTTCATAGAAAAAGAGCTGTAATTTTGTAATCGCAGATCTTTGTGTATTTTGAGTAAGTTGTATTTTTAGCCCTGGCGGATCATTGCTGCAGCCATCAGGCGATAGGTGATCTGAGCTGCTGTGAAGTCCCATGCAGCATTTCCATCTGGTGCCAGTTCAACCACGTCAAGACCAACGCATTTGCGGCCCTTTAGTGCATGCTCTACCAGATGCAGGGATTGGTAATATCCAAGACCTCCAGGCACAGGCGTGCCGGTTGCTGGCATTTGAGAGGGATCGAGGCCATCTACATCATAGGAGATGTAGATGTGTTCCGGGAAATCCTTAGGCAGATCGACAGCATGCAATCCTTTGGTGACCAACTCTTCTGCATCGATAAAGAAAACTTTGTTGTCTTTCCGGCTGTCTATTTCCTGCTGGCAGAGTGCGCGTACGCCGAATTGTGCGAGGGAATTCCCCTCTTCTACCAGGAGGTTCATGACAGAAGCGTGGGAGTGCTTTTCGCCTTGATAGGCGATGCGTAGATCTGCGTGAGCATCAACCTGTACAATGCCAACCGGTTTGCCGAGCGCACGGGCAACGCCTGAGACCGCGCCGTAAGACAGTGAGTGTTCGCCGCCCAGTGTGACTGGAATTTTACCGGCTTTAACGGCTTCTTCCGTACGCTGAGCAAGGCGCTCCATGACGTCTGGCAGAGGGCCATCACAGTCGATTGGTGCTTGCGTTGCAATGCCGGAAGCGCATGGCTCAACGCCATTGCAGCCACGTTCCAGTTCATTGCTTGCCTCAATGATAGCTTCGGGGCCTTTGATGGTACCCGAGCCATAAGAGACGGTGCGTTCCAGTGGGACCGGGATAATTGTGAAGAGAGCGTCTTCTGCTTTGCGTTCTGCTTCAGTCAGCTCACTGTCAAGAAAAACAGACATTTCGTACCTTTAGGAAAGACGGGTCAGGAAGTCGTTGTAGTAGAACTCACGGATGATCTTGAGTTCGTCACTTTCAGAGTTCCAGAGCGCGATTGCTGGCAGGGGAACACCGTTGAAGGTGTTGGTTTTCACCATGGAGTAATGGGCCTGATCGAGGAATGCAAAGCGATCACCAACATTCAGTGGTTCTGCCCGTGTGTAATCGCCGATCACGTCACCTGCGAGGCAGGATGGGCCACCGAGGCGGTATGTGTGCCCCTCCTCCACTTCATCCAGCATGGCCGGGCGATATGGAGCTTCAATCACATCCGGCATATGGCAGGTTGCGGAAATGTCGACAATTGCTAGATTCATGGTGTTTTGGGGTAGATCCAGCACTTCACCTACCAGAATGCCCGCATCCAGAGCAACTGCTTCGCCGGGTTCCAGATAAACTTCCAGCCCTGTTGTTGCGCGCACATCCTTGACGAAGGCAATCAGTGCTTCACGGTCGTAATCTTCACGCGTGATGTGGTGACCACCGCCGAAGTTGATCCATTTCAGCTGACTGAAATACGGCGCAAGCTTATCTTTTACTGCTTCCCATGTGCGCTGGAGTGGTTCAAATTCCTGCTCACACAACGTGTGCATATGGATGCCATCGACGCCGTCCAATATCTCTGCATTTAACTGCGAGATTGGAAAGCCCAAGCGCGAGCATGGGGCGCATGGGTCGTATTTCGCAACCTCGCCTTCAGAGTGCTCAGGATTGATGCGCAGGCCCACATCGACTTTGTGTCTGGCAGCGCGCACGTTTGGCAGAAAGCGATCTTTTTGAGCAGGTGAGTTGAAGATCATATGGTCGGTGTAGCCAATAATCTCATCAATCTCGCTTGCTTTATAACCAGCGCAGAACGTTGCAACTTCTCCGCCGTATTGTTCGCGGGCAAGGCGTGCTTCATAAAGGCCTGAGGCGCAGGTGCCTTCCAGATATTCGCGTACCACAGGGGCCAGTGCGAACATGGAAAAGGCTTTCAGCGCGGAAAGAACGTGCGCGCCAGAGCGATCAGCCACGTCCTTAAGCACAGAGAGGTTGCGGCGGACCGCAACCTCATCAACGACGAAACAGGGGCTTGGGACCCGGGAGAGATCAAATGTTCTGAACGCTCCCGCATCGCCAGCCTGCGTCTGCATCATGTCAGCCATCAGCTTAGAACTGAACCGGGCCGTCGAGCTCATGCACCTGCCAGGGCAGGCCGTGCTCGTTCAGCATATCCATGAAGTTATCCGGGTCCAGCTGCTCCATGTTCCAAACACCCGGCTCGTTCCAGTTCCCTTTCAGGATCTGTGCCGCACCAATCATTGCAGGTACGCCAGTGGTGTAGGAAACAGCTTGCGAGCCAACCTCTGCATAACACTCTTCGTGGTCACAGATGTTGTAGATGTAATAGGTTTTCTCGCCGGAGCCGTCTTTCGCCTGACCGGTTGCAATGTCACCAATGCAGGTCTTGCCTTTGGTCAGCTCGCCCAGATCACTTGGGTCCGGCAGAACGGACTTCAGGAATTGCAGCGGGATGATTTCTGTGCCCTCATGCATGACTGGCTCAATTGAGGTCATGCCAATACCTTCAAGCACGCGGACGTGGTTGATGTAAGCATCGCCGAACGTCATCCAGAAACGCGCACGTTCAATCTCGGAAAAGTGCGTTTTCATGCTCTCCAGTTCCTCATGATACATGAGGTACATGTTTTTCTCGCCAACGCCTGGGAAGTCGAAAGCAACTTTGTGGGTCATCGCAGGTGAACTGACCCAGTCGCCTTGTTCCCAATGGCGTGCATCTGCTGTTACTTCACGGATGTTGATTTCTGGGTTGAAGTTGGTTGCAAATGCCTTGCCGTTGTCGCCGCCGTTACAATCAAGAACGTCAATCTGGCGGATGGTGTCAAGCTTGTGCTTTTTCAGCCATGTTGCAAAAACGGAAGTAACCCCCGGATCGAAACCAGAGCCGAGGATCGCAGTTAGGCCAGCCTCTTTGAAGCGCTCCAGATAGGCCCACTGCCAGTGGTATTCGAACTTTGCTTCGTCTTCCGGCTCGTAGTTTGCGGTGTCCAGATAGTTGATGCCAGCTTCCAGACAGGCATCCATCAGCTTCAGGTCCTGATACGGCAGTGCCAGGTTCACCAGCAGCTCTGCGCCGCTCTCTTTGATGAGGGCAACAACTGCTGCAACGTCCATCGCGTCAACTTCAGCTGTCTTGATCGTAACGCCGGTCTTTGCCTTCACGCTTGTTGCAATGTCATCGCATTTAAACTTGCGACGAGATGCCAGCGTGACCTCAGAAAAGATATCCGAATTCATTGCCATTTTGTGTACGGCTGCGGAGGAAACACCGCCTGCGCCGATTACCAGAGTCTTACTCATGCCTATTCCCCGGTCCTTGGATTATTCGTAGTAAGTGTAGCCGTTGATGCTGTCGCGGTAAGCGGCAACCAACGTGCGTCGATCAGCGTTCTTCAGTGTGCCAGCGGAGACCGCCTCATCGATAAGCTTGCGGAAAGCGTCTACGCAATCGCGTGGATCATATTCCACATAGGAAAGAACCTGCGAGATTGTATCACCTTCAACTTCCTGAAGCAGATCAAATCCGCCATCAGCGCGCAGGTCAATGGTTGCCACATTGGTATCGCCAAACAGGTTGTGCAGATCACCCAGCGTTTCCTGATAGGCACCAACAAAGAAAACGCCAAGATAGTATGGCTTGCCTTCTTCGAGCGTATGGACCGGCAAAGATGGTGAGATGCCGTCCGCCAAAATGAACTTGTCTACTTTACCATCACTGTCACAGGTGATGTCAGAAAGAACAGCACGGCGATCCGGTGCTTCATTCAGGCGTTGTAGTGGCACAATCGGATGAAGCTGATCGATGGCCCAAACGTCTGGCAGGGACTGGAACAAAGAGAAGTTGCAGTGGTAGATATCCGCCACCTTCTCAAGCTGCTCGTCGATCTCGGGAGCAACGCCTGTCGGCGGCGCCAGCTCTTTAATCTTGGACATCAAATGCAGGTAAATGCGCTCGGAACGACCCATCTGGCGCAGGTCGATATACCCCCGGCGGAAGAGCGCACGCAGCTCATTGCGGTAGAATGAGGCGTCGTTCAAACATTCCTGAAGCCGTTCTGCGCTAAGATACCCCTCAACAGCTGCAAGATCAGCAACCATGTGGTGATCGTCTTTTTTAGGCTCAGGTGCAGTAGGCGCATCAAACAGCGTTGCTTCAAGGACATTGAAGAGCAGCATTGAAGAGGTCGCGACAACGGCACGACCACTTTCAGTGATCAATGTGGGGTGCGTGAGTTCTGCCTCATCCATTGCATAAGCAACGGTCTCCACCACATTGGCGCAGTATTCCTCAACCGAGTAGTTGGTCGAGTTTTCAATCGCCTTCTTCTCACCGGTGTAATCAACCCCAAGGCCACCACCGAGATCAAGATGGGTGAGCTCGGCCCCTTCCCTTGTCAGCTCGACAAAGTAACGACAGGCTTCACCAACTGCACGGCGTACGTCATTAACATCAGGAACCTGCGAGCCAAGATGAGAGTGCTGCAACTTCAGGCAGTGCAAGAGTTTCGCATCGCGCAGTTTGTCAATCACTGAGACCAGCTGATCAGTGTTCATGCCAAATGTGGAGCGATCGCCAGAGCTTTCTTCCCACTTGCCGCCAATCTGGTTCGTCAGTTTAACGCGCACACCGAGCAAAGGCTCCTCACCCAGCTCCTCAACCACACTGATAACGGTATCGAGTTCTTTCGGGCTTTCCAGCACGATGATAGTGTTGAAACCCAGTTTGCGGGAAAGAATTGCAAGACGAATGAACTCTTCGTCTTTAACACCGTTACAAACAATGAGAGCTTCTTTAGGCAAGCGGTGCGCAAGCGCAATAACAAGCTCAGGCTTGGAGCCTGCTTCAAGACCGTAGGAGTATGGACGGCCAAATTCAACGATACGATCGATAACCTGCGCCTGCTGGTTGACCTTGATCGGGAAAACACCGCGATATTTGCCTTTATAGCCGACGCGATTGATTGCATCTGCCATGGAATTGTTGATGTGAGCGATTTCGTTTTGCAGGAACGAACTTACGCGCAGCAAAAGTGGAGAATGGATACCACGTTGTTCAAGGTCGTGAACGATCTCCGGCAGACTCACCTTGGGAGCGTCCGGCATCAAAGGATTACTAAGTGCTATATCGCCGTTTGGCAGCACAGAGAGAAGATCTTTACCCCAGCGTCCCATACCATAGACGGCATGGGCAGTACCTTGATTATTTGGCAACCATTTATCCCCTTCCAGAATTAATTTCGCCCCATTTACTCATGGTCTACCCATCTGACAAGCCCAATATTGGTGTTCTAAACATCAGAGGTGGGAGAACAGGTGCACAAGTCACTTTTTGCTGAAACTAAAACTACAATCTAAAATTTTGGTGGGAGTGCTGTTTCAGCAATTTTAAAGAGGAGGAAGATTGGCTAAAGACAATGCAGTAGGCAGCTCCCCTAATTTCTTGCGGATATCTCATTTGCTTATTTATTTGCGACCAATCTAGTCATAGATTAATTGCACTAACTGGAATACTTCTCCACGGGACTATGTTTTTAGCGACTGCAGAGCAACCATGACTTGGCAACAGCGGCTTCAAAAACTAAGAAAACAGAATGATCTGACGGTCAAAGATTTAGCTCGACGTGCAAACGTTGGTTATGACAATCTTTATAAGATCGAAAAAGGTTTAATAGATAATCCGCGTGGTGATACTCTGGGGAAATTGGCACTAGCACTCGGTGTCAACGAACAGTTTCTTCGTTTCGGAATTCACGGTGTTAATGATGTCGACTTTATAGAAGACACTGAGATTCTAAGTGAGATGGAAGGGCATGTGAAGCAGACTGATCTGGATTTAATCGATCAGGCGTGGACCCAGGCATTAGAAATCGAAGCACAGGTGTATGGCTCGGGTAGCAAAGGACCTATGAATTTCGTTTCCATGATGTTTGCTCGTATTTATCACGAGATGCTGAAACGAAATGAGCAATAAGACGCATTTACTTGCGGCCTTGCCGACACTTTGGCGCTGTTGTTAGAAGTTCAAAGTCTTTTTCCAAACAACTTGTTATATCACGCTCTAAATTGAATATCGTGTCAATCTCTTTTCGACAATGTCGTTTCGAGTTCACTTCCTTCAGTTTAATCTTCTCAGTGAATGTGAGTGCTTCACAGTTATTGTTGGGGGAATTTACCTAATTTCTATCTGCCGACATGAAGTTATTCTATCCAATTTTTGACCTAGTGAATTTGACTTAATAATTGTGCATACGTCATGAATGTGTCTTTTCGATCTCATGTATTATTTAATTAAAGTGTTGTATCTTAAAGGTTAAATTGCTTTTTTTTCGTACCTCTGTTTTTCGTCTTTTTAATGTGCATTGCTCAGGTTATTTAAAACTTGAGTTTATTTACCTTTCCAGCTGTTGAAATCTACGATATGGATTTATTATCCAATTCAACTCTAATTTGTGCTCCTTTCCTGATTATGTGAAAGGCGCATAAGGATTGGACATAATCAGATGTTTGTCTGAACTGGTATTTTTACATTTGCTTTTAGTTCTCTAGTTGAAAGAACTCTTATGCCCATCGACTTAAATCGCGCTGAACATTCAAACGAAGTAGATAGTCAACATTCGACTGCGCGGCATGATATTTTTGAGGATCTCTTGAAAACGGCGAGTAAGCATGCTGCAGATGGGAATCCTGAAGTTGATTTTTTGAACTTGCTGACTGCGGATATGTCTTTTGGGGAGCCTGAACTTGGTTCAATCGTTAAGCATAGAAGCACTGAAGAAGTTGGGTTTATTTGCGGTGAAACCACACTCATTTGCGGGCATCGTGCACTCAAATTCAGACCTTTTGACAGCTCCCCAACGGAAAGTGTGACGTGTGATCCTGATGAGCTGATTGTGGTTGGAGATCCGGATCTGAGGGTTGGCTATCCGCAACGTTGCAAGTACTGAAACAACTTGCCATTCAGTGAAACTGGTTTCGACGCAAAAAAACGCTCCATTTCTGGAGCGTTTTGTATTTTTAGATTTTATAGTCTGGGCTAATTGCTTGACACATCACTGAGTTCGAATTCAACTGGTTTGAGCACGTATTCATCAGGAATTTCTGTCAGCTTCACAACCTTACCGCCGTTTTCAGAAGAAAACTTTTCAGCACCTACTTGTGTGCCAAATGGAATTGCCTCAGGTGCCCCCATGCCACCGTTCTGCGTGCTTTCGATAACGAAGTATGCTGCATCGGCATCAACCCAGTTGTTATTGCCTGGCTGCTCCCAGCTCTCTGCATTGTCCATATCGTTCACGTAGATTGCGACGTAGTCTTTGGACTCTTCAGGTAGACGTGTGAAAGCAACAGCATCGCGCACTTGTGAGAACCAGAGCGGGAATGGGCTTCCTGCCAGATGAATCTGCGCTTTGGGGCCTTCATGGTCGAGAACCGTCATCTGGCAGTAGAAGCCAGCAGCTTCGACGTTAAGTTCCATGGCTACTGGTTTGATGACTTCTTCTTTCTCCTGACACGCTGCCAGAAGCAATGTGACGCCTGCGACTGCAAATAGTTTCTTCATCATGGGGAAACCCTCTTAAGCAGTAGGATTGCACCAGACATCGCAGCACCCGCAAACACAAAGATGGATGCAAGAGCAGCGATTGGTGGGAATGGAAGGCTTTCAGCAACACCCGCCATACCGCCAACCATGGCGTTGGCATCGAGCGCTGAAAGGTTGAACAGGCGGAAGGCATCTGCGGGGTTTGCCAGTAAAGCGAATGGGAAAACGCTGGAGGCAAAAAAGCCTTCGCTATCCGCAACCAGAGCGCCGAGCAGGGCCAGATCGTAAAGAACGATCAACACCAGCCAAATTCCGATTGCCATTGCAGCTGCTGTTGTTACCTGGCGCACAAGTGAGCTGACGATGTATCCAAGAGACAAGAATGCAAGGCCGAGGATAGCTGAGGTTGCGATCAATCGTGCAAAGTCTATAAAACCACTGGTGTCACCGCCGCCAGTGGCTGCCAACATCATTGCGGTTGATCCGTAGCCAAGTGTGAGGGCTAGCAACAAAACGCAGATATGACCGACAGCCTTGCCAATGAGGAACTCGCTTCGTGTCATTGGTGAGGAGAATATCAGTAACAAGGTGCCGCGTTCGATTTCACCTGCAACAGCATCAAAGGCGAGCAGCAGTGCAATCAGTGGAACCAGATAGACAGACAGGCTGGATAGAGAGGCCACAGTGATTGTCATACGGCTTACATCGAGCGTGCCTGCAGGAGCTGAGCCGAGTAAGGCCAGTGCCATTGAGAATGCACTCAGGATCACAACAGAAAGCAGGATCCAGCGGTTTCGTAAGCCGATCCGGAACTCCTGTTGAGCTACAGTGAGGATACGTTGAAACATATCTTAGGCCTCCCCTGCATTATCTTCTAGATCTGCTTTTTCAGAGAAGTGCTTATACACATCATCCAATGTTGGTAGATGGACATCAATGTCTTCGATCATCGCGCCAAGGCTGGTGACCGCAGCAATTCTTGCGATCTTGTCTTCGTGTGCGCACATGATCTCTACCGAGCGGCAATTAACCGGAGTACCACCCAAGCGGTTTGCCAGTTGCTCTGCTGGTTCTTCTTTCGACTTCACCTTGAGGCGGATCGGCAATCTTGCTGCGGTCCGCAAATGGTCGAGCGTATCGTTCGCCACCAATTTGCCTTTGGACATGATCAAGATGCGATCAGTACGTGCTTCCATTTCCGTTAAGGCATGAGACGACAGCAATACTGTTGCTCCATTTCCTGAGATCTCAGTCACCAGATCATAGAAATTCTGCCGAGAAATAGGGTCCAGGCCACTTGTTGGCTCATCAAGTAGGACAAGTTTCGGTGTTCCGATCAATGCTTGTGCCAGGCCCAAGCGTTGACGCATGCCTTTTGAGTATGTCCCAACGCGGCGGCGTCCTGCTTCTGCAAGTCCAACGCGTTCGAGCAAACCAATGGCTTTCTTTGCATTTTCGCCTTTTAGTCGTGCGTAGTATTTGAGAACTTCGACACCTGTCAATGTTCTTTGAAAGGCAACAGATTCAGGCAGGAACGCGGTGGATGCGCGTGCTTTGTCACTGCCGGGCTCTGCGCCCAAAACTTCAATCCGTCCATCCGTTGGGGTTAGAAAACCAAGTGACATCTTAAAGAATGTCGTTTTTCCTGCCCCATTGTGTCCGAGGAGCGCAACCCTCTCTGCGCTTCCCAGTTCAAAGGAAAGATCTTTTACAGCATCCCGTCCATCGAAGGTCATGCGGACGTTTTCAGCTCGAAGAACTGTATTATTCATCTTCTTGCTCCTACCTTCGGCTTTGCTAACTCTGGCGCATGCATCAGCGGTTTTTTGTCCACGATTCCGCCTGGCAAAAGCGCCGGAAACTGAGACTGTGTCCAACTGAGGAGTTGAACAGCAGGACTTCCGGTAAGCAGTTTTGCAGCGGGTTGCGTCCAGAGAATTTGATCGACCATGTCGTTTGGCCGGTAGGCGGTATCGGCTACTCCGTCTCCGTTCATGTCAAAGGCTGAATGATCGCTCCAGAAGTTTCCACGACCTTCGTAGGTCCACTCAAGATGACGTGTGCCCACGTATTTGACCTGAGTTTTATTTCCGATGAAAGCATTGTTGGAAAACTTATTTTTAGCGGAACCAGCTGTGAAATGAACTCCAATCTCACAACGCTCGAACGTGTTTCCGTCGACTTTGTTTTTGTTAGCGTTGTACATAAACAAACATTTTTCAGGCGATGCTTTCACATGGTTTCCGGTGATTACGGCATTGTTTGCATAGTTCAGCATCAAGCCGTGGTCGCGGTCCCCATCAGAAATGTTGTTTGTGATGGTGAGCTTGTCGGAAAACATAAGAGCGTAGCCAATGTGATTGTCTACTGAGACGTTGTTGGAGATAGTTCCTTTGTTGCCATACATATAATGCACAGCAAAGCGTGTGTTTTCGAAATAATTATTTCTCAGAGTATCGTTTGGACTGGTGTTTACGAAGATACCGTCACGGCCATATTTGATGGTGTTAAATTCCACGACAAGTCGTGGTGAGTTCCAGACATATATGCCGTTTCCGCGCTCGTTGGGGCGCAGATCGCGACGTCCTTCAATCAGGTTATCGGCAACGTAAGCATCATCTGGGCCGTGTGCATCCACACCCACCAGATTGTTGAGGAACTTATTCCCTGTAATTCGGGCACGATCTGCTTTTTTTGTCAGCTTCACGCCTGAATCGATTGTTTGGTTGGAAAGACCTGAACCGGTAATGACCAGTCCATCGACGACCACATCTGGTGCTTCGACAGTTATTACTGAGCCTTTGCCATTGCCTTTAAGCTCTGCGCCTGGCTCTCCTTCAAGCACCAAAGACCGATCAATGATGATCGGTCCCTGATGAATTCCAGCAGAAAGGCGCAAAACGTCTCCCTCCTGCGCCTTTTCTAAGGCGCGGGCTAAGGCATCAGGCTGTGCAGGAACAGGGATTTCAGCGGCGTGAGCAGAAACGCTCACGCCAATCAAAGCCGTCGCTCCCAGCAATGTTTGCCAGTACAACCTTGTCATGCCCGCTGCTCCCTTATGCGTCGCGAGGCTCAACGAACATACGGCCGCGCATTTCCATGTGCAGTGCGTGACAGAACCACTGGCAGTAGAACCAGTGAACACCTGGACGCTCAGCAATGAAGGTCACAGAAGCAGTTGCCTGAGGAGCAACTTCCATTGCTACACCGTAGTTGGAGATACAGAAGCCATGTGTCAGATCGTCAATGTCATCAATGTTGGTGACGTAAACGGTGACTTCATCGCCCTGCTTCACGGTGAATTTCTCAAGAGAGAAAGTCGGAGCTGCAGAGTGCATGTAAACGCGAACTTTGTTGCCATCGCGAATTACGTGTTCTGCTTCTTCCAGATCAACACCGTCTGCTTTTGCCTGTGCAACTGCATCAGCGAATGTTGGGTCGTTACGATCCCAAACAGATGCTGGGTTCACGAGAGAACGGTGAACGATGATGACGTCATGTGGCTCAGCGAATGTTGGGCCGTCATGAACGATCTTCATTTCGTCGCCAGAAATATCGATCAGCTGCTCGTTTTCAGGCTTCAAAGGACCAACGTTCAAGAAGCGGTCTTTGGAGAACTTGTTCAGGGAAACAAGCCACTTACCGTCAGCGTCCAGGGTTTCACCCATGGAAGTGTGGTTGTGGCCTGGCTGATAAGCGACATCAATCTTAGAATGGATTGGGTCGATTTCTTCACCAGCGTACTGACGGATGGCTTTGTCGATGTCCCATTTAACCATCTGGCTGTCGAGGAACAGTGTGGTGTATGCGAAACCGCGGTTATCGAATGCTGTGTGGAGAGGGCCAAGGCCCAGCTCAGGTTCTGCAACAACTGCGGAACGTGGATCTGCACCGTCAAACACTGCATCCAGCTTGTCCACGTCGATAACAGAAACTGTTGGAGACAGTTTACCAGCGATCATAACGTGTTTTTTGTCTGGGCAAGTGTTACAGCCGTGTGGGCTGTTCGGCACTGGAACGTATGCGGTGTACTTGGAGCCTTTACGGCCATCAAGAACAGGCACGCCATTCAGCATTTCGTAGTCGCCGTTTTTGACGCCTTCTTCAATGCGTTTGATGTTGAAGACAACACAGTGGTCCATTTCGGACGCAGTCATCTCTGCCAGGTTGGTACCCATTTCTGAGTTGTAGCTGGTTGAGAATGCGTATTTGCCCTGATAGTCCGCATCACAGTTATCCAGGTTACCGGATACAATCACCTGCCATGCGACTTCCATGGTATCGCCGTCAATCGCGGTGAATATGCAGGTATATTCTTCAGGCTTATCAAGGATTTTACCATCGTTTACGAGTGGAGCTTCGTGCTCACCGTTTGCGAAGACATAACCTGTGCGAGGCCATTTTTGAGGACGTAGACCATGGATGTCGTGCGCGTTTGGCACTTCGATGATCTTGTCTGCTTTCATCACGTCAAGACGAATACGTGCAACGCGAGTATTTGCCTTATCGTTCATGAACAGGTAGCGGCCGTCATATTTGCCGTCGGTGAAGGACATATGTGGGTGGTGAAGGTCACCGTTGTCATATGTGTCCATATTATGAGCTGCAAGGAACTCTTTGGTTTCTGGCAACAGGTTTTCTGTCAGAATTTTTTTGGATTCGTTGGTCTGGCCCCAACCGGTTGCAGAACAGCGGTTGAACACAGGAACGCGCATCAGTTCACGCATGGATGGGATGCCCAGAATGCGCAGCTCGCCTGCCTGTCCAGAAGACCAGAAGCCGTAGTATTCGTCCAGGTCGCCCGGAGCAACGTGGAAGTCGTTACCTTCAGCTGCCTGTGCAGCAGTGATGCCACCAGTAGCGCCAGCAACTGCCACTGCGCCCAGACCCGCAACAGCGGCTGTTTTAGCAGTACCACCGAGCAATGCGCGGCGTGACAGACCTGTCTCTTTTCTATCAGTCATGAAAGTCTCCCTTGATACTTTCTAGTAGATTTGGCCTAAGCCGGTTGTTTGACGGAAGTGCCCTTTTCCGTCTTTGAAATACCCGTCTGCGCTTCGAACTTCTTGCGCTTGGCAAGCTTCTTAATGCAGACCGGACATTTGTCGTCGCTCTGATACAGAACCTGACAGTGCAGGCAGTTCAGGCATTCGTTTGGATTGATGTTGCCCTCTGGGTGGATCGCTCCAACCATGCAGTCCTTCTCGCAACGTGCGCATGGATTACCGCACTCTTTGTAGCGCTTCAGCCAGTCGAACATGCGTAGGCGTGCTGGAATGGCGAGCGCTGCACCAAGTGGACAGAGGTAACGGCAGTAGAACCGCTCGATAAACAGGCCCGCGGTCAAGAGTGCCACAGCGAACAGGACAAATGGCCATCCGCGCTGGAACTTTAAAATGATTGCGGTCTTGAATGGTTCAACCTCTGCATAATGCTCAGCAACTGCCAAGGAGTAGAGTGACAAGCCAAACAGAGCGAGGAAGATCATGTACTTCACGGCCCAGAGGCGTTCATGCAATCCCCAAGGCAGTGAGATCTGAGGAACTTTGAAGAACTTCGCGATCCGATTGGTTAGCTCCTGAAGTGCACCAAACGGGCAGAGCCAGCCGCAATATGCGCCACGCCCCCAGAAGATGAGTGCTGCTGCAACAGCAAACCACAGCAGGAACACGAGTGGATCCATCAGGAATGCGGTCCAGCTGAATTCTGTCGTCAGCGCTGAGAAGAGTGCCAGAACGTTCACAACAGAGAGCTGCGCGTTTTCCATCCAGCCCAACCAGACCAAAACGAAGGTTAGGAAGCCAATCCGGAACCAGAAGGTAAACTTCTCTGATTTGGCAACCTGCATCTGGAAGAAGAAAACGCCTGTCAGGATTGTAAGAGCAATGCCTAGTATTGCGATATCAACCTGGCGATCATTCCAAATGCGCTGCCAAAGCTCTACACGCCCTTCTTCTGCAGGAGCGGCAACTGCGCCTTCTCCATTTCCTGCATCTGCTGCGGCAACTGGTGTATCCTCTACCTTCTTCAGGTATTGCTGCGGCAACTGATAGCCCAGATCAAATGTCAGGAAGGTTTTCTCAATCGCACCAATTGTACGGTGTACGAGAAGCTGCAGCCGGAATGGTTTACTTGGATCGAAACCGGAGTCTGCAGGAATGGTGAACATGTCCAGTTCTTTAAACGTTGGCGCATCACCTGCGGCCACAACGCCGAGACGTTTGTGTTGACGGTCTCTGAAGCGGACTGAAATGTCATCCTGGATCAGCTGAATACGATCAAAGATGCCACCACGTACGTAGCCTGTGCCTTTGAAAGAATAACGACCACGACCGAGGACCACGATTGCGTGCTCACCTTCTTTCAGACGATTTTTCAGATTGGCATACTCTGCGTCTCCCAGGATCGTACGACCTACAGTTGGGACGTCAGCAAGCGCCATAAACATATCGACGTAAGAGTCGGTTTCTGGTCCCTTCTCTGGACGTTTGATGGCTTTAGGATTGCCCTGCTCTACAAATGCGGCGTTGACCTGGCCCACATCGAGCGTCAGACGACGGATAGAACCATCACCAGTCATTGTCATCCAGTCAGAAACCTCTGCTTTGTCTGGATCGATGACAAATTTTGGACCAGTGTCAGCAGCAGCGCCTTTCAGGCCGCCAAGTCCGAGGGTGCGCGCCACTTTCAGGCTTGCTCTCACGACGGAATCATCAATCACCATAATGGTGACGGTCGCGCCGGAAATAATATCCAGCTCGTGAGCAGACCCGCCCTGCTCTGCTTCTTTCTTGATATCGAGACCAGCATAATTCTCGGTGATCTTTTTGATCTCGCTATCAGGGATACCGATCAGAACGATTGGTTCTGCGTGCTTTACCAGCTGAACGCTTGTGAGCATGCCTTCAGGATTGATACCAACCAACGTATCAATAGGCTTGCCAGAATATCCTGTTGTGGAAACGAGATCGGTGGTTAGGAAGACCCAACCTAAAACGTCATCTCCGGCCATTGCTGGTAACACTGCGATGTCCTCGTGCAGCGCGCCATACCTGTCGGCTTTAGGAAAGAACTTTGTGACCTCAACTTTTTTGGCAAAGTCGAGAACACGATTTGAAGAGTCCGACGCAGCTATCGCGTAGTTCGACGCACTGAGAAAGAACGTAAATATTAGAAGGAAGACAGTGCGCAACCTGAGAGCTCGCATTTCCGAGAAACCTTATCTCGCATGAAAAATATACATTAAGTAGGTGCGCTTATTCGGAGGTGAGTTCTTTGCGGCAGATCAAAAAGCAAACTCCGCTAATCGATCAAAACACGCATCTCCACAGTATTTAGATATTTCACAACTTTTGATTGATTTTGCACGATGATGCTCTGGGTTGCGGAATTTTATATTGTCGTAACTTATTGCTTTCGTTCGCATTTAATTGAATAGTCAGCATCGGTGGTGGACACTTAAAACTCATGAATTGCCGTGGAAATACCTAGTCTAATGAGCTTTAGATTGTAGTTTTACGGAGAAAACGAGACAATTTGCCCTATGAGGGAAAGTCTGATGATAACTCCCACTCTTAACTTTGAGCGCTCGTACGCGTGAGGCGTATTCTTTGCTGAAGGCACTTAAGTGTAGCCGCCTTCTCTTCATGATTAAGAGAGGCGTAAGATGCATACTTGATTCAAATTCAATGCACTGTGTGGAAAATCGAAAAAAGCGCTTGCGCTAAGCCCCTGCAATCCTTAGAAGACCCCTCACAGGCAGCGACCTAACGGTCACGCCGAGAGCCCGTAGCTCAGCTGGTAGAGCAACTGACTTTTAATCAGTAGGTCCACGGTTCGAACCCGTGCGGGCTCACCATTTAACCTCATGGTATATAAAGAGGTTTAGCAAAGCTCCTCCCGGGAGCTTTTTGCATTTAGGCTTGGTACCAGCACTATGTAAGCAAATGAGAGCGTTTGAAAGCGCAATTTCACCTCTCTTAGCTCCTACAAATGCCCTTTCAAATTAATTCTGGAAAAGCTGTTAATGTCGTCACTGGTCGTCAGTACGCAGGCTTCCCATAAAATTAGAGCGCTGAAAAGCCGTCAGAGAACTGTTGCTTGTCGTCAGAGCGCAATTTTAGTGCTTTTGAAAAAGGGCATATCTGCTTCAAGCGAACATCAAAAAAGGCCTGAGAAGCATCACGCTTCCCAAGCCAGAATATTCCGTGAGAGGCAATGCCTCTCTTCATTCCGTATTTTTAGTCTTTGGAGACTTCCAGCGTGCAAGGTTCGAGCAGCTCGGAAATTTTCTCGCGACTTCCCTGCACATCTTCAATGTGATTGCGAACAGTATCAAATAGCGTCAGCAACGCTTCATATTCCTGCGTGTGCTCCATGCGTTCGCTCAGAACCACACTCATGTAATAAACTAGATTTTTGAGATGGTTGGCTGTGAGGTGAAGCTGATCCACTTCATTGCGAAGGGATGTATGGGCACATTTCTCTTTACCAGTATCAGTCATTACGAAGCCCTCTTCGTTGGCTTGTTGAACAAACCACTCGACAGAAAGCATTCGACAACCCACTGGCGAGCGGGAGGTTCGAAACCTGACGAAGACAGGCGGGTTTATTCCCCCGCAAAGGGTATTTTATTCACCGCCCTCCCGCCCATAAGCGAGAGTTTGCGTTTGGAGAGCTAACTCCAGACACAAAAAAAACCGCCAATAAACGGATGCGGTAACTGCTTCGTAGAGGTTTCGACGCCTCAAGATGAGCATGCGATGATTGGCGCAAGGTGTTAATGCAATGAAACTGAATTCCTCCACAAACCCATAAGTTTAGCGGGACTAAAAAGGGAGAACAACAACAAGAAGATCAACATCAAGCCCTCGCGAAAACCACATAGGCGCTTGTGCCGTGGTCCCGAACTACCCGCAGGCAAGGAAAAGTCTGAGAAGGACCCGCGATACCTTGAGAAGGAAGGCGTTAGATCACATCTAGATAAATCAGTCGCTTTAACCTCATCGCCTTCTTCAGCACTTGGATCCGCTTCGGCCTCAACAGCGGAGAGGCTCGCTTTACCGCATTGCCAAAAGCACTCACCTTTGCTGATCAGAAACGTGAGCCTTTCCCACAGAAGTGTTCCACGTTTCTGATTAGGAAAATGAAGGATCAGATATGGGAAGCTAGAAGCCAAAGCCAGAGGAGTTTGAGTTAAACCGCGACAGGTTAAAGTCTTTAAAGGGCAAGGGATGCTGCACTTTGATGCGATCAGACAGATCGGTGTGACTGAGTAAACTTATTATCGCTGCAAGAAGAAGTATGGCGGAATGGGCACGGATAGCTCAATGAACTAAAACGGCTCTAGAAAGTAAATGAGTATTTGCGCCGCATTGTCTCTGATTTGACACTGGACAAATTGATCCTCACCGAGGCTGCCAAGGGAAACTTCTAAACCCGCCCCATCTTCGGGCCTGCATCAATCATGTTCGCAGCCAAATGAAGGTTTCCGAGCGATGTATTTGCCGCGTCCTTGGTCAGCACCAACCCACGCAGCCGTTGTTCACTGAGTGGGCGAGCGAATGAGGATCGTCTGGTAGTAGATATGATTGAGTTTGCCTGCCAATGTGGTCGGTACGGGTACCGGTGCATTATAGCTCTGCTCTGAGATGCAGGATGGCAAGTGAATGATAAGCGTGTCGAACGCCTCTGGCGACAGGAAGGGCTAAAGGTTCTGATGAAGCAGCCCAAGAAAGGAAGGCTCTGCCTCAATAACAGATCTTGCGTCCGACTGCACCCGGCGTATCGCAATCATGTATGGCCCTATGACTTTGTACATCATCGCACCGATGATGGCAGGGCTTTCAGAACATTGAATATACTGGATGAGTACAGTCGGGAGTGTCTTGCCATCCGTGGGAAGTGCAAGCTTAATTCGAGTGAGGTTATCGACGTGTTGACGGATCTATTCATCCTGGGCCGCGCACCTGCCCAAATTTGTTCTGGCAACAGCCCGGAGTTTGTTGCCAAGGCCGCAAGGAAATGGATAGAGTTTTTTTGAGGGGCAAACTGCCTACATCGAAGCCGGGTTTGCCTTCGGAAAATTGATATTGCGAAAGTTTCAATGGGTGAATGCAACACGAACTACTGAATGCGGAAGTCTTCTACTCGCTGCGTGAGGCCCAAATAATCATTTGAAAGTTGGAGGAAACACTACAACTTTCAAATGATCCTATAGTGCTCTGGGTTGCCGCCCACCGGTACCGGAGACCAACTATGCATTATCTTTTAATTTAGGCTACTCAGCTTCACTCACTTTATCCTGACAAAACAGCAATCTCCTGAAAGCATCTTTGAAGTAAAGCTCTTAAACAAGCAGCAAATCACACTCTGAAACCTCTCCCATTAGATCCCCTAACCTCATGATCACGGACATTCAATGTAGACTATCGCAAACCGGGAGTGATGCTGCTGATAAGAATTATTGTCTAGCTACGCATGACGTGAATGAGAGTTTAACTTCTGCAACGACCTTAGCTGTCACTGGTAGATTATTAGCTGAGGTTGAGACAGGCACAGCTGAAGGTTTCGCGGTAGCCCTTACGAGCGATTTAGACTGACTCAATCGACCATTTGCAGACATTAGACCTAGATCTAGGCGCTTCCAGCTAGTCCATAACCTCAATCATAGGTTGATCTTAATCGACATACTGTTGGTGGTGTGTTTGCACCGGGCGATGTGCTTTTGCAGGTGGTGCCAAAGACAGTGATCTGATGATTGAGGCCCATGTTCCACCAACGAATGTAGATCAGTTCACAACTCCGGAGCTGAACGCTCGCGTGTTGCCCGGTTCTCAAGAATTAACCCGCGATCAGGTCATAAGATAGGTTTACTACACTGTCCGCCTCTAGATCCTGAAGAGAAAACTGCCCAAACCGGATGGCAAATAACTGGTTCCTGGCATGTCTGCCCAAGATTTCATCTAGACCGGTCAGCGCACCGAGTTTTCTTGTTTCATCAAGCCCTACTCTCTATCAGCTCTGTGAACTACACTCTATTTTGCTCAGACTGCCGCGAAGCGGAAAAGAGGGCGGTTTTATCCTCCCTCGCTTTTCAGAGACTGTTGGCATACAGCTGTGTTTCATTTGCGGAGCCCGTCTGATTTGTGCGTTACTCGAAAATCAGCGCGATCTGATCTACAGTCACGCCTTCTTTGATCTCACGCAGTCTTGCATAGATCAGTGCAACGGAAACGCCACTCAGGCCGGCCCCGAGAGTCGAAGGGATTAGATAAGCAAGCATTGCTACGAACTGTCCCGAGCCAACAGTAAGGTCTGCAGCAAAGCCCGCAACGTATTGAAAAATGCCGATAAAAATACCGATCAAAATCAGTAGGCCAAGGATCGGCCAGCGGTATTCTTTGGTTAGTTCTGAACTTCTCCCAAGGCCACCGAAACCGACTCGTTCGATTACAACCGCCGGGGCGATCATAGAAAATACGGCATACACCCAAAGGCCGGGAATTATCAGCGCGATCATTGCAACTCCCGCCAATACGCCAGCAATCAGGGACAGAATGGCAATCGGAATAGCAGCCCGGATGGCCGGTGTGACATAGCGGCCAAGCTGGATCCTCCGCCCAAGCTTTGCATCATAAGCCAGTTGGACAAGCAGTGCGGTCGTCAAGCTGTAGAAAGAGATTTGCAGCACTATCGCCATTCCCCAAGCCCCAAAACCGAATGATGTGCTGAATTCGGGATCGGCGGTGCCCAACGCTACATCAAGCCCAACCAGTGCGCTACTGGCGAGCAGGCTCAGCATACTGGGCACCAGCGCCATAAGGGCGATCGAGATAAGGTTTCTAAAAAAAATTGAGAAGCTCTCGCCGATGATGGCGCCGACGCCAAGAGACATACGGCTACCGATATCTGTTGTACTGGTCATGGTTATCCTTTAGCCTTGATTCATTATCTAACGTTAGGGTACTTTGTCTCTATAGATACACCCATTGAGTGTGTCGTACTATTTTAAAAACTAAAAAGGGCAGCATATATAATGTTGTTGCCTTAGAGTAAAATGTCTTCTTTGGCATAATATTTATCGTTACGCCGCTCACCAAACAGCTGACGCTGTTCCAAATGCGCGCGTTGTGCATTGTAAAATGCTCTCAAAAACTCCAGTCTCTTTGCTGTGGGCACCTTGTCAGCATAATCAATTTTGTGCCGAATCTTCTCGACCACTGCTTCAATGGTAGCCCCTTGTCTATGATTGCTCCCCGATCCCGTTGCTATCCCTTGTGCACGTAATAGGCTTTCGAGGGTTTGCAGTTCATAAGTACCGTAGTGTTCGAGCTGATGCATAAGAAAGACGAACTCTTCCTTTTTAGGCAGCTGCGTTACAGATTGATCGGCTAGGTCTATCAGCAGCACAGGCACCGGCAGGTGGATGACATGGGTGCCCGCTATCAAGTCACCTAACCTTTGACGATACCGATTGCAGAGCGGAACCATAAAACCGGCGGCGATCCAGCAAAGGGCCAAGCCTGAAGTCAGCGGGGAAGCCTTATCAATCGACAGCAGTAGAGTAATAGGCAGGAAAATCTCAGCTTCCTTCATAAGGTTGCGCATCACCAATGAATGAGTGCTAAGCGATGTTCCATCGTGCGATACAACCTTGATCTTCATCAGGCGTTTGCCGAGAGTCTGGCCGTTCCAGGCAAGTTCGGACATAACGTAGTAAGGTACCCGTATGATGAAGAACATCAGGCTGCCGATTGCTATGAGCGTTTCTGGTGAACTAAACCCAAGAGAAGCAACAAGGATTAGCAAGCAGAGTGCGGCAATCAAAGTAAGAATAACATCCGTGATCTGCGCAGCCAACCGCACTCCCAGCCCTGCTACTTTTAGTTTCAGAGGCACGCCCTCTGGCGGCACCAACTCTCCAACTGGCGGTCTAGCCTTAGCGTTCTTCTGCCATCTCAGCTTCATAGTCGCGCCTTTCCACCCAATCCGAACCAGGCGAGCCAGCAAAGGCCTATTCCCCAGCCGAGTGCATAGCGTGTGGCTGTATGTTGAACGAGCTGACGGCCAAAACCCTCCAGAAGAGCAGCTGCGATCAACATAATGGCAGCGACCAGTGCCAGTTTCGTCGCGTCCCGTCCTGCGTGGTGCAACGATTGACTGCGGGTCTTATCGCCGGGAAACAGTACCGCTGCACCTAATTGCAATCCGCCGCCGCAAGCAATGCAGATCGCAGAGATTTCGGTGACCCCATGTATAGACAGCCAGCCGCCCAGATCGATGCCCAACCCGCGCTCTGTATGCAGCGCATAAAAGGCACCCAGAACCAAACCATTGTAGAATGTCAGAAGGATTGCCGGGGCGCAGAGGAAAACCCCAAGCCCAAATATAAAAATGGCAATACGAGTGTTGTGTGAGAACAATGTAGTTGCAAGAGCGCCCAGACCTGAAGCGGATGGGTTTTCCTCATAAATCACCCGGCGCAGTTCATCAGCAGTCGAAGACGGGCCACGACCGCCAGCAAGCTCTGCCGGCATGAACACATGATACCAGCCCGGGTTTTCCAGAAAGAGCATATAGCCGACCAACACACCTAGCCCCATGCATAGAAAACCTATCGCGATGAACAGCCATGACCGGCGCATCGCCTGCGGGGCACCTTGCAGGAAAAACTTGCGGAACAGCCCGCCCAGTCGTTCCTGCGGGGCGTAAACTGACAGGTAGGCCCGCGCTGTGAGGGCTTCAAGATAGTTCAGAAGCGCCTGATCCAGCGAGATTTCCCGGGCAATGGCCAGTGAAGTTGTGGCTTGCCGGTAAAGTGCAGCAAGATCACGCGCCTCGGTGAAATCCATCCGCTGCAGTCCGTCGCGCTCCGCCCGGGCCACAAGAACTTCAAGCTGGTGCCAGTCGGCTTCGCGCTCTTTGCGAAACCTGGTCGAACGGATGAGATCGGTTTTGGACATCAGATCATCTCCCGTGCCTTGATTTCAAGATAGGTCGAGATCAGCTGGCTGGTGATGGTCTCCGGTGTTGCATCCAGCACTGTAATGCCCAGTCGGGTCAGCCGTTCCAGCACCAGCCGGCGCTCGTTGATTGCTTGGTTTGCTGCCACCAAAGCCGCAACTCCATCAAGGTCTTCAGGTGCTGTCTCTATGAGGGTAACAGCCTCAGGATCGCGGATAGCAACAAAGATCAGCAGATGTCGCTTGGACAGAATAGTCAGGTTTTCAACCAACAATTCAGCTGAAGTGGTATCGATGAAATCTGTGAATACAATGATCAGGCTGCGTTTTGGTGTGCGCCCATTCAATTCGGACAAGGCAAGCGTATGATTGGTTTCGTGCCTGGAATAGGCCTGTTCGCCGCTCCAGCTGCGCAACCGGACAAAAGCCTGACGGCCTTGTGTTGGAGCAATGAAGGAGTGCGGGCGAAGGTCATAGGCGTAGTAACCGACCTGATCACCACCTATGGCTGCTGCCCACGCAACTGCCAGTGCTGAGCTCATGGCATGGTCGATTTTCGGTAAGCCGCCAATCTCCTCACTCATGAGGTAGCCAGTGTCCAGCGCCAGTATCACGTGGTGATTGCGTTCAGCGCGTAACTCCCGGGCCACCAGTGACCGGCGTTTGGCTGACCGTTTCCAGTCGATGGACTTAACATCCATACCTTGGACAAAATCCCGAAGCTGATGGAATTCCGCCCCTTCCCCAATGGCTCGGTTTTCCTTGACACCATAGAGGGCCGATTGCACCGTTGTAGCGATCTCTCCCGACTGCACCAGCCGGATATTGGGGACGACCCGTATTTCCAGAGCGAATTCAAGGCGTGGTACAAACTCAAACAGTTTTAGTTGCGATGTCCAGCATAACCAGATGTGTTCAAAAGACCAGACACCGCGCCGGACACCGCGGCACGCAACCTCTGCAATACCAGTGCCATCGGCTTGTTGCGTAAAACTGATCTCAGCAACGCCGCTCAGGCCCTTGGGCCAGGCCAGTTGTGCTCGCAGACCAGCAGGCATCCGGGGGATCTCCAGCTTCAGGTTCTGGCTTTCACCGATAAAAATCTCCTTAGCCATATTGTAGCTGAGCTGCTTCCTGCGTGTGAATGACAGCAGCAGATCAGCTGCCGCAAGAAATGCAAGCAGTCCCCAGGGTGCCAGCGCGATCCCGCGCTGACCATCAGCAAAGACGATGCTCAGCATCGAAACCACGAGTGCAATGCAGGTGGCAAACAGAAGTCGGGGGGACGGACGGATCAGCGGGGGACCTCAATCTGGTTGAGAATGTTTTCGAGTACCATCGCGGAACTGCGACCTTCGATCTCAGCTGACGGGCCCAGCACTACACGATGGCGCAGCGCCGGGACGAACAGTCGCTTGACGTCATCGGGGATGGCAAAATCGCGACCGCTCAACCCCGCGATCGCCCGTGTCGCCGCCGCGAGTGCATCAGCAGCACGGGTCGACGCTCCAAAAGCAATCTCCGAGCTTTCCCGGGTCGCACGGACCAGACGCAGAATGTAGGCTAAGATGTCGTCGTCCAGAGTGATCCTGTCAATCAGCGCCCGGCTGTCGGCCAGCGCCTGGGCGTCCAGAGTTTTTGTCAGGCCTCTGGTTTCTAACCCAGATTCTATCGGTGCCTCTGCGTGCTGGCGCAAAATGGCCATTTCAACGTTCTCCGGCGGGAAATCGATCACCAATTTAAATAGGAAGCGGTCTAGTTGCGCTTCGGGCAATGGATAGGTGCCTTGTTGCTCAATTGGATTTTGAGTAGCGACGACAATGAACTCGCGCCCCAGAGTATAGTCAGCGCCATCAATACTGACGGTACGCTCGTTCATCGCCTGCAATAGAGCTGCCTGAGTTTTTGGGGGAGCTCGGTTGATTTCATCCGCCAACAGAACCTGAGTGAAGACTGGGCCTGGGGTCAGGACAAACTCATTGGTCTGGAAATTGAAGATCGAAGTGCCCAAAACGTCGCCAGGCATCAGATCTGGCGTGAATTGGATGCGTCCGAACTCTAGATCCATGGCGGCGGCAAAACTGCGGGCGAGCAAAGTCTTAGCAGTACCTGGTGGGCCTTCCAGCAGCACATGGCCGCGTGCAAATAACGCGATCAGAAGCATAGTGACTACTTCTTCTTGCCCCAGAACGGTCTTACCAATCTCGGAACGCAGAGCATCGGACCGGTTTTGCAAAGTTTCAAGTGTCATGGATTATTTGTTCCAATAGCGCTTCAAGTTCATCAATATGGTGGATCGCCTCCGCTGGAGATATTCGAGCTGGAAGGCTTCGAATTGCTGTAAGGACGCTTTCCAGCGCGGTGGCATGCTCGGGATTACGGCGCTTGACATATGCAAGAAATGCTCCCGACTCAGCATACTGACGAGAAGAGACCGCACCGTAGAGCACAGCTGCGATGGTGGCCAGCCGGGCCTGAGCATAGTCGCCGATCAAGGCTCCGTCCTGATCGCAAAGCCGCATTAGTCTGGCTCGCGCTTGAAAGGCTTGTGCTTTTCGGCTGGTACAGGCTGCAGGCACATGACGTACAGGGCCATAGCGCAACCAGGAACGCCAGAGGAAGAGCAGTAATGTTAAAAAACAACCCAGCCAGAGCGTGAGAAACGGCGGTTCGAAAAACCGAATGAGATCTGCCCAGGTTCGCTCGCGTTGCACACCACGCTTCGGATCAGTTATCCACGTGTCACGGCTGTAGTCGATCATCACATTACGGTCCTTGGCATACTCTTGCAGATAATCGAGTGCAATCGCGGAGTTATCTGCAAGCCGCAATCCATGATTGCTCAGCAGATCAGGATCGGACAAAACAAACAGCTGTTTACCGCTCGCTCTGTTTTCGCCTTGAGACATAGTGCAATCAGCCAGCACCATTGCTTCGGTTGACCCGATTACCGGCTTACAGCCGGGGCTTGTGAACATCTGCGCAGCATAAAACTGTGCGGAAAATTCTTGTCCGCCACCTGTGGTATAGCTAAAGTCGCTAAGAGGGACGCTGGCATTAACTATTTTTGCGTCACTCTGTCCGGTTATATCTTGAAGCAGTTCTTCCACAGCAAAGCGCTTGCTCAACAAGACTGGATGCGCGACCCCAGCAAGGCGCATTCCACTGCGCCATTTGGGCAGGATGACAAGCGATGGCACCAGGCGGATCTTCCGCTTAATTACCGCCAAATCCAGATCGTATTCATCCTGCTGATATAGCAGCTCGGTCTTAGTGAGAGGTTGGCTGCGACTTCTGTCCAACACTGTGTCGTATAGCGGCATCACCAGCAACCCGACAGAGTTCTGATCAACCTGCCAGCCACCGAGGAAGCTCTGTGTGCTGACGCCTTTGGATGTAAGCCAGATCTGCAGTCCGTCGAACCCGGAGGGGGAGGCTCTCAAAGCCTGCTGGCGCTGCGAGACTGCATAGAGCACAACAAAAAGCAGCAATGTCCCAAAGACAATAATTGCAAGCGTTTCAAGCCGCAGTCTACTCTGCTTCGTGCTTGGTTCTGAAAGGCTCATGCGCACACCTCGAACTGCAGCAGCGGACGTATATCTTCGACGTGCGACTGG
Source organism: Pseudovibrio sp. Ad13 (assembly GCF_001623225.1). Lineage (NCBI taxonomy): Bacteria > Pseudomonadati > Pseudomonadota > Alphaproteobacteria > Hyphomicrobiales > Stappiaceae > Pseudovibrio > Pseudovibrio sp. Ad13. The sequence continues at coordinate 513,960 of NZ_LMCC01000013.1, read as the reverse complement.
AATTCCTCTTCGCTTACATCCCGACCGCCGAAATGTACCCGTTCGCTGGCATGAACGAGGTCGCGTAAGGCACTCATATAGCGATGTTCTCCCGGCAGATGCTTGAGCGCTTCACGCGCTGTCCAGCTGCGCTGTAACAATACTCCATCTGCCGAAACTGCTGCTATCAGAGCCGCTTGAGTTAGCTGAATGAGAGCTTCACGCCGGTCTTGAAGACGTAGAATACTGACCAGACTGCTTGGCCCTGCATCAGGTAAAGTTCCGCAACTGCGGTTTGCCCTGTTATGAGAGCGCGCGGCGTTGCCAGCATTCTGGCTCAGTGAAACTGAAATACTGCCGCCGTAACGAGCAAACACATATATAATTGCAAGCAGCACTGCGGCAGAAATCAAAAAAGCGTTAATATCGACACTGCCTGGTGACCATTCCCCGTCCTGATCGGATTGTGCTGGCAGCGCCTCTGGCTCTTGTCCGATCTCCATCGGTGGCAGAGGGCTCGATGGATCAAAATATACAACATCTGAATCTATGCCGCGGAACTTGATTGCCTGCAGATACGCCTCACCGCTCTCTCCAATTTCCATTGCTGTCTCGGAAGATTGCTGCGCAGAACTCCAATGAGGCATTGTGATGAAGCATGCAACTAAGCACAGTCTAATAAAGCAGATCATATTAATATCAATAATGAAACAAATTTCGCGATCAAATAAAATGCGACTGAATAGAGATTCCATACAGATTGTAGTGATCAGTGTCAAAGACCTTTCGCAGATTTACCTTTTAAGCGATCAACTGAGGTTCAAACAGCCGACGCTAAGCGTTATTTTGGGTTAAAAGGCACTGAAAATATAGTATTTTCATCTGCAAAATCCTTTTAAAAGATTGAACTGTAGTCTTTAAGTGAGGACGCTAAAAGCCTTCCTTAAAAGCGCTGTTCCGGCATGAAACCCCAATAAGTGGTTCATTAACGACGTCTCAATTCAACGGAAGATGAGTATAGGCTTAGTGTTACTTTGAGCAGACCTAGCATACTTGTTGTTGGAGTGCCTTTTGGCAGTGAGGGCAATTATTTCGTAGGTGGCTTAGATGCTGTGCGTCAATTAATCTGTTTGGCCAGCCGGCCAGCAATAATGAAGCATGCGGAATAGTGCGCCTGCTCTGCGAAGTAGAAAAACCTTTGAGTAATCACAAGAAAGAAAAGCTATTCAATTACCGTGAGTCTCACATAAAGGTTGGGACTGTACGTTCTGCAAACATCGCTACTAGCAAAACAAGGGTTGATTGCAATAACAGGCCACACGCGACTCCCATAAAAAGCAACAGCAAGCTTTTAAGCAATCCAGTTCAACTGCTGATGGAACCGCCCCAATGACCGCTTCTGGCCCAAACTTCTTGACATTCCAAGCATATAGCAGCTGACCAAGAGCCGACATCCGTCTGTTTTCGGAGCAACCCCATCTAGATAAAAACGTCAACGAAGGATTGATCTTAATCTGTTTGGCATTAGAGGCCACAAGGCAGCTTTGTTGAACACACGAAGAGTTGTTATCTGCTATGGGCCAAATACTTCAAAATGCTTCTTGATGTCTGAGTTAGACATTGGGCTTTGTGTCTTGAAAGTATGTCTAAATCATCCGGCCAACTGGCCCTAAGGTTTGGTTGGCTCGTTTTGTTAGGCACAAAGGGAGAGACAGTTCTCCGAGCGTTGGCAAGACAATCAGGTCACCTCGTGCAATCTCCTTCTCGACCATGTGATCCGGCAGGCGGCCCCATCCCAAGCCGGAGGTGTTTTTGTGCTCATATCCGTCACATACCACTTAAGGGTCTCATCCAATATGCTGGTGTTTGGGGTTTTCTCGTCGCTGGATTTAATAATCACCTGCGGGTAACGGGAGAGATCAGATTTTGTCAGTTTTTCAGGATCAGAGCCAACCAACGTACCTGCGATAACCAGTGGGAACGACATGGTCCCGATTGGACGGTAGTCGATGAAAGGGCTACGGGATGGTGCTGCAAAAATGGCAATGTCGACCTTCTCCGCCATAAGCTGCCGTTTTCCAGAAGCTGTCTCTACTTCTAAATGGATTGTAGTCGAGGGGAAGGATTGCTTTAGATCCTTCAAAAGGTCAGTTATTCGAGCGACCGGAAAGTTACTGCTAACACTAAGGCGCAGCTCGGTTTCGCTTTCACCTTTCAGGTCTCTTACGAACTCTTCAAACTGCTGAGCATGGGCCAATAATGGACGAATTTGAGTGAGTAGTGCGCGCCCATCTGGTGTTAGTTCTGGGCGATACTTGGATCGATCAAAAATCTGTACTTGATAAAACTCTTCTGCCTGTTTGACGGAGTAAGACACCGCTGAACGAGCCTTGTTTAGCCGCTCACTGGCAAGTTGAAAGCTTCCTGTGTCAGCAATAGCTGCAACAACAAGAAGATGATCTAGATTGGTCATGGTCAAATTATCTGACCATTATGAGTGAAAAGCTATTCTTTTTTTGATGGAGAGGACGAGTTATCCAGTTTCCAGAGGCGAAGCGTTTCTGGAGAGGATCAGATATGTGCGACGAAAGTAATTCAGCAGACTTTCACTTTACGTCCCGAAGGGTCGACGTACTGGGAAACTCCATCCATTACATTGAAGAAGGAGCTGGAGATCCGGTGCTTTTCATTCACGGGAACCCAACCTCCTCTTACATCTGGCGCAATATAATCCCGCATGTCAGCCCATACGCCCGCGCCATCGCAGTCGACCTCATCGGGTTTGGCAAGTCTGCAAAACCTGACATCGCCTATGGCTTTGACGACAGCTACGCGCATATTGAAGGTTTCATAGAAGCGCTAGGGTTAACCAACGTCACGTTGGTTGTTCAAGATTGGGGGTCAGGTCTGGGCTTTCATTACGCCAACCTTCATCGAGAACGCATAAAGGGCATTGTGTTTATGGAGGCTATGCATCGCGAAATCGACTTTGATGCCATGGCAAAAGGCGAAAAAGCACTCATGCGCATGATCCGCTCTCGGTTTACCAGCTGGTTGCTTTTTGGAGTCATGAACAGTTTCGTCAAACGCATGCTTCCAGATTGGGTAAAGCGGGATTTGAGTAAAAAAAAGATGGCAGCATATCTGGCTCCATTTCCTACCGTTAAGAGCCGGAAACCCATCTATGTCTTCCCACGTGATGTCCCTGTTCAAGGCAAGCCGGTACACATTTCCAATGCAGTGGCAAACTATTCCAAATGGTTGACTGAAACGCCGATCCCCAAGCTGTTTTTCCATGCAGATCCGGGAGTTCTGATCCGCAAGACTGATGTGGCGTGGATTGAGCAGAATTTCCCAAACCTAACCAGTGTGGATCTGGGAAAGGGCCTGCACTTCTTGCAGGAAGATTAACCTCATGAGATCGGCAAGGCACTGGCAGATTGGTATCAAGCACTTAACGAAGGAGAGTACTATGCCCTATGAGTTTCCAGAGGTGCAGCCACACGGGAAAATTCGTGAGGTGTTTCCGGATGTGTTCCACGTAACGGGTAGTGTTGAAATGGTACCGGGCATGCGCATCAGTCGCGCAATGACAATCTTGCGAGATGGTCAAACTCTCACCCTTGTCAGTCCTATTCGTCTAAATGACGAAGAAACCCAAGTCCTTGATGGTCTTGGGCGGGTAGAGAACATCGTCAAGCTTGGTGGTTATCATTTAGGAGTGCAGAACGGTCTGGACGAGCCTTACTATGTGGATAGGTACGGTGCAAAATTTTGGGCACTGGAGGGTATGGAGCATTAAGGTGGGCTTACGCCTGACCGGTTCTTACGGGTTGGCGGGGAGATGCCAGCTCATTCGCACAGTTTGTTCGTCTACGACAGTTCTAGGTTGCCTGAGGTCATGTTTTTTCTGGACCGTGAAGGTGGCAATCTGATTACCGCAGATAGCTTACAGAACTGGACTCAACCAGACGAGTTTTTCACTGAAATGGCCGTCGATTGGATGGCACAGTCCGGTTTTTTCAAACCTGCGAATATCGGGCCTGAATGGCGCCGGTTCTGCCAGCCGGATGCACAGGATTTCGTCATGGTTGCAGAGCTGGAGTTCCAACATTTGCTGCCGTCCCATGGAACACCACTTTTATACACCGCAAAGCAGAGCCTGATGACTGGTTTTGCTGAATTACTTGGGCGTTAAGCCTCTGTATTACCAGGAGTAATACCATGAAAATTCTTATAATTGGAGCGTCCGGTATGATCGGGCGAGCAGTTTCTGACGCCTTGAAGAACCAGCATGAGGTGATCACTGCCTCGCGGACTACTGGAGATATCAAGGTAGACATGTCCAATCCAGCATCCCTTCGGGAGTTGTTTCCTCAGGTAGAGACGTTGGATGCGATTATCTGTGCTGCAGGTAACGGTACGATGGCACCAGTGGCTACCATGAGCGATGACGACTTTAATCGTACCTTGGACAGTCAACTGAAGGGGCAGATGAATGTGTTGCGGTTGGGTCGCACGGTAGTAAAGGCGGGAGGGTCTATAACGCTGACATCTGGCGTGGAATCTCAAAAGACTATTCCTACTACCAGCGTGATTTCTGCGGTCTGTGCGGGTATCGAGGCATTCGTGCGGGTATCGAGGCATTCGTGCGGGTTGCTGCTTCTGAAGAAAGTAGCCTTCGCTTAAATGTGGTTTCTTCCATCTTTGTCAAGGAAAGCATGGAGCTGTTCGGCATGCCAACAGATGGTGGCCTGTCAGCTAAAAATACCGCTAAAGCATACCTGGCTGCGCTAGCCGGCGATATGCATGGCCAGACCCTGGCGATACCGGTTTATGCCGAGATGGAGAGTTTCCTATGAGCAATTTTCAGCACCCCAAATACGGCGAAGTCCTGCGTACACCAGATAGCTCTTTCGAGAACTTATCCGATTATCCATTTCAGCCCAACTACATGGACGTGAGTGGCTTGCGAATGCATTACATTGACGAGGGGCGCGGTAACGGGGAAACCATCTTCTTGTTACATGGCCAGCCATCGTGGAGCTACCTTTATCGCCATATGATCCCGCAGCTGGTAGCTGCTGGGTACCGTGTTATCGCACCTGACTTGATTGGATTTGGCAAGTCAGACAAGCCAGCTGTCGCCAGTTCGTATTCCTATCAGGCACAGGTAGACTGGATGAGTGAGTTTGTTGAGAAACTTGGGCTTAATGGTGCCCATGCTTTTATGCAGGATTGGGGCGGCATGATTGGGCTGCGAGCAATGGCACAAAAGCCATCCTGGATATCTCGTTTGATAGTTGCCAACACCGCACTGGCTGACTGGCTGATGTGAAAGGCCCAGCAGCTTTCTTCCTACCAAAGATCTTAAAGACCCTGAAGTTTCTCGCTGGTAAGGCTTCGCTGGAAGCTCTTGCCCGTAAGCCATCCTATGGGAATTGGGCTTCCTACTTCCATTGGGCAGAAGCCATTGAGATTGGCGAGATAATGCAAATTTTGACAACACGCCATCTAAGAGAAGAAGAAAAGGCTGCATATGATGCACCATTTCCCGAAAATCGTTATCACGTAGCAACACGCGTCATGCCCCAGATTGTGGCAACTCAGCTACTAGAGGCACGTCACGCATGGGATGAATTGCGCAAGAGCACTACTCCTGTGTTGACGCTATTTAGCGATAAAGATCCGTTCTTGGCTGGGCAGGAAATTGATAAGCAGTTACAAAGCCTTCCGGGTGCTCAAGGACAGCCTCATCAGACCATAGAACATGCCTCCCACTTCTTGCAAGAGGACGAGGGAGACGAGTTGGTCACAAGAGTATTGGCTTGGTCATTACCAAACCAACTAACTAAGCAGTCAGAACCGTCTGTTTAGGCAGCTTACGAAACCTTTAACCAACATGATTTCTGAAGGCTTACACCTTAAGAGAAGAAGTGCCCAGATTAACCAGACCGAGTTTTCAACCAGTCGAATGAGAAGCTGCTCGGACCAATCGGTTATCGAAAATGAAATAGCTCGGAAAGTAAACAATGGCTACTTCTTCTCCGTTCAAAAAATGTGGGTGACCGAGAATTTGAAGAGTAATTAAGTCACTCTGATATCCCCTTGATTGAAACAACTGAATATCAGCCCGAACTCAGCTAAAAGGTCCAGCGAAGATCTTCGAAATATCCGCAATGGAAGAGGCCTCAACCCTCGATAGAACCGCTGAAGGACCGCTGTTGGCCCTGTTTGCATAGATATGCGAGCGTATGTAGCGGTGTGACCATAGCTGCCATTCGCTTAATGTCGGAGCAGACTTTACGTAGCTGATGTCGACTTAGGGTTGGCTTTAATCTGCTTGGCGCTGAGGGCCATATACGGGCATTCGGGTGTTTCAATTTTTGGCTGTACTGCTCTACTAAAATACCACCCGAAGGGCTGCCTTATTTGGCTAAGGCAGGTTTGGTTAAATCGCTCTCAATATCTGATTGACATCACACTAGAACTTCCAATCCAAGCGCGCATTCACGCCATGATTGTGAGTAGAAGCAGCATATTGGCCAGCATAGTGAAGTCCGAGTTGCGTATCCTGCCCAAAGCCTATGGAAACACCTGCTTCTAACAACGCTTGATCTTGTGCCAAGGGGGAGCCAATAACGGCGAAGCTATCACTACCCTGGACAAAGGATTGTTCAAGTTTGACGCCGTCTGTTGAAGCGTGCTGCCAAGCGACAAGGCCATAAGTTGAAATTGAAGTTTCATTCAGACTGAAACTTGTCTGTCCGCGTAACCCCAGTGTCGCAAAATAAATTGTACTGCTCTGACTTTCGGCTTTCAGAGCCGCAACCTGTCCACTCTCAGTGAAGCCATCAGAGAAAACATTGACAACGGCTGTACCCATGAATGGTTGTAGCTTGGTGGCTTCAAACTCGATACCATAACCAACCTCAGCGAAACCTTGAAAGGCATTTATATTCTGTCTGGATGACAGCTTATCGCTTAGTTGGCCGTTGTTAACATTAAGCTTACGGGTTACAGCTGCTTGATTCCAAGTATTGATAAGACCTGCACTCACGCTTAGCTTGTCCCAAGCGTAGTCCCCATAACCACCGAGGGTGTAACTGTCCACCTCTGCAGATGTGTTAAGATCACCCACTTTAGTGAAGGAACTTCCAAATCCAGCTAAGGCGCCAATCTGCAAATCCGAGGAAACATAACTATCAACACCGATGAGCAGTCCGCCTCCAACTGTAGTCGCTCCCGAGACTTCAACAGTTCCGTCTTGATTGCCCCAATGGCCATAGCCTTGCGACCAGAAGCTGTAGCCTGCGTGCGTGGCATTTTGAGTGCCTCCTGTGGCGAGGGCAGATTTGGAAGCTTGCGTACGTGCAGAGATTGCCTGACGAAATATAAGCGTGTCCTCTAACAATGCATTGCGGATACTTGCACTACCTTCGCCAGAAAATTGTTCAAACAACTCACGAGCGGTTGCCTCATCTGAAACGTTCATAACCACAGACCTGAAAAGGTCGGTGTCTTTCCTGATGCTTGCGAGCGCTTTCGCAGTAGCTCGTTGGTTTTTCGTGATCGCTTGCTCTTCGAAATCGATGTCATTACGGACCAGAGATAATTCGATATCGTTGCCATCTCCGCTCGTATAATCGAGGGCCGTGTCCATGAAGAGTAGATCATCCATTACCGCCATAAACTCGTGATTGGCAGCATGCACATCACCTGCAAGATCTACAACTATCATCGGTTCAATGGGGTCAAACGACCAGCCAGATGCTACTTGTGGAGAAAACAGAAGGCTGAGGGTTGTCTGACTGAAGTCAGCAGTCCCATTAACCTTCAGCTGGTCTGCGGTTACATCAAAACTATCTGCTACCGGGGTTGAAGCAACTTCAATCTCCAATGTACCCTTGCCCGAATAGTTCTGCTCAACTGTCAGATTGCCTATGGAGTTACCAGGACCAACTATCCCGCCGTTGTTAATGACACTGCCAGCAATTATGCCATGACCACCAAGGAAGCCGCCTGATCCAAGTTCAATATCAGAACCGATAGAGGCGCTCTTTTTATCACTACTTGTACCGACAATGAGCGTGCTGTCGATAACAGCTGCTCCACTTTGAATATTAAACTGGCCACTATCAAATGCGAGCAGACCTCCCTCAAGCCTTAACGTACCCACTATGCCTGAGTTATCTCCGGACAGATAGGTGTTCCCAGCGTACTGCTCAATATGTATATCATTTCCATTTAGATTAGCGCTAAATTCATACTGCTGATCTCCTATGATATTATGATTAAATATCAGGGCGCTGCTGCTGCTTTCGAAAAAAATATCTTGGATGTTTATGTAACCCGGCGCAACGGCGGCCTCACCGGCAGCCGCACCTACGATAAGCTTACCGCTTGTTGAAATGCCATGACCATTAGTAGAACCAAGTGAGATAAAGGGTGCGTTCACACTCGCTCCGTTAGAGACTGACAAGAGACCATTATACACACTCATAGAAGTTGGGTGCTGTGAGGGGTCATAATCTGGGAAACGCACGCCGACGTTCAGAGCCGATCCTTCTCCATCTACGCTGACGCCCCCAATGCTTTTTGTCACTACATTGGTAATTTCATGATGGTAGGCACGTTCCCCAATAAAGACAAAATTGCCTACATCCACCTGCCCCCCCGCAGTAATGTTGAGGTTGCCTTTACCCGCCTCATAAGTGGGAGTATTACTGGCTACATCTAAACTGTAGTAAGATATTAATCGGCTCGCTTTGTTTGTTTCATTATTTTTACCAGAAACATTTATGGTACCCTCGCTCTTTGGCCCGTATGCGACATTGGTGGTCCTGGACACAACAGTCCCGCCTTCTGTTACGTTCAACTCACCTTTGCTCGGACTGTTTACTGCCAAAGGCATCCCGACAATAGTAGACAGATTATACCAGTCTCCAGTGACGTTAGTTGTTGCAGTGTCATGGGAAGATGAGGTGACTGTACCTATCTCACCAAAAATGGCACCTTCGATATTCAGAACACCGCCGAACACATTTATGGAGTGTACATTTTCAGGATTATGATTTGTAATGTCAAAAGTGCTGGGATCAAAATTGCTGCCTGATAACGTTGAGACACCAGAAGCTGCTAGTATCGTACCCTGACCACTAAAGCCGGCCTGGAGTTCATAGTCTTCATTAACGTGGTTCAGAACAAGCGTACTAGATGGTGCTTCGAAAACTATTTTATCAGTGTCCAATCTACCCGCAGCAACTGGCTGTGATAGAAGCACATCACCAGTTACAGGATCTTCGATGAACCCTCCACCGATAATAAGATCAGCACTTTGATTTTTATGGTATTTATTATTGTAACTTCCAAGATAAATCTCTTTAGCTCTTACAGTACCTCCATCAGAAACTTGGAGAACTCCGCTGCCTCCGTACTCGCCAATGGAGATGAAATCCTCAGTTCCCAGATCGAACCATCTCCAGAAACTCTGACAGAACCTAGTCCTCCAGAAACGTCACCAATGTAGTTCATTAAACTAGTAACCCTACCACCATCTTCGATCAATAACGAACCATTCCCCTCACGGCCGATGAAGAGAACTCCGGTATCCTCCCAGGTTGCTCCATCCCCCGAAACAGTGATTGCACCCTCTGAACCTCGAAAATGTCCGAGAACACTACTGGTAGTCTTGAGATGACCTCCATCTTGAACGGTGACATAACCATTACTTACTGATCCGACCACCAAGCCGTCAGTCCCCAGATCCCAAGGGCTTGGTCGTGTTGGGGTGAGACCTCCTACAATCTCATGAACGCCATGATCGATAATCATTGCACCACCAGCAAATGCAGAAGGGATGATTAGCATTGTGCCAGTTAATGCCGTTCCCATGCAAAGTGACTTTGTCAGATCGCTCAAATTCATTTTAATATCCAGAATCTCTAAAACGCAGCATTTTTAATATGGATGCCGCAAACAGATGTAACGCTCTGTCTAAACGAGTACTCAAAGAGTATTCTGAAATGAAGTGGGTGATAAAAACGAAGAAAAGATGATTAAAATCAAGCTTCAAACATGAGAGCAAGTCATCAGATCGTTGTGCTGCAGGATTGACACGTATGAGAAAAAACGAGCTGCAGACAACTGCCAATGGGTGGAGTTATTTTCTGCATATTATCAACATATATTTTTAAAAACGATCAAATTCTTGTAGCCACGCCTCTTTAAATATTGACATTCAACCGTTCTAAATTCTGGTAAGTGAGCTTTTTTCCGAAATGTCTACCAGTATTTTTAATTGCAAAATTTTCTATTATAACCAGAACGAGTGGCCGTATGTTCATATACTAAGCATACAAGCGCATTTTACCTCAATTGAGGCAATAGTGCTTTGCCAGCTCCGTACTTGTTTGTGCTCGTATTCAATTGAACCCAAATAACCGGATTCGAACGAGGTAATCGTGTCAGAGAGCGATAAAACGTCAACACATTACTTTTCACTTCGCCGCAGGGATGCTCTTAAACTTGTTACAAGCTTTTTAGCTTGTTGTGCGTTGCCAGGGGCAGCCCTTTCGCAACACCAAATAAATGCACATGACCGTTCAACACTTGCATCTTTCTTAAATGCCATTATTCCAGCTGACGAATTTGGCCCCTCAGCAACAGACCTTGATCTACATTACGAATTTCTAATAATCGCAGAAAGTAACTCTAAGTTTCGTGAAATAATGGTAAGTACTTGTAAGTGGCTAGGTGATCTCAAGCCAATGCCCTTTCTGAGTTTGCGTTCTGCACAGCAGCAACAGCTATTACATTAGTTAGCCCAAAGTGACCAACTACTCCCGCATGTGATTTTTTATGGTGTTGCACGAAACCTTGCGTATTACTTTTATTATGCAAATCCGCAGACCCGTGTTCACCTATCCATGAATGAAGCACCGCAACCGAGAGGCTATCCGCCGCCATGGACTTAAAGCAATCTTATGATGCAATCGTCATTGGTGCCGGTGGCGGGGCTGCTGCTTGGCGACTTGCACACCACGGCAAAACAGTGCTTCTGCTGGATGCTGGCCCTAGATTTAATCCGACTGCTGACTACAAACTTATGCAACCCGATTGGGAGCGCCATAACTTTCCAAACAAAACAGGGAGTCGTGGGCAGGTATCCTTTGGGGATCTTGGACGCGTATCAGAGCAAAACAAACATCTTTTCAGTTGGAACACGGTAAAAGGCCGCCTCTCTGCCGGGAACACTCGCCGGCCACTTGGCTCCGGTTATGAACATGTACAGGGTATTGGAGGGAGTACACTACATTTTGTCGGTGAGGCACATAGATTGAACGCTCGTTCTTTTAATTTGGCTCGTGACTTTGGAGTTGGTGCTGATTGGCCTCTCACTTATGATGAGTTGGAGCCTTATTACGTCATTGCGGAAAAGGTACTTGGCGTAGCAGGTTCAGAAAACCAGAAGGAGTGTTGGAGGTCTTCAGCCTTCCCGTTACCTGCCCATCCTTTTAGCCCAGCTGCAACAAGGCTAGTGGAGGCAGGAGCTAAACTTGGCATGCGCTGGCAGGCCAATAGTCGAGCGGCTCTTTCAACCCCTTATGAGAACCGGCCACAATGTAACTATTGCGGAAGTTGTAGCAGAGGATGTCCTCTCGGTGACAAAGGGTCTTCTGATGTCACATTCATTCGGCAAGCAGAGCAAAGCAAAGCAATTGTGTTACCATTAAGCCAATGAGCTGCGTCATTCACATGGAGGCAGATGATACAGGACACATCAAAACAATACGTTTTGCAAACAACGGCAAATATGAAGTAATTGAAGCAGGCTTAGTGGTGCTTGCTGCAGGTGCAGTCCAAACACCTCGTTTGTTGCTTCATTCGCAGCTTGCTAACTCTTCTGGTCAGGTTGGCAAAAACTTTATGGAACTCATTGCCTGGTCTGCTGCAGGGTTTGCAGTCGACATCGCAAACACGCATATGGGCTTGCCTGCTGATGCTATCTGCTGGGACTTTAATGCTCCTGATGCAATTCGTGATGTTATAGGTGGTTGCCGTTTTACCTCTTCTGTACAGGATCTGGGTTTAACTGGGCCGATAGCCTATATGCAGCATCTTATCTCAGGGCATAGCCACGAGGCTAAAGCACAACTGCACAAGTACTTCGGAAAAGCCGTTGCAGTTTCTGCAATTGGTGAGAGTCTGCCCAATAGCGAAACTTTCATAGACCTTCATCCAAGTGAGACTGATCAAAATGGCATTCCAATACCACGCATCCATGCTAAGTTAGGAGAGAATGAAATAAAGCGGTTAAATTTCATGGCAAGTACGTGTCGTAGGCTGATCGCAAAGGCGGGTGTCAAACAACTGCGGTTGGAGCAAGGGACTTATGACTTCTTTTCTTCGACACATGTCTTTGGCACTTGTCGCATGGGGAGTGATCCGCTCAATTCTGTGGTGGATCAAAGTGGGCGTAGCCACGACCACCCCAACATGCTGATTACAGACGCTAGCATTTTTCCAAGTTCCGGTGGAGGTGAAGCCCCTTCACTTACCATTCAGGCGTTGGCAATTCGGTCTGTCGACCAGTATTATCATAATCACGAGTAACGTTGTGCGCAAAGAGCAACTTGGCATTGTGAGAGCTGGCCTATGTTTTTCAGCCAGTTGAGTTAAGTGGATTTTACTCCTGAAACTGGCGTTATGCTGTGAACAGGAGAACACTATGATAATCAGATCGAGGCTTATTTTTCCCGCAATCTCAGCAAATTTGGAGAAAAAAGCATTTTGCAGCATCTAATGAACTCAAAAAGAACTGTAAACTAAATCGCACACGATCGTGACTTTGCTAACACTAGTTATTTTTTTCACGTTTGTTCACGATCAAATTTATCCAAACATTACTGCGAACAGAATTAACAAGACAAAGTTGAACTGGCTAAAACATCAACGGCACCGCGTCTGTAAACTATAAGCCTTCTCGCCGGGCACTCTTGCTGCAAACATCGTTTCTGAGTTGCACCACACATTGCTCATGGCCCCAGACCCGACCAACCTCCAGATTGTTTCACTCTTTTGGCTTTTTAAAGAAACTTCCACACTGTCAGAAAAGAACGCATCATGAATCTTATGTTGTGGCAATGAGGCTCGAAGAAAGAAAACGCCTCTATTTGTAACAAGAGTTCCGACTGGCTGTTGACCTAGAAAGTCTGTTGCTTGTTTGAGAGGTGAGTTGGTTCCAGATTTGAATAGGAATTGCGGCCAGATGCCAAGCTGCAAAGTGATTACAAAAACCAAAGCAGGTTTTGCCCACCAGTCAGCAAAACACACCAACCAAATAACTAGCAAAATTGCAGGTAGGAGCACGTGGCGGAGGTTTTCGGGGTTTTGGGCAAGTAGTGTCCAGAGTACGGCAGCTGCTGCTGCTATCAGCAAGGCTGTGAGTTTGGGGCGGGTTATGAAAGCAAGGGCAGCTATGAGGAGAAGAGAGAGCAAGCTTGCAAGAGCAATGGGTTCTTTTTCAAAGGCATCCAACCAGCCTTCACGTTCGAAGGTTTGCTCAAACGACGTGTTACCCCAGACGGTGAAATGACCTTCGGTGAACCGCAGCGCTTCAATCAGGTAAGCCTCGCCTTCTAGCAGGAACACCCCTCCGAAGAATAAGAGCAGCGTGCTGGCACTTGCGATAAAAAGTTTTGTGCGAGCCTCTTTTTTCAAATACCACTCAGTGATTAAGGCCAGAGCAACTGGAACAATGAAAGATGGCCGGCAGGCTAGGGCAAACCCTGCAAAGCACCCTGCCCTGATGTGTTTGCCTCTACCCATAAAAGCCAAGGCTGCAAGAAAGAATGCAATACCTGTTGCATCACTCATCATACTTAATGCGACAAGCGGAAGGAAAGGCTGCGTTAAAACTGCGAAGAAGGCCAGCAGCACACCTCTATGAGATGCTCCCCAGGCTTGGGTAGTCCATGCTGCAAAAGGAGGTAAAGACAGTGCAGAAAATAGGCTCAGGTAGAAGACTGCTTGCTTCGCACTCAAGCCGATCAAAACAAGCAGTTTGCTCAGCACTATAAATCCCGGATACCCCGGAAAATGTGGCCTGAACTCAAGTACACTGAAGCGAACTGTGCCATTAACAAAGAAATAGGCGTCATCACTTGGGATGCTTGGTGTGTGGCGGAGCAACCAAATGGACAAAGTCACGTAGCAAAAGAGAGCTGCGCCCCAGCCAAGTCGCAACATACTAGTTTGCCAACGCCTTTAAGACGTCCTCAACAGCAGCATTGTAAGCGGCAGGATCTGCCTCTCGTTTACCAACTCCAAACACGCCAGGATTCCCAATGGCTTCAAGTGCTTGGCGAAGGCTTTCATCTACAGCTTGACGTCGCTTGCCTGGTAACTCCCCCGCCATGGCATCGAAGAAGCGTTTTGATTTGACAACAAGAACTTTAGCGGTCTGATAGTCTTTCAAGTTTTCGGAACCTGCTTGCAAACGACGGGTAATCTCCGCAACAAAAACGCGATTGATAGCAACTGCGATTGTCGCTGTATCTTGAGAGGCTAAGGCGTTTTCAAATGCTTCAGACAGCCCACTGTCATAATCAGTCGTCAAATAGGCAAGTTTCTCTGAGATCTCGTTGGCAGCTAACTTCGCTGCTTCAAAGTCCCCGGCGTTCACAGCTTTATAGATGGCTTCCCGCGCATCAATCAGAGGCTCCTTGCCAGCAGCAGCATAAGAGTAAGCATGCGCCTGACCAGTAATAAGCAAAGACATAAGCAATGCATAAAATATTCTCACCACGACTGGTCTCCTAAGCCACACTTTCCGTTTCAATAACGGTTCTTTCACTACGATGCTCATAGATGGTAGAGCGCTGATCCTTTTCGCTAATCAACGCATCAGCAGCCATCTGCCCCATCTCCATAGAGGTGTCTGTGAAGATGTAGCGGAAGGTACCTTGCCGCCCACACTGGATCAGATTTTGAAACTGATTGAGGTGGGCAATTGCGTTAGCACGGTTCTTCTCATATCCCACTGTCATCAGCGGATAGGCCTGCCGCTGATAAGTAGAGAAGTATTCACCTGTGGCTGCTGCGCTATTGATGCCAAGCTTATTCAAGACACCACACGCTTGAGCAAACATCTGCTGGTTGTCCATCTCCCACAGTTCGCTCCCCGGGTCGCATGGGATCTCTAACATTGCAGAGGTGTGCCCCTTGGGAGCCATGAACGGTGAGCGTCGTTTTGGCTCCTGCAATCGCGTTGCTATTATGTCGGGATCTGACAGATACTGCCATGTGCAGTCTGAGAGGTTGTCCATTTCAAGAGGCATATTAAAGAACCGCAATCCTCTGAATGCTAACGCACTCTCGCCACCTGTCATGTTAACCATGTAAGGCAAGGAGAGCGTGGAGAGCACAGCATCTGCTGGATAGGAAGAGCCCCCTGCTTTCACGGCACTAATTTTATTTGCTGCGTAGTCAAAGCCATCGACAGCTGCATCAAAGATAATCTCGCCGCCAAGCGCTTCAACCTTTTGGGCCATGCGTTCAAAAATGGCACCAAATCCATACTTAGGGTAGCGATAGCTTCTGGCATAGGTGCGAGGGGTGTCGTTCCCGATTGGCAAAAGTCGTTTGGCAACATCTTTCAAGTCCAACAGACTTATGCGTTGACCAGCCCAGTCTGCGGACAGGTCGACCGGATCCATACCCCAGAGTTTAGCTGTGTATCCTTCAAAGAAGTTTTTATAGAGCGTCTTACCGAACCGACTGGTGATCCATGTTGCGAAGTTATCGTCCATGGGCTTACCGAATGGCAAAAGTGCCAAGTCTTTTACCGCACCAACCAATAATGAGGCTGGCGCCGTTTTCAGGATGTTGCCCATGGCTAATGGATAATCGTAGGTACGATCCTGAAAGCGAATGACGCTTTTGCGTTGGCTGGTCAACAGGTCATCGCCAACCAGCTCTTCAACCAGTTTTAGCAATTGCGCGTTGTGAGTGATAAAGCGGTGGCCGCCGTAGTCAAAGCGATAGGTCCCATGGCGACCTTCAAACGTTGTTGTGCCGCTTTGGCCCCCTTCTTTTGAAGCCTTTTCAAGCACGGTGACCTGAATACCAGCTTCCAGCAAGCGGATTGCTGCTGTCAGACCAGCAGGCCCCGCCCCCAACACCAAAACATGTTCAGGCTTTTTGAGCATAGCCGCGGCTCCAGAAACTCAGGAATAGTCCAAGATAAAGTACCCAGCTCGTAAACTGGATCAGCGTTGGCGACGCGTTGTACCCAAACAGCGCCCGCATGAAAGTGCCAAAGGTGCCCTGATCATCCAAAATAAACGAGATGTTGAAGATCTGCTCCATCAAAATCGGAACAACATCAATCGCCTGCAGCATATTGATGGCAGACGAGAACAATCCGGCTGCGATGATAATGATCAGCAAGCTGGTGTATTTGAAGAACGGAGCAATCGGAACTTCGCGGGTGCCACGCATCATAATCCAAACCAGCAGGATGGATGCAACAAGACCGATAGTTGCCCCAATCAGACCGTTCTCCAATGTCACGCCCTGCCCTGAATACATGAGAGCAGAGAAAAACAATACGGTCTCAAACCCTTCTCGCAGCACCGCAATGAACGCAAGAAACACCATGCCCCACAGGTTGCCCGAGGAGATGTGGAATTCCAGTTTCTTTTTTACATGGTCGACCTGTGCCTTGGCCTGTTTATGCATCCAGATCGCCATGTAGCTCAGCACCAGCGTGGCGAAAAGTAGAATGAAGATCATCAGCAGGTGCTGATAGTGTTGATTGGAAAACTGGTCAATCACCACCTGGAAAACAAAGGCCAACGCCAGTGATACGATCAATCCAAGTACAACACCAAGATAGACGTATTTATTGAAATGCCGCACGCCAAGTTTGTGCATGTAAGACAGGATGATGCCAACCAACAGAAAGGCTTCCAGCCCTTCGCGAAATGTGATCAGAAAACTGGCAAACATTATGGCCGCTCCAGTGTTTGAGTAAGTTCAGCCATAACAACAGCTTCTGGATTTGGTAGATCTGGGTAGGATTGGCGTACTGCATCGGTCACCCACTGCGGATAGATGCGGAACATCATCTTTACTTCCACGCTGAGCGGATAAGTAGCTTCTTTTGGCAATGCGAAGGCTTCATCCCGGTAACCATTCGCTGGGATCTTGGTATCTTTCAGCATTTTTTCATAACGCCAGAAGAGCAGGCCGACGGGCTTGCCATCCTTGTCGCCAAAGACCTTCTGGAACATACGAGCATCGGTTGGTACGACGCCCTTACCATCCATCTTGCCATCTTCCAGAACAACCTTGCCACTTGCGTCTTTCACGGTCACATCCAGCCAAAGCTGACGAAAGTCAGCAACGCCGGTTGGTAAGGCATGCCCTGCTCCAACATTTTTAACACGAACGATCAGTTTTCCGTTTTCGTCGATGTAGCTTTCCAACTCAGCAGCAGTTCGCAAAAGCTCAATGCTCATGTCTGAGAGCTTCTTATTGCGCAGGCCGACAAGATGGTGGTTGGCACCCGTGAACTGATGTGTCACCACATTCTCTTTCACCTTGCCCTCATCTGTAGAAATGCCCGGGACATTCTCACCGATTTTCTGCACGTCTGCCATCATGTGACAACTAATACAAGTGCGGTTCTTGGAGGGATCTGCTGGATTGTTGTAGGAGGATTTTTCCCACTCACCGTAGGTGTTCACAATCACACTACCTGTGCCTGGAGCCACCTCATTATGGCAGGTGCTACACAGAGCAGAATCCTTGTAAAATGGCTGAGAGTACGACTTGGCATGCACTTCGGGCTTGGCGTTGATCTGACGGTTACCCACCCAGTGCAGCAGTGCGTTGTCGTTGTCTTCAAAGATATACTTTTCTCTATCTTTCACATTGACGGTAAAGCTGGCGTTGGTGCCTGCCGTCTGCCCCATGGCTGCTTCAATACGAGTGATACGATGGCAGAATAAGCAGCCCGTGCCCTCATCTGAATCCGGTACGCCCGTCTCAAGGGCTTCAAAGAGGCTGGCGCCGCCTTTCTCAAACATATGTCCTTCTTGCGGAACCGCCTTTGGCTCGGTGAACTGTTCTTGCGGCTCATGACAGCCAAGACACCATTTGCCAAAGTCCTTACCTTCCGTCTGTTCTGCAACGGATTTCACGACCATGAAGTATGGGTTAGATTCTCCCATCAGACGGTGGTTTGAATCTGCCCATTGCTCAAACATGTCAGAATGGCAGGACGCACAGGCGGCTGAGTTCACCCAATCTTTCTCATGTAGAATCTTACGATCATCATCAAGGCGTATCCAACTTGCATTCAGCGGTAAGTTTCCACGTGACGTGATGAAAGCTTGCAGAGCCTCCATATCGCGTTTGACCGGTTCTGACGGTTCATCCGGATTGATCTGCAAGGCTCCATCACGGTCATCATGGCCCATACCACCTTGCGTCTTCTGCATGATGCGCAAGTAGTCACCAACGAAGTTACCGGAGATCATATTGTTTAAATTGTCGTGGCCAATTGTGGCGCGGTCAAACTTCTTGGTTGGTGTGGATCGATAAAGATAGCCATTGGTGAAGTTGAAGCCATCCACGTGGCAACTCTGACAGCTCATCCAAAAGTCACCAGTGGTCGGCGTTAGTTTTGAATCATCTGTGTTGCCGCTGTTGAAAAGGGTCTTACCTCTGCGTAGCTTGGCCTCAACCGGATCGCTCTGCACCAGTGGCACTGGAGCTTGCTCACTCAGAGTGACGCGCGCAAACGGGCCGTCCCCACCTCTCTTCAGCGCTACAAGATCAAGCGTCATCGCGTTTTGTACGAAGATGTCCTGCCCCGAAACAACCAACCCGCGCGGATTGTTGCCCGGAATGTGGCGAAAGATCTGCATGACTTTTGCCCCACCTTGGTTCAGTTTGCCCTTGCGGCGCGCTCTGCGCTTCTTCTTGCTGGTCAGGGCTGTTCTGCGGGTCAGATCAAAGACCATCAAGTCTTCGCTGCCAGACAATGTCACGTAGACCTTTTTACCGTCCTGGGAGAATGCAGCATCATGAGGGTTTGAAACAATGCGGGTGCGATTGTTGGTATCGATAATATTGATTTGCTTGAAGAGGTGCTTGCGGCGCTCAGCAACTTCTTTCTCTTGCCCTTGTTCAAGGCTCAACAATGAGACACTCGGAAACACGGTGGATTGAAACTGGAAAGGACGATCAAAGTTCCAAAGAACGTGTGGCAACCAGGCCTCGCTCTCATCCGGGCTTACTGCAATATCATCGAGAATGCGCGGGACACCCTGCGAAACAGCTTCGTCGTTGTCCTGAGTTTCAACCAAACTGATCGTCTTCAGAAATGTAAGCTTACCCCCTGAGGTATCCCAAATGGAGACCTTGCCAACCATGGCATGCGTTACGATCAGACGACCATCACTGAGCAAAGCAAGACCACGCGGGGTCTCTTCGCTGTCGATTTCCTGAGTGATGCCTTGTCTCGGATCAACTGCAATGATCTTGTGCGCTTCAAACAATGAAACCCAGAACAGGTTGTTGATCTTGTCATAGATAATGCCAAATGGACGATAGTCAGTCTTGAACTCAGAGAGAACTTTGCTTGTGTTCAGATCAATGAAAACCACACGGTCACCCGTGTAGTCCGTTACACCTGCAATATGCTGTTTTTCATCCAACGCGATGCGGCGTAACTCACCACCGATCTTGATCTCTTGCAGCACTTTGCTAGAGCTGCGGTCAACAACAGTGACACTGCCTGCATCAAAGTTTGCTGAGATGAGTTTTGTGCCCTCACTACTGAGAACAAGGGAGCTACTTTCAACGGCAGCATAGGCTGGCATCATGAGTGCGACCAGCGCTAGAAGAAACGGGAAGATCCAAGCTGCAACCTTAACCATCGAATAGCGCTTGGCATGGTGAAACACCAATAACGAAACCGGCAGTGCTGGAACCAGATGGAGCCAATATGCGACCTGCCCCATCATGTTGCCGCGATTGCCAAAAAACGCGAGATAAATGCCACTGAGAACCAACAGTACCAGGGCAATCTCAATCATCTGGCCTGTTCTACGAAGAAACGGGCGTCCGTTCTTCTTGATCAGGTCACGATGAGAAAACCAGAATGGAAGAACAAACAATGGAAAGAGGATAAGGGAGACAATGAAATGGATGGCAAGTGAAGGTTGGATGAGCTGCCAAGGAAGGCCAACAACATCCCACAGCATCAACCCACTGATAGTGAGGAAGTAAAGCACAAATTCAGCATGTTTGCTCTTGTAACCGAGACGCTTCCAGAACAATTCTATTGCGCTGGGTTGTGCTGGCTTAGGTCCATTGACTGGTACGCTATTCTTGCTTGCATCATCCATGACTGCGGATCGATTCTTCGTCAGATTATTATGATTGTTGTCTCTATAGTCAAATGCGAATGCTTCGCATTTGACTTAGGTTAACAGGCAGAAGAAGCCGGGATGTTTTACACCCCGGCTGTTTCAAATCGCGGTAAACTACTTATTTTACAGCAAAAACTTTGACCTTACCGGCCATCACCATAGCTGTGCCAGCTTGCACAATCTGCGGAACACCATCTGCATCCGTGTCCAGATCTTCACTACCAGCTACAACGTTTTCGCCACTGTCTCCCAGCCATTCAGCAAGCTGCATGCCCTCGTTCACATTGCGACCGTTAATGACAGTGCGGAACCAGCCTTCATAGCGTTGCGTCAGGCTTGCCAGGTCCAATAGAGGTTCATTCTCCCCTTCACTGTTGCGCAGAATAAGCATTGCACTACGCAGTCCAGCACTGATTGCAGCAGCGGTGTATGGTGTGTGCTCAGTTGGTTGGCCTGGCACAGAAGCGTATGTGCCAATCGTCTTGTCATACATCTTCGCTTCAATGGTCAGGAACAGCTTACGTGCTGCTTCTTTGTAGCTCTCATCCTTTGTTGCAAGGAATGCCGAGGTTAACCCATGAACAACAGCGAACTGCGTACCCAGGCTTTGCTCCGTGCTCGCGCCTTTACCAGTCTCAAACCCATCAACTGCAAGGCCATTTTCAGAGATCAAATTCTTCAGAATAAAATCTGCCTGCGCTTTAATCAATTCGAGCGCCCGCTTGCCGCGTGCAGTTTCTAGGCTCTCACCCGCATCAGCGGAGGCATAACCAACGGCCAGTGCATCCTGAGAACGCTGAAAAATGTTCAGGGCCTGAAGAGCATATGCCGCATCATAAGTGGTAACTTTGGAGCCCTGCTTGCCATCATAACGATCAACCAGAGTGCCCGCTTCTTTGTTGAAGTGCAGCGCATCAAGGTTTTTGAAAGTAGCGTTTGTGAGAACACTTGCAGCGGAGAAGACATCATCAGAAGCAATGTCATTCACCAGGTCATTGTCTTTGTTCAGGTCAGCAGCTGCAGCAAATGGTGCACCGTCAAACACGGCGATAAAAGCCGGGTTCTGGTTTGTGTTTGCAGTACGTTGGTCGCTATATGCGTAAATCTCAGAAAGCGGCCACAACATCAACCATGTGTCACGCAGAGTGGATGCTCCGTCGATGACTTTCAAAGACCCAATGGCTTTCACGGTGTTCTCGGTCTTTTCAGTCACAGCGACCTTGCGCGGGAACCAGATTGGGCCCTGTGCTGGATCATAAGACGCGGTCAGCTTTGCGCCAAGCATCTTACCGTCATAACCAAACTGATCACGTAGTGTTATCATACGGTCATTGAGCATTTCAGTTAGAATAACGCCGTTAAAGCCATCTGCCGTGGATACTCCGAGCGCGTGTACGCCATCCTGATCCATGACAGAACTTTCAGCCTCAACTTCCAGATCCTCTGCTATTGTGTGCATACCGCCGAGGAAATCCTGTGCCCACATGACATCCTTCAGCATGATGCCTGCCGCAGCTCCGGGATTGAAAGACTTGTCCATGCCTTCCTCTTTCCAGGAGAGCGAAGCATAATCGCGGAAGTACGCTGGAATATCGATTTTTACTGTTTTAGATTTTCCGTGAGCGGTCAGAATATCCGCCTCATCGCTGGAGACGACAGAACTGTCAATTGCCTGACCAAATTCAGGAAGCGCTGAGATGTATGGGAAGGTGATCGGGTACATGTTGAGCGGAATTTCTTCCACTGGGAAGGCAACAGATCCGGCCAGTTCAATCACGCGTTTGCCAAGGCTTTCAAGTGAACCGTCACGTGCTTTGTTTAGTGGACCGTTTACGATATGTGGGCCCATCTTAGACTGATAATTGACCGCATACATAGCCTCCTCAGAGTATTCATAACTCTCAATGCCGGCTGCATAATCAAAAGCGGTTGGCTGATTGACGAGATTTGGGTCCAGAACATCCAGATCCAGCCCCAGACCTTCCGCTAAAGGTTCGCCAGAAAGCTCAAACTCTGTGTAAGCCAGGAAACCACCCGCTGGATCAAAGATTTTGTCTAAAACCTCGACTTTAACTTCAGTAGAACCTGCAAGAGCTGTAGAGCTGATTGCCACTGCTGATACGAATGATAGAAGTGCTGTTTTATTCAACATGCTTAAACTCGGAATCTCTTTTGAGGGGATAGCCCAACATGAGCAAACTTCCCCTATCCCCCTCCAATGCAATAGGATCACCAGGGCAAAACTGGCGCCTTCTCGCAATTGAGAATGATTTGCAATCCGAGAAATAGAAAACAGAACACCTTTCGCAAATGACAAAAGTCAAATATGATTTGAATATTCATGTTTTATAATTATTCAAAAAATCAAAGAGTTATATGGAATAGTGACTACGCTGCATATTCTAACTATTTGCACATTTCACCATTCTCAAAGCCGAAACAATTCGTTAAGTCCTAAAGAGCACTGCCTATAAATGATGTAAGGCCACGAGTTGTCCCTGGTGTTGGGTTACTTTGATTTCCATTGAGTAGAGGGTCTGCAGTGCTTTTGTTTCCAGAACATCCTGCGGTGTTCCGTGGATGGCGAGAGCCCCGTCTTTCAGGGCGATGATTTCATTTGCGTAGGCTCCGGCGTAGTTGATGTCGTGGAGGACGATGACAAAAGAGCGTTTGCCTGTGTCTGCTATCTCGCGCAGGCGCTTCATGAGGCTGCGGGCGTAGTACATATCAAGATTGT
Source organism: Pseudovibrio sp. Ad13 (assembly GCF_001623225.1). Classification (NCBI taxonomy): domain Bacteria; kingdom Pseudomonadati; phylum Pseudomonadota; class Alphaproteobacteria; order Hyphomicrobiales; family Stappiaceae; genus Pseudovibrio; species Pseudovibrio sp. Ad13. The sequence continues at coordinate 490,797 of NZ_LMCC01000013.1, read as the reverse complement.
TAAGAGGTTCATCCAGTAGGAGGTACTTTGTCTCCTGACAAAATGCCATTGCGACCAGTGCTCGTTGTTTTTGGCCGCCGGAGACTTCATCAATGAACCGGTCAGACATAGTTTGCAGATCAAAATAATCCAGAGCTTCATCTACCGCTCTATGATCTTTGGCTGTGGGGCGACCTTTGTGGTGCGGGTAGCGGCCAAATCCAACAAGATCCCGCAGAGACATACGACTGCTGAGTGCATTATCTTGTCTTAAGATAGCAAGGGTCTTTGCAAGTTCTCTGGTGGGTGTTTGAGACACTGATTGGCCATCAAACGAGATGGAACCTGTCTGGAGTGGCTGCAAGCGGGCCATGAGGGACAAGAGCGTGGACTTCCCTGCCCCGTTTGGCCCAATCAAGGCTGTGATTCCGCTTTCTTTTATGGAAAGCGAGATGTTTTGAAGGATTTTGCTCTTTCCGTAACTATGAGAAACACCATTAATTTCAATCATCTCATTTTTCCTCGAAAGAGAAGCAGCAGGAAGAGAAGGCCGCCGAAGAATTCTACGGTAACGCTCAGGGTAGACTGGCTCTTCAAAATGCGTTCAAAGACCGTCTGGCCGCTGACGAGAATGAGTGCAGCGATCAGGATAGAGGCCGGCAGCAAAATACTGTGACGGTGGGTGTTCATGATAAAATGGGCAAGACTAGTCACCAACAAGCCAAAGAAAGCGACAGGACCGACCAAAGCTGTTGAGACAGAAACCAGAGTGGCGACGAGGATCAGAACAGCGAAGCTTGCCCGCTCATAGTTTACGCCTAAATTGATCGCATTGCTGCGTCCCAGTGCGATAACATCGAGGCTGTATCTAAGCCGCCAAATGATAAGGCAACATGCTGAAACGAGCAGGATGCTGAGGCCGAGCAAGTCTTTGTCTACGCTGGAAAATTGAGCAAAACTTGCACCTTGCAAAATGGCGAAGTCGTTTGGATCGATAATCCTTTGCAGGAACCCTGTCAGACTTCGAAACAATACCCCGAAAATGATACCCACCAGAACCATACGATGAAGGTCCTGCCTGCCTTTTCCCATCACTGTTGAGAAGAGCAATACGGCTGCAAGCAACATAACACCTACTTCTGCGAGAAACTTGATTTGTCCATCAAGAGCGACGTAGGTGAACCCTCCGAGCATAAACACCAGCAGCGTTTGAACCAGCAAGTACAAAGCATCAAAACCCATGATGGAGGGCGTTAAGATGCGGTTCCCGCTGATGGTTTGGAACAGAAGTGTTGCAACAGAAATTGAGACTGACACCAGCAAAAGTGCGAGTAGTTTTGTTCCCCGGAAAACAAGCAGGAAACTCCAGCTGCCTTTAGCGCCAAGAGTCATGAAAGCGATGCAAGCAAGTGCCAGCAAAACGCTCAGGATAATGAGCTTTTTAGCGTGCATGAGCTGGTCTCGCATACAACAGATAGAGGAAAACGAAAGACCCGATGACGCCGAGTACCGTACCAACGGGTATCTCATAGGGGAAATGCACCAGACGTCCGATAAGATCGCATGCAAGCACCAGAAGCGCGCCGAGCACTGCGACCCACGGCAAGCTGGCCCGCAGGTTATCCCCCATCAACCGGCGGGCGATATTTGGCACGACCAGACCTACAAACGGGATCATGCCCACTGTGACAACAACCAAAGACGTTGAAAGTGCCAATATAAACAGGCCGACAATCACGACTTGCTTGTAATTGAGGCCCAGATTGATGCTGGCATCTTTGCCCATGCCAATGATGGTGAACTGATCAGCCACAACATAGGTGAGGATTGCCAGTACGCCACAAAGCCACAAGAGCTCATAGCGGCCACGTAAGATGCCGGAGAACTCTCCGCTCATCCATGTCCCCTGAAACTGCAGCATTTCTGTTTGAAAAGCGATGAAGATGGTCAAGGCTTCCACGATGCCGCTGAAGATCAAGCCAACGAGTGGCACGAGCAATGGAGATGTTACGGGCAATCTGGAGATCATCGCCAGGAAGACAGCCATGCCGATCATCGCTGTTATGGACGCGACAATCATCTTCACAATCAATGGGCTACCCGGATAAAGCAGTGTCACAAGCAAAATGCCCAGTGCTGCACTTTGAGCTGTGCCAACGCTGGAAGGCTCCACAAAGCTGTTTCGGGCAAGTATTTGCATGACAGCACCTGAAACAGCAAGGGATGCGCCTGTCAAAACAACTGCCAATGTGCGTGGGATTCTACTGATAAAAAAGAGGTCAATGTTCTGAGGGGTTTGCCACCAGTCAGAGATGGAGATCTCTTTGACACCAACGAATAAGCTGAAGCAGGAAAGCGCGAACAGAGCGACGATAGCAACGCCGATGTTTTTCATGGGACACCAAGGAAATGGCTAGAGCTGAGCAGCACGTGCCCAGCTCTTGGCGAGAACTATTATTTATTGAAGGCTTCGATCAGCTGATTGAAGATGCGCGTGGTTGCCTGATAACCACCTTGCGCGATGTAAGTTGCAGCCGGATCAAGATAGATCACCTGCCCCTTCTTCCATGCTGTCGTGCTGGCTACCAGTTCATTGTCCAGAACCTGACGGGCGTTTTCAGCATCACTACCGATCGCAGTTGCGCGATCCATCACAAGAAGCCAGTCAGGATTGGCCTTTTGAATATACTCGAAAGACACCGCTTCTCCATGAGACGCGACGGCAACCTCAGCCATTGCCGGTTCAATTTTCAGTTCATCATGGAACCAACCGAACCGTGAGCCCGGGCCGAATACAGAGACTTTGGGGCCATTGGTGAGAACAAACAGCGCCTTGCCCTTGTCTTTAACTGAAGCTTTCACTTGTTCTAGCAACCTGTTGTAATTGCTAGTAAGTTGCGCAGCTTCCTTTTGCTTGTTAAAGATCTTTCCGTAGGCTTCCAGATGCGCGAGCAGCGTTGCTGAAACCTCTGAAGAACTTGGTGTCATATCGATGGTTGGCGCGAGTTCAGACAATGGCTTTGCCTGTTTACTGGAACGGCCTCCAACGATGATCAGTTCAGGTTCAAGCGCATTGATTGCCTCGAAATCTGGCTCAAACAGAGTTCCGATGACGTCTGCCTCAGACTGAACGCCATCAAGGTAATCGACATACATTTTGTTGACGACGCCTGCTGGTTGAACACCAAGTGCATTCAGGTTGTCGACCGCTCCGATGTCAAACACAATCAGATTTTTGGGCTCAACAACGACGCTGGCTTTGCCATTTGCGGTGTTGATTTCGACCTGATCAGAAAGGGCTGGAGAAGTTGCGAGGGCGAGGCAAGCGAAAGCGGCAACCGATCTCGTTACACGATGAAACATTTCTAACTCCGTTGGATAGATGTCTCATGGCTTGGCATCAGAGCCTGGCTGTTGAGCTTTGTTTCTATCTAAAATCAAAAAATGAGGATGTCCAATAATACCTGAAGTTTACACTTAGATTTTTATGCAATTGCATCTAAACGGGATTTCAACCCGTCATGGAGCGCTCTTCCCGATCAAAGAAATAAGGCCATCACTGAGAATGGTTTGCCATGAGAATAAGTCGTGACCTGAAGCATAGGCTGCCAGCTTCACCTCATAATTCCTGGCAATCAAAACATCTCTAAGATGCTGATTAGACTGAAGTATCCCTCGATCTCGGCCACCTACACTCTTTTCAAAGAGCCCCGCGCTGAGAAAAAACCGGATATCTTGACGGGGAGTATTTGCAATGAGGTTCGCGACGTAATTCTCGTCATTCTCCTCTGAGTACCAGTAGGATCCGGAGATGGAGAGAACTTTTCCAAAGTGTTGCGGATAGCGCAGAGCGATGGTGCTGGACGCAAGGCCACCAAAGCTGGAGCCTGCCAAAATGGTTCTTTCTGGTGTCGCGGATATGCCAAGCTCTGCCTCTGCAAATGGCAATAGTTCTTCCGCCACAAACGCAGCGAACCGAGCGTTGTTAGGAAGCTCCTGAGTTCGTGTTTTTGAATCTATATGAGATATAAATACGGCTGCTAATGGCGGAATTGCGCCGTCTGCGACCATGTTATCCAGAATGTCCGGAGCCGGGATACGGCCATTATAGTGCTCTGCGTCAAACATAATGAGCAGCGAAGCGGTTGCTTTTGATGTTTCATAGCCGGCGGAACGGTATAGCCAGATATCGCGTTTGTTCCCAAGGCCTTTGCTCTCAATCTTGGAATGTGTGACCTGACCTTTTGCGGCAGTCTGATTGCCGAGAAAATGGCCAGGTTCAGCTGCTGGCAAAAGCACCGTAGAGTGTTGATTGTAAGGATCGATTGCGTCTGCTGGCCAAGGGTGCTTGTTGAGCGGGTCTGCTGCCAGAGTTGCCAGAATCGCTCTCCGTCGTTCCATCCAAGTGCCTGAAATCACCGGCACATCAACAGCAAGTTGATAGGAAAGCCGCGTGGTGTTGGGAACGACAAATGATTTGAACCAGACGTCACTGCCTGCAAGCTGCTCAAGCTCTTCATGATTGCTTGTTGGGGCACCAAGGAGGCGGACACCAGTTCTGGCGCCTCTGGCAAGAAATGTCAGGACACTCTTGTTGTTCCCGTTGTCTTCAATGAGCGGCGTGCCTTTTTGTTCAATCTCAGTCCAGAAGACATCTGTTGAGTTGCCTGATTTTAGGTGACTTGCAAGGTTGGCAATACGCGGGCTAAGGTATTCATTTTGTTCTATATTCTGATGCTCAGTACCAACTTGTTTGATGATAGACAGCGTGTAGTGCCCGGTTTCAATTGCAGAGACTTTAAGATTGATTGGTGTATCCTCTACGACGAGCAAGAATGGTGAACGGCCAGCGTTTGAAGAAGCAAACCTGCGGATATGAGCACCAGTCAATCGGTTGATACTGTCCAGGTTAAACCGGCCAGAGTTCACTTGCCAGCCAAGCTCGATATAGTCGCCGGTTTCCGCCTGCAGCTCAAAGACTTCCTCCCGGCCTTGCTGAAGAAACCGTGTTTCAGTCGTACTTTCCGTTTTTGAAAGGTCGAGTGCTGACCCTGAAGACACAGTTTGAGACATCATAAAAACCACTAAGCTGATTATCGTTTTCTTAAATGAAAACATAGTGATACACCTCTACGCATTGAAGGTGAGCGTGGGCCCACCTCCTTGCTCCTTCATTATTGGAAATCAGAAACGAGTGGTGCCTGAGATGAAGTAGCGGCGACCGTCAACATTGAATTCATCCCAATCCGTTTTCAGGATTTGATTGTCAGCAATGTTTAGAACGCCAGCGCGCAACGTGAAGTTTTCATTGACGTCATAGCGACCTGTGAAATCAGCTGTGATGTAACCGTCTACTTTGCGGGCAAATGCCATGTCACCGTTGGCGGGAACCGAGGTGTATTGTTCGCCTACGTAGTTGGCAGATAACGCGAAACTGAATTTTTCACTGAAATTGTAATCCAGTTTAACGTTTGCAGTATGCTCTGGCTGGAAGGCAAGCGGTGCATCGTTGGCGCTTGTGTTTTTTGCATCCAGATAGGTGTAGTTGGCAGAGACAGTCAGCTCATCTGTTGGACGCAAGGTCAGGTTGGCTTCTATCCCCATTGTGCGAGCTTCTTCAATGTTTTCAAACTTGAAGATCGGTTTGCCATCTGCAGTGAGACCAACATAGTTGGAATAGGTCTGAGCAACAGCAACATCAGCTGTTCTGGCAGGTGGAAACTGGATCATGTCTTTGATAGTATTATGGAAACCGGTTAGCCCTGCACTCCATTTTGCTTCGTCATATTTGAAGCCAACCTCAAAACTGCTGCCCAGTTCCGGGTTCAAATCTTCAGCACCTTCTAAGAAACAATCCCCTCCGCATGAGACCTGTTTCCAGTTGGGGGACATTTGCAGCAAGGTTGGGGCTTTGAAGGATGAGGACCAGCCGCCTTTGAATGTCAGGGCTTGTGTGAGGTGATAAACACCGTAAACGCGGGGGCTGGCGTTCCAGCCGAATTTTTCGTGTTTGTCCAGACGGCCTCCGAGTGTGACCTCAAAATCCTCTGTGATTTCAAGACGGTCTTCAATGAAGGCTGCGGCTTGCCAGAGGGAACTGTCTGATCCGCCCTCGCCTACAAGCACATACTTGTCTTCGAGGGATTGATGTTGGTAAGTCGCGCCGACGGTGATGAAGTTCGGGACCAGAAGATCTGCGTCAAAGCTGACTTTGCCATCGCCATTGAAGTTATAGGCTGTGTTCGGCATGTCTTCGCCAGCGGCGTTTCCGTGGCCGTAGGAGTTGTCGATACGGTCACCAAAGACACGCAGCTCAGTCTCACCAAACTCGTAGGAGCCGTGATGAGTTATGCCCGCTGAGTATCTGTCCAATGTTGTCTTATCGTGTGCGCGCTTGCTGTAACCTGCGTTGAAATCAACGGAATTTTCTTGGTTTACATCCCAGGTCACAGTCGTATCAACGTGCTTGTTATCACTCTTGGCAAAGCCTGCATTGGCGCGCCCGCTTGCGCTGTCGGGGTTCAGAGTGCTTGAATCTTTGCGGCGAAAATCCCAGCTGCCGTAGGTTCGCATGAAGAGTTTGTCTTTGAGGATTGGACCAGAAAGATTGAAACCCGTACGGCCATAATCACCGGATTTGCGGTTTTCCTGAAGGGTATATTCGTTGGTAAGTGAGCCGTGCCACTCTTCAGTTTCCTTCTTGGTGATGATGTTGACAACACCACCGATGGCATCTGACCCGTAGAGTGAGGACATAGGACCGCGAACGATTTCAATACGTTCGACGGCTTCCAGTGGAACCCAGCCGGAATCGTAGTCATTTCCGCGGAAGGCGTTTGGAGCGGAGGTGACGCGTTTTCCATCTATCAGGAACAATGTGTAATTCTCGTTCAGTCCGCGGATTTGCACTTTGCTTTGATTACCAGCTCTGTTGAACGTGAGACCTTCTACACTTTCCAGAAGGGAACGAACGTCGCGAGCCCCCTGATTTTCCAAGTCTTCTGCGGTGATAACGGAGATACTTGCAGGTGCGTTCTTGTAGGTCACTTCAGAAGCTGAGGCTGTGACGACCACTTCATCCAGCAGTTTATTCTCCTGAGCGGACGCCGCTGATGCGCAAGTCAGCGCGGTTGAAACCAATAAGAGGTTTAGTGCGTTCATTTGCGTTTTTTGCGTGAAACGGGCGTTCTTAAGTGCTCTATCAACGTCGCGGCTAGACATCGAAACATTCTCCAATCGTATCCGCACGACAGCACAGCCCCATGAGCGCTCGCAGTGTGTGGCGAGCACTTTGGGCACCTCTTTACTGAGATGTTCGTGAGCTGGAAGGTCGCGCTGGACTTACTTCATTTATACGAAGTTTTAAACTTGACTTCAAAACTCATAATATATTTATGAGGGGGCGTTCGTCGATTGGAAATGCATTGGCGTGTGCGCCAAAAACATATCCATTCGCGCCAGTGAAAAGTCAGGGAGCACTTTCTGTGCAGATTGAGCAGCAGATCCGAGTCAAAGTCCTGGATGAGACAATGGGCCATCATGAAAATGAAAGTTTGGTGGAGCTTTCACCTATTTTCCAGATTTTCATTTATCTGGAAGGTCAGCAGCAGTTTTACATTGATGATGTTTATTTTGATCTGGATGCCGGGGATCGCGAAACACCCAAGCCTCAGGCTCTGCTGTTCAACCTGCGAAAACCTGCCAATTTGCGCCTGAAGCCGAGTGAGGCCGGGCACTCGCTGCGCAAGGTTGGCATTGCAGCTCAACCGGACTGGTACGGTGCAATTGGGTTTCAGGCCTCTGCTCTTTCTGCGGAAGTGCGGAGTTTTATGAATGGCCACCTGAATTACTTCATCTGGCAGCCGGATGAACGCATGGTAGATTGCGCTGCGCGGATTTTGGCTATGACCAATGATGGGGCTGATGAAATCGGTGGCCTTCAATGTCAAGCTGAGGCGTTAAGCCTGATGTCTCAGAGCTGTGCTCACTTGCAAGGGGCCGTCCAGGCCGAGAAGCGGGAAGCGGACAGTCAGTTACGGATCAAAGGATTGAAGGTGCGGGAATTTCTGCTGGAGCATCTGGAGGAAGACCTTTCCATTGAGCGGATCTCTAAAGAAACGGGCCTTAGTAAACGAAGCATTCAGCGTCACTTTAAGGAAAAGTACAATCTGACAGTCTCGGATTTTATTCGTAAACAGCGTTTGGAGAAGGCGCGGCAAGCCATCAACAAAGGCGGCATTACTGTTTCTGAAGCTGCCTATATGGCGGGATATAACAGCCCGTCCAGCTTTAGCAGTGCCTTTAAGCGGATCTATGGATCAGCGCCCAAGACCTGGCGAACATAGGGCCTGAGCTCGCAAAATGGTCATTTGTGAAACTGCTAATCACTTGCAATTGCTAAGATAATTCTTCTCAAATTGACTTTGGTCAAAGCGAATAGTTTGTAGCTCTTCAAATCTGTCTCCACAAAATTACTGATTGGAGAATCCGATGAAGCTCAACACCAAAGTCGCAGAAGCTCTTAACCAGCAAATCAATGCTGAGCTGAGTGCCTCTTACGTTTATCTTGCTGTGGCTGCCTACTTTGATTCCATTGAGCTGCCAGGTTTTGCAAAGTGGTTCCGTCTTCATTCAAAAGAAGAGACTGACCATGCAATGCGCATTTATGACTTCATCGTGAAACGGGACTCCCGCGTTACTCTGGAAGGCATATCTGCTCCTACTGTTGAATTTGATTCAGCACAGGAAGCTATTGAGCTGGCCATGAAGATGGAAGTGAAGGTCACGTCGCAAATCCATGCTCTGTTTGATCTCGCCCATGATGAAAAGGAGTATGGGACGCAGAACATGCTGCACTGGTTCCTGGAAGAGCAGATTGAAGAAGAAGATCTGTTCCGCCGTGTTCTGGACCAGGTGAAAGCTGCTGGTGATGATCGTTGGCACCTGCTGACACTTGATGATCAGATGGGCCAGCGTCAAGCTTAAATCTCTTGTTATTGTAAAGCCCCCGCTATGCTTTTAGCGGGGGCTTTTTTTGGTTTTGTGCCCGGTGATCTTTGAACACTCCCTGTCAAATTCAGCAGATACACACAGATCAGATTTTGATAAAAATTACATAACGTATTGCATTTTATGGCGATTTCTTTTCATAGGTCATGTCGCAAACGTTTATGCATATAGATGCACTTGCATCTATAATTGCGCTCCCATATACCCTCGCGCATAAACATGAGTAATTATCTCATATTTGATTCGCCGTAGGTAATACGGCCAATATGTGGGTGGGGATCCTAATGAAGAAACTTCGGTGGCGCTTGCTTGTTTCCGTTTGTGTTTTAAACGGTGCTTATTTTTCTACCGGGGCTGCAGCGCAGGATAGTGTGGATGCCAGCGAGGAGCTGGACCCTGTTGTTGTTTACAGTTTCAACAATGATCGCTTTGCAGTGGCTGCTGACAGAAACACCTCAATCTACGTTTCAACTCAAGCGATTGAAGCCGCAGAGATGGGTAATCTTCGTGATGTGTTTGCTGAGAATGCCTCAGTAACGGTTGGCGGCGGCATCCCAATTGCCCAGAAGATCTTCGTCAATGGTGTGGATGCTCTCAACCTGAACATGACTATTGAAGGCGCGATGCAGAACAACCGTGCGTTCCACCATGTAACAGCCAATGCCATTGATCCAGCGTTGTTGCGTGCGGTGCGTGTGGATGCGGGTGTTGCAGCTGCAGATTCCGGCCCGAACGCTCTGGGCGGTTCCATCGCCTTTCAGCTGATTGATGCATTGGACCTGCTGGAAGATGGCGAGACCATGGGCGGCAAAGCAACACTGAGCTTTGATACAAACGGCAATACATTCTCCCAAGCTTTGACTGGCTTTGCCGAGCATAACGGCTTTGATATTCTGGCCTTCGCTAAAAACGCCAAGGGACAGGATTACACCTCTGGCGGCGATTGGGAAATCCCGGGAACCGGAGCAAACTTGCAGACCGGCCTTCTCAAAGCCGGTTACACATCTGAGACCGGACATCGGTTTGAGGTTTCGGGCATGATGCTGAAGGATAAAGAAGAGCGGCCTTATCGTGCTAACTTTGGTGCTTTCAAAGGCAGTTCACCGACCCGCATTTACGATACGATGCGGAAGAGCTTCTCATTCCGCTATGAGCATTTGGAGCCTACGGACCTTTATGATCCAGAGATCGTGCTTGGCTTCAGTGAAAGCAATATTGACGTGCCTGTGCCATATGGAAGTAACGGGACTTCCAATACCTTGAACGGCAAAGTTGCAAACACTTTCCGGTTAACTGAGGATATTGGCTTCACTACCGGATTTGATTTTTACAGGAAGACCGCAAACTACGATGACCCAACCTCTGACTTGGAAGAGGTTGCTCATAACTTCGGCAGTTTCGGACAGGTACGTTGGACACCATCGTCAGCGTTGAAACTGTCCGCGGGCTTACGCCTTGATCATCAGCGTTTTGAAGGTCTTGGAGATTTCGATACTTCTGTCACTGGTCTGAGCGGTAACAGCTCGGCATCCTATGAGGTCTTGGAAGGCCTCAAACTTAAAGCCGGTTATGCTACTGTTTTTGGTGGGATTGCGCTTGAGGACAATTATACCTTCAGCTCCTCATGGGATTACTCCGATATCAAGCCATCTCGTTCTCACAACGTGACTGCTGGGCTCGAGTTTGAACGTTCCGGCTTTTTGCTCTCCGGTGAAATCTTCAGAACTGACATTAGCGATGCTCGCTCGCGCGACGCTAATGTGGATGTTCTTACCGAAGGATTCAACTTGGCTGCGGGCTATAAGTGGACCTCAGGTTCGGCAAAAATCACCTATTCCAACACGCGTGTGGAAGTTAACGGTGATGCCGCCGATTCCTATGTTGCTCAGGACTTTGCTGCCCCACTGGGACAAGTCATAGCCTTCAACGTTTCCCATGAATTGGAAGACTACGGTCTGATAATCGGTGGAGATGTGCAAGGAGCATTTGATTATAGCACCGGATCCGGAGATTCAGATCGAACACTGGAAGGCTATGCCGTTGTCGGGTTGTTTGCGGAATATGAACCAGAGCAGATTGATGGTTTGAAACTTCGTGTTGAAGCGAACAACATTTTTGATGATGACTACTCAGACCGGGGAACCTATGGGGGCGATTACAACGTTATTGGCACTCTGAAGGAACCGGGGCGTTCCTTTAGCCTTACGGCAAACTATCGGTTCTAGGAAACGAGAGGGTCGCTGTTTAGCGGCCCTTTTTTATTCGTAGAGCTTGGTCAGTAGTTTGAAGAGTTCAAACGCCTCTTTCTTGGTGAGACGTTCTCCGACTTCCTGCTGGATGATTTTGAAGTAATGCGGCCAGATTTCCTCGTGGGCATGGGCCGCTTGAGGTGTCAGGAAAATCAGCTGCGCGCGTCCGTCCTCTTTATCTGGACGACGCTCAATCAGCCCCTTCTTTTCCATACGGGCGATGTGCCGTGACATGCTGAACTGCGCCATGTGCAGATGGTCTTGCAAGTCAGAGGCCTTTGCCCCCTGCTCTCCCACACGTTCAACCTCCAGCAGAATTTCATACCAGACCGGGTTATCAATGCCATGCGTTCGCAAACTGCGCTCAAAGCGTGGGTAAAGATAGCGGTGGGCCCGCATCAGGTGAAACCAGACACGGCTTGCCAGCTTATCTTCAGTCTCCGTTTCAATCTCGTCGTATGTTTTCATCAACGCAAAGTCCCAGTCAGCAATCCGAAAGACCTAGCATACTGATCCCCCCTGCGGCGCTCACTCTGACAGATACTGACAGAAAGATTTGCGAAAGGCTCTCCTTGCCTACAAAACGCGAGAGTGGATTTGCTCGGCGACGATGTCGATGCGGCTTTGGTTTTGGCCTCCAATAACGAGGTAACGATAGCCGTTGCCGGTCCAGTCTGCGGAGGCCATGCCTTTGAGGCTGGTGGATTGCATGATAGTTCCGGCGGCATCTGTGTCTTTGAGGATGCAGAATGCAACCGGGGCACCGTTGGGGTCTGCAAAGACTATCTGGATGAGCGGTGCGCCTTCATGGCCCAGAACCTGGGTTCGCAGTAGTTTCAAGCCTTCCAGATCATTGAGGTCTGAAAGGTTCAGCTGCTGGCCTACGGCGGTTGAGGCTTCAGCCAGCTCTTGTTTCAGCTCATCCTCGGACCTGTTCAGGGATGCGATTGTCTCTTTAACGTAAAGCGCCTGATAGCTTGCGACTTCCTGCCGCCAGTCAATTGCGTCATCTGTCCAGTACATGAGGCCTGTTCCGATGGCCAAGCCAATCACAAGCGTTGCTGCGCGGGTGCCCCATGTGCGGACAACAGATGGTGCGGCTGCATGATCGTTTGCAGGGGTTTGCTGTGCGAAGATCTTGTCTTCCAGCTGTTTGAGGTGATCTGTGTCAGGGATCTCTGCAAAGCCTTGTTGAACGACTGGGAGCAGGCCTTCAAGTGCCAGCAGGCGTTGTTCCAGGATCGGATCGCTCTCCAGATCCGCTTCTATTTGCTGCGCGGTTTCAGGGTCCAGAGAGCCTGCCAGATAAGACCGTAGGTGTTCGTCGGTGTACGTCATGCCAGCTCTCCCTTCTTCATCTGGTTGGCTTGTTCCTGCTTTAAAGGCGCAAGCGTTTTTCGGGCTGCAGATAAACGGCTCATGACCGTTCCAATAGGAATACCTAAAATTACGGCTGCTTCGCGATAGGTGAATTGCTCAACAAAGACAAGTTCCACCACAGAGCGCTGACCTTCTGGCAGTCGCATCACTTGTTTAAACACTTCAGCTGCGAAAATATTCGTTTCAGGTGATGGAGACGGATCAATCAGGCTGGATTCGATGGCGGTGTCGAGTTGGCCGGTTTTTCTCAGGTGCTGGCTGCGCATTTCGTTCAGCCAGATGGACCGGCAAATTGTCATGGTCCACGCGGCAAAGTTTGAACCTGCCTGAAACTGGCTTTCACGTTCCAATGCCCGCAGACATGTGGCCTGCACCAAATCGTCGGCCAGATCCTTCTGCCCTGCAAGCGAAAGTGCAAAGCGCCAGAGTCGAGGCATGAGGGTGATTAGGTCACTTTGAAAACGTTTCTGATATTTTTTTCCAAAATACATCGAATAAAAGCCAGCTGTCGTGTGTTTCTCAATTGATAGCAACCAAAAATCGTCAATCACATCAAATCACGAAGGCGACATACCTATGGTAAAAACCTTTTTCCGCACCTCCGCGATGCTTTTACTGTTGTCTGGCAGCGCCCTTGCACAAAACTGGACCGTGGACAGCGACAACTCACGACTTTCTTACGGGACCATCAAGAAAAACTCCGTGGGTGAGGTGAACAGCTTTGAGAAACTCTCGGGCTCTGTCTCGGAAGATGGCAAGCTGCAATTGAAGATCGATCTGGGGTCTGTTGAGACCAACATCAATATCCGCAATGAACGTATGCGCCAGATTGTGTTTCAAAGCATCGGGTCTGCTGATCTGACTGCACAGCTGGACGCTGCTGAGCTGAGCCAGCTTGCGGTTGGCGCAACCACTGTTGTTGATCTGGAAGCCACGCTCAATTTGCTGGGCACTGAGATCCCGGTGGAAACGGAAGTTTTTGTGGCGCGCATTTCCGACAGCAAAGTTTTGGCGACTACCAATGACATGGTGTTTTTGGGAACTGAGGAAGCGGGCGTGAACGCGGGTGTGGATCAGCTGAAAACACTTGCCAAGCTGAACGGAATTACACGGACGGTGCCGGTTACACTTCGCCTCGTGCTGACAACAGACGGGAAGCAGGCGGCAGCTGAATCGGTTGCGGTTCCAGCACCAGTTCAAGTGGCGTTTGCGGGTGATGTGAAGGCGGGCAAGAAGGTTTTTAAGAAGTGCAAAGCATGCCACAGCGTGAAGGAAGGGCAGAACAAAGTTGGTCCGAGCCTGCATGGTGTGATTGGCCGTCAGGCAGCTGCTGTTGAGGGCTTCAAATATTCCAAGGTTATGGCAAGTGCTGATGTGACGTGGGATACTGAATCTCTGACCGAGTTTCTCGCCAAGCCGAAGAAATTCTTGCCAAAAAACCGTATGGCATTTGCTGGTTTGAAGAAGCCAGCAGATATCGAGAACCTGCTGGCTTATCTGGACAGCGCATCAAAATAACTGCGGTTTGATGCGCACGCGCCCGCTCGTCTTTCCACCACGAGTGGGCGCTTTTGCTACATGCCGATCAACAAGGACCCGCTGACGAAGCCCGCGCCTATGGCAGACAATAGAATTTTGTCACCCGCCTTATAGTTTCGATTTTCCCGACACTTGGAGAGGCTGAATGGGATGGTGGCTGCTGAACTATTGCCGTATTCCCCCAGTGTCATCAGTGTCTTATCGGCGTTTATTCCAAGATTGGTTCCGACAGCCTGAATGATCCGGGAGTTGGCCTGGTGGGGCGCCCAGTGATCTACCTCTGACGGTTTGATGTCCGCCTGCCCCAGAATTTTCATTGCTGAGTCCGTGAGCGTGTTGACCGCTTTGGCGAAGACCGTCTGCCCGCCTTGCAGGCTCATCAGGTACTCATTGGGGTCCATATCCGGTCTGTACGGATTGCGACTGCCACCGCCGGGGATTTTGATGAGGTCGTAATAAGCGCCATCAGATGCCAGATCGGCAGCAAGGATGCCCTGCTCTTTATGTGCTGGTGGCAGAACCACAACGGCACCTGCAGCATCGGCGAATAACACGCGGCTGGCGCGTTCTGCCGGGTTGATGCGGCGGCTCAAGATATTGGCTGCGACGACGAGAACCGCAATGCCTTGCGCTTTGGCATAGGCATCGGCCATGGCCAGTGCGTAAAGGAACCCTGCGCAAGCTCCTGCCATATCGATGCCGCCGGAGTTTGGCAGGCCAAGTTTGTGCACCAGCAGAGGTGCTGAGGGCGGTAACAGGTGGTCAGGTGTGCTGGTTGCCAGCAGTGTCAGGCCGATTTTAGCCGGATCGATACCAGCGTCCTCAATCGCCATTTGAGCTGCTGGCAGTGCGATGTCTGTGAGAGCCTGATCAGAGGAGACATAGCGGCGCTCACGAATGCCGGTGCGGCGTTCGATCCAGCCCTCTTCCAGTCCCAGATCCTGTTCAATCTCCGCATTGAGCACGCGGCGTTCTGGTGCGTAATGGCCGAAGCCGATCAGCCCGCCACGGTCCTTAGAGGAGTTCATCAGCGGCCTCAGCTATCGCATCATAGATCTGGTCAATATCGCCCTGTGTGACGCAGTATGGCGGCATGGAATAGAGCGTGTTGCCCAGTGGGCGCAGCAGCAGGTTCTTTGACTTGAAGAACTCATAGAGGCGCGGGCCGACATCAGACAGATATCCGTGATCCTTCACGTTGATATCCATGGCCGCGATTGTGCCCGTCTGACGGATGTTGGTGAAACGATCATCGTCTTTGAAACGCGCAAGGCCAGCGGATTGCATTTGCATGAGCTTTGCTATGCGGTCATAGACCGGCTCATTCTCCCAGATCTCCAGATTGGCGACCGCAGCGGCGCAGGCGATTGGGTTTGCTGTATATGAGCTGGAATGGAAGAAGGTTTTGCTTCTGTCCATGGAATAATGCTCATCATAGATTGCCGAGGAGCACATGGTGACGGCAAGCGGCAAAGAACCACCTGTCAGACCTTTGGAATAGCACGCGATATCCGGCGTGATCTGAGCATGTTCACAGGCGAACATCTTGCCTGTACGGCCCCACCCCGTCATCACCTCATCAGCGATGAATAGTACATTGTGCTTCTTGCATATCTCATGGAGTGCCCGCAGTGTTTCAGCGGAATACATGAGCATGCCACCAGCACCCAGAACGAGTGGTTCTACGATAAACGCTGCAACATCACCTTGGGCGCAGAGCTTATCCAACTCATCTAGCGTGTTCTGCTCATTGCCAGCGGTTGGGAACGGCACTTTGGCCACATCAAACAGCAGCGGATTGTAAGGCTGGTTGAAAACGCCACGCTCGCCAACGGACATGGTGCCGATGGTGTCGCCGTGATAGCTGTTTTCCATAACGACAATGCGCTGGCGTTTTTCACCCAGATGATGCCAATAGCCGAGCGCCATCTTGAGCGCCACTTCCACACTGGTAGAACCGCTGTCTGAGAAGAAGACATAATCCAGTCCATCAGGCGTGCAACTCAGCAGCTGCTGCGCAAGTCGCTCTGCAGGCTCATGGGTGTGACCTGCAAAGATCACCTGATCCAGCTTTTCCGCCTGCTCCTTGATTGCGCCGATGACGTGCGGATGGCAGTGGCCGTGGGTTACGACCCACCAGGAAGCAATGGCATCAAGCAGTTTGTCGCCGTCATCCTTTGTCAGGTATGCGCCAGAACCGCCCGTAATCTTGGTCATTTCCGTCAGCACAGCGTGCTGGGTGAATGGATGCCAGATTGGTGAGTGCTTAGACATTATGCGTTCTCCCCGTTTTGCAGGCAGAAGTCTTCCAGACGGAAATTCTCTGCAAACGCTGTTCTTATTGTTTCTGGGGTGATTTGTTGCAGCAGTGGCAAGCGACCAAGCTTCTTGACGCCTGCGTACTCTGCGATCGTGCGTTCTGAATCTGCCACTTCCTCACCGATAAACACGATGCCGAGCAGGTTGCAGCCACGAGTACGCAGTGCTTCAATGGAAAGCAAGCTGTGGTTGATGGTGCCAAGGCCGGTGCGGGCGCACAACACAATCGGTGCCTGCCACTTTTTGAAGAGATCAATGTACAGCGTCTCACGCGTGAGCGGAACCATGAGGCCACCTGCCCCTTCAACGACCAGCGGTCCATCGACCTGAGGTAATGCCAGGCTCTCCGTATCGATCAGGACATCTTCTGCTTCCGCTGAGAAATGCGGAGAAGCGGGAACCTGCAAACAGTATGTCTCTGGCAGTGTTTTACAGCCTGTCAGACGCGTCACAGCTTGTGTGTCGGTTTCTTCTTCCAGTCCGGATTGAACGGGCTTCCAGTAGGTGGCAGCTAAAGCCTGCGTCAGCGCTGCAGAGAAAATTGTTTTGCCGATACCGGTGTCGGTGCCTGTAACTACGATTGGTTTTGTCATGAGCGAACCAGCCCCATTTCTTCTGCAAGCACTTCAAACATATTGGATACATCAGACTTGCTGGCGTGCAAGGTCAACGCAATGCGCAGGCGGGATGTGCCCCGTGGTACGGTTGGTGGGCGAATGCCGCGGATGTCATAGCCGCGTTCCTGCAGTGCTTTTGCAATCAGCATGGTGCGCTTGTCATCGCCAATGAGGAACGGAAGAATATGCGTTCCGCTGCCCTTTTGTCCGCACAAACGGCCCATCTCAGTATTTGCATGTTTTACAAGGTCAGCAAGCTGGTCACGCCGTTCCGGTTGATCCCGTACCAGTTTTAGCGATGCACGCACGATGGCTGCGACCAGAGGCGATGGCGCTGTTGCGTAGATGAACCCGCGCGCGCGGTTGATGAGATAGTCGATCAGAATAGCGGGTCCGCAAACAAGTGCGCCGGAGGCTCCAAGAGCTTTGCCGCAGGTATGGAGCGAAATGACGTTCTCCCGGCCTTCAAATTCCGCTGCCAGGCCTTTGCCGCCCTCACCCAGCACGCCTGTCGCGTGGGCTTCATCGACCAGTAAAAACGCATCGTAGGTATCAGCGAGTTCTATCAGGTCCGGGATCGGTGCCTGATCTCCGTCCATGCTGTAAAGGCTTTCGCAGGCGATCCAGATGCGCCCTGTTTCGCCTTGTTGGCGCCACTGGGCAATACGTGCCTGCGCATCCTCAACCTGATTATGTTTGAAGGCCATGGACTGGGCTGCACCCAACTTCATGCCGTCATGTGCACTGGCGTGAATGAGGTTGTCATGCAGGACAAGGTCGCCCTGCTGCGGCAGGGTTGAGAACAGCGCCATATTGGCGTTGTATCCCCCACCGAAGAAAAGGGATCGCTCTGTGTTGAACAGGTTTGCCGCTTCCAGCTCAAGCGCTTCATGCTCAGGATCATTGCCGCGCAAGAGGCGTGAGCCGCCTGCGCCGAGACCGACACCACGGGCAAGGGCGTTTTCTGCCGCTAAACGCAATTCTGGCGCTGTTGTCAGCGCCAGATAGTCATTGGACGAAAAATCGCAGCCATGCGCTTTGAGCAGAGAACGGGACCTGCCCCGTTCTGCCAGACGCTCGAGCGCTCCTTGGTGCTTATTCAGCAGGCTCATGCTCAGCCGCACAGCTTTTCAGTCCCATAGGGCGGATACCAAGGCGTTTGAACAAAGCTGCGTCCTTGGAGCCTTCCGGGTTGTCTGTGGTGAGCAGTGTTTCGCCTTTGAAGATGGAGTTTGCTCCAGCAAAGAAACACATTGCCTGCGTCTCATCAGACATTTCTGTCCGGCCTGCCGACAGGCGTACATGAGATTTCGGCATCATGATACGTGCAACGGCAATCAGACGAACAAAGTCAATCGGGTCAACCGGTTCGGCATCCTGAAGCGGCGTGCCTTCAATCGGGATAAGCATGTTGATCGGCACGCTGTCCGGATGCTCTTCCAGTGTTGCCAGAGAAACCAGCATGTCGAGGCGATCCATATCTTTTTCGCCCATGCCGACGATGCCGCCAGAACAGACTTTGATACCGGATTCCTTGACCAGATTCAGGGTATCGATACGATCAGAGAACTTGCGGGTTGTAATAACCTCGCTGTAGTAGCGCTCTGAAGTGTCGATGTTGTGATTGTAATAATCCAACCCAGCATCTTTGAGGCGCAGAATTTGCTCCGGCGTCAGCATGCCAAGCGTCATGCAGCTTTCCATGCCGAGCTCTTTGACGCCTTCCACCATCATTTCAATGGCGCGCATGTCGCGATCTTTAGGAGAGCGCCAGGCTGCGCCCATGCAATACCGGGTTGCGCCGCCTTCCTTCGCCTTTTTGGCTTCTTCCAGCACCATTTGGACTTCAAGAAGCTTTGAGGCGGACAGCTCGGTGTTGTTGCGAGCGGACTGGCTGCAATAAGCGCAATCTTCCGGGCAACCGCCTGTCTTGATGCTTAAGAGCTGGCTTTGCTGGACCTCATTGGGGTCAAAATGCTCGCGATGAACGCAGTGAGCTTTAAACAGCAGGTCATTAAACGGCAGGTTGTAAAGAGACTCAGCCTCTTCACGCGTCCAGTTCGTACGGATGTCAGATGATTTTTGCACGCAGTTCAACTCGTTGATTTCCCCTAGGGCGTGTTTTGCCGTCAATTACAGCAAAAATGTGGCGTGCACAATGATCTATTAGAGGAATTTATTAAAACTGCCACTGATTGAACACCTTATATCCCTTCAGTTTTGCTGGGATTTTGAGCATTTCAAAACTGAAGATTTTATTTGGCTATGTCACATTGGAATAAAAAGCTGCGCCACTCAAATGATGAGATAAATTTGCTCAAAAGGGGCGAGAATGCAGGAAACTACTAGTTTTAGAGGGAGCTGAGTTTTCGCTCAATGAATTGGGAGAGAAAAATGGCGATCCCTGCAGGATTCGAACCTGCGACCGTCGGCTTAGAAGGCTGGGTCTTTTTACGAAAAAACAATGAGATAGCTGCACAACTGCACCAATTACCCCCACGTGGCATCAATAGTTTACAACCGAAATGTAAAGCATAGGAATGGGTGTGGGGCGCTAAAAATTAGAAACGGAAGTGCTGTCAACCCCGTTCCTTAAATGTCAGATCATCCGCTGCCGGTTCTGTCTTAGTATGGCAGGTGACATACTGCTGCCCGAATCGTACTTCTAAAGACGATCAGGGATATCCCTCAGTAGAAATTACACATAGTTAGCAATTGACATACCCTAAGCGCTCCACCCTAAGGTGTAGATAATATTTTCTAGCAACTTTAGGTAATTATTTTTCAGTATATTTTAGACTTTATTGCTATTTTTGTCAGATTATCAAGAATCTCTAGGGCAGCGACTACTGCAAAAAACCACCCCCCATAAGAGCAACTTTGGTTTTCTTCCCGCAATCCTTTGAGAGTTCGTAACCGAAAACCCTGTTTTCAGTCAAAGACTTATAAAGTTCTAGCAAATCTAAGATTGTAAGCATATTCCCATTGCAGATGCCAATTTCTAAGCAAATAGTTTGCGCATCCGCCTCTCTGGAATACTGAAGAACTTTAAAAGGTAATAATATGTTATCCGTCGCTCTAGATTTTCTAGCACAACGCTGCGAAGTCACTACCGTTGGCGAACTAATTCATCTGCATGTGGCACTAACTCAAAAGGAAATGGAGCGTCTCGCGTTGTTTGGTGCAGCGCTTGATGACCTAGAGCCTGATGACTGGATCTAAGCAAGGAACTGGATAGCCCCGTTTTTGGGGCTATCATTTTCTATTCTCGCTTGTCGCCTGCCTCTTCCAGATCTTTCAGCTGGTGCAGTTTGATACGGGTGTCTAACCGCTTGTTCCGGGCATCAACCCAGCGGCCATAAGCCAACAAGATTGCTCCGATTAATACTGCGAGCAGTAAGGCGAACTGAAGTACCGGCTCAAGGTAGCTAGATGCATACCCCAGAGCCCCGTAGACACTCAATCCAGTGATTGACCCGAACTCTGTCTTCGGCATCATTTGGCAATACCTTTCAAGTTGTCCTGAATGCTTCCATAAAAGGACTGCCAGCCCTGTTCCTTTGCATGGCAGGCTATCAATGCAGCTCTATGCCTGATTGCATCCCGGCCTTGATCGCCGGTAATGCCAGGGTCTTTCGTTTCGACTGTTAGATCGGGTGGAGGATCAGGAGGCTTGAACAGCTCCCCAGAGTTTTTAATGAGCCTTCCGGAATTGAAGTGCTCGCATCCTGCTAAGATAAACGGGATCAGAAGGACAAGCGGTAATCTTGCCCCTCTCCAGCTCAAGTTCATAGTCCCTTACCTTTTCTTCAAGCGTGCTCATCTGCTGGATGCGATCCAACAGCTTTTCACTTGCTTGCTTTGAGATGACCTTGTGCGCTGTTGCTACGCGTGTGAGCGCGTTGTTATCTGCCTTCAGTTGGGCTACTTCCGCTTGTTTGTCATGATGAAGGGCGGAGAAGAACCAAACCGAGACGCAAAGCAGAGCCGTTGTTGCGAGAGTAGAAAGCCAGTTGGGTGTGCGAGGTTCAAATCTAGCCACAAAGGCCAGCAATGCGCCAACAAGCGGCCCATAAGCCAGCAAGGTTTCAATGCCTGTTGAGATAAACGAGGAGATGAGATCTATCATCCCTTCGCCCCTTGCATGCAAAGTTTGTATTCATCTTGCCTGCGATTAACGAGGCCCTGTACTTTCCGACCACCAGCCCTGTTGAACCAAGTGGCAGCCTGACAAGCTCCCGTCCAATTGCCTGCATTCAACCTGCGCCTTGCAGTCGATTTGCAAAATGCACCTGATCCGATGTTGTAAGACAGCGAAACCATTGCAAGATAGGTTTTGATTGGGATCTTTTCCGGGGTTGTCAGGCATTTACGCATCCCGGCTTCATGTTCTTTGAGGGATACATCAAGCATTGCATCACACTCGGCCTTGGTTGCTGTATCACCTAGCTTGACGCCTTTGGTTTCGCCGTAGCAAATCGTTGGCACACCGACTATGTCTTTGTAGGCTGTTGTTTTCAGACCTTCCCAAGCGCCCACAAATGCAACTATGAGGGCTGCAGAAGCGCCGACCAACCGGGTTTTGGTTGATTTCATGTCAGGGATCTCCAATAAAAAAAACCGCCTCTGAGGGCGGTTGGTTGGCTACTGTTGTGTCCCGGTTCTACCGTTTCGATTTAGACCGTCTCCCGTCAGGGCGGGTTTCTTGGTTGGGGTCGTTGTTTTTGCCCCTTCCCTTTTCCCTGCTCCGTCTTGGGGATCTTTCACGCTTAAGGTTGTAGTGGCTCCTCCACCCCTCGACGCCTTGTGTGTTCTGCTTTCTACCCGGTACTTGCCATCAATGCCCTGCTTGATGCCTTCAACGGTGCACAGAGCTTCTGCCTGCACCTCAGGCTCAAAGTTGATCGTGATCGACCCCGAAGCTTTCTCTCGCTTGCTTTGGCTCTCACGTGCCTTAAGAAGTTCTTTGGCTTGGTCTTCATCTTTGACCGTAGAGCGAATGGCATTTAATACCGGATCTTTTAGCGCAGGGTCTTCGATTTCCTCCTCTTTGTAGGGGCGTTTGATTTCAACCACCTTGCCTTTCTCCCGATCCACATAGCGGACAGAGCTTCCAGTGAAAGCCCTGCGCAGATCACGGGGTTTCAAGCGCCAAGTGATGATATTGCCGGGATAGGTGCACTTGATGATCGGGAGCTCGTTGTCAGCTCCCAACGGCAGTAAAACAGCCGTCTTATCTCTGATCTTGAATGCCCCGTTCAGCTCTTTCGCATAGCGCTGGCCGATTGAATGAAAGCTCTCTCCATTTGCCGACCAGTAGTCGCGAAAGATTTCTTTGAATGCCGGGTCTACCTTGATGTTAAATCCGGCTTTCTTGGCAGCGCCTTGCAGGAATTCTTCAAGTGTTGCTTCGTCTTTATGGAAGAAAAGCGGTTGCTTGACCGGTGAGCGTTCATCGAAGCCTTTCGCCTTGATTGAGAGCTTTTGCCCTCCAGAGCGGTTGCTTGAGGAAACGGGCTGGTCAGTCACCCCTTCAAAGACCTTCTTGCCTTCAAGGATTACGGATAGTCGGTGGCCAGCACTCGGCAATTTGATCTGCCCTGCACGATCATCAAGGCTAAGACTGCAACTGTCAGAGCTGATCCCGGCCTTATCCGTCGCTGAAATGTTCATGAGATAGGGGCGAAGATCCTGCGAGATGTCATTGCCATTCAAGATGACTTTCCAATCTACGGTCCATTCGTTCATGCGCTATCCAAACAAGTCTATTGTCGGCTCTGGTGTGATTGTGACTTCAGATGGCAGGTCTGGAATAAGCACTTTCCGGCCAGCTGCAAGAAAAGCTCCTTCGCCCGCTATGCCGGGGTTAAGGCTCAGGGCCTCGGTGATGAGATCCTGCCCCTTCCAGCCGTGCACGCGCACCAGCAGGAGGTCCAAGGTGATCCCTTCACCTGTAACGGTTACTGTGGTGGACATAGCCGCCCCTTAAAGCAGGTCGAAGACTGAAATCAGATCTGGAATGAGATCAGGTGAGACCGGGGTTTCATCCGGCAGCTGTTCAAGCCCAATCTGATAGGTGATCACAAAAGGAACACCGTCTCTTTCCAGCTCTTTGTGCGTTTGTTTTGAGGACTTGATAAAGTAGTTCCCCATTGGCTTGCCATCACCACGCAGCACCGGGAAGACTTCCCCAGTCCGTCGCATCTTGTCGGCAATCTCAAGTTCGACCAGCCCACCGATCCTGATAGGTAGCAGCTGCCCTGAGAGATTAAGGGTCTTGCCCCCATCTCCCATAAACTCACCGGGCTTCATCCCGCCCATAACGGGCTTTCTGGCCCAATCAGCCTTTGCCGAGATAGACACCTGATCCACGTTGAATGGGAAAGTATCCATCTGCAAAGCTCCAAGCATGTAAAGCATCAGCGCACCGCATATTCTCGGTCTGCATGAAGGCCGGACATCCGATCTTCGACCTGTTCAACAAACCCTTCGACCATGTCAGACGCACTGCTTGCCGCGTCTACATAGAAGGGGCCAAAATGATAATGAGTTTCGCCCGAAGATGAGCCTGAGCCGCCACCGCCGAGGATCTTTGCACTCTCTGAAGCGGTGTGGACGTATCCGGACTGGCTCGGGGTCACCAGTTCGGCACCATTCTCTCCCACTAGATAGTTACGGCCACCCACAAACTGCCCGCCCAATGCTCGGGCGCCTGAGATCTGCGGAACCTTCAGGGCAGAACCCGCAGAAGGTTTGGGGATCGGGACTGCAAGGATTTGGTTTGCCTTTGTTTGAAGTGCCTCTGCTACTTTAGCTTCAGCAATTCCATTCGCAGTCTGCGCAAGCTCGGCGTTGAGTGCTTTCAGTTGCTCAGCAATTTCCTCGCGGTCTGTCTGCAAGCCTCGTTTGGTTTGTCTCTCGCTTCGGCTATCGCCCAACTCTGCAATCTGGCTATCGATCAATGCCAGGTCTTGCTTTAGGGCCTCAACCAGAACATTGCCTTTCTCAACCGGCCCTTTGCGTACCCCAATGAGATCCTCAAGCCATTGGTTCATTGCCTCACCGCGAGCGGCCCCATCTTTGAACCTGTTCTGCGCATACTGGGCTCTATCCTTCCAACTCATGCCCCATGTATTGATTGAGTGCTCAAACTCGTTGAGGGCTAGACCTATAGCATTCAGGCTTGCTGCACCTTTCAATAGCTTGCTAGCCTTCATCCCTTTGATATTGGATTTCCCGCCTCCGTTATCATTGGCAGCAGCTGGCATTTTTCGGGATACCTGAGGAACACTAGTTTTCTTGACTGAAGAAGGCTTAGCACCTGCGGGGCCAGCGGTACTGCGGGTCTTACGGCTACGCCCCATTGAGATTCCGGCTAACTTGCCCGCTCTCTTAAGCATCTTGCCAACACCGAGCACCGTATCAATAAGGGTGGTCTTGAGTAGCTTTGCTGCGAACCTGAGGCCAGTCAGAGCAATGAGCACGCCTATGATCGCACTACCGTATTTAATAATATCCGATAGTATCTTGGGGTTTTCTTCAGCCCATTTAGTGAAGGCTTTTATGTGTGGCCCAATCGTGTCCATGAAGTCATTAAGCACCGGGAGCAATGAGCTGCCAATTGCAATCGATGCAGCTTCAATCTTGTTCTGGAACTTCTGCAACTGAGCCGCTGAGGTTCTCGAACGCTCCTCGAACTCCGCCTGAGACGACCCAAGAAACTGCGCCTTTGAGGCTACAGAGCCCAAAGCATTATCCAGAAGCGCTGCATTCTCAATCAGAGGTGCAATTGCGCGTGCTTCATCTCCAAACAGATCTGAGATGACCGAAGTTTGCAGTTCCTTTGGTAACTCTCTGATTTGCCCTATGACGGTTTTAAGCGTACCCACAGCGTCTTTCTGAAGGTTCTTGGATACCTTTACCGCATCCAGCCCCAAACGCTTGTAGGCTTTGTGCTGGCGCTTTGTTGACCCCTCGCCCCGTGCCAGTGCCTTACCTGCATTTCGGAAACTGGTGGCCGCGACATCGGCTTGTGCGCCTGATGCAATCATTGCCGAGCCAATGGCTGCTGTTTGCTCAGCGGTGAAGCCGTATTGTTTGCCTACAGACCCCACACGGCGCATAAAGTCGAGCAGATCGGGAGCAGAACTTGCGGAGGTGTTTGACAGGTGGTTGATTGCATCTGCCAGCTCTCCAGTCTCGCTCACGGTCAGCCCTAGGGCAGTTTTAATCTTCGCAAGGCTCTCGCCTGCTGTGCCGGCACTTACATCAAAAGCAACACCGACCTTTGCCGCCATCTCCGCAAACTGGGTTAGCTCATCCCCGGCCATACCGGCCTGACCTGCTGCAGCCACGATGTCAGCAATCTGGGAAGCTGTCATTGGCATGCGCGTTGACATGTCGATGATGTCTTTGCGCATCTTCTTGAAGCCCTCAGGGCTATCAAAATCAACGACCTTCTTCACGTCCGACATGGCGGACTCAAACTCCATGGCAGACTTTACAGGGGCAGCGATGGAGCGGGCCAGAATATAACCTGTCCCGACCGCACCGAGCATTTGCCCCTGCATTCGGTTTAGCTCTCGTCTGTTACGATCAGCAGAGGCCTGCATGCCCTTCATGGAGTTCGCAATTGCGCGCGCAGGACCGCTTGCCCGGTCTAGAACTGAAATGACCAGCTTGGAGGTTAAAACACCCATGACATTCTACCGATTTGGAGGGGGAGCATTTTCAGCCTTGAGCACACGTCCAAGGCTGGAGACTGTTTCTAAAAAGAAATCAATCTCCCAGTTCATGACCACACCAACTGGCGTGTGGAGCCTGCGCGATACCGCGACAATCAAGTCACGAGAATGAGGCGCGTCTACCCCGTCAGGTACTCGTCTCTCGCGTCGAGCTGCTTCAGGGTCAAGACACCCTGCTTTCCCATAAGGGGAGCGGCACCTCGCGTGACTTTCTCTAGGTCTTCAACATCAAGGCGTTCAATCACTTCCAGATCGACACCGGCAAGTGCTGCCAGTAGCGCGAAACCGGCTTGCTCTTCGTTCGAGTATTTCTCGCCAATGAGCGTGTCACCAGCACGCATGCGCCGGAAGGACAATGAGGTGATTTCACGCCCGTCATGTTCAAAAGGGTAATCCAGCTGAACCGTTGCTGTGGTTGCTTTCGTGGTCAATTGCCGTGTCCTTAAAGCAAAAGAGCCCCCAGCAAGGCTGAAGGCTCAGAGTGTTACGATGAGTGGTTTTGGGGCTTAGAGGCCAAGCGCGCGCTTACGTTCGCCATCTGTTGGATCAGGCCGCATTTCACGTTCCCAGAAATCCCAATAGAACAGCTCTTTGCCATCTAGGATGAGTTCAACGTGGGTGACTTCCTTGAATGCCAGGTTGCAACCTTGCAGATCATCTGCGCCCATTTCATCAGGTTCCCACTCCATAAGAGTGGCATAAATGAAGCCGCGGACAGGTAGCCAAAGGTTGCCCGGCATCTGGCGATAGTTGCCAGCAAAAACCCACTCTTCATGCTTACCCAATTTTTCAAGCAGCTTGTTATCAAGCCCTTTGTGTTCGGCTTTGGGCTCAAAAGCTTCAGTGCGCGGTTTACCGAAGTCTACGGCACCAATACCGCCACCGGGGTTGTGGTTGACCGTTGTGTATTTGAAGGCAGGCAGAACAAGCTTGCTCAGAATGTTTGCGCGGGATTCGTCCGGTTCACTGACCAAGCGCAGGTCAATGTCACCGTTAATCAGCATAGGGCGCTGCATGTGTGGTTCTCCAGTAAAGAGGATTAAACAACAGCGCGCAAACGCGCCAGAATGTCTTTGATCAAGCCTTCGGTTGCGGGGCGATAGCGGCGCAGCTCAAAATCAGCACGCTTGAAGGCGCTTGCAGTTTCCTGACCAATCTCAAGCTTGATGTGACCAAGCTCGATGGATTCAGGCTGGTTCTTATCTGCGGTGAACATCTCGGAGGCTGGCGTATAGCCAAGGATATGCTCGTTCTGCTTCAACCCACGCAGCTCACCGATAATTTCACGGACCCAGCTTTCAACCCGCTGCGCTGTCTGCTTCTTGCCCAGATGGCGCCGGGTGATCTTCATCAGCTGTGTGATGATGTAGTCAGAGCCGCGCAACTGATGCAGCTGCGGCCACATAGCGTCGGTCTGCGCCATGTCAGTACCAAGGAAAGTAAAGCCACCATCAGCAACCGCGCCATAAACGCCAATCTCACCTTCCGCAGCAATCGCCACATCAGCAGCGAGTAGGCGCTGGCCTTCCTTAGAGCCATCAAGGAAGTTGAAAGGGATTTTCCGAGATAGACCAGCAAGGCCAAAGATTGGCTCGTTGCAGATTGTCTCGAATGGCATGTTGCCATTGTTGGTATCTGCACGAACAATCAGGCCAGCGACACGGGATGCCATAGGGCGAGTAACAACCGCATCCCCTTCCCAGACACGCGCAGCCACACCAACCGGCATCAAGCGACCTGAAGCCATAGTTTCGCGTGCGTCAATGGCATTGTCTGCGCTGGTTGGGTCAACATCTACCGGAGCAACAGCAAGGATCTTGCCGATGTTCGCTTCTAAAGCTGCCACAACTGGACTGACTGTATCCAGATCAGGACGCCATGCAGTTGAACCAGCAACCACAATGCCAGGTGTTGCATTGACCGCAGTAGGGATCTCAGTAATCGAGTTGATGATAGCGGCAATTGCAGCAGCGCTGGCCTCAGGGGTCGCTCCCTTTTCTGCTCGAACAATGGTGACATCAGCAGAACGGTCAAGCTCGTTGAGCTGGTCCTGAATACCGCGAATATGATCCCGCAAAGGGCCGGTTCCGAGAGCTGCAACCGCGTCCTTGTCGCTGGACGAGATGCGCTTTGCTGTATCAATTGGAAACTCTGTGCCAGAAGCATCATCAGAGCTATCGATCACCACAACTTTGGATAGATCGCCTTCAGAAACCGGAAACGGATCATCCGATTTGTAAGAGAATTGCATGCCGATTGTGGGCGCGCTCATTGACATTTCTCCATGAAAAAACCCGCTCCGGTGTTACCGTGCGGGTGGGTTAAGTCTTGATTGTTTGGAAGGGCTGGTTAGCTCAGCTCTTCCATAGCCTCAGGTAGGGTCTTGGTCAGATCCCATAGGATGTCTTGTGACGGGTCCGGAACCGGGTCGAGCTGCTGGATTTGAGCGGAGCGGGTTACGATACCGGCACGGTACTTGATTGCTGCATGATAGAGCGCTTGCACCTTCTCGCGAGTATCAAGCACGAGCAACACGCCTTCAGCTGTGACAGCTTCGACTTTGGAAGCTTCAGGCAGTTCAGCATCAAACCCGTCCAGCATTTCACTCAAGCGACCAACCGACTCCAGATCTGTTTTGAACTGAGTGCCGTTGATCCGAGTTCCGGCTTCAATCCGCCGCTCAGCTTCTTCAGAAACATCAGTCGCCTCAAATGTGCGCGGAGGCTCTTCGTATAATCGCCAGTTCCCCTCGCCAAAGTTTTCCTCTAGCCACTTGGTATCACCATCAAAAACAATCGTGTTTTCGACTTCACCGGTGTCACTATTCAAAATGTCATAATCAGGCACATCAATACTCCCAAATCACAACGCCGCCTTTGCGTGCGGCACCTATTGCACCAGTACCCCAGAAACTAGCCGGGGGTGTCGGGACTCCGCCGTTTCCGTCTCTCCCGCGGGCTACTGTCGTTGTGAATGCTGCATCATGCCCAGATGCATTGCCGTTACCGCGAACACTCAAGGTGTGACCGTCATATTTAAATGTGCAGGTCTTCGTTTCATTGCTTCCGATAGAGACGGTTCCGGTGCTTGGACCGTCGCGCAGATCAAAGATCTTTACAACGGTAGCGCCCGCATATCCGGAGTCATTATTGTACGAAGGTTTTCCTGAAGCCGTCAGAAAGACCACGGCTGTTTTTGATTTAGAGTGCTTTGTCCATGTTCCGGTACTACGCGCAGTTACCTTCAAAGGACCGCCGCCGCCGAGCCCAGCTGCTTCCATTTTTGACGCCAGATTGCCTTCATCGATGACCTCTTTGCCATCAATCAAGGTTTTCCCGGTCAATCGGTTTTCCTGAACACCTTCTTGGACGATACCGACGCGTTTTTTGCCATCCCAGTTACCATCATAGTTTTGATAAAGCGCAACCGGGTCGTTTTCGATTGTCCCATCATCATAATCCATGTGGGTGTATATACCGCGCGCATCGCCCACTCTCGCGTTAGCATGGTTCGGGTTGATGCCAACATGCATACCTACGCAAACGCCTATCCGGCCCGAACCGTTGAAAAAGGAGTAACTCCTTGCTCCATAGGCATAATCAACACTCCCCGTGGAATTGGTATCAGTTCCACACTGAGAGTACGAACCTCCCATGCTTCGAA
The DNA here is from genome assembly GCF_001623225.1 of Pseudovibrio sp. Ad13. NCBI lineage: Bacteria > Pseudomonadati > Pseudomonadota > Alphaproteobacteria > Hyphomicrobiales > Stappiaceae > Pseudovibrio > Pseudovibrio sp. Ad13. The sequence continues at coordinate 461,298 of NZ_LMCC01000013.1, read as the reverse complement.
CTTTTGAAGAGCCGCGCTGTCGAGTCGACAACAACCCCCCAAAAGCTTCGTACGTTTTTCCTTGCGAACCGCCGTCAATATACGAGAAAGACTTTAGCCCGCGTTTTGTGAAACGCTTGCCGGTATCTTCAGAAGCATTAGCTGGAGCATATTGTTTGTTTTCAAGAACCAGACTGTCGCTAAATCTGTTTGCAGAAATGTTTTCTGTGTTTTCTGACATGTTGCGATAACGCGCTAACCATCGGTCAGAAGATTTCATGGACCAGTCCGTATCCAACAGGTCAAGGCGCTTCGCTACGAATTTTGTATTCCCCACGGACTTGTAAGGACCATCAGAAACAAAGTGCCATGCATTGTCGCTATCATCATGCCAAAAGTGGTCAATGTTCTCACCTGATCTATCGGCAAATTCACCTTCTGAATCATTCGCAATGATGGCTTTATTGTTGAGATATAGATCACCAAGAACTGACAGCACTTTTTTGAACTTAGCATTCTTCGTTGCATCAGCGAATTTATTGAGATCAGAAGCCTTTGCCAGTGTTGCAAGTTTGGTCGAAAGGCCTTGAACATCACCTATCAGGTGTTCGTGATCCCCACTCGCCAGCTGCGACACAATATTATTGATCTCCTGAACTGAGTAACCGCGCTGCCCCAATGACCACTTTCCTGCAATAAACTGCAAAATGGAGTTGTCAGGCGCATCCGTCACATCAACATCAGAAAGATCATTGAGTTTGTGCGCGTGATTGGCCAAGGCTAGCAGGGCTAATGCCTCTGCCAGTCCATTGATCTTGGCCATCTCATGAGAATGTCCGGCAGTAGCAAGGCTCGCCAAAGTGACTGCAACCTCACCCAGGCGAGCATCAAATGCTTTCACGAACTCATTGATCTTTTTATGATCCTCGGAGACATTCTCTTCGCTGTCGAGCAGTGGCAGGTTTAGATTTGGCGTTGTTTCCATTGATCACTTCTCCTAGATGGTCGCAACTGCACGCAGGTCTTCCAGAACCGGCCTTGCCTTCGGATTGCCAGTTATGGTGATTTTCACGGCTGTCTGGCTGCCAAGGTTTTGGTCCAGTTCATAGGTGGCATCCACTGTGCCCGCCGCATCCAACACTTCACCGGTCTTGTAAGGAGCCTCAACAAAATCTCCTGAACTGTTCTTCAGGAATACTTTTGCTGAGGCGCCATTTGGTAGAGTTCGTTTGACCCGAACCGGGAAGCGGCTTGCATTGCCGGTCTGGAAGGCAACGCCGATATAGTCAGCGGTTTCAGCAAGCTTACCTGCCCGTACCTGAACACCGGGGAAGAGACGAGGGCTTGCGGTTCTGGTCCCCTTCAGGATTGCTGCAATACTGACAGTTTCCTTCACCCATTCATCGAACTGCACACCGGCATAGGCCGCTGTCCGGATCTTTGATCCATCTGCACGAGTGATTTCAAATGTAATGGAACACCCGGTTTCAGGAGTATCGACAGCCGCCGCAATCATCAGATCAGAGCAACGATCCAGATCCACGTTCCCCAACTCGACGCGCTTGGTGGTCTGCGTAAACTCAGCCGCATCTACGCCGCACGTCAGGTCAGAACCATGCACCGGAAGATAGGTTGAGTTGTTCGAGCTCTCAATCTCGGTGCCAACGGTGTAAGGGTTCACACCGAGGAAGCTCTGGTTTTTCTCGTCAAACTCACCAAGCACCGCAGCTGAGATCGAATGCTCATTATCGGGAGTGATCGCAATGAACGCATATTCCCGCGTAGAAAGCAGATAAGGCAGAGATGGAAACGGACATGGTGTCCACTTATTCAGCTCTACCTTGGACATGTCGATGACAGCTTGAGCAAGAATTTCATCAGTAGGAAAACCCGCTCCATTGGTAGCCCGCAACTCAACCACAACAGGTGTGTTTGGATTACCTATCTTGCAGAACCAGAGTTTTACCTGCGCAATATGCCTGTTACCTGCTGGCAAGCTAAAGGTTTGCCCTCTTGGATCGCGGTTTCGCGTAATGATGCGCGTCACCGTGATAATCTGAGGCGGTGGTGGTGGCGGAGGAACGAGAACAAGTGTTGTTACCCGCTGCATTGTTTGAGTGGTGACTTTGCCCTCACCCACAAAGCGAGCAAACGCCTCAGAGCCACCCACACCAAATGCTTCAACCAGCTTCTCACCAGCTGCATGCTTTTTGGCTGGAATGCTCAAGGTAAGCGTTAGCTGTCCATCTCCGGCAGCCGCTGGTTTTTGCACTGGCGTCATGTCCACATTATCAAACAAGATACGGTCAAGGATCTCTCCCCCACCGAAACCTTCAATCGTGACCGTGATATCAATTGCCCGCAAAAACTTGGCATTCTCTTCAGCAGTCCCAACCACCTGTTGCTCAGAGGTAGAAGAGGCCTCAGGCCCGAACACCTCATGGGTCACATCAGACGCCCAAACCTCATCAACATCTGTCCAGAAGTCCTGTGAGGGCTCCAGCTTCATTGAGGCCGGGAATGGTTCATGACTAGCAAAACGGTTGATCAGCTTGCACGTGGTGCTGAGCGGCTGATCAATCACATTTTCCAGCTTGTATGGAAGCATCTCCACGCCCGTGTTGTTGAGGTCATGGATGGTGACGTCCAAGGGCAGCGTGAGCATACCGTTGCGGACTGCTGCGTTTTGCTGAGCGCCAAGATCACGCCAGCGATCATCGGCAAACGGATCAACAAAGATCCCGCGCTTTGCTGCTGGTTCCTTGTCGTGAATATCAAGTTGCAAGCGGTTAAGGGCAATCAGATCGCGAGAACTATTGAGGAGCTGCACAACCTCCCATAGCTTGTCATAAGTGATGTTGTGAGTGCCATCATTCTTAACCAAAGGCAGCCCGTCAAAGTCGTTGTAGACGGTTGCCAGTTTCAAAAGGTTGTCAGGGGTTTTGGGAGCAACTGCACGTGCAGAAGATTGGCCTTCCACATAAACAGCGTTTCCGGTCTGATCCAGACAAACCAGATCTACACGCGGCAGCTTGCGCTTGTAGATTACGACTACCTCACCGCCTGAGCGGCCGCCTGTTAGTTCGATGTCATGAGCAGATACGGTCACAGGCTGAACAGAGTCACGATAGCGATATTTGCAGTGATAACTGGAACCGGGTGACGGCTCATCTCCGGCCAATGACCAATCAACCTTATCGGCAGTCAGCTGGTAGTCAGTACCCCTCACGAATGTTTTGCTGCCTTGTTTGATCTGAACGATCTCTTTCAGGCTGTCATTTTGGAGTGTATCGGAGCCGTTGATAATCTGGCTGCGTGTGACGTCCTCTGTGACTTCCTTTTCAAGCTGAATGTTGACCAGCTCATCAATCGGCCCATAGTGGAGGCGAAACTTCTGCTTTTTGTTGGATGCTACGGTGTAAGTGTGCTGCTCACCGTCAATCTGGAAAGTGTCCCACTTCTCTTCGATCTCAAGGCGCAAGGCATGCTCACGGGAACGTTTGAAGCCTTTGATATTGCCGGTGCCCGCAGCAATGGAAAAGACCACATTGCCGTTAGATTTCTCAATTGCAGTTACGCGGCACCCCTCATCAATGTAGTTGCCATTTGCTCCAAAATCCTGCGCTGCAGATACCTGCGCTACTTGGCTCATTTCGGCAGGCGGCGTCTGGTCTAGCGGTGTGCCTTTTACCAGCGTGTAAACCGGGTAAAGCTGACCTTCCGCGCCATCTCCCGCATAGCCCCACACAAGGCGGGTCACGATCCTTGAAGCCCCCTTCTCGCCTTCCGCTTCTGTACCCGGCTTTAAACCTGCAAGCGTTGGGTCATCCTCGGAGTTGATCACGGTAGAGCTTACGCGCACACCAACAATCAGGTCAGTAGTCAGATCGACTCCTTCCAGAACAGCTGCACCAACCGGACGCACATCGCCTGCCACATAGACAGTCCCACCACCAAGAAGGATTCTGCTTCCTGCCCGGTCAATCTCAATGGCCGCGCCGGACTTACGATCACCATCGCGAGAAACGGTATTGCCAATGCGCTCAGACTGGCGGCGTGCAATACCGAACGCATCATTGAGATCGGTTCCGGTGATAAAGACTTCCTCAGGCCAGACAGCTGCGGAATCGTTTTGGCGCTCAGGCGTGCGATCATGCGCACCTGGCACGAGTGGATGTTCAAAAGCCATTTGAGTGGTCCTTATGCGAAGCTCAGGAGAACCTTTACGCGAGTGCGCTTGGTGAGCCGCAAATCAGTTGTAAGCGCCTGCGAGCAAACAGCTGCAAACGGTGTTTCGATCTGGTCAGGAAGAAGCCAACGCTTTCCTTGTGGCTGGTCAGGCTTTGGCGTGGCTCCAAACAACAGAGCAACGGAGGTGCATTCCTCGCCTGCCCCTTCCCCAAATCCGGTGAGCGCTTCCACATAAACGCGCTGTCCCTGATCGTGGGGAGTGATCTGCTCAGAGCCAATCTTGTAGGTGATGCCGGGGGCAACTTGATGCAAAGCCTTACAGCGCCTTGCCCCAATCATGGAACCATCAGCACGGTAAAAGCCCATGTATCCACCGAGCAGAGCTGTTTGGCGGGCCATAACACGCAACTTAGCGCCGATACCCAAATCCTGCCACGAGGTTTCAACCTCGCTCCATGGAGCTGCCAGTTCTTCCCAAGTCACACCGCCCGAAGAGGTGTCGATATAAACGCCGATTGCTTGTTTTTCAGCAGCGGTAAGCGCCCTTTGAAACTCATGGGTAGTGCCAACGCTCCATTTGGTTGGAACCTCTCCCACCCGTGCCCCGGAGTGCGAAGACAAAAGAGCATTCCCAAGTTTTGAATAAGACAGCTCAGCTGCGCGGATATCATAGCCATTGAAGGCCCGCATGACTTTGGTGCGCCGGGAAACTGACAGACCAACAATCCCGGCGATGCGCGGCAGATCTTCTTCACTGCGTGGGAGCCGGTCCAGTGCCAGCTGATCCCAATGCCATTTACGCCGCCTGCTTGGCGCTTGTTCCAGGAGCCCGCCATAGTCGATGAAGCCAAGCCCCTTATAAACAGCAGCTTCAAAGCCGCGAATGCGCAGCCATTCAAGCCCCTCATCATAGAGCTGGTAGATGTTGTCTACATAAGGGCTTAGGATACCAAGGCCGGTTTCCTGTATCAGGTGCGGCATGATGCGTGGCTGCGGGTTTTGCCACTTCATGCCCATGTTGTTGTAGTGCTGGCGAACGACCTCAAGGCCTTCGTGATTGGTCTGCGAGATCGCCCGCATCCAAGGCGTGGCGTTGGCCGGCAAAAGAGTTTCAGTCATCGCCCGCGCCCCATGGAAGTGGTTGAGATTGAACCAAGCGCAATGGCTTCATTTGGATCCGCGACCACATCAACGAAAGGCGCTTCTACGATCACGTTGTTAATCCCGTCCCCCATGGCCGTGTTGATCAGCCAGGCTCTTGTGAGATCAAGGCCAAGCCGCTCTTCTGCCTCCCACGCAGCCCGCAGTTTTGCCTCCAGCGCTTCCAAGGCAGAATTACGCGCGTGCTCTTCAAGTTGAACCTGAAGGGCCACATCAATGGTCTTGGTCACAGCTGAAACGACAATGAACCGGTCAGAGGTGACTTTGTTGGTTGGCTGGATCAGGTGCCCCAGAACAGTTTCAAGAAGTTCATCGCTTGCATGTCCTCCCGGAACGGCTGACAGCACACCGACATAGAGCGTGGGATCAATGCCGTTGTCCCAGATAGCAACGCCCTTCACGTCAAGATGGGCATCCATGGAAAGCGCTTTGTAACGCTCCTCAGGACCGCCACCAGAACGCCCGACAATGTGAAGCTTGATGCGTGTGCGAAACCGCTCATCTTTTTCGCTCTGCATGCGCGTAACGCCATAAAAGACCGCCAACACATCAAGCGCCACGCCATAAGCGTAATCCACGAAGTAGAGAACAAACTTCTCATTCCCCAGCTGCAGAAGATAGACCACCAGATAAACCAGTTCTTCCTGCAAGATTTTGGCGGGGTCTGTTTCAAGGCCTTCTACGGTCCATGGGATTCCGGCTGCATCAAACTTGGATTTCAGGCGGTTTAAAGATGCTGCAAGGATGGCCTCATAGTCGATATTCTCGATCAACTCAGGTGGTGGAAGCTTGGTCTGGCCCATGTGGCTTAACTTTCCAGTGTTTGCACCTTCCCATCCCGAAAAAACAGGCCGAAGGAAATAGAGCGTTCAACGGTATAATCTGGTGGTGAAAGGTGTGCTTTCGGGCGAAAATCCGCCTCAATAGTTAGGCCAACGTTCCCTAAGCGAACTTGTTCTACGGTGCCTTGCGGTGTCAGGCGCCTCACCTTGAACCGGGGCTCCCACCGGTCAATGGCTACAGCTATCAGCTGCATGAAGACTGCAAAGCGCTTCGGGGTAAGCTTCTTACCCAAGATCTCGACAAAGCCAGCGCCGAACTGCCTGCGCATCACCCGAGAATAGAGCCGGGTTCCAAGGATGACTTCTACCCCTTGGAGCGCTGATTGCAGATTAGAGATCGGTTGCCCAGTGTGCCTGCTCAATCCCGTCATATCAGGCCCCAGTCTTGGTAGGTGCCTTACTGCGACGCTTGCGAGGTGCCTTCTCTTCAGCGGCGTCTTCATTGGCAAGGCTAGCGGCGGCGATTGCCACGTAGTAGTCAGCGGCCTGCTCGGTCATCTCAACAATGCGGTCCTCAGGAACGCGCTCACCATCGATCGTGTCCGCACCCTCACGAATGCGGTATCTTTGCTTCGTCATGTCTGGAGTCCTTAATTAGGGCCTTTGGTGTCAGCTGGTCCCGGCGAAATACCGCCGTGTGTGTGCGTTGAGCCAACGTTCTTGTCATCGTGTGTGACCTTCCCGCCCTGAGTAGCAACACCATCACTGCTGATAATATGCTTCACGCCACCGACGGTGATTTCAATACTGTTCTCAGCTGAGATCTGGAGCTTGCCGTCCTTGATCTGAATGCGGACACCAGCATCCTTAAAAACGTTTGCTTGCATGTCCGAGTTGGGTGTTTCGTGGCCGTCGCTATATCCACCTGGCAGTACTAAACCTTGTCGGGGGTCACCGCTTGGATTGAGCATCCCTACCATCTGCCCAACTTTCAGCGGAATGGAGGTTTTGGAGGTTTCTGGATGCGGTTTCCAAGGTGAGAGATAAGGGTTGCCTTCTTCATCCTCTCCCAGCTTGATACGGTAGCCCTTCTTCGGATCAACTGCGTGAACCGGCCCGACCTGTATCATCTCCGCTATCACTGATCTTAAAGTTTCCAACTCGGCTTGCTGTTGCGTGAGAAGCTCGGTGATGACGTCCCACTGGTCATCCATCTTGAACTGCCTCGTCTAATCCGAGCGTCTCGATTTGGTCAGGATGCATACCGTTCTCCATTCTGAACACATCAAGCGGAGGCGCTTCCGGCTCTAAGGCAGCGCGCATCAAGTCAGCTTTAGCGGCTATGCTCGGATCACCACTGCCCTCCATAAGCTCAAACAGTTCCCCGAATGGGTTTGAGAGCACTTCAGCACCGGTTCTCGGCTCTTCCAAAAGCATGCACTTGAGTTCAAACTGGTGAGCTGCGAGCCGCAATCCATCCTGCTCGTTTGCAATGCGGCCTTTTTTGAAGCCGGTCACCCCCATCAAGAGTTCTCGGAACATCTTCACATACGGATCTCTGGTATCTGATAGTGCGTTGAGGATCTCGCGACCAATGAGATCAAGCTTGAACTCCATGTTGGCATCAGTAACCGGAATATCCTGTACGATGACAGCTTCGCCTGTTTCATCATCTTTGACGGACATTGAAGAGGTAATGCCCCATTCGAAATAGATTTTGGTGTCAGCTTGGCCGAGCAATTCCAGACTATTGCCGCTCGCCTGCATGTCTGCCTCGTCGGTATAAACAGTCAAGAAAGGTTGTTCTTGGCTCGTTTCTGGCAGGCCATCCTCATTGAAATTGAGTGCACCAAAAGCCGAATCCTGAACATTATCGCCCACGCTTGTTTTACCCTTCAGGGCTTCGCAAAGGCAGTGCCGTGCGGCAATTCTAACGATGCTCATGCTTCCCCCAGCTCCAGTACAATGCGCATTTCATCTCGATAACTTGCGTGCAGGACATCAAACCAAGGCTTTCCATCGCGTGTAATTGCCCTGATGGTGTCGCCCTTTTTGATCTCAGGGCCGGTGTAAAGCGACTTTGCGATATGCAATTGAGTCTTCGCCGAGTTGACGCGGCCACGCCATTTCAAAGCATCGCCACCGCTCAAGTTGGTGTTGCGAACATTGCCTACTCTCAAAATCGCTTGGATTGTCGTGTTCCCGCGTGATTGGTCTTGTCTGCCATCCTGCAAAAATTTGAGCTCGATAGTTTCCGCCCATCGTTCATCTGCGGTCTTCACTACTTTCTCAAAATGTTTCTTCGTTTCAGGTGTCATGGCTTGGCCCCATAAAGAGAAAGGCGCGAGTTTCCTCGCGCCTTTGTTTTATTGTGCTTCGGCGGCTTCAATAGCCGCTTGGTACTCTTCGACGGTCCAGTCTTCGTCTGGCGTAATGCCAAGCTTTTTGGCTTTGGTGTCGAGGTCATCAAACTGAGCCCGAACCAGATCGCGAACTTTCTCACGCAGAGTTTCAAGACCAATGTTTTTAGGCGGACGGTAATCAAGCTTTTCAGCTTCTTCACGCAGCTCGTCCATGGTCATGGCGCTATAAGCGTCTTCCCCGCCCACATCAGCTACCGGCTCGGTGTCTGGCTCATCAGCTTTATATGCAAGACCATCATCAATCAGGCTTGTTGCATACGACGCTGGAACCTTAACAGCTTCACCGGGCTCAACAGTGACGACGTCGTCCTTACCCACGACCTCTCCGGGGATCATGAGCCCAGAAAGGTTTGCAATCCACATAGCTTTGGTCATCGTGCCCCCTTACTGGCCCGGAGTGTAGTTCTGAAGGCGAATTTTTCGCAGGACGCCGGGGTTTGTACAGAGAGACATGGCGTTCATCTGAACCTCAATGGAGCGCCCTTTATCGTTTGGATCCTTGAACTGTCGAAGGTAAAGCGGCAGGCCTTCGGAGTTCACCGTATCTTCGTAATCAGCAGGACCGAAACGAGTGATAAACAAATCAGGCACACCAAACGGAACAATGCGAGCCTCATTGTGGGCAATATAGGTGCCCCCACCGGCTTCTCTCGCTTTACGGCCCTGTTTGTAGCGTTCAAACTTGAAGCCACCGAAATCAAATTTATCCGGGGCTGCGTTCCGCAACTTCCCTGCAGAAGAGGTGTTGAGGAAAGTCTCGCGAACTTCAGGACGGTTCCAGATCCATTCATGAAGGTTTCGGCCAGAGAACACATGCATATGCCCGTATGCCCGATCAAGGTCATCTTCAATGCCATACAGCGCATGCATCAAGAAAGAGCCAAGGCTCAGATCTACGTCTTCATGATCGAGGTCAAGCGGAGCTGGGATTGCATAGCCAAACTTGGCATAGAGGTTCGCCAGCGTTTTGCCATTGCGAGTCAGAACGATGCCGTTCAGTGCACCCATACGTTGGTGTTCCAGCGTGTTATCAAGGTCGCGGGTATGTTTGCGCCCCTTCTTCACAACGCGTTCCTGAAGCCGTTCCAACTGATCATTTGTCCCGGTTCTGCGAACGTTCTGGATTTCGTCAGCCGAGATATGATCATTGCGCTCGTAATGAGGGATCTTGAAGGACTCGAGGGTGCGCTCTTCGTCCCCGGTTGTTTCCCCTGGTCCACCACGAGCGGTCGGCTCGACCAGCTGCAAATCGTTGACTTCGCGTTCAATGTCAATATAGGTGGTGTCCACCCCATCTTCTTCGAACAGGCCGGACTTGCCAATCTGATCAGGAACCGAAGGTTCTTCATTGATGGCAAGCGTAAGGTTGTGAACGCTAAAGCGGTCGTCATCCCAGATATCAGGCATTTAAGTCTCACATAATTGGAAGGAAAGTTGGTCTGATTGCGGTTTAGCGTGCGATCAGGCCAGAGGCCTCGAGCTCTGCTAGCTTTGCAGCTACTTTTGTGTCGTCATCAACGGATGCATCGAAGTTCAAAAGGACCTTTTTGACTTCTGCATCCCGGTGCAACACGACTGCTTCAACATCCTGCGACGTTGCATCAACAGCATGGGCAAGAACCGCTTTTGCCGTCTCTGAGCCATCGGCACCAGTTGCCGGAGATGGAACATACTTTTTGGAAGCTGTTTGCTTCCCGACCACAGTGGCAGCCTTCACCACGCCTGAGCCAGCAGCGATGGTCACGGACTCGCGAGAGCGATTGCCGCTTGCTTCGGAAAGTAGAAAAGACCAGTCACGCTGGCGCATTTTCGTTGACATGCAAAACTCCATAAAAAAAGGCCGCGTATGCGACCTGCTTAAGCTTTGTTGCGGGTGAAGATGGCTTAAGAGGCCACCAACTCGCGACGCTTTTTGTAAATAGAACCAGCACTCATTGTCGGCTGTTGTGGCTTGTCTGTGCTGTCCAGACCGGCGCCTGTCTGTCGCATAGAGGAGTAATCGTTCTGCGATGGGTTGTTGTTGGAGTTTGGCGCAATGTCTTCCATCAAATCAAACTTAGCTTTGATCTGTTCGAAGTCCATGCCATCGGCCATGAAGGATTCTGCAAGTTTTGGCTGCTTCTGCGCCTGTGGTAGTTCCATCACTTGCTTTTGCAACTTCATGTAGGTTGTGACGCCTTCTTTCTTGCCTTCTTCCTTGGCAGTAGCAATGCGCTGCGCAATTTCTGCTTCAGTTGCCATTGTAGGCCCATCCTCTTGCGTTTCCGGTTTGGTAGGTGTTGGCTCTGGCTCCTGATCCCACTTGTTTGAGCGGGCCATAGTCACCAGTTCTTTGGGAGCCTTTTCGTACATGGTGAAATTAAAAGGTTGGCAGGACATCAAAGACTGAGACCCTGCCTCATGTGATGTCGCAAAGCCTTGCGCTACAGCGTCCTCGCCTGTCATCCATGTCTCAGCTTTCATTAGCCCGCGAACTTCATCAGCAGCCTTACCACTGAAGTTTGCGTAGATTTTTGCGAACTCTTCTGCTTGCATATTGAGCAACTTCGCGCTCTTTTCGTGGTCTTCTGCGGTGCCTCGCGCCAACCCCGATGGGTCATGGATCATCATAAGCGCACCCGGCTTCATAACGACCTCATCGGCTGCCATTGCAATGAGGGATGCTGCTGAACCTGACATAGCATCAACCTGCAAAGTGACTTTGCCACCATGGGCTTTCAATGCGTTGTAAATGCTCAAGCCTTCCATTGCATAACCGCCACCCGAGTCCATACGAACGGTGACATCATCGTCGCGGCCATGCTCTGCAAGAGCTTCGATAACCTGCATGGTGGTGAAACCTTCATCCCACCAATAGTCTCCGACAAACCCATACATGAAGATCTGCCCGTCTCGATAAATACCCATGGTTCCTCATGCTCTCAGGCGGGCAGCAAAGCGTCTCCGTTTTCGCTTGCCCTGTTTGATTTCACACTGTGCCTTAGCTTGGTCTAGATCGCGTTCAATTCGGTTGAGGTCGGCATCGCGATACTTGACGAAGTCCTCACCAAAGCGACTTTCAGTGACCTGCTCACCGTTGCGCACGGCCTCATAGATTGCCTCCAGTTTTTCAACTTCGGCGCACCAGTCCTTGCTCATTCATCATCCCCAGGTTGCTTGGCTTTGGGCTTCTTAGGCCCGTCTTCGGATTGGCCGCTACCTCCCTGCACTTTTTCAGATGGGTGCATGCGGCCCTGCTTCTTAAAGTCCCCGATCTCTTCATCGATCTCTCTTTGGATTTGGTCATAATCAACCCCATCCAAAGAGCATTCACGGCGGACCGAAGAAACTCCATTTTCAAGCCGTTTTTTGCGGGCGCTTTCCTTCTTGTCATCGTCGGCGGTTGGCTGAGCCGGTCCTAAAACATCAACCTGGCTTACATGCTCCCGATTGGCTCGGAATGCCGAATATCCGCCTTTGAATGGGATGCGAGCTTCTGCGACTTCTTCATCCAACCAGTTGGCGAAAGTCACTTTTGTAAGTGGGGCCACCACCCGGTCACGCCGTCGAGTCACAATGGGCCAGATGGTTGCATACTCCATTCTGACTGAGCTGTAAGTCGCTCCAGTGTGGTCCATCGTTACCGATGATGCGGTGGCGCCTATACGCCGGGCAACCTCTCTCAAGAGGTTTTGGAAGAAGGAAACATAGTGCGGGTTTGGCGTTTTACTCGAGTGAAGCTCAAACTCTTCTCCCGGAGCAAGGTGGTTGACCCTCACCCCATCCGAAAGGTTGATTGTTCCTTCCTGAAGAGCCTCAAGGCGTGACCGCCATAGGTTTGCAAGGTCTTCGCCGATATCTTCGTTGTCACTTCCATCAAGCGCCTGAAATGCTTGAAAGATATCTTCAGAGGCGTCGGGACTTTTGACTGTAGCCGCCATGATCGCCTGCGCGAGTGCAGTAGCAAGAGTCGCGTTTCCCAGCTGCTCCTGAAAGCTCATGTTGTTCAGAACTGCGGTCATCAGAGGGACACCGCGAGAGGCGTCAGGGTTCTCTGAGCGATCCATTAGCTGTACTACTTGACGCAAACCAAGGCCATCAAAGGCGTCCACATCGTGATCGATTAACCCGCCTATTTTGCCTTTGCGCTGGAACCTGTACTTCAGGTGTCGTCCGTTATCATCTTTGAAGATGCCATCTTCCAAACCAATCAACTGGCTGGTTTCCCACTTCAGTTTATGGGGTGAAACGAGCGAAATTTTAGTGCCGGTCCTGATGCCATACTTCTTACGCTCCGCGGGAGACATAAAGCTGAAAACGCCATACGCCTCTCCTTTAGTTGCGTAGATCCGGCAGACACCATCATCCATCTCAGCAAGCTTCTTCTGGCCCGCTAAATCCACTTCAAGAGGGTTGTTTGCATATGCGCGAAACTCCTTTTCAACGAGCTCTGCAAACTCTTTCTCTTCCTTCTTGTCATACCCGAGTTTTGAGAGGTCTGGCTTATAGTTGATCTTGAGCCCTTCCCCGATTGTATCAGTGATGACTTGATCAACTGCACCGGCGATCCATCCGCTGTTGTGCATGAAGTCCGTCGCAAGGGCAGAGGCCCGCGCCGCCGCCGCTCTCACATCCTCGGACCCTGAGCGGATCGGGGCGGAGCGCTTTGCCAACACGCCAGATGGATCGCCACCAAGATAACGCATTGTCGAGCGGGGGTTGCTCGACAAGCGCGGGCTGGTCTTCGCGAGCTGCCGGGTATTGGCAGGCACGCGGACACGAGGTCGCGTCAAACCTTTGCCTGTCATTGAAATCTTCTCCGAAACTTGTTCTTCGAGCGGGGTGCCTTAGGTGCCGGTCGAGTAGTCCCACGACTGGCCTTGTTTGGCGCTTCGGGTCTACTCGTCTGTTTGGGTTCCTTAGGCTCGTTCGGCAATGCCGGTTTAGGTAGGCTCTGTTTACTGCCCGGTTTACTGATCAAACGATCAGGTAGCGATAGACGCGCGGCGGCTGCATAAACCTTGCAGTCCCACGCTTCGTTGCGGATACCGTCTTCTTTAGGCTCCCAGCACCTAACGGGCTTACCTGCATGCTCTTTGATAATCGCTTGCTCAGCGGTCATTTGAGCGAAGTAGTCAGCTGGCAGGTCATCACAGGGGAAGTGAGTTGCGTTCGGCGTTGGCTCACCATCTTCCGGCAGCAGAACCCCAAGCTGCAAGGCGATCAAGTCCTTTGCCGTATCAACCCCCACGATGTAGACATGCTCACCTGAGTTCTTGGTTCGAGATGGCGTTTTGGGCCAGATCTGGCGATGCCCGGCATTGTTCCCTTTACCCTTGATTGCATAGATCCGGCGGTGCTTACGTTTCGCGCAGAACGATTGCACAATCGCAGCCCTATGACCTTGGGAGTCAATGCAAGTCGCCTTGACTGAGAGCCTCTTCCCATCTTCGCGGTGGTAGACCTTACGTAACTCTCTGTCGAACTCATCCCAGACCCGCTTGCCTGCTGTATCGCCATCCAGCACTATATGCCGGATGACCCAGTTTTCATCGTCAAGGCCATAACCAACCACAGTCATTTCAATGCGGTCGTCCTGCGTGTCTGCCCCTACAACAAGCAGGCGCACGCCTTCTGGTATCGCTTCATGGGTGTAGTTCTCCACCCGCTCGGCCAGACCTTCAGCGCTCAATGCCAGCTTGATACCTTTCACGACCTCTGCAAGGGCGGTGTTGGTCCATTTGCGCAGCATTAAAGGTTTTTTGTAGGAGTTGAGGAACTCCTTCACGACATCAAAAAGGGAATGCCTCGTTGAATAGAGTTTGGATACATGGAAACCTGCATGCCCTTCATAGTGCGAAACTTTTTTGCATTCGGGGCAATGAGAGCGCCCCTTTTCGTCCCAATGCCCTGCACCACCCCATTCGAGCGGGTTATGCGTCTTTCCGCAACATGTGAAAGGCTTCGTCTGCCTCCAGCCATAATCTGCTTCATCTGCAATGCGCAGCAGCGCTAACTTACGCTCCTTCTCACTCCATCCAGCACCACACTTTGAGCAAAAGTACTCGGCGGTATTTGAAAGATGGTTGCCGTTATCGTCTTTGTCCCACTGAACTGTTTCGCGGGACCAATAAAGAACTTGCTCTTCATCGCAATGAGGGCAACGAACAAAGCACTTCCGCTGATCGCTGGCCATGTACTCATGATAGATTTTCGATGTTTCTTCATCTGAAGGTGAGCACACACGGACATTCAAGCGCCGCTTGTTAAAGGTTGATGATCGCTCCTCACCCAATGCCAAAGGGTCACCCATGCCACCTGCGTCCGCCGGGTAAAGATCAACCTCATCAGCGAGGGTAATGCGTTTAGGACGTGATGCCAGATCGTTTGGCGAATTAGCGCCCACGAAATCCAATGCTCCGCCTGGGTACTCTTTGTGATCTAGTGTTGTGCCAGAGTCTCTCGACTTGGCGTCCGGTATCAACTCCCTCAGAACCGGTGTTGTATCGACGGTCTTCTGAAAGCGTTCCTTTGAAAAGGAAACAGCAAGCTTTTGCGTAGGCTGCACAAACAATATGGGCGATGGGTCTTGGTGTATGTGGTAACCCGCGACGTTCTGGAGGAACTCAGTCTTCATTAGCTGAGTGCAAGCCATGGCGGTGAGAACCTGCGTATCCTTCTCTGTAACCGCCATCATGGGACCAATCGAAACAGGAACACGTCTTGTCTTCCAGCGCCCCGGATTGGCTGTGTTCTCGCGTGCTACATAGCGGTACTCATCTGCCCACTCTACGAGGTTAAGTCGTGGTGGTGGTTTGAGATCGCGCTGCCGACATTCTGCGAAGACGTCATCAATTCGCTCACCAGCTATCGTCCGCCAATGCTTCAAGGATTTCACTCACTTTTGAAGAGAGGATCTCCTCAATATCTGGAGCCTCAAGAAGTTCAAGATCTGCCGAGATTTCGCCAGGCATAGCGACAAAGTTCGCTCGGATTTCAGCGTATTCCTTGGTCAGTTTCTCTTTGACGATATCTATCGGGATTGCTTTTTTGCGCAGTAGCTCAAGTTCAATTTCAGCTGTTTCAGCTTTGGCGTTGTCCCTACGGATCGCCGCTCTCTCACGCTCTGGTATCTTGTCTTCTGACAGTGACGAGCGAATGAACTTCTCACGCCATTCAAAAACTTCTGCTGTGTTGAAGAGTTTGGGCTTTCCTTTGCCTTCGTCAGAGTGAACCGGGCAACCCTTAACCATCCAGTTTCGGAGCGTTTGGCGCGTGATCCCAAAGAGATCTGCAAGCTCTAACTGGTTTACAATTTTGCCCGACATGCAGTTGAGAACCTCAAAACGTGACGATTTTACATGTTCGCGACCGTGTCAAAGTTACGGAACATTGATTTTATTGACCTTTTTAGGATCGATCGTAGGGAAAACGTGACAAGTAAAACAGCGGTTTTTGAAATTAAAACGGGCCATAACGTGGGCTCCGCCACCGTAGCGGGCTGAAAAAAGCGAAATACGGTCCCTAAACCGGGGGGGTATGCATCGCGCATGCCTTTTGCCGCACCTCGCGCCCCCTAGCCTGCCCTCGCGAATCCAACTATTGGAAGTCGCATGAGCAATGAGAAATACAATCTCTGGGTGGTTCGCGTCCTGATCTTAACCCTGTGTAGCGGATGGGCTTACGTGCTCTTTTCCGCTGTTGCGTCCTTTGATGCATTCAACCCTGCCAATGCCAACCCACCCCATACGTTCTGGACTGATTGGCTCGGCGCCTTTGGCGCGCTCTTCACTGGTCTTACTCTATTGATCTTGATCAGGCACCTTGGAGAACTAAGGAAGAGCAACCGCATACATGAAAGCGACTTTATCTTTCAGACGCGTGGAATGCTCGTAAACGAAGACAAAGCACTATACTCAGCCAGGGAAATTCATGACTACTTATCCAATTGTTCGTCTGCAACATTTGGGCAGCCTCTAATTTCTTCCAACGATGCAGTTACTTGCTTGGCAATCATTAGTGAGCAAACTTTGAGCACCAAAGACGAGCTTAATCACCTATTGACGCTTGAAGCTTCACGCGCACGGCTTAAGTTCTATATTTCATCTGGTCGTTTACTTGTAGATCTCGGCATAACTTCTCTAACGCCTGAAAACACCGAGCAATGTGTAGTTGCTATTGAAGAAGCGAGGAAGAGCTATTCTGATCCGAACAATAATGCAAGGCAATCCGAGCTCTATGAGTTTTTACAAACTGTCATTAAGTATGAGCACTTACTAAACTCTGAACTAACTTTGAAGATTGAAACTAAGCGAGAAGAAATAGTTCGGTCGCTCTCCACTTAACTCTTTAGCGCTAACAAACGCCTAATCTCCGCTTCCATTGCCGGTGCAAAGGAGCGGGTAGCGTTGTCGTACTCGGCCTTTGATGGGCCTATTACCATCTCATCCGGAATGCGAACGCTACTCTTGAGGCTATGGAAGCCTCTGTACCAGCGCTTACTTGCATTGAGGTTTGCCCTGAATACTGCACCGGCCCCATCCATGTTCAAGGTTTTACGGTTAGGGAAGCGTCCGCCCTTCATGAAGGCTTTCTCTAGATAGAGCCGCTGGCCCCTTGGCCGGGCTACTACCCCGCCTCGCTTCAGCTCTCTTGGCTTGAAGTGCTTCAGGCTGATTAAACCACCCTTGGTTGTCAGCACATAAGACAGGCTGGCAGCGTTGCCCTTATAGCTTGCGCTCGCCCTCTTAGGCTTCCCCAGAGCCTTCCTGATTGTACGGGATGGCAAGCCTGTTTGCTTAGGAAGCGTCTTCAGCACGCCTTTGCGCAGCTTGGTGCCGGTCTTGTTGATGACCTTCCTGTAGGCGCGCTCTGCTGTCTTTCTGTTTCCTATCCGCTCAACAGCTTTCTGGAAGCGCAAGTGGTTGTCGTCAACGAATTTTAAGGCGACTGCTGCCATTTGATCCCTCGATAACGCTCCCCTCGCAACCCACAGCATTTAGCATTGCACACTATGCATTCGACCGATTTACAAAAGGACATATGCAGCGTACCTACTTCAGATAGCAAAAAGGATATTTACAATCATGAGTTCTATTTATTGGGTGCGTGCGGGTTTAACTGCTGCGCTAATTCTATCTACTTACATCATCCACCTTCTCCCAGTTGCTTACGTCTGGTGGATGTTCGTACCTATTATCGTGCTTGCAATAATGACCGGGAGAGTTATCTCTACAATGCTTGTAGGATCCACCGGATTTTCATTCTTCCTCACCCCAGTCGGGTTAGGTATTTTTTATTCCGTAATGCTAGTTTTGACGCCTATCGTTGCACCGGTCTATATCCTTTGGAATGTTTTCAAGGCACTGACTGTAAAGTAACAACGCACACGATGTTCTGAGCTTGATCGCTAGGGCGGCACGAACTTGCAACTCCTTGCCCTAGCATACTGATCTTAGAGCCGTTCAGCTCAATATAGCCTCATCAGGTTTTGTGAGTGGTGGCTCTAAGCTGGTGCAAGACTGCGTCTGTTCCATCGTCGATATACTGTGTCATGGACACCTACGTCCAAGACTTCATATTCATTTTCGGTAACCCGTTTTAGAATAATTCGGTCACCAGCTTTTCCATTAATTATGAAAATGTCGGAGAAAGGTTCTAAAACCCGAAAGCGTAAGGAGTTTGTTTGAGGATTTCCCATAAACAGACGGAGTTTATTCTTCACTCCCTTCTGGCGATCCGGTGGGAGCTTCTTAATGCGCTTAATAAAAAGAGGTGTTAAAGCAAGTTCAACTGACATCTTCACCCTAGATTATCAAAGAAATCATCTAAAGCGCTAGTTGAACTGATGCGCACCGAGTTCTGTTTGTTGGAATAATCAGCTCGTAGAGCACGATACAAAAGAGTGTATTTTGTATGTAGCGCCACTTCTTTTTTCAACACCTCGAGCATCCGCAAATTCTGCTTGTTCATGCGGGTTGCTCCTTTAGAGGAGAACTTGGAAAATTCTTTCACCTGTTTTTTTAGAACACCCCTGCTCTTTGCGATTGCTTCAGATAGTTCCGTCGCTCTCATCGCAATGACTTGAATGAGATTGTCCAGCCCCTCTAAATGGTGGGTTTCAACTGGATGGGTCTCAAAAGCTAACTTCGTATCAACAAAATCTCGCTCAACTCGCTGCTGAAGGTCAATAAATTGGGTTTTGAGATCTTGAACGTCTCGATCATGTTTAACTAAGAAACGTTCAATTGAACCATCTGCTTCGAAAACATTGCGCTCAATAGCAGTAGCTGGTGCCAGCAAACTTGCTAGCTCCATTTTTCGCATTGTCTCATCAAGGGCAGTATCAATATCCATAGTGACTCGAAGCATAAGCGACCGTTAGTTTGAGCGCAAATGTAAATCTGCGGCTTTCATTTCTGATTGTGCGGACTAAGTTATTCAAAACTATTTGGCACAATTTACCTAAAAGATCTGCGTCCGCTCTATAAGGCTTCCCATGGACGCGCTCTGCTGTCTTCCTGCTCCCTACTCGCTCAACAGCCTCACGGAATTGTAAATGGTTGTCGTCACCGAAATAGAGCGAGGTTCGTGGCATGAGGCTCTGCTTTTCTAAAAAACTAAATGCTCTTGTCTGCTGATGCAAAATGCTCAAAGCAATGAATTTCACACTCTTTCATTTCAGGCGTCTCCCTATTGCCAAAACAATAAAAAGGAGAATGGCATGCCAGATCTAACTTATGTCCCCCAGGGTGGCTGGGGATTAATTGATGATGACGTGAATAAGCCCGGAGTTTATGCCAAGAATATGAGGGATCGTAATCCTCTAGCTATCGTCAGTTCAGACGGAACAAGAGGAGCATTTTGCCACTATGACGATGATCCCAATCGTTTGAAAGGTCTCAAAAGTATCCTGCAATGGCTAAGTGGTACTAACGATATCCGTGATCAACGATATCTTGTGTATTTTCCGAATATAGATATTGCAGAAGTACTTCATAATAATAGAGGCGAATCTACAGTCGCTTTCACCCTATCTTATTTTAGTGAAGGTTCCGGCGCTGGCCTTTACCTTGTTGGTGGTATCCGACTCCTCGAAAACCAAGATCTCGATGATCCGCAGTTTACGCTTCTTCTTCCTCCGGACAGCTGGAAAGTTCCCAGTTTTCCAAGTGCGTTTAATGTTCTCGATACTGAGCCCAGTGATTGGAAAGGAGGCGGAGCAGTTACCTCTGTGGTTGGCGCCAACCAAGAAGTTATTGATATCTTTGAACAAGTTAGGGACGGCGCTCTAAAAGCGCCATATCAAGGCTGAGCAAGAGAGTTTTAGTAGGGGTAACTGGATCTTCGCCACCCCTCTAAAACTCGTAGCCAGCCACCTTCCCAGCTGCCTCAGTGGCTGCTTTAGGGTCGCCTTTCACGAAGATCAGCACGTTCTGGTGTGTCTTGCCGAGCTTACGCCCGCTCTCAAAGCCTCCGCGTGCCCTCAAAGGCAGGGAACCTGCTTTAGTAACCAAAACAGCATCATTGTAAAAGCGTAGGCCCGCATCTTCACAGGCTTCAATGGTGTCCCGTACAAAGCCCCGGTTGATACCTTCCCGGTCCCTGAAGTCGCCAACCACGATAGCTGCAAAGCGGTTCTCCTTCAGACGCGCTGCAGCCTGCTTCATTGAGGCACGGAAGGCCCCGACAAACACGTCGTAGTGCATGTTCGAAAGGTCTGAGGGATCATCTGAATACTTCTCAAGATCGCCATAAGGCGGGCAGGTCAGTATGAAATCAAAGTAGCCGCGCACATGCTTGTAAAGCTGCACAGCGTCGCCAACCTTCCACTTAGGCCTTGGTTTAATCCCAAGGGCATCAGCCTGCATGTCATTGGCTTCAACCTGCTCAGGGCGCAAATCTACACCTGTATACTCGCGCCCCATGTAGGCGGCCACTAAGCCCCTTACAGATCCACCAGCAAAAGGATCAAGAACCTTTCCCTCAGGCGGACAGAACCAGGCATAACAAAGCTCAGTCAGGACTGGGTCAAATATGCTTTTACTTGCCCATGAGCCGGGTGCTGTGCCCTTCCCGTTGATCTCTGACCACTTAGCCATTGCGCTGGCGTATCCGCTTAGGAGGTCTTCTTTCCTTCCTTCACCGCTATCAATCCCCAGGCCGAGCCAAAGGCGCTTGCGGTCTTGCCATTCCTTGGCCCTTGCGCTCAACACTGAAAAAGGCGGTACGATAAAATCTTGGCTTAGTGCCCCTTTAGTCATTCCATGCTCTCTAAGCTTGATGCTCAGGGCATTCGCTTATGGGCTCTAAGGGCCTCAACTGGTTTAAAGTGGCGCATCTGCGGCACTTGATTTCAATGGGTTTCACAATTGCGCCCGGTTCGTTTTTGAACAGGAGTGCATTGCAGTGGCCACATCTGGTTGATTCCAAAATGATTCTCGACGCATAAAAGCCCCCTGCTCATTAATTGCGGTGAGTAGATATGGCGGGGGCGGTAATATGCTAAGTCTTACCGGGCGGGTGCTGTAGTCATAAACGTGCCCGTAGCTCTGGAGGTTGCTGCCTCCTAGCCTCTCGCTTTGAACCGCTATTTTATTGGATCAATTATGAAACAGTCTTCACAAGATCAGGTGGAAGGAAATACTGAACTTTCTAGTCGATCATTACATCACGCTGAAAATCTCGAACTCAAAAGACAGCTTAATGCGATTGATTCTGAACTGCAAAAATCTCGAGAGCTACTTCATGTCGCTGATAAAGAACGAAAATTTTCAGAAACCAAATTAGAAAATTTGCAAGCAGAAAAGCATCAATTATATTCTCAGGTTAATGACGCACGAAAGCAGCTAGAGCTCAGTAAAGAGGAGTACGCATCTCTTAGTCGAGAAGCTTCACGACTAAATGGAGAAAGAGCAGAACTAAAGAGTCAACGTGATGATATTGTGCGTTTGCACGAAGAGTTGTCTTCAGTCATTGATGTGACAAAGGATGAAAACAACTCTATCACGGCAAAGAACACGGAACTTTCTGAAGCAAACACCGATTTACAACTGCGCCTAACGGACGTACTAAAAGACCGTCGGTCATGGCTTCTTCAAGTTTTTCTACTTGTGCTTTTTTCACTTTCTTATGTCCTTGCAGTAGGCGCATTGTTCTTCAATAATCTAGATTCCTTTTCAATTAGTCCAAGCGTGCTCACCACCATCAACAATGCAATGAATGTTGGGGCAGAGATCGCCATTCCTTTTTTGTTTGGATGTATCGGTGCACTTACGCGTGTCATGATTGCTGGTGTTGGGCAAAAAAAATCAGCTCAGTTAGTTGTTGCATCTGGCATCATTGCAGCGTTTTCATGGGTCTCTATTAAGAGTAAACTTTTTATATCCATCGTTGCCCCACACTTGCTAGATGACAGCAAGCTTCAAGAGCAGGTCGCTTCAGATGGAGAGATCTATACTCTTGTTCTTGTGTCTGCCTTAGTTGGCATGTTTGCTTCTAACATCTATATTTTCATAGATCAGCGTGTTCGCCAGTTAACGGCGGAAGCCGTCAATAATAAAGAAGACAAGCAGCCTGAATAACTGTTTGTCTCTTTTGGGATGAACTTTTCATCAAGCCGCAAGTTGTCTCATCTTATCTGAATAGATACCCGATTTAGGCCGGAACTGTCCAACTAGATTTTCATCAGAGAATGACGTTAAAACGTCTATTTTACAAAGATTTAGAGCAATTATCTCAAGCGCAGAATGAAAACGTAGATGAGCCGTCGATTTTGCAAGGCCCATCTGGTCAAGAACCTTCTTCGGCTGGATTTTATAGGCGTAGCAGAACACCAGAAGCGAGAGCGCTTTTCTCTCTTCATTTCGCTTGATGTAATGCATCCAATCCCATGTCTCTTCCATGCGGGCTATTGCGGCGGCATCCGGCCCAGTCATGTTCCTGGCTCTTTTTTCCGCTTCCGTAAGCTTCTTTGCAACGGCATTCAAAGCCGCTTCCCATTGATCATCATCGCTTGGGTTGAAGTCCGGCCAGAAGCTTTGCGGTTGCCCCGGTCTAACGCCTCGCACCTTCATAAGGCGCATGACAACCTGTGCCTCTATCAGCCGATCTAGGATCACCGCATATAGTGCCTGAATGTCGCTCATTTATTCCTCCGGCTGTTTCAAAAATTCAATAAAGGCAGTTTCTGCTTTGCGGGCTGCTTCAAGGTGTGTTTCGGCGTAACCTTCCGCAACTTTCTTCCAATCATTTACAACCCAACTCCAGCGCCCTCCACCATTTGGGCCAAGCTCCCAAAACATACGCATAGTTGTCGTTTTTCGTTGAGGCGGTTTTGCTGTGAAATCTTGCGGTTGATCCTCCCATGTTGGGCGCCAACGAAACACCGGCTTGTATGGTTTGTTGTCGTTCATGCCGCTTTCTTTTCCTGCTTGATGGCTCGGCTTCGTAAAGCCTCATAGTTCAAGGGGGAAACATAGAGCACCCGATTGTAAAGTGCGCAGATCTGATCTGTAACCTCTGTTCTGTCGCCTGTCTCTCTATCTTCCACCACTGTTCCAACCTCCACTTTCCACACAAAGCGGATTGGGACGCTCATAAGAGCATCCCGTCTTGGTGTCCGCGATCTTCCCTAAAGGTTGTGGTGGGCCCATCAAAAACAAGCTCAGCACAGCGCCCACCTGAGCCCATACGGACTTTATCGGCATGGACCTGTGCCCTGTTCTTCCAGTTGATCAGATCCGTTTGCCATTTGACATGAAGCTCAGTGCCTTCTTTGGGTTCCTTGCGCAGCAGTATGGGCTCAGGGCGGAAGAGAATGAGGATGTTGTCCGCGCTGTCTTCCATGTTGGAGCCGCCAAACAGCTCTTTACGTGTCAGGCGTTGCAAAGGCTCGCGCTCTGTTCTGACCTCATGAGCCAACGCCACCACCGGAATCTCAAGCGTTTTGGCAAGTTCTTTGAGCTCTGAAATGACGAAGCCGCAACGCGCCGGCAGATTGGCATCAAGACGGGCATCTTTGACCCGCATTGCCTTGACGCTATCGACGAAGAGAACACGGGTGCCATAGCGCGCCATGTTTGCTTTTGCGCGTATGTGCAGCTGTTCAATCGTGGTCTTTGCTGTGCTGTCGATATAGAGCGGAATCCGTTTGCAGTCTTCCTTAGCAAGATAGATCTTTTCAAGGTCATCGGCAGACAGGCCACCGCGGCGCATTGCATGGGTGGATATGCCGGACATCGCAGCCACGCGCCTCATGGTGAGCTGTTCTGCTGTCATTTCTTTTGACTGGAAATCTACCGGCCCGTACTCGCAGGCGATGTATTCGCCTATCTGAAGCGCTAACGCTGTCTTCCCCGCTGCACCTTCTGCTCCAATAACGGTCAACTCTCCATCAACAAGCCCACCGCCGAGCAGATCATCTACCTGCCTTATGCCAGTCGAGAACGCCTCGCCTCCAGTTGTTTCAGGCTGTGCTGCGCTCTCATAGACCGCTTCTGCACTCTCACCTAAGCTGACGACGTTTGCCTGCTGTGCATGCCCTGAGATTGCTTGCAGCTCCTCTATAACGTCTTCTGCAAGCTTGATCGCTCTTGTGTCTCCGTTCAGCGCCTTCTGGCCCTTTAGGAATGTCTCTGCAATCAGTTCTTTGTTTCTGCGATTAAAGAGAGGCTTAGTCAGGTCTTCAATGGCCGCTGTAAGCTTCCTCCCCTTAGCCGCAAGCGATTTGATGCGTGCCACCAGATCTGCATCTCCTTCATAAGGGGCGTTTGTCTCTACCAGATGCAGATCGAAGCTGCCTTCCTTGTGGCAAGTGTCCAACCCGGTCCAGACAGCCTTCCAGATAGCGTCATGGAAATGCGCCGGTGTCATTTGGTCCGCAACATCCCAATACAACTCGGGCGAAGCCAAAAGCCGCGCAAGAACCTGCTGTTCGATTGGTTCAAGGTTATTCATGCTGCTTCCCCTCCAAATAGCGGACCTGCGTCATTACTTGCTTCAGTTATTGCTCGCTTGCGCTCTTCCGGTCCCATCCAGTCCCGCTCAATCCTCTTACGGGCAATATCTGCGTAGTCTGGGTTGAGTTCTATCAAGATCGCTTCCATGCCCATCCTAAGAGCCACCAAGGCAGTGGTTCCTGCACCACCGAACGGGTCAAGTACAACGCCACCATTAGGGCACCCGGCCTTCAGGCAACGCTCAACAAGTTCTGGAGGGAAAGTTGCGAAATGAGCTTCAGAGAATGGGCGTGTTGCCATGTTCCAAACTTGGAGGGGAGCTGGTTCGTAATTACGCAGATTGCGAGTTGTTATTTCATCGTCCTGGGTCATGTAGCTGCACCAATCCTTATGCCCTTGTCCTGCGCGGTCTATTGGCGGAGTTCTTTTGGTGCCTCGCGGCTTAGCGCCACCTGAAACAGGCTGCTTCACCGCCGTTAAGTTGTAGTTGTAGTGGGGAGACTTAGTGACAAGCCAGATCTTCTCATGAGCCGTCGCAGGTCGATCCTTGATGCTCTCCGGCATCGGATTAGGCTTAGCCCAAATACATTCTGCTCGTACCCACCAGCCAGCTTCCTGCAAAGCTATGGCAAGTCGGTTTGGTAACATGCAGAGATCTTTAGGCTTCAACACTCCTTGAATAGTAGAGAATGGCTTTTGCGTGAAAGTCCGGTCATCCTTGCCGGTTCGGATGCGCCCGTCGGCATCAGCTTTATGCCCTGCCGGAGTGGTTGCATAGCAGTCACCGTAATTGATCCAGCATGTGCCCTCCGGCTTGAGGACGCGTTTCACCTCTTCGAAGACTTCAATCATCTTGTCGAGATGTTCCTGCAGAGTTGCTTCAAGCCCTAACTGACCTTCGACGCCATAGTCACGGAGCCCCCAGTAAGGCGGAGAGACGACAACACAATCGACGCTGTCGTCCGCGAGTTCCTTTAGACGATCAAGAACGTCGCCCACTAAGATAACAAGCTTTTCCAGCATCAAGCAGCTTCCTTCGTTACTTTCAGGTCTGGAAGGTTTGCCTCGATAATCGCCTTTGCTATTGGCGGGCACACACTGTTACCGCACTTGGCAACCTGCTCTTTCTTGGACAAGGGCTTACCTTTGAACTCAAAGTCGATCTTGTAGTTCTCTGGAAAACCTTGCGCGCGATATAGCTCCTCTGGCGTAAGCATTCTCATACCGATATCGACTATCGCATAGGGCTCGCCACCAATCTCAACAGTTACGAGGCTGAAGCGGTCCTTCGTTGTCACAGTGCCCATTGGCTCCTTAGTATCCTGCCCTACGCTTGTTCCATAATAGGCCATAAGGAAAGCTCGCACCTCAGCGATATGGTTGCCCCCGGCTGTTAGCGTAGGCATTGCAGCATCAGCAGGCTGCCCATCCTTACAAGTGCCGCGCATCATCATGAGGTGACTGGTGACCAACGCTTGGTGAGAACCCGTCTGAAGGATAGTTGAAACCGGCGCCTCAGCTGATCGTCCCACTACACCGGTGTTATGTTGCGCGAGGAAAGCAGAAACCAAGGCGTGCTTTGCTCCGCCTGCAACAACCGTTCCTAAAGGCGCTTCAATATCCATGGTGCGGGGCAGCTGCCCTTCGCGCTCCCCGTATCCGGTTTGAACAAGAGATGCGGCAACCAAAGCAGACTTACCACCTCCTGAGGCTGTTACGGTGCCGAGTGGGCTATCAGCTTCGCCGCCGACGGAGTTTCCAAACTGGCGCTGAATATATGGGACCACCAATGCCCTGCACCCGCCTCTTTCTGTTTTGATGGTTGTGACAGGTTTACCCATGGGCTCCAGACTGCCCCCATGGCTCATGTTTAGAATGAAAGGCTCTGGCGCATCGATGACAAACTTCTTTATTCCTGCTGCAATGCGTTTCAGGGTGTTATCAGCAAGAGGTTTCTTGCGTTCAAAAATGGATGGGCACGGGATTGACCAGTCGATGCAATCTGCTGCCGTCTTCCAAGGGAGCAGCTGTCCACTTTTAACCTCAAGAGTGCTTGGATCTCCATGTGTGGGAGCTGGCCACTTGATTGCCTTCTTGTCCCGTCTGGCTACCATGAACATGCGCTTTCGGATGGTCGGGGCGCCATAGTCGCAAGCCTTTAAGTCCCTGACTTCAACCTGATAACCCAGTTTCCCAAGAGCAACTTTCCATGGTTCAAAGTCTTCCCAACCGCGAAACTCCATAACGTTTTCTAAGACGATTATTCGTGGCCTGTTCTTCCCAAGCTTCTGGCAGAAGTTCACGATGGACCACGCTAGCATTCGCACTGACTTGGAGGTTGGCTTGCTACCCCGAGCCTTTGAGAAATGGCGACAATCTGGAGACGCCCAAAGCAACCCCACAGGACGGCCTGCTGTGTACGCTTTCAGATCAACATCCCAAACGCTTTCAGGTAAATGCACGGTTTCTGGGTGGTTGGCCGCGTGCATGGCCAGCGCAGCTTCACAGTGATTGATAGCAAGATCCGGAGAACGCCCCAGAGCCATTTCAATGCCGGTGGATGCGCCACCTCCACCCGCAAAGGCATCAATGATAATCTCGCCCTGCTGCCCACTCAGATATTCAAGTCTTTCAATGCCAGGTAAGTTCAAGTGTTCCATTATGCTGCCTTCCTCATATCGTCAAAAATTGGCGCGTCCGCATGGGCGAATTCTCGCGCTCTGAGCTGTCTGCAAACTTCTCGTGTGATCTGCTCACCGGTAGCGTGAAAAGCGACACGTCGCGCTCTCTGCGCCTTCTGAGTGCATCCTTTGAGCGAAACACCAAGCGCCTGCGCGAGCCGCTTTTGTTCTTCAGTCCAAAGAAGGTCCATGAGGTTTTCGGCTGGTGGCATGTCCCAGCGGGACGCCTTGTCCAAGTTCCATTTGTCACTACGGTGATGCAGGTCATGCCCTGCTGGTAATGCCGGATAAGGCCAGAACTCAGCCCACTTAAAATGCAGCCACGTTTGCTTTTCGTGCTTATGGCCGATGTACACGTAGCTTTTGGACCAGTCGGTCGGAGCGCTATGCCTTCTTTCAAAAAACTTCTCATGCAGCACGGCTATGCTGTGATGGGCACAAAGACGCGAAGCATGCGCCTGATCATTGAGACGGTCGATCTTGTCGCGCTGGCTCTTCAGCTCTGCAAAGATGATCTCATCAGGGCTCACACAAGCCAGATCAATCCGGTGCTGGCCGCCCATGATGTTCATTTCATGGATTATTCGCCCTTGTGGCCGCAGCTCTCGCAGGCGAAGGACCGTTGCCTCTCTGATTTCCTTTTCTGCGTCGGATTTGGGCAATGTCATGCAGCAACTCCATAGAGATCATTGTAAACGTCCAGCCAGTCAGAGCCTGCCTCAGGCAATGCTATGTCCAGCACTTCCAATCCGGTTTCCTGAAGGTTCTGAGCTGCTCGCTTTGCAGCCTTTTCACCCGGCGCCATCTCCCACGATCCGTCCGGCTTCTGATAAGCCTGATCGCCGTCGCCATAGATCCGCAGCCGGTCTACATCCAAGGGAGGTTCAAAGTTGATGAGGCCCGCCGTAGATAGGCAGGACCAGCAAGGGCGCCCCGTCAGGGCGTAAACCGCAAGGGCTGTCTCAACGCCTTCAGCGATGCCGACTTCCCCGTCAGCAGCTTCCTGAAGCCGC
This sequence comes from Pseudovibrio sp. Ad13, assembly GCF_001623225.1. Lineage (NCBI taxonomy): Bacteria > Pseudomonadati > Pseudomonadota > Alphaproteobacteria > Hyphomicrobiales > Stappiaceae > Pseudovibrio > Pseudovibrio sp. Ad13. The sequence goes on along the minus strand of NZ_LMCC01000013.1, from coordinate 433,130 downwards.
ACAGCACCCCCGGCAACCGGACCAAGACCCAGCTTGGCGTTGTCTACGGGGGCTTTCTGGCCTTCCTTGGTGATGAAGATGCGCCAGATCCCGGTGAGATCGCCCATAGTGTCATCAACACGGCAAACAAGAGCGTGGAGCTTTCCTGCGTCCGGATACTTCAATCCCGGGTGGAAACGCAGGCAGTCTGGCCACTGCATTCTTGGAAGCCCGCGCCCCAGCAAGTAAGCTTCTGCAGGAGTACCCTCAATCGGCTTGGCTTGATCCCAAAGCTTTTGTGCGTATTCGGTGCTATCGGCTTCCTGTTGGGCTTGCTCTTCAGCTTCGCGCTCTGCCTTTGCAGCTGAGGCTTTCTTCCGTTCAGCTGCTTTGCTCTTTGCCTCTTCATCCCAAGATCCTTCACCGGAGGGAGGCGCTTCACCAGTCAGAATTTCACAAGCTGCTTTGAAGTCCACGGACATGCAGTGCATCACAACACCGATGGCATCACCTCCACCGCCTGCCCCTCTACAGTTCCACTTCTGCTTGACTGGATTAACGCTAAAGCGGTCTGTGCCGCCGCATGCCGGACAAGGCCCCGTATGCTCTTTACCGCCCCGCTTGAGTTCTGCCCCGCATTTTTGTGCGGCTTCTAGCAAGGGCGTTTTGTTTGCCCTGACCTTGTAGTCTTCCCACTTTTGATCAAGGGCGCTCACTCTGCCTCCCCCTTCTGCTCATAAAGGAAGGTTTGACAGTGCTCACAGTAGGTCTGCCGAAGATCTACTGGAGCGCCGCAGTAGAAGCGCTGATCAAGGGGAGGCTCTCCGCTCCACATTGGGCGTCTGCATTGCTTGTCGGTGATCTCAAGGAGGGTAACAGGAAGACTGTCAGGCGCTTGCAAGCGGGCCTCAAGGGACTGTTGAAAGGTACTGCTCCCCTTGACCCATTTAGTAGAGCTAATTGCTCCCTTACGCCCTGTAAGCTTGCCGCCAGAGCGGCGGATAATACCCGCAATACTGCCGGTGGTGATACCTGTGTATCGAAAGGACAGTTCTTCAAGGATTACCCGTGTAGACCGTGTTCCGTCTGCAAGGCTTTGTACGGCAGTAATCTGGTCCTGCCGGTCTAACTCTTCCCATTTTTGTGCAATCATAAGAACACACCTTGTTCTTGAGGTTCCATGACCGGCATAAGCAACACTTGCAGATAGCCGGTGATCAAAATTCGGGTTTTCGGTGACGCCCCATCAATGCCGGGGCCGCTCCAAGCAAGGCGCTGCAACTCTTCAAGGTCGAGCAAGTCCAGCGCGTTCAGGAAGTCACCCAGCCTTCTTTCCCAAGCCGGGTAATTGGAGAACAGGTCGCTTACCGCGCCGATCAGGGAGCTTTTGAGTTCGATTGGTGGGTTTTCCATCTCGGAAAGCGCGTATAGAACTGCCCACGCATGCTCCCTGCCCCGCAGATTGATCATCTTCTGGATCCGCACTGCGGAGTGCGTCTGTTGAGGTGAGCAAGGCCCAGTTCTGATCCGCTTGCTCGCGTGAAGTACCTCTATGCTCAGTTCTGCGCACAGGCTTTCCGCTTCCCTCGTGTCGGTTGTCGTTACCGCTGGCACGTTGCAACCTCCTCTTCAGATCGCGATTTTGAGAGCGCAACTCCTTGTTCTGAGAACGCAGTTCTTCGTTTGACTCTTTCAATGGCTGGTTTTTTCGACGCTCAACCTGATACTTTTCAGCAAGATCGTTATGCGCCTGTTCTCGCCGCTGATAGCTAGCGATCATCTCATTCAGGCGTTTTTCGACAGTACTCATGCAGCAAATGCAGGATAGGTGTAGGTGACTACCGAAGACCTGTGTGGCAAAGAGCCATTATAGAGCTGTTTCGTCTCGTCGCTCTTTGGTGCTCGCTCCGGGTGGTGCTCATAAAGCGCTTCTAGGTGGCTATGACACTCAACGATTGCCACATCCAAGTCGCTATCAATTCCACCATCACCCGGCACATGCGTGCCATGCTGCAAAAGCCCTGACCATGAGGTAAAGTTGCGACATAAGAAGGATGTGAGAGTTGACTTACCAACCCCAAGAACTTTTGCGGTTTCTCCTGCAGAAGCACCCTGAAGCTTCATCTCTTTCATGAACTCGATTTTCTCTTCAATAGACTTAGAATTCCAAAGGTCCATAACGGCACCTCATAAGCTAGAGATTGGTGAAAAGGTCTGTTGTCTGCACTGCGTAGGAAGGTGACTGGGTGGATCTAAAAAAATCCATCAAAGCAAGCGCTTCCGCTTCATTGTCATCCTTTGGATCCCACCCCAAGAGCTTGCAACGTTGAATGGCTTGTTGCTTGATCCAAGCCCGCCCGTTCTTCACTCCTCTTGGAGCGACTGATCGGCCAATGAAGTGCTTGCGCCACTTCTGCATGGTGATCTTCTGATACGGGATCTGGTTCGCGACGGCTGCCATCTCACAAAGTCGATGTTGTGCGGGCTGCCATTGCTCATTGCCCCGGTTCATCGGCTTTCCACTGATAGCTGGAAGCTCATCTTCAATTGCAAGGTGCGTAACGCCAAAGCTTTCGATCTTTCCCAGCAACCAACCGTAGAAAGAAAGACTTCTGCCGCCGTACCCGCCTGCTTTGTCTTTAGCCCCGCAGTCAAAAACTCCTGAGACTGGTTTAGAAAGACCGGGCTCCCAACGAGCCCAGCCAGTCTTCACACCAAGGTCGAGCGCCAGGTACATCAGGCGGCCTCTGGCTGGTCTTCATTGTCATTGGCTGCCCAACCGAGTGCCAGCTCCATCTGATCAACCAGCTCGGCTTCGTCTTGATCCATATTGGACACAACAGCCTCAACCTGATCCATCAGCTTTTTACGCTTCAGCACTGCATTGAGTTCCCTGGTCGGAACCCCCTTGTCACGGGCGTCCTGCTTGATCTCCTTGATCTTCTCGCGATTGGTTGCGCACTTGGACATGTACGAACCTTTGTCGCTCTCAATGACGGTTTCAACGTCTAGGATTTCTTTGACAGCCGTGGACAGGGCTTCTTTATCGACTTGATTGCTCATGTGCTGCATCTCCTGCGGATTGCTGGTGGTGGTCTGGTTCATTCCGCAGCCATCTGGTGTTGGCTGGCGTTGTAGCTCGCGTCGTAGTTGCGCATCAGTTCCTTGATCTGCTCAAAGCTCTTCTTGATGCGTTCGTGTTCTTTGGGGGAAATTTCACCGTCTTCTGCGGCCTGCACGATCTCTTTCATGCTGTCGCAATGCACGGGCACAACGTTCATTGCCGCGGCTGCCGGGTCCAATTTGGCAACCCCTTCAGCCTTCTTACGCACTTCATAGCCGCAAGCCTCAAGGTGGGCCTTGGACAGGCTTGGTTCCAAGCCAATGGCAGCCATCTCGCGCTCAAGATAGAGTGTGTCTTTGAGGGTCAGGCTGCGCGCTTCGTTGACTTGGTAGGTCTTGCGGATAGTGCCTGAGGAGTGCCCCAACACTTCAGCGGAACTCTCAACGCCAAACGCTGTCACGAGGTTCTTTATCTGCGTGCAAATCCAATTGTTGAACTGGTCAGATGTTCTCGGTGCGTTCATGGAGCGCTTTCCTGTATTTTGCCCCCATGACACAATCGGTGAGAGGGGCTAGCTTAATGGTGTAGCGAAAATGCAGGGGGCTCCTAAGCGAGGCCCAACTCCAAAGAAGCCCCCTGCTCCTCACTGGCTAAATTGCAAGGATCGCCAGCATGGAAGATGTAAAAAGCAGTGCTGAGCCAACTGATCAGGAACCGAGTTTCGGACCTGCGAGAATAAGCGGCTCTCTAGAGGACAGGTTGGCTTTCCTTGAGGCTCTTATGATCACCGCTCTGCAAGAGCTGGAGGGAGATAAGGCCGAGGAGATCATCAGAAGATCCCCTCATAAGGTTGATGGATTGCCCGTCTTCTATGACATTCAACAGGACTACTACCGAGCAGTATTGGGGCAGTAATCCCGGGTCCCGAGGGCAGCTGACTGGGAGGAAAGATCAGCTGCCCCCGCTAGGCAGAGCCTAGGCCGCAAGCGACATTTGGCTTTGAGCTTTTAAGAGGTAGAGGAGCCGCTTTGAGGGATCAGGGATTTCCTGCCCCTGCTCAAAACGGTTAACAGTGGGCTGCTTTACGCCGAGGAAATCGGCGAGTTCGGTTTGCGACCAACCCAGCGTCTTCCGCAGCTCTTTCACTGACTGATTATCCATGGGTTCCATCCTGTATCGTGATGGAGCTAAAATACAAAACGGATTTATCAGTGTCAATACCAAATGTATTTTGTAAGGGGGCATATTGTATGCCATGACACAGGAAATTAAAGACCGACTCAAGGCGGCCAGAGAGAAGGCAGGTTTTGCCAGTGCAGCTGATGCAGCTGACGCTCTTGGCATCAAGACCCCTACTTACACCCACCACGAGAACGGAACGCGCAAGCCGAAGGCAGAGGCTATCGAGCGCTACGCCCGTTTTTTTGGGGTGAGCCTAACCTGGCTGATGTTCGGAAAAGATTTGGCGCCCACTGAACCTGAACAGGCGCGCCCTACCGCGAAGCAACACAAGATCGCAAGTCTGCTAACCCCTTTCACGGTGCCGGTTTATGGCTCAATCTCAGGCCGGGATGAGGACTATCTGGAAGCCACTGGCGAAGCGTTGGATCAAATAGGCGCACCGGGCTCCCTTATGGGCATAGAAGGAGCCTTTGCGCTTTACATGCCGGGCTCATCAATGGAGCCGCGATATCACGAAGGCGAAACGCTTTTCGTGAACCCTAAAAAGCTTCCGCGCCCCGGCGAATATACTGCTGTGTTGCACGAAAAGCAGGGCATCCCTGTCTGGCAAGTTGGTCGCTATGAGCGGGTAGAATCTGGCTTCCGGGTGCTTTCACGCTACAACGGAAGCGAGCTGCGGATCCCAACTGACGAAATCCGCGCCATGCATAAAATTATCGCTACAGGCGAATGGTAGGCAAAGTCAAAACTCAGCTAAAACGCCAGCGATATCGATCGCTTTCCCAGTCCAAAGAGCCAGCTGCACCGGTGTGCCGTTGTCTTTCTCAATCGTAACGTATTCCAGTATCGGAATCGCCTTGCCGTTGATAGCGTAAACGACCGGCTCTCCTCCTTGGTTCTCAACGGCAAAAAGCGGACCATAATCACCGCTCGCGCCTGCCGGATAGCAGAAAACAAAATTTATTTCATCTACTGGCTTCTTAAGGCAACTGACAGCGGGCCAGTTAGCATGGCGGATCAGGTGCAGCTCTATCGCATCTTCTCCAGCAGAGATCACGGGATCTTTCTCAGCAGTTGTGAAATAGTCCCACGCAAACATGCCTGCAATCGTGAGCAACGCAGCGCCCTTCAGGAAACCCCAAATATCGAAGTTGTCTTCATTACTCATCAAAATCCCCTCAGATCTAAGGGGATTCTAACGAGATTCGCGGTTAGGATTGCTGAATTGTTTCAATCAGTTCTTTTTCTTCCAAAAGCTTCCGTTGCTTGAGATTGACTGCCTGATACAGCTCGGAGACTTCAGGCATTCGCCTTACACTCTTCAGACACTCAAGACCACCTTCATAAAGAGCACCAACCAGCATCTTTTCGCGCTTGAAAATGTAAGCCAGGGTGGCAATGTTGTTTTGCGCGACATCCGGCGAATAGGTTGCATGATTGGCGTAAACGAGCTTGATGGCATCTGCAATCTGCTCTTCGTCTGCTATCCGATAAAGGCTCCCTGCGCTCTTTGAGACTTCCTGAAGCAGGTCGTGCACGCCTATAGGATGCTCTCCCGCCTGAAGCCCTCGATTGTGTTTCAAGCCTGCCTGCAATCGCCCGAATGCGTCAGCATAAGCTGCACACTGATCCAAGCAATGGATTGTGCTATCCGTGACCGTTAAGCTATTCATATCAAACTCCTTTAGTAGCTTTATTTAAACAGATCAGCGCCAGAAACGCGCCCGTTTCCTTGGGCTTTAGAGCCACCAGATGACCCAAAATATTTACCTTCAAGTATCTGTATGAGCTTGTCTTTCTGACATAGGAAATCAATATCGACGCGCCATTGACGGTCATTAAACCCGAGCAAATGCGGGGACATTCCGATAGCCTTCAGAACGTCGGCAAACGTCTTTCCAGCAGGGATCGCCTTTAGGGCTCTCTTCAATGCTGCGTGGCGCTTCTCGGACAAAACCGACGGTTTTGGTAACTCGATTGCACCGGGTGCAAGGTCTGCGTTGTAGTCATCAACAGCGGCAACATATTGGGCAAACACCTCCTCAACCGTAACAACTTTCGTCGGCTCGAAAAGATCTACGTCAGTAGATTGAGAATCTGGTTCTGTGTTCCCTTGTTTATTTGTTCTCTTGTTCTTCTTTGTGCTCGCGGGTGTTCCGCCTGCGTTCCGCTCTCGTGCTCGTTTGTGTTCCGTTACTGTTTCGCCGCCCGCTTCCGCGTCCTGATATTTGCCGTAATTACAGATAGTTATCAAACTTTCACCTGTGCCGGTTTCAATCTCTATCATGTTCCATTCTGCGAACCGATTTAGTAACCGACGCGTTTTCCCAACAGAACACCCCCACTTTTTTGAGAGGAAGCGGAAAGAGTAGCAAAGCTGGCCCGCTGCTACATCGATCTTTTTTCCTCGCCGGGAAATGGAGGTTTCACGCCATGCAGCCTGTGAGATCAGCCAACACCAACACCCCCACTCCCATGGGTCTGAAAGAGCCTGATGATCAAAGAGCGCACGGTCAATTCGTATCCAGCCAGTCATTGAAATTCCTCATTACGAACTCAGTGCCCGATTTAAAAATCCCTCCATTCAATACATTTTGTATTTGACAATGTAAATCCGTTTTGTATTATTCACAGCATCAAATGAATTGAACCACTCACAAAATGAGATTCTTGATGGACTTCGAGACGGACATTCAGACGACCTTGGATCTGACCTCCAACGGTTTTCTTTACGCCGAGCAGGTGATTGAAGCGAAGATCAATTGCGCGCTCGATGAAGATTGCGACGGCTTCGTTATTCAGGAGATCAGAGTTGAGGAAGCTGGCTCTGACCGTGAGAGGCGCCTTGATGCCAAAAGCGAAGGTGAAGAGCGCATTCTATGGCTTATGCTTTCTGCAGTCGTTTACCGCAGCGAGCACATCTCGGAACAGTTTTGGGACGCCTACAACAGTGAAATGAGGATGGCAGCATGAAACACTACGTGTTCCCCTTTGAGCTTGTCGCCATGTCGGCCTGCTCTACCAACCGTGCAAAGTTCGGTGAGCTTTTGATCCTAGCTGAGTTCGACAAGATCTATGAAGATCAGGAGCTTGAAGCTCGTATCTTCCTGCCTTGCTTTGAGATCTCAGACCTCGATTACTCCCTGTTCCCTGCCAGCCATCGCCGGATTGACCGTAAGGGACGCCGTTACATTGAACTAGATCTGAAGGACTCCGGCCTTTCTGAGATGGGTTCCGCAATTCTGGAATCGCTGCAGGAGCACATTGAAGAGCTGCGCGATTGGGCAACCCGAGATGGCTCCTTGCTAGTGCATGACCCTGAACTAGACGATTACCGGCCTCTTAGGGAGCTGGACAAGGCAATATCAGTCGTTGATCTGCGCGCCTATCTGGAAAGTAATCTTGCGGAGGCCGCATAATAACGCGCCCCTGATTTGAGCCCTTAAAGGGCAAACTCACAGACAACCAAACACCACCCAACTGCGGAGCCTATCGTTCCGCAGAACGCCACAACTTTGCTTTGCGAAAGGAGGAAGTGCCTTGGAAACCATGACCCATGGGGACTGTCTGCGGTGGGCTCAGAAGTACCGCGATATGTGCCTCACTCATCAAGAAATTCATGAGCAAACCGGGAGTGCCGGCTCTTTGAGTTTCGCTCGGCAGTATGAGCGCCTCGCCAAACACTGGCAGGCAAAAGCTGACAGCTTTGAACAGAAGGAAGCAGCCTAACATGAACGCAGTGACCGACAATGAGGAACGCAAGAAACTTGATCTTGCTGACCTTCGCGCCAACCCGGAGAAATACTTCGGTGAGGAAGGCATCAGCTTTGAAGATCTAGAGGCTGTCATCGCAGCTGAGAACGCAGCATTCAAGGCTGATCTGAGCACTGAGAAAGGCCGGAAGGCGATTATCTCCTTCTCGCGCCAGTGCTCAACTTTGAAAACTGCCATTGATGGTGCGGGTAAGGAAAAAGTGGCTTCGATCAAGGCGCAGGCCACTGCTATTGATGCGCGGCGTAAAACCATGCGCGACTTTCTTGATGCTATGCGCGATGAACGCAGGTTGCCCCTTGATAATTGGGAAGCGCAGGAACAGAGCCGCATCGCTTCCCATCGCGCTATCATTGAGGGGATCATCCAGAACGGCTGCGTCGCTTTCAATGAGAGTTCTGCCGACATTCAAAAGCGGATTGATGCCGTGCGCTCTGTTGATGTCACAGAGGGCGCAATGCAGGAGTTCGCCGATCAAGCAAGCTCAAAGAAAATCACCACTCTCGAAAGCCTCGACAGGCATCTGAAGCAGGCCCTTCACACCGAAGAGCAACAGCGCAAGTTGGCTGCGCTTGAAGCTGAGAAAGAAGCTGAAGCAGCCAAGGCAGAAGCCGACCGCAAGGAGCGCGAAGCGGAAGAAGAGGCAAAGCTTGAAGCTGAGCGGAAGAAAACCCGTGAGGCTGAGGAGAAGGCTGAGAAAGAACGGATCGAAGCCGACAAGGCTAGAGCTGCGGCGAAAGCTGTTGCAGAAGCTGAAGCAAAGCGCAAGGCAGAAGAAGACGCAAAGCTGGAGGCTGATGAAGCTCGTGCGGCAAACATCGAGCACCGCAAGAAGTTCAACAATGCAGCGCTGAAAGCAATCATGGAGGCAGCTGGCATTGGCGAGGATCGCGCCAAGAAAATTGTTCAGGCCATCGCCTCCGGCGCCATCCCCCACGTTTCAATCAAATACTGAGTTTCACATGCAGGGTTTTGGGTTTTGGGCAGCTCTTCCTGCTGCCTTCAAATGGGGAGCAATAGCCTTTGTTGCTTCTCAGTTTTTCACTCACGCTGACCGCTGGGTCGCTACAATCGCGGGATAACATCATGTCTGAGAAAATTTGGGATACCTACACAATCAGCGAGCCGGGTATTTATGCCGAACTTCCGATTGAAAAGTATCATTCCCACATTTGCGCTGGCCCTTCCATCTCTTCTAGTGGGCTGCGCACTATCGCTAACGGCTCACCGGCTGAGTACTGGGCAACTTCCTATCTGAATCCTGAAGCTGAGCCACGCGAAGACAAGGATCACTTTCGGCTTGGGCAAGCTGCGCACACGCTCTTTTTGGGAGAAGGCAAATTTGATGAGCAGTTCGCTGTAAAGCCCGCCACCTACACAGACCCAAAGACGGGCACCGAGAAAAAATGGAACGGTAACGCCAACGTCTGCAAGGAATGGATCGCTGATCAGGAGCTTTCAGGTAAGCGCCTTCTTTCAACCGAGCAGATGCATGACCTCAAGGGAATGGCAGGCATGCTCCCCTGGCAAGCTAACTGCCCCAACTCCGGCTTACGAAATTCTGGGATGGTACAGTCTGGAATCCTTGACGGTGCGATTGAGCGCTCTTTGATCTGGAAAGACCCTGAAACCCACATTTGGTTGAAAGCGCGCCCTGACCTTGTTGACCTCAATGACGCTTACCCGGTTGACCTGAAAACAACGCGGGAAGCCCGGAAAGTACAGAACTCAATCGCAGACCTTGGCTACAACATGCAAGCCGCCTTGGTTGCTGAGGGCCTTCGCGAGGTTTGCGATCTTGATTGTCGTGGGTTTGCGTTCGTTTTTGTACAGACTAGTGCTCCTTACACGGTCGAGGTTGTCGAACTGAGTGAAGAAGATCTTGAGCTTGCTCGCCGTGAACTACGTCGCTCTATTCGGCTGTTTGCCGACTGCCTCGGTAAGGAAGAATGGCCTGCCGGAACCGGAGAGCCTCGTACTTGGATTACCCCTCAATGGTATTCCTCCAAGCTGGAGAACCTTGAAGCAGCAAACGACTTGCCGGTTCTGGAGAAAGCAGCATGAGTAGCACTGCTCTCACATCCAATGGTAACGGTCGCAGTATAACTGCGGCCATGGCTGAGCGCTATGGCATGGATGCCTCTACTTTCGAGCAGACCTTGCGTAGCACAATCATGAAACCGGACAAAAACAAAGAGCCACCCTCCAAAGAGGAGTTTGCTGCATTTCTGGTCGTTGCCCATGAGTACAATCTGAACCCACTTACCAAGGAGATTTATGCTTTCCCTGCAAAGGGTGGCGGTGTTGCTCCGATTGTCTCCGTCGATGGGTGGGCCAACCTCATCAACTCCAACCCTCAATTCGACGGCATGGAGTTTCAAGACGAGCTGGACGACAACGGTGCAGTCATTGCGATCACATGCCGGATGTTCCGCAAGGACCGAACACGCGCTATCTCAGCGACCGAATACATGGAGGAGTGCAAGCGCGGCACAGACCCATGGAGGCAATGGCCGCGGCGGATGCTGCGCCACAAAGCAATGATTCAAGCGGCACGTTATGCATTCGGCTTCTCAGGGATCTATGAGGCGGATGAGGTAGAGCGTGCTTTCGATGCCCCTGAGCGTAAATCGAGCGGACTTGCGCAACGATTAGAGGCGCGACGTGCTAGCCCTCTAGCAGGCCCTCAGGAAGGCTACAACGCTGCAGCTGAAACAATAGAGGGCGAAATCCTCGCCGCTACTGATGAAACCCAAGCGGAGTACATTGCAGATGCACATCAGCAACAAGCTGAAAGGGGAGAAACTGGCGATCAGGCAGGCAAAAAAGCGCAAGAAGCTGCTCAGCAAGACGGACAATGTAATCCTGAAACTATCAAGGGCGGTGGACAAGGAGCGCAAGGGATTAGCGACAATCCACTCTCTCAAGGCGCAACAGCGATCTGGTCACAACTAGACCCTGAAGCCCGCAAATCTCTGGATGAAGACTCCAAAGCCATACTCAAGCTTTTGATGGAAGATCTTGCCAAGGTTGGCAATCCAAAAGCAGCAAAGAATGCCCTCACAGGCCACCAGAAGAGCATTCGCGCAATTGGGGAGCAATCCTTCAGTGAGCTTTGTCAGGCAGCTGTGACGGTTCGCTGCGCCCAGTTTGACGGGGGTAAGTGATGGGCTTCCGTTTACGCCGCCCCAACACTGCTTTCTCCCTCGATCCTTCAGGGAAGGAACACGCGCGCAAAAAGGATGAAGGCCACCTGGCCTTTGTCCGCAAACTCCCATGCCTCATCACTGGCCGGTATGGCGTTGATCCTTGCCATGTCCGATATGGCGACCCGCTTTACAACAAGTCGAGGACCGGCAAAGCCACCAAGCCTGATGATTGTTGGGTGGTTCCGATGATCAGAGGGAAACACGACGAGCAGCACAGCCAGAATGAGCACCTGTTCTGGAAAACCCAAGGCATCGACCCGCTCGCAGTCGCACGAGATCTCTACGCTATCTCTGGCGATGAGAAAGCAGCAAAACGCATCCTGACAGCAGCAAGAGTGAGGAAGGCAGCATGACACACAAAGTCACAGACCTTGAGGAGTTCTGCCTCTCTCACATCATCCGCCCCTACCAAACCCACCCTGATGTTGTGGAGCTGTTTGGCAAGGAGCGCTGCACCCGCCTGCCGGTGAAACTGGAAGAAGTTCCTGAGCTGGCCGAGCGTCATCCTGTGTGGTGGGAGCATGTAAGCGAACGCTTGGCGCAGATCGGTTTTCGCTTTCCCAAGTACCTGCAACATCCAATCGTTGACCTTGTTCAGCGGATACAACTGGAGCAAGCCGCATGAAACACTCTGACGAAGACTTGCAAGCCCTCTGGGATGAAGCCTGTGAAGCAGACAAAACCCTCAGAACCTTCATGGATGAGCACGGTATTGAACGCCATCATTTGTCCCTGCCCGTAGGCTTCCCCTTGAAGACAGAAATCACAGGGGGAGATCGAGCGGTTTACGATCAATACTTCAAACTTGAGTGCGCATCAGGCGCAGCTGGCCGTCGTTACTTCTACGCCAATTGCGAAAACAATAAGCTTGAGAAGGCTGCTGAACGCAAAGCTGCAGAAATGAACCGTAAAGCACCGCAGGAGGCTGCCTGATGGCCGCCTCTCTTGAGAAGGTCACAGCTCTCTATGAGGCAGTAAAGCTGCTTCATAGGGAGAGGAAGAAGATGGAAACTCTCTCGAAGAAAGCTTTTGAAGCCACCGGCCAGAAGCAGATTGAGCGGACATCAACCAATCTCAATTTTCAGGCTCTTGAAGTGACAAAGCTTGAGCATCGGGCACACGCTGCGGCTGTCAATTGCGGGCTAGCAGATCTCCGCGAAGAGGAGCATTACGAGTCCTATGAAGCCTCACCAAGCGCCTGGCACCAGTACAACGTGCAGCCGGACAAACCTGAAGCATTGAAAGAACGGGAGGCAGCGTGATGGGCATCAAAACTGCAAGCGTCGAGCGAAGCAATGCTTGGTTCATACAAAATGAGAAAACTGCTGAGTACTACATCGGCGCAGACCATGAGCTGGCCGGTAAAAATGCTGATCTAAAGGACTGCGACGGCTCCCCCTGCTTTTCCCATAATCTGTATGAAGCCAAGCTTATGACGGAAAAGCAAGCTTTAGGGCGAGCCGAGTTCTTGCGTGAAACAATAGGCAGCAGGTGGACTGCCTTCCAAGCTGATGAACTTGAAGTCGCTGAGTGCTGGGAGGAAGCGTGATGTCTTACACCCGCGAAGACTGGGTAGCCGCATAAGCCGACCTGAAGTCTATTGAAAAGGAGCGTCAAGCTCTCTTAGAGCCGACACACAAATCATTTGTGGCAGCCTTGCTCAAAGTCGAGGAGATAGAGGAAGAGTTGGCTGACACGATTGGAGGTTGTGAAGGATGCGACACTCCAATTTTTGAAGACACCCCCCACTTCACATACGGAGATGACGTCACCGTATGCGCTGAGTGTGCGCCAACCCTGAGCAGCATCCTCGCTGATTATCGGCAGGCTCTTTCGCTCAGAAATCCTGACTATGAAAGCTTTGGCTGTTCGTCGCTTGAAGAGTTCAAGCACAAAGCCGAAGCATGTGAACGCGATCTGAAGGAGAACGGTGACCGAAAGCTATTGACGTCCTATGGGGAGGCTAAATCCTAATGGCCATCAGACCAATCCTATTCTCCGGCCCTATGGTTCGTGCTCTTTTGGAAGGGCACAAGACCCAAACACGAAGGATTGTTAAAGGCGTCCGCAACGACAATACACTGCAGATCAAGAAACCAACAAAAACAAAAATGGGCGTGATCACCCATGTTATTGACGCCCCAAAACATGGACTGCTTCAGCATGCAATAGGCGACCTTTTGTGGGTACGTGAAACATGGGCGCGGATTGAAGAAGTTGAATGTGGTTGCTCTGAGATATGCGGATGCCCGCAAGTCGGTGAAATTCGGTATCGGGCAACTGTTGGTGATGACGAGCGTCGCTGGAAACCCTCAATATTCATGCCACGCCAGCATTCACGCATCACTCTCGAGGTTACTGGCGTGCGGGTGGAGCTACTTCAGAAAATCTCTGCCGCAGATGCTGTATCTGAAGGCATGCAGCTAAAACGCTGGATCACCGGCAACTATCCAGAGCATGATATCGGCGTTGAACGCGAGAACGAAGTTCTCCGGGATAAGTTTCGAAGACTCTGGGACTCCCTCAACAAAGACCGTGGCTTTGGCTGGGATGCAAACCCATGGGCCACAGTAACGGAGTTCAAGGTTCACAAGTGCAACGTTGATGAGTTTTCGAAGGAGGCTGCGTGATGACTACAGAGGCAATACTTAAGTGGCGGTCAATGGAAACATACCAGAGCGGCGGCATGGCCTTGTTCTGGGTCGATACTGGTTACGATCAGTATCCTGTCTACGGCTATATCAACATCGATGGTGAAATCTGGGATGACAACGATGCAGGCTATGGAGATGGAAATAACGCTGTCTTGTGGTCTGAGTTCAGCCCTCCCAAGCCCGACTTAAACTAAGTCCAACTAATGCCTGTGAGTGAAATGGCTAATTTAAATTGGGAAGATGCAACGAGCTACGACAAGTACGATGAGCGCAGAGTGCAAACGTGCTGGTCGCTTAAATCTGGTGCGCTTGTAATCACGATTACAAAAAGAAACATCCGCTACCAAGGAGAGTGGGTATTGAGTTGTCGTAGCGTTGGATTAGACGCGGTCCTGCTTGGGCCTATTGCGCGCTTGGATGCTACTGAGGCCAAGAGGGAAGCGCTGCGGATTGTTATGTCGCGAGTAAGTAAAATTAAGATGGGTGTTCAGGCTTTAAGTACTTTGTCTGAGCAATCCAACAAAGTCCGGTAGGTGAAGAATGAAGTACTTAGCAATCATCATTACGCCATTCATTTGGCACTGGCCGCACATCGATCGGAGTCTGAGTGCTGATTATGTCGTGCGCTTTGGCCCGTTCAACATCACTGGCCCATTTCGCGATTAGTCCAACAACCCCATGAGGTGACGCATGTTGCAGAGGTATCTGACGCAGCAAGACGAAGGAAAAACGTTTAGTCGCGAGGGTGGGTGTTCGGTCAAAATGCTCAACGTTGGACCACATAACGCTGTTGCCGTTGAGCGACAAAGTGGCCGCTACTTTCTATTCATGCTCGATGGTCGAGGTTATGGGGCAACTCATAGTCTGATCGAGCAATCCCATGAAGGCGGGTAAACCAATGGAACAGATCAAACTAAATGAAGATGCGCTCAAGCTAGTTCCTCGCATACCAACACAAGCAATGATGAATGCAGGTCTTTACCAGTCGAGCCATGATAGTGAATGGGAAGATATCTACTCGAATTGGGTAGACATGGTAGAGGCGGCCCCTGAGCACCCAGACGAGGTAATGCAAATCCTTAAGTCCCATCCTTCAGCACTGCGCTCAATCATAGAGCAGAGTATGAAGCCGCTAGAGTGGGAAGAAGGGATATTGATCGGTGCGCAAGTCCCCGCTGGTGAATATCAAATATTCTCACCAGACCGCGTAGATCAAGATTGGAGAATTCAACTTCGATTGAGTCCTCGTAGTTCAGCGTATCCATCATATGAGAAACTTAACTCTGTGAAAAGTAAGGAAGAGGCCAAAGAAGCCTGCCAGCGCCATCACACAGGGCAAATCCTGAAGCTATTCAACTTAGGGGGCGTAGATGCAAAGACTACTAAGCAAGCAGCAGGCAGCTGAGTACTGTGGCCTTTCTGTAAGTGGCTTTGATAACTGGATTGAGAAGGGGCTTGCGCCCCCTCCTCTTCCCGGCACCCAGCGCTGGGACAAGAAGGCCATTGATCTGCACTTCGATAGAATGTCAGGGTTGCAGCCAAAAGCAGACAACGAAAACCCACTTGACAGTTGGCTGGAGGCGCGTCGTGCGAGTTAAGTTGAAAGGCATACACCGGATTAAGAGCCGTGGCCGGTATTACTACTATGCATGGAGAGGTGGCCCAAGACTTCAGGGAGAACCTGGCACTCCTGAGTTCGTTGTAAGCTACAACGCCGTACACCAAAAAGGGAAAGAGGTTTCCCTTGATACGGTCAAAGGACTGGTGGCAACCTATAAAGCGTCAGCTGAGTATCTCAATCTTGCAGATACAACGCGTCGGGACTACTCATCTGTTTTTAAAATGATTGAAGACGACTTTGGAGATATGCCAACTACAGCGCTAAAGGACTCGCGTGTAAGGCATGTTTTCAAGAAGTGGCGGGATGCGCATGCGCAGACACCTCGAAAGGCGGATCGCATGTGGTCTGTTCTGAAGCGGATCTTCTCGCATAGCATAGACAATGGGATCATCGATATAAACCCCTGCGCGGGCGGAGGGCGCCTCTACAAGAATACTCGTGTTTCCTCTGTCTGGACCAAGGATGAGGTGGAATTAATGCGCACAAGAGCGCCCTACTCGATCTGGGCAGCACTTTCACTCGCCTTACACACCGGACAACGTCAGGGAGACATCCTCGCGTTGCAGTGGTCAAACGTTAAAGATCAGCACATCCAGCTAGCTCAGGCGAAAACGGGAAAGGAAGTGAGTATCCGAATCTCACAAGAACTGCGGATCGTTGTCGAGGAGCTGAAGAGAAGACAGAAAGGCAGCGAGCAACTATCTACTTTCGTGCTGACCAACTCACGCGGAAAACCTTGGACAAGTGATGGCTTTAAGACTTCATGGTCGAAAGCTATGAAAGCAGCCGAAGTGTCGGGAAGAACTTTCCATGATTTGCGCGGCACTGCGGTTACAAGGTGGGCTGAAGCAGGAGCAACAGTTCCGCAGATTGCTGCCCTATCCGGGCATAGCCTCAAAGATGTGGAAACCATCTTAGAAAAGCACTATCTGAGCAAAACTCAGACGCTTGGCGATCAAGTAATATTGGGAATGGATCGAGCCAGAAAGTGAACAGAACTGTAAAACACGCTGTAAAACAGTCGGGTCCGTTTTCAAAAGTACGGCTCTAACTCATTGAAATAATTGGCGATCCCTGCAGGATTCGAACCTGCGACCGTCGGCTTAGAAGGCCGGTGCTCTATCCAGCTGAGCTAAGGGACCGCTTTTGCAAGGGCGAGTGGATCGCTCGTTGCGTGGGATGTTTCATAAGGCCGTTAGAGAATAATCTCAATGCTGAAACTTAATGTGTCCACGGAGATAATCTGTCAAAACGGAAATTATCTGAATAGGATGCGCGGCGGTGCTTGCGTTTGCTCTCTTCGTCAACACGGTATGCAACATTGTTGCGTGTTGCGTAGGCGACCGCTTCTTCCTTGGTCGGGAACTTCAGCTTTACCTGCTGCTTCATATCACCTGATGACGTATAGCCCATCAGCGGATCAATGGATTTTGGGGACTGTGGATCGAACTCCAGCACCCAATTGTTGGTTTTGGCTGTTCCGGACTGCATTGCAGTTTTGGCTGGATTGTAAATGCGAGCTACCATGTAACCTCTCTTTTTCGCATTGGATTCGGAAACACACTCTCCAACGCGATATACCAGTTTTCCTGTTTCTTCTCCAATTATGCCATTGGTGTCAATGCACTTGGTCAAGCTATACCGATTTCTCTTAGTAAATAGCTATAGATGCACTCATTGCGGCCTTAAGTGCAATAATTGCGCTAACCGATGCAATAATTGCGGTTTTATTTCCAGTATTACCGGACTTGACGTTGAGCGAATTTTAATTAAGAAATTGCGAAGCTTTCGTGATATTTCTGTGACTAGTTACTTCTCCAAAGTTTATAGGTAATTTTAACTTGAAATATACCGGAGACAAAACTAGTTTGCGCGCGAACTGAGCGTTCACCGGAAATAAAAGCGCTTGAAGGTAGCTTCAATACACAAAGTTCCTCGAGTGTTTTTCTGGTGCCCGCTCATTTGAGGGCAACACTGCCACATTCAAGATGTGCGCTCGCCTGCCTTTGTCCTGTGATGAAGGGAGGGTGCAAAATTGTAGTCAGGTGTTATGCCTGCTACCAGGTGCATGAGAAACTACGCGAAGAAGACGCGGCGAAAAAAGTATACAGCATGTCTAACCTTAGAAAAAAGCCTACTCTAGACAAAGACTTAGAAAAGTTTTCCAGGCTAGAGCTGGCCGGCAATGCAATGGCACGTCCATTGGTTGCTCCTGCGGTCGCATTTGTTTTTCTAATGTTCGCTATGGCGATGGCTGGTTTTTATGTCTCTGACCATCCAAACGCTATTATTATTGTTGCTGCTGCTGGTATTGGTGCTTATCTGGCGATTAATATCGGTGCAAATGATGTAGCAAACAATGTGGGCCCATCCGTCGGCTCAAAGGCTCTTACTATTGGCGGCGCCCTGCTGCTTGCGGCCATTTTTGAGAGTGCTGGCGCTTTGATTGCCGGTGGTGACGTCGTGAAGACGGTCTCCAAGGGCATTATCGACGCAACGCAAATTACAGACTACACAGACTTTGTGAAGCTGATGCTCGCGGCGCTGATCTCTGCGGCTGTCTGGCTGAACCTTGCAACATGGATCGGTGCTCCCGTCTCCACCACCCACTCTATCGTTGGTGGTGTGATGGGCGGCGGTATTGCTGCTGCTGGCTTTGGCTCTGTCAGCTGGGGCACCATGTCCGGCATTGCTGCAAGCTGGGTCATCTCTCCAGTTCTGGGTGGTATTATTGCGGCCCTGTTCCTGGCCTTCATCAAATCCTTTATTATCTACCAACAAGACAAGATTGCTGCTGCCCGTCGCTGGGTGCCGCTGTTGATCGCGATTATGGCCGCTGCGTTTGCTACTTATCTGGCAATGAAGGGCCTGAAGAAGATCGTAAAGATCGACATTGAGGTCGCTCTGCTGCTTGGCGCAATTGCCTTTGTTGCTGCACTGGCTATTTGTCGTCCGTTAATCCGCAAGCAGTCTGAAGGTATGGAAAACCGGAACCAGTCCCTGCGTATCCTGTTCCGCTGGCCTTTGATTTTCTCCGCAGCGCTTCTTTCCTTCGCCCACGGTGCGAACGATGTTGCGAATGCGATTGGTCCTCTTGCTGCGATCGTGCACACCGTTCAGGAAGGTGGCATTGCGAAAGCTGTGACAATTCCTCTCTGGGTTATGCTGATCGGTGCGTTTGGTATTTCTTTCGGTCTGATGCTGTTTGGTCCTAAGCTGATCCGTATGGTCGGCGAGAAGATTACCAAGCTGAACCCGATGCGCGCTTACTGCGTCTCCCTTTCTGCTGCGATCACAGTGATCTTCGCGAGCTGGCTGGGACTACCGGTGAGCTCTACTCACATTGCCGTTGGCGCAATCTTCGGCGTTGGCTTCTTCCGTGAGTGGTACACAATGAAGTCCAAGCGTCGTATTGCTTTCGTGAAAGAAAGCACCGGCATGGAAAGCTATAAGCAAAACACTGTGAAAGAAGACGAAAAGCGCCGCATGCTGGTGCGTCGCTCGCACTTCATGACCATCATTGCGGCTTGGGTGATTACGGTTCCGTTGGCCGCAATCCTGTCAGCCGCTCTGTTCTACGTGCTGGATCTCTTCGTGTTCTAAGCAGGTTTCACAGTTGTACGATTTAAGAAGCCCGGAGGCCCTCGCCTTCGGGCTTTTTCTATGTGCGCATTGGCTGTAGTTTTATGGTGAGGATTGCAGCTTCTCAGTAGAGCATTTTAAAGGGGTCGTAGAGCGCTAGCTTGCACTTAGGGTGGCCCTATGTCGAGACTGAATGAGGAGCGCTGTCAGCAACCTTCCTTGCTCGTTTTAATCAAAGAGCGGTGCTGCTGAATGAGACGTGCGACAGTAGATGCAAATGGAGCGCTACTTTGTGCAGATTTGAGGGCACAAAAGCATAAAAGGCAGCGATGCTGACTATTTAAATTATGAAATTTAGGGGAAGAAGAAGGGAAGATGGTCGGAGCAGCAGGATTCGAACCTGCGACCCTCTGGTCCCAAACCAGATGCGCTACCAGGCTGCGCTATGCTCCGAACTAATCTTCGGGTCGATAGATGGTCGGAGCAGCAGGATTCGAACCTGCGACCCTCTGGTCCCAAACCAGATGCGCTACCAGGCTGCGCTATGCTCCGATCTATCTTCGTGTTGATGAATGGTCGGAGCAGCAGGATTCGAACCTGCGACCCTCTGGTCCCAAACCAGATGCGCTACCAGGCTGCGCTATGCTCCGATCTCATCAACGTGACGCCCCGCGGCGTCTTGTTGAGGCAGGTATATAGGCAGAGTTTTAAAGCTTGGCAAGCGTGTTTTATAGTTTTTCCCAAATCATGCGAGAAAATTTCAAAAACTGCATCCTGCTGTTGAAAAGACTGAAATTTCAGAGGCTTAAACAATGCACGTGAAGACTGTGAAAATTTTAGCTTTTCTGCGACGTGCAGACAAAAAAAGAGGGTGAGCGCAAAAGGCTCACCCCAAGTACATTCCAGAGACCCGCAATCGGGGTCTACAATCGCCAAACAGAGGTCAATAACAAAACTTGAATATTGAACTCATGTTTTAAATCGCAGAAATAACCTGAGTGGTCAAGTCATATTTCAAAAGAAAGCCAGAAGGGAGTGGATTAGTTGCTTGAAGCAATCACGTGGCCGCGCTTAACCAGCCATGCATCTGCCCATTCAGCAGAATTGCGACGCTCTTTTTCTGAGGCGAGAGAAAATGCCTTCTCGTGGAGAGAGACGATCCAGGCGTCATTATCACCGCCAACCACTTGCCGGCGTGCCAGGGTCATCCATTTGAGACCTGTCATGCGTGCGGTTGTCAGTTCTTCTGTAAAGTACAGCAGTTCACCAAATTTGGCCTGCGCTCCGACATGGCCTTTTACGGCTGCAAGCTTCAACCAGCGGGCAGCCAGACGGCGATCATAATCTGGCAGCTTATCGTTGAGATACATGATGCCGAGATTGTACTGCGCATCCGCATCTCCAAAGTAGGAGGCAGCATAAGTGAACACCTCACGTGCTTTGTGCGTGTTCTGTTTAACCGGGCTGTCGCCAATACCTGTCAGGAAGTAGCGGCCCAGTTCAACAAGAGCGCTTGCGACAAATGGGGCTGAGCGTGCTTTGGGGCCATCGGAGGAATATTCGCGCACGACCTGGGAAAAATACTGAAACGCCTGAAGATCATCTTCCGGCACACCGTCTCCTTGCGCGTACATCCTGCCGAGCTTCCAGGCTGCCATAGCCTGTCCGTTTTCAGCAGCGTAGCGAAGTGGAGAGAGTGCCTTGTCTTTTTCACCGGAGTAGTAAGCGCGGGCCCCTTCCCTTAAGGCTTGCTGAGGTGTGACATTTGCCATCTGATTGACGGCAGCCATTGCACTTGCGCTTTTGTTGGTATCCAGAGCATGTGCACTGTTGAGTGCGAGAAGGGTAAGAACCGAGGCGCAGCTCAAGCTTGTTACAAGACGCGTCAACGCATTGTGGTGCGTTCCCATTTCATCTTTAAACAGAGCTTTTATCAAAGTGCCTCACTTGACCACTGCCTACTTGTCAGTGGTTCTGACTTCTTATCTTTTCATACCGTCGTTGTGTGATCAGGCTATGAAAGGAAAAAATGTCAATTTTGTTTCCAAAGGTGACATACCTTCAAATTGTCACAAATGATCTTACAAATGCCTAGCTTTCTATCTGATTGACAAAAATCCTACACAGTTCGACCATCTCTCAAACATGGACAAGGCAAACTATCCAATTTGCCATTCATGAACCAGTGTCAGTTTCCACCATTCGGGTCAGCGCAAAATGCTGTTGCATGCTCGCAACAATCTGCAGCAGATGACGTAACTGCCGTGTGCATGTCCGGTGTAAAGTTTTGATCACAGGCCTTGGGGCAATCACAAATGCTATTTGTATTTTCGCCGCGAATGGCGCATATGGCATCAGATGCCCGCTTTTGGTGGGGTTCGGCACATTCAGGTAAGCGAAAAGGCGTATGTCTGGCGCTTACCCACAAGGAACAAGAGTAGAACTCCGGCAGATCTTTGCCCTTTTCTCTCAGTCCTGCAAGACTGCCGTTTGATTCGAGACTATTTAAGCGCAAGACCAAAGAGGTACGATGAGCACGCCTGATGATCTGTTTGCAGATGTTACCAAAAGCATGGATGAGCTGACATCCTCTTCTGGCAGCACTGAAAAGAAACAAGCACCAGCTGCAAGCGCACCGACCTCACCTGCAAAGCCATCATCCGCAGGCAAGGCCGCTCCTGTCGGTGCTGAGGGTGATTACACCGCAGCTGACATTGAAGTGCTTGAAGGCCTGGAGCCTGTGCGTCGCCGTCCGGGGATGTATATTGGCGGCACGGATGAAAAAGCGCTGCACCACCTGTTCGCTGAAGTGATTGACAACTCCATGGATGAGGCCGTTGCAGGCCACGCCAGCTGGATTGATGTCTCCCTGGGCGATGATGGCTATCTGACCATTACAGATAATGGCCGCGGTATCCCGATTGATCCGCATCCTAAATATAAAGACAAGTCCGCGCTGGAAGTCATCATGACGACCCTGCATGCCGGCGGTAAGTTTGACAGCAAAGTCTATGAGACCTCTGGTGGTCTGCATGGTGTGGGTATTTCCGTTGTAAACGCGCTCTCCGAAGAATTGGTCGTTGAGGTTGCGCGTAACCGCAAGCTGTATCGCCAGACGTTCCGTCGTGGCCTTGCTGATGGCGGCCTTGAGCTGGTTGGGGATGTTCACAACCGCCGTGGCACCATGGTGCGGTTTAAGCCGGATGCGGAAATATTCGGCAAGACACTCAAGTTCAAACCCGCCCGTTTGATGAAGATGGCGCGTTCCAAGGCCTACCTGTTTGGCGGTGTGGAGATTCGTTGGCGCTGTGCCAAGACTCTTGCCGATGAAGCCAATGGAGTGCCTGAGACTGCGACTTTCCATTTCCCTGGCGGCCTGAAGGATTATCTGGAAGAGGCTCTTGGGAAAGAGCGCCGTGTTACTGACGAAGTTTTTGCAGGCCGGACACAGGCGACAGGTAAGCATGGCTCAGTTGAATGGGCTGTTGCCTGGTTTGCTGGCGACGGGTTTGTCAACTCTTACTGTAACACTGTTCCGACACCTGAAGGTGGCACGCATGAAACGGGCCTGCGCTATGCCCTGCTCCGCGGCCTGAAGGCCTATGGCGAGCTGATTGGCAACAAGAAGGCTTCCATTATTACGGGTGACGACGTTTTAACGTCAGCAGCTGGTATGCTTTCCGTGTTCGTGCGCGAGCCTGAGTTTGTTGGTCAGACAAAAGACAAGCTGGCCACGAATGAGGCAACCCGTATTGCTGAAAACGCCGTCCGCGATGCGTTTGACCACTGGCTGACCGCTTCTCCTAATCAGGCAAACAAACTGCTTGAGTGGGTCGTTGATCGTGCTGAAGAACGTTTGAAGCGTCGCCAGGAGAAAGACGTCGCGCGTAAAACTGCAGTTCGTCGCCTTCGTCTGCCGGGCAAGCTCGCAGATTGCTCTACAAGCAAATCTGATGGCACTGAGCTGTTTATCGTGGAGGGTGATTCCGCGGGTGGCTCAGCAAAACAAGCTCGTAATCGTGCAACACAGGCTGTTCTGCCATTGCGTGGTAAGATCCTGAACGTTGCGAACGCTGGCCGGGACAAGCTGGTCGCAAACCAATTGCTGTCAGATCTCATTCAAGCCCTTGGGTGTGGGACGCGATCCAACTACGATGACAAAGATCTGCGCTATGAGCGTATTGTCATTATGACTGATGCGGACGTTGATGGGGCGCATATCGCAGCCCTTCTCATCACATTCTTTTATAAAGAGATGCCGGATTTGGTCAATAACGGTCACCTCTACCTTGCTGTTCCTCCGCTGTACCGGATCAGTCAGGGTGGTAAGACGCTTTATGCCCGTGATGACGAACATCGTGAGCAGCTTTTGAAAACCAGCTTCAAGAAGAATGGCAAGATCGAAATTGGCCGCTTTAAGGGGCTTGGTGAGATGTTGCCTGCTCAGCTGAAGGAAACCACCATGGATCCGAAGCGTCGGACGCTGCTTAAAGTGGTTGTTGGCGAGGATGAAGTGAGTGAAACCCGCAATGCGGTTGAGCAGCTGATGGGCAATAAACCTGAGGCGCGCTTCAACTTTATTCAGGAACGAGCAGAGTTCGCGACTGATCTGGATATTTAAAAGACACTTAATTCTGAATAGTTGCTGAGTTTTGCGTAGGTTATAACTCGGCAACCTTGGCATAACTTGAAGGAATATATCGGTTATACCGCAGAATTTATTGACAACGCTGCTTAGAAATGTAGTGTTCCGCCAAACTGGTTGGAGAAACCTGTAACTCATACGGCTTCCAGCTTCTCTCCTCAATTATCGTAAAGAACATGAAATATGTCGTTTTCCACTCTCGGACTTAGTGAGAAAGTTCTCGCCGCTGTAGAAGCCTCTGGCTATACAGAACCGACTGCCATTCAGGCAGGCGCCATCCCTTACGTTCTCGAACGTAGAGATGTCCTCGGGATTGCTCAAACTGGAACCGGGAAAACGGCAAGCTTTACGCTGCCGATGATTACTCTTCTGGAAAAAGGCCGTGCGCGCGCCCGGATGCCAAGAACTCTTATTCTTGAGCCGACCCGTGAGCTTGCAGCGCAGGTGGAAGACAACTTCAATCGATATGGCGTCAATCACAAGCTGAACGTCGCACTGCTGATCGGCGGTGTTTCCTTTGCTGAGCAGGACCGCAAGCTTGAGCGTGGCGCTGATGTTCTGATCGCAACACCTGGCCGCCTGCTTGATCATTTCGAGCGCGGTAAGCTGCTGTTGCAAGGCGTTGATATCCTCGTGATCGATGAAGCCGACCGCATGCTAGACATGGGCTTCATTCCAGACATCGAGCGCATCTGTAAACTTATCCCGTTCACGCGTCAGACCCTGTTCTTCTCAGCAACTATGCCGACTGAGATTCAGCGTTTGACTGACACGTTCTTGCAGAACCCTGCAAAGGTGGAAGTGGCAAAAGCTTCTACAACAGCGGATACTGTGACGCAGCGCATTGCGGCGGCTGATGCGGAAGACTACGAGAAGCGCGCGAAATTGCGTGAGCTGATCGAAGGTGCTGAAGATCTGCAGAATGCGATCGTGTTCTGTAACCGCAAACGCGATGTAGCTACCCTCTTCCGTTCGCTTGTGCGTCATGAGTTCTCTGTTGGTGCACTTCACGGTGACATGGACCAGCGCTCTCGCATGACCATGCTGGACAACTTTAAAAAGGGTCACATCAAGGTTCTGGTGGCCAGTGATGTTGCTGCACGTGGTCTTGACATTCCAACCGTGAGCCACGTCTTTAACTTTGATCTTCCTATTCATGCAGAAGATTACGTCCACCGTATTGGACGTACCGGGCGTGCAGGCCGTGAAGGCACTGCGATTTCCATTGTGACGGGCAAGGACCAGAAAGCATTGCAAGCGATTAACGACGTGATTGGTAAAGAGCTCGAGTGGGTCGGAGAGCCGGTTGATTTCTCCAAGCCTGCCGATGACAAAAAGTCTCGCCGCCGTTCTACCCGCACTCCAAAAGAAAAAAGCCGCTCACGCAAGCCTAAGGCTGAAGTTCAAGAAGCAGCAGTTCAGGAAACCGAATCTGTACCAGCTGGCCTTGAAGAGCAACCTTTGGTTCCAATGCACGCTGAGCGTCGTGCTGCTCCACCTCGTCCAAGAGGCGGTCGCCGCGCTAATCAACCTAAAGATGATGCGATTTTCCGTAATGCAAGCCATGTTCCGGCCTTCCTGCTGCGGGAAACTCGTTCCAAAGTTCAAAGCCGATAGCCCATTTTCCTGAGGTTAACCACTGGTTAGGTATATCCCATTAAATAAGCTAATGTTAAATTAGCTTATTAATTATGGGGTAGCCCTTTCCGTGACGCGGTGATGCAATCATGAGTCAAGAAGACGAGTTCAAGCGTACGATTGTTTATGCAGACAGTGCGCTCGATTACATCAAGACGAATAAGCTTCCAGCGTTTCCACGCAACTATGAGCTGTGGTATTCTTACGCTTCCGGGTTTAACCGGGCCCTGAACCGGACCATCAATAAGATTCTTGCCCGTGATGGCAAAATTTCTCCTGAAGAGACTCAGAAGATCTATAACCGCTTTTTATCGCCGAACCGTTTGGGTGAGCGCATTGACGAAGTTGGCGACAAGATCTCCGAGGAAGTTCGGGAATTGATTTCTGCGCTTGATAAGGGAACACTCAAAACCACCGAATACGGTGAAGAGCTGGCCCGTACATTGAGCGCTCTTGAGAACGTCAGTGATCGTTCTCAACTTTCCCAACTTGTCATTCATCTTGCAAAACTGACCACTGAAACCGCTGAGAGCAATCAAGAGCTTCGCGAACAGCTGGTTGATTCTCGCCGTCAGATCGGTGTCTTGCAAGAAGGTTTGGAGGCGATCCGTTATGAATCGCTCACCGATGAACTGACCACACTGAACAACCGCAAGCATTTCGATCAGAGTCTTGTGCGTGCGGTTAAGGAGACAGAAGAGAGCCATGCTCCCCTCTCCTTGTTGATTTCAGATATCGATCACTTCAAGCAGTTTAATGACAACTACGGACACCAGACCGGCGACCAGGTTCTTCGACTTGTGGCGCTGGCGGTGAAGCAGAATGTCAAGAACAACGATATTGCGTGTCGTTATGGTGGTGAAGAGTTTGGCATCATTCTGCCAAGAACCACCATTGAAGATGCAAAGGTGATTGCTGAGAAGGTCCGTAAGAACGTTGTGGCGAAAGAACTCGTGAAGCGTTCTACCGGTGAGAACCTTGGTCGCATAACGATCTCTATTGGCATTTCAACTTTCCGGCCTGGCGACAGTGCAGAAAGCATGGTGTCTCGTGCGGACCTTGCGCTTTATGCTGCCAAGAAAGCTGGCCGCAACCTCGTGAAAGCTGAGGAAGAGAAGAAGATCCCCAGCGTGACACAGGTTGCTTAAGCAGCGCTAATTTTTAAAATAGAAACGTATTCGAGACGGCAGATCGTATGATTGCCGTCTTTTTTTGTCGGCTATCCAAGGCCGAAGAGGCTTTCGCACTCTCCTTGGCTTGAGCAAGTTGGCGTATTGCCTTTGCAATCCATCGTGTCAGCTGGACTTCATCCTCGACAATATTCAGCGGAACCGAATAGAAGTTCGTCGGGAAATATTCTCCAAAACACTGATGAATGTAAGGCAGCTGGCCAGTCAGTAAAAAGTCGGCCACGTTATTGGATCCCGCTTTGAGATAGAGTGACTTTTCACGAACGAGGGCAAACATTTTGCCATTCATATAATATCCGTGACCACCAAACATGGGGCGGCAACGGATATTCTTCAGGAATACCGGGCGTTTATCAGATAGAAAGAATGAGGATAAAGACATAAGCAATCACCAAAAGATATAAATATATTGAAAGCTTGCAATATTCAGTCGAAGACCGACAAGATTATTGCCTGTTTCATCCACTCACAGAAATGTGATGTGTTCTTTTGAATGATTATAGCTCGAGACCCATCTGCCAGAAATTGGCCTCAAGTCTAGTGGCCTCTCTAAATATTCTAGACAATTTGGCGTAGCGTGCGTCAGTCGCATAGAGCGCGCCGAGATCATCGATTTCCTTCACCGCATCAGCGGCGAGTTCCTGATACTCATCACTGGAGTATTCTTTGATCCATTCTGCATATGGATTGCTTGGATCGAGTGCCCCATCTTGCTTTGCCAGCTCAGCACCAATTTCACCATAACCAATAGCGCAAGGTGCGAGTGCAACTTTCAGGTCGAGCATATCGCCCTTCATTGCGGTGTCGAGAACATACCGGGTGTATGCAAGATTTGCTGGCTCTTCCGGAGTTGCGACAATCTCGTTTTCAGACAGGCCCCAACTTTCGCAAAGGCGGATATGAAGGCTCATCTCTACTTCAAGGATGCCTCTTGCGGAGGAAAGACATTTTCGCATCTGAGCAAGGTCAGTGGACTTGTACATGCCAAGCGCATAGGCGCGGGCGAACTCAATCAGGAAGAGATAGTCTTGGACGAGGTACTTCTTAAACGCTGCAATTGGCAGAGTTCCATCGCCAAGGCCCTGAACAAATTCATGTTTGGTGTAGGAATGCCACGTCTCGAGATTATCGTTTTTCAATGAATTAAAAAGAGACACGGCATCCCACCTATTGCCGTAGCTGCTCAGACTTGAGCGCTACTAGTTTTTCTGAGCGAACTTTGAAAGATCAGCTGGCAGCAGCTCTACGGATTCACCGCAACCGCATGCAGAGACTTCATTTGGATTTTTGAACGTAAAACCAGAGCGGAATTTCGTCGTTTCAAAACCCATTTCCGTTCCAAGCAGATAAAGCGTAGCTGCTGGATCAACAAAGACTTTTACGCCTTTATCTTCAACGACATCATCGCCCGATTTTGCTTCTGTCACCAGATCCAGTTCGTACTCCATGCCCGCACAGCCACCTGTCTTGATGGCGACACGCAAACCGAGTGGATCGGCATCACTTGCTTCAAGCAAAGTGCGAATGTAATCAGCCGCTTCGTCCGTCAGCGATAGTACCTGAAATCCTGAGGCCATTTTGCACCCTCCATGGGCACCTCAACACAGTCGAGGTGCCATACATTGTAAGCGCTATTCGAACCTTAGAAGAAGTTCAATGCAACGCGAGCTTCGTCAGACATGCGGCTTGGATCCCATGGAGGATCAAAGGTCATATCCACTTGCACGGTGCCAACGCCTGGTACAGAGCTTACTGCGTTTTCTACCCAAATTGGCATTTCGCCAGCAACCGGGCAGCCTGGAGCGGTCAAAGTCATGTCGATTTTGACCGCGCGGTCATCCTCGATATCAACCTTGTAGATCAAGCCAAGCTCGTAGATATCGACCGGAATTTCCGGATCGAATACGGTTTTCATCGCAGCAATGATATCGCCGGTCAAACGCTCCAGCTCTTCCGCAGGAATTGCGGAGCTCTGGTTGATTTCCGGAGTTGTCAAAGGTCCGTCAGAGAACTCGCTTGTTTGTGTGTTGTCTGTCATAGGTCCTAACCAAACATCATCTGCGCTTTACGCAAGGCTTCTACCAGGCGATCGACTTCATCATGGGTGTTGTACAGGCCAAAACTTGCACGGCATGTACTGGTCACGCCGTAACGCGCCAGCAAAGGTTGCGCGCAATGCGTACCGGCCCGAACTGCAACGCCCGCTCTGTCAATCACCATCGAGATATCGTGGGCGTGAACCCCTTCAATCTCAAAGGAGAAAATCGATCCCTTATCCTTGGCGTTGCCAAAGATCTTCAGGGAATTGACTTCCTTTAAGCGCTGCTCTGCATAATCACGTAGGGACGCTTCATGCAATGCGATGTTTTCGCGCCCCAGACTCTCCATATAGTCAAGGGCGGCCCCTAATCCAATAGCCTGAACGATTGGCGGGGTGCCGGCCTCGAAACGATGCGGAGCTTCAGCATAGGTGACGAGACACTCGGTCACGTCCTTGATCATCTCACCACCACCCTGAAATGGGCGCATCTTGTTGAGAATCTCTTTCTTGCCGTAGAGCACGCCGATGCCACTTGGACCGTAGAGCTTATGCCCGGTGATCGCATAGAAGTCACAGCCAATATCCTGAACGTCGACAGGCATGTGCACTGCACTTTGCGAGCCGTCGATCAGCACTTTTGCACCACGTTCGTGTGCAAGGCGCGTGACTTCTTTCACTGGAACCACAGTTCCGGTGACGTTGGACATATGGGTCATTGCGACGATTTTGGTGCGATCTGTCAGGAGTTTTTCAAACTCATCCAGCAGAAACGTACCATCTTCTGCAATGGGTGCCCATTTGATGACAGCGCCTTTGCGTTCCCGAAGGAAGTTCCAAGGCACGATGTTGGAATGGTGCTCCATGATGGAGATGATGATTTCATCGCCTTCCTGGATGTCATCTTCCAAGCCGTAGGACACAAGGTTGATTGCTTCAGTCGTTGATTTTGTGAAAACAATTTCGTCAACGCTTGGGGCATTCAGGAAGCGGCGCACGGTTTCGCGTGCCGCTTCAAAGTTTTCGGTGGCTGTGTTCGACAGATAGTGTAAGCCACGGTGCACATTGGCATATTCCTGGGTGTAGGCTTTGGTGATAGCATCAATCACCGCTGTCGGCTTTTGGGCTGACGCACCATTATCCAGGTAGACCAACGGCTTGCCATAGACCTGAGTTGAAAGGATCGGAAAATCTTTCCGAACCTTCTCAACATCGTATGGAGCTGTGAAAGCCGTGTTGTCGACCTTGGTCATTCGCTCACCATATCATCGGCATGAAGCCAGCTGCGTGTCATTGCTTCCAGCAATTCTACACACTGTTCCTCTTCAAATTCCTCAATAGCTTCAGAAAGGAATGCGAGAACGAGGATTTTGCGTGCCTGAGCTTCTGGAATACCGCGTGCCATGAGGTAGAATAGCAGGTCTTCATCAATGTCGCCGGTAGTGGAACCATGGGCGCACTGAACGTCGTCCGCAAAGATTTCCAACTCAGGTTTGGCATTGATTTCAGCGGTATCGCTCAGCAGAAGCGTTTTGATCATCATCTGACCATCAGTCTTCTGAGCAGCTTGTTCCACAATGATCTTGCCCTGGAACACTGCGCGGGCTTTGTCGTCGACGACAGAGCGGTAGTATTCGCGGCTTTCACATCCTGGAACGGCATGCTTCACAAACAGTGTGATATCAGCATGTTGGTTGTCTTTGAGCAGAGATGTTCCGCGCAGGCCAGCATGGGTGCCCTCGCCCTTGAACTCAAGGAAGAGCTGGGCACGAGAGAGCGATGCGCCTTCATTGTAGATGAAGTGCTGGAAATTAGTTTCCGCACCCAGCTCAATGCTAAGCGTTTCGATATGCTGCGCTTTTGCGCTTTCCACCTGAAGCTTCAGCCAGTGCACATCTGCTTTATCGCCAACCTTGACCTCTGTGAGGGCGTTGGACTGGTAAGCAGCGTCGGCATCGCCTTCAAAGCTCTCGATGATGAGCGTTTTTGCGCCCGAACCGATCTCAACCGTGGTGCCTGCATAGGAGCTGACTTGGGAACCGTCGGTGTAACGAACGATTTCAATCGGTAGCTCAATCTTTGCATTTGCATCGATCTTGATGCTGATGCCGCCCTGAACCAGAGCCTGATTGAGGTGCGCCATGGCATCATCGGTGCCGAGCTGTGCTGCCAGGAAGCCGTTGGTCTGAGCGATGCTCAAGCCTGCAACATCCTGATCTGAAGACAATTCTGGCGCATAACGGCCATTGACGATAGCAATGCGATGGGTCTTCAGATCACCAGCACCCTTCAAAGCATCAGCTTTAGGTGCGGTTTTTGAAGCCAATGCAAATGCATCGTTCATCTTGGTGCGCAGGTCTGTGTAGTGCCACTCTTCAACGCGGCGATGTGGAATACCTTTCGCTTTGAAAGCATCCCACGCCTGTTTGCGTTGATTTGCGTTTTCCTGCGTTGTTTGCGCGAAAATTGCGTCGAACTGAGCGTTCAGGCTCTGCTCTGCTTTAGTCTCTTGAATCTTTGCCGGAGCATTCATCGGTTACCCTCCAGCTCAAGCAGCTTCTTCGCCGACGTAATCAGCGTAACCGTTTTTCTCCAGTTCAAGAGCAAGCTCTTTGCCACCGGTTTTCACGATCTTACCTTTGGACAGAACGTGCACGACGTCCGGTACAATGTGGTCCAGCAGACGCTGGTAGTGCGTGATCACGATCATAGAGCGCTCAGGGGAGCGAAGCTGGTTGACGCCTTCAGAAACAACGCGCAGTGCATCGATGTCCAGACCTGAATCTGTTTCATCCAAAACGCACAGAGTTGGTTCCAGCAGAGACATCTGCAGGATCTCAGCGCGTTTCTTTTCACCACCGGAGAAGCCAACGTTGAGTGGACGCTTGAGCATGTCTGGCGTCACTTTCAGCTCTTTGGATTTCTCACGTACGAGCTTCATGAAGTCAGGGGTGGAGATTTCATCTTCACCGCGTGCTTTGCGCTGTGCATTCAACGCAGTCTTCAGGAAGGTCATGGTTGCAACACCCGGGATTTCGATCGGGTACTGGAACGCAAGGAACATGCCGGCAGCGGCGCGCTCATCGGCACCGAGTTCAGCCCAGTCAACGCCATTGTAGGAGATGGAGCCCTCGGTGATCTCGTAATCGTCTTTGCCTGCCAATACATATGACAGGGTGGACTTACCAGACCCGTTTGGTCCCATGATCGCGTGGACTTCGCCTGGGCGAACGGTCAGGTCAATGCCGCGAAGGATTTTGTTGCCATCAACTTCGGCGTGCAGGTTTTTGATCTCAAGCATCTATCGTTCTCGTCTTTTCAATTCTTCAATAGGTACGAGGCAAACGCGGTGGTCCGCGTTTTAGCCCACACTTCCTTCAAGGCTGATCGAAATCAGTTTTTGTGCCTCAACTGCGAATTCCATCGGCAGTTGCTGGATTACGTCCCGGACAAAACCATTCACGATCAATGCGACAGCTTCTTCCTCATCAAGGCCACGGGCCTGACAGTAGAACATCTGATCGTCGGAGATCTTGGAGGTTGTTGCCTCGTGCTCGAACACCGCTGAGGAGTTCTTGCTTTCGATGTAAGGGACGGTGTGGGCACCGCACTTATCGCCAATGAGAAGCGAGTCACACTGGGTGAAGTTACGTGCGTTAGATGCCTTGCGATGCGCGGAAACCTGCCCGCGGTAGGTGTTTTGAGAGACACCTGCGGAGATACCCTTGGAGATAATCCGGCTGGCAGTATTTTTGCCCAGATGGATCATCTTGGTGCCGCTGTCGATCTGCTGGTGACCATTAGAGATCGCAATGGAGTAGAACTCACCTTGTGAGTTATCTCCGCGCAGAATGCAGCTTGGGTATTTCCAAGTGATGGCAGAACCGGTTTCAACCTGTGTCCAAGAGATTTTGGAGTTCTTTTCGCGGCAGTCGCCACGCTTGGTCACGAAGTTGTAGATACCGCCTTTGCCTTCAGAGTCGCCTGGGTACCAGTTCTGAACGGTAGAATACTTGATCTGTGCATCTTCCAGAGCAACAAGCTCA
Source organism: Pseudovibrio sp. Ad13 (assembly GCF_001623225.1). Classification (NCBI taxonomy): domain Bacteria; kingdom Pseudomonadati; phylum Pseudomonadota; class Alphaproteobacteria; order Hyphomicrobiales; family Stappiaceae; genus Pseudovibrio; species Pseudovibrio sp. Ad13. Next base: position 400,511 of record NZ_LMCC01000013.1, on the reverse strand, counting down.
ACCACAGCAGCGTGCAGCTGGTTTTCATCGCGCTGAGGGGCAGTACACCCTTCCAGATAAGACACATAAGAGCCTTTATCTGCGATGATCAGCGTACGCTCAAACTGGCCTGTGTTCGGCTCGTTGATGCGGAAGTAGGTGGACAGTTCCATTGGGCAACGCACGCCTGGTGGAATGTACACAAACGACCCATCAGAGAACACAGCTGAGTTCAATGTTGCGTAGAAGTTGTCGGAGACCGGAACAACAGACCCAAGGTACTTTTGAACCAGCTCTGGATGCTCACGAATTGCTTCGGAGATCGGGCAGAAAATAACGCCTGCCTTGGCTAGTTCTTCCTTAAAGGTTGTTGCTACTGAAACACTATCGAAAACAGCATCAACTGCGACGCGGTTTTCTGGTGCAACACCTGCCAAGATTTCCTGCTCGGACAATGGAATGCCCAGCTTCTTGTAGGTTTCCAGAATCTCTGGATCCACCTCGTCAAGAGACTTGGGTCCCTCACGTTTTTTAGGTGCTGCATAATAATGAAGGTCTTCGAAGTCGATCTTCGGGTAATCAACTCGCGCCCATGTTGGCTCTTCCATCGTCTTCCAACGACGGAACGCTTCCAAGCGCCAATTGAGCATCCATTCCGGTTCGTCTTTTTTAGCCGAAATGTATGCAACGATATCTTCATTGAGCCCTTTGGGAGCAAGCTCACTTTCGATATCGGTTACGAAGCCATATTTATACTGATCAACATCAATTGCTTTGACCTGATCAATTGTTTCCTGGACTGCCGCCATGCTTTGTCTCCATACGCGGTTCAAAGCCGCATTGGGTACGATTATTGGACCCGTTTGCCCTTACTTAACAGATGCTCTGTCGCAACACAGTGCATCCTTATTTATACGAGGGTTTGTCCTCGTTTATTTTTATATACGGCGTTCACCCCTTCTATGTGGGCTTCATTCGTTTATAAATTTTCGTCCAAGCGCCTAAAAAACGCTCAACATCTTGATGGGTTGTCGCCCAACCGAGACTGACCCGGATTGCGCCACGCGCCAATGATTCCGATACTCCCATTGCAAGAAGCACATGGGATGCGCCTACTTTGCCGGATGAACAAGCAGACCCAGATGAAACAGCGACACCAAACAAGTCAAAGTTGATCAGTGCGGTTTCAGCTGAAATCCCTTCAACTGCGAAACACGTCGTGTTGCCAAGACGCGCGACATCTTTACCGAAGATAATCGCATCAGAAGAGAGTTCATTCAGTCTCTCTTCCATATGGTCTCGCAGGCGCGAAATCCTAGCATGTTCATCAGGATTAGTTGATTGCGCTGCCGCAACCGCAAATCCTGCAATACCTGCCGTATTCTCTGTTCCGGCTCTTCTCCACGATTCTTGTCCGCCACCCGTCAGCAGTGGAATGGGGCGAAAATCGCCTTTCCCGAGGATAAGAGCACCAACCCCTTGCGGACCTCCGATTTTATGGGAGGAGATCGACATGGAGTTGCAGCCAATCATGGCCATTGAAAGTGGTTCTTTCCCTGCCATCTGGACTGCATCCACATGGTAGAGATGACCTAAATCTTCTGTGAGAACGCCGATTTCCTGCAGGGGTTGCAAAACACCGGTCTCACTATTGGCAGCCATAACAGATACCAATGCGGTTTCATCTTCTCCCAGCTTCTCAAGCAGTCTGCGCAGTTCACTCACCACCACGCGCCCGTCTTCATCAACGGGAATGCTTTGAACGTTTTGGGCTGCAAACCGACCACCAGCTATAATGGATGGGTGTTCGATTGCGCTCACAAAAACCTGGGTCAGAATATAGGGCTCGCCATTTTTTAGCCAAGTGGGCGATAATGCTGTGACGTTTGCCTCTGACGCTCCACTCGTAAAAATGATATTCGCCGGGTTGCCATCTACCAGATCTGCAATTTTGTGCCTTGCATCTTCGATGATGGATCGGGCGCGCCGACCGCTGCTGTGAATAGAGGACGCATTGCCAGCTGCTTTGTAGGCTTCCTGAAGAGCTAAAAGAGATTCTTCCCTCAGTGGAGCGCTGGCGTTATAGTCTAAATATGTCAGTTCGCGGTTTATTGTCATAGTTTAACACAGAAAATGGGGTTCTTTAGTGCCCTAATTGGGTTTCTATGGAAATGGAAACCTTGATATTTTCCACGGTGCTTACGATAAGGGGTAAAGAGTTCCCTTTGAGTTCGTTGAGGTCTATAACGTGCATGCGCCGAGTTGGATATACCTTTCTCCAATAGAGGCCGATTTTCAGTGTAGCCCTTGAGGTTCATCGTAGAATAATTCTAAACTGGTTCTAATAAACTTGCGTCTCGCAGTCAAGTTTAATCGACAATGATCCGGTATACCAAAAAGCCGGCAGACATTTGCTGCCGACTAAAACAAGAGGATTTTGCAGTATATGCCTGAGGTGATCTTCAATGGCCCTGCAGGGCGGCTAGAAGGCCGTTTCCATCCAGCAAAAAAACGTAATGCTCCGATTGCACTGGTTCTTCATTTGCACCCGCAGTTTGGCGGCACGATGAACAACCAGATTATCTATCAGACCTATTACATGTTTGCGAAACGCGGCTTCGCAGTTTTGCGTTTCAACTTCCGCGGCGTGGGTCGTTCCCAGGGTCAGTTCGACCATGGTCAAGGTGAGCTTTCAGATGCTGCTGCGGCGTTGGACTGGGTACAAACCATCCATCCGGATGCACGTGCTTGCTGGATTGCGGGCTTCTCATTTGGTGCATGGATTGGCATGCAGCTCTTGATGCGTCGTCCTGAAGTTGAGGGCTTTATCTCTATCGCCCCACCAGCCAACTTGCATGACTTCTCCTTCCTGGCACCCTGCCCGTCTTCTGGCCTGATCATTCATGGTGAGCAGGACAAAGTGGTTCCACAGAAGGATGTTCAGGCTCTGGTTGATAAGCTGAAAACCCAAAAGGGTATCATTATCGACCATCAGGAAATGCCAGGTGCAAACCACTTCTTTGAAAACCATGTAGATGGTCTGATTGGGAACTGTGCCGGCTATCTCGATCGCCGTCTCGGCCTGATCGGAGAAGACGCTGGATAATCAGCGATGCTTTACGCATTAAAAAAGCCCGGTCGATTGACCGGGCTTTTTTCGTAACTCGTGTCTGGTTTATTCGCCAGGTGTCCAGGCGTGGTAGTCTCCAGTCACTTCCGGACGTTTTTCCGGTGTCAGGATGGACCCTTTTGGACGATATGCATTTGGTGTGCCTGTCAGGTTTGGAGAGTGAGCGATTTCCCACTCACGCGCGACATAACCACTCTCTGTTGGTGGAGTGTCTGTGCGGTAATGCATCCAACCGTGCCAACCGGCAGGGATCTGGGAGGCTTCAGCAAGGTTTTTATAAATCACCCAACGACGCTTGCCGCCGCGCTCTTTATAATACTTGTTACCAAAGTCATCGGTCCCGACGAACTCACCCTTTCTCCATGTGAAGAAGCGAGTGCCCCACGTGTCACTGTTCCACCATGTGAAGAACGTAAGCAGAAGGTGTTTCATGTGTCTGGCCTTTCCAGATCGGTGGCTTTGTAAATTTTCCCGGAATATGACGAGTGTTTGGGTGCCTGTCCAGTCTTAGAGTACCGTAGTTTCAACTATTCACCGGAAGTCGCTTTAAATATCCTAGGGTCAGTTATTATTTTCACAATTCCGATGACAATTTTGCACGTTACTTCTTGGTACGGCGCGACAAGTACGGGTTTTGACTGAACTTGTCTGCTGGTGAAACATTGCCAACTTCCAGATCCTTGAGTGAGAGAGGTTCGTTCTCATCTCTTTTCGACGATCTGCGCGGCCTTGGCACCATTTCAGATTCGGGTGATGGTGCGTTCTCGTCCTTCTGGTATTCGCGCGCTTTGTTGAGCGCTGCGAACTTGGCCTGATTCTGTTCCAGCCGCTTTGCCGTTCCATCAATAATGAAACCACCGTCGTTGTTGCGAACGAACTGACGGCGATCCTTGCTGATTGATTCTAGCGATTTCTTCAAAACAGAGGATGAAATGGGCGTCACCAGCAGATGGTGGGCCCCAGCTTCCAAGGCGCGCGTCACCAAAGCACGGGTGCCATAGGCCGTAATAAAGACGAGCGGAACATTGATGAGCTCGGGGATTCGGCCTGAACGCATAAGCTTTAAGAGCTGGAAACCGCTGACGGGTTTCATCTCCCAACCGGATAACACCAGATCTGGTGGGTCCGAGATGAGCATTGGTAATGCATCTTTGGGACTGTCGTAGACACGCACGCGCCCAAGCTTCAGGGTGCCTAAGATACCCCTTAGGATTGCTTGGGTGGGTTTTGACTGTTCCACAAGAACCACATCTAACTGAGAAATGTCCTTGCCGAAGGAGGTGTGATGCATATCTGCTCGCTAATTTAACCTAACCAGATACCGAAGGTAATTGAGAAACTATATATGATCTCTCCATACAACTACTGCGTAAAATTGCGTGGGGTACACAGACTTTTTTACCCGTTAAATTTTCTGATCCACTGAATAATTTTTCCTAAAAATATCCCCCAGAAAAAATGAGCTTGAATTTGCATTTTCGCTTGGCTTTGCGGAAATGGCGGGGTTCTGCTGCCTGTGCCCGATTTGGAACACACCAGAGCCTCCCCACAATCCACACAGATTACAATATTTGGTGTTCCGATCCCTCTTATGCACACAACCAGTGGACAGATCGCGCTTGACGATGCTTTCCGATTCAATCTAATTTGAGGTCGAAATCAAGACGTGTTCAGGATAGTGCGGCCTCGGCCGGGAGTTCACCACATTTAAGTAGCTTCGAGTGCTAGGAGTTGGATTAACATTCACTTCCAGCGGTCGCTTTTTTTTGCCAATTGCAGCCTAAATATTGTGTTAATATATTATCAGCACACTAGATATTGTGATAGCATCGAATTGCGTGCCACTTTACCTGCGTTTACTAGGATAAATGCCAGATAGCGGATTAATCAAAACCGGCGGCGGACTTTTGGTTAAAATCTTAGCTATCGGCGCTCTTAAAACCGAGATGCACCGCGGTGACCGTCACCGGGTGCGATAAGGGGCTAAACATGAGAATTGAGCGGCGATATACTGCGGAAGGACAATCCCCCTACGCAGATATTGAGTTTTGCAACGCAACGAGCGAGATCCGTAACCCAGACGGTTCCGTTGTGTTTCGCTTGGAGAACATTCAGGTTCCTAAGCAATTCTCTCAGGTTGCCTCTGATATTCTGGCACAGAAATACTTCCGCAAAGCTGGCGTTCCGGCCAAGCTGAAGGCGGTAGAAGAAAACACTGTTCCATCCTGGCTGTGGCGCAAAGCCCCAGACGACAAAGCCCTTTCCAAGATGGCGAAAGACAAGCGCTTTGGGTCCGAGATCGACAGCCGTCAGGTGTTTGATCGTCTGGCTGGTACATGGACGTACTGGGGCTGGAAAGGCGGATACTTCGACAGTGAAGCTGATGCGCAGGCGTTTTATGACGAGCTGCGGTACATGCTCGCGACCCAGAAGGTTGCTCCGAACTCTCCACAGTGGTTCAACACCGGCCTGCATTGGGCGTATGGCATTGATGGCCCAAGCCAGGGTCACCATTATGTAGACTTTGAAACTGGTGAGCTGACCCGCTCTGCGACCGCTTATGAGCATCCGCAGCCGCACGCTTGCTTCATTCAGTCTGTTGACGATGATCTGGTGAATGAAAACGGCATCATGGACCTGTGGGTTCGTGAAGCACGTCTGTTCAAATACGGCTCTGGCACCGGCACTAACTTCTCCTCGCTGCGTGCAAGCGGTGAGCGTCTGGCAGGCGGCGGCAAGTCCTCCGGCCTCATGAGCTTCCTGAAGATTGGTGACCGTGCAGCTGGTGCAATCAAGTCCGGCGGCACAACACGCCGTGCAGCTAAGATGGTTGTGGTTGATATCGACCATCCGGATATCGAAGAATTTGTGACCTGGAAGGTGCACGAGGAACAGAAAGTTGCGGCCATCGTAACCGGTTCCAAAGTGTGTCAGAAGCATCTTCAGGCTGTGATGAAAGCTTGCGTCAACTGCGAAGGCAGCGGCGACGATTGCTTTGATCCTAAAAAGAACCCTGCCCTCAAGCGCGAAATGCGTGCTGCCAAGAAGGCAATGGTTCCTGATAACTACATTCAGCGTGTGGTTCAGTTTGCACGGCAAGGCTACAAGACCATTGAATTCCCGATCTACAACACTGACTGGGATTCTGAAGCTTATCTGACTGTTTCCGGTCAGAACTCCAACAACTCTGTTCGTGTAACTGACGGCTTCCTGAAAGCTGTCGCTGCAGATGGAGACTGGGATCTGATTGGCCGTATTGACGGTGGCACCCAGAAGACCATCAAAGCAGCTGAGCTTTGGGAACAGATTGGTTACGCGGCCTGGGCGTCTGCTGATCCGGGCCTTCAGTACCACACCACCATCAATGAATGGCACACCTGCCCGCAGGGCGGCGAGATCCGCGCATCCAACCCATGTTCAGAATACATGTTCCTGGATGACACCGCGTGTAACCTGGCCTCTTTAAACCTGCTGCAATTCCGCAAGGAAGACCAGCAGTTCGACTTTGACAAGTTTGAGCATGCGACGCGCCTCTGGCAGATCGTGCTTGAGATCTCCGTCATGATGGCGCAGTTCCCATCCAAGCAGATTGCAAAACTGTCCTACGAATACCGCACCACTGGTCTGGGCTATGCCAACATTGGCGGCCTGCTGATGATCTCCGGTATTGCTTATGACAGTGACGAAGGCCGTGCGCTTTGTGGTGCGATCACCGCGATCATGACCGGTGTTTGTTACGCTACATCTGCTGAGATGGCTGGTGAGCTTGGCACTTTCCCTCGCTATGAGGAAAACGCCAAGGACATGCTGCGCGTGATCCGCAACCATCGCCGTGCTGCCCACAGCGAGAGCAAGGGTTATGAGAACCTCAGCACCCTGCCCGTTCCTCTGGATGCTTCCAACTGCCCACAGGCTGAGCTTGTTGAGCGTGCCCGTCTTGCATGGGATAAAGCTCTGGAGCTTGGAGAGGCACACGGTTACCGCAACGCCCAGACCACTGTAATTGCACCAACCGGCACCATTGGTCTGGTTATGGATTGTGACACAACCGGTATTGAGCCTGACTTTGCGCTGGTGAAGTTCAAGAAGCTCGCAGGTGGCGGTTACTTCAAGATCATCAACCGTGCTGTTCCTGAAGCGCTGCGTACGCTTGGATACTCAGAAGCTGAAATTGCCGAAATCGAAGCTTATGCGGTTGGTCATGGTTCTATCTCTCAGTCCCCTGCGATCAACAGTGCCAGCCTGACAGCCAAAGGCTTTGATGATGCTGCGCTTGAGAAACTAGCCGGAGCACTTGGGTCTGCGTTCGACATCAAGTTTGTCTTCAACCGCTGGACCCTTGGTGATGAGCTGCTGACCAGTAAGCTTGGCGTTTCTGCAGAGCAGCTGGAAGACATGGACTTTGACCTTCTGAGCCACATGGGCTTCAGCAAGGCAGAGATTGAAGCTGCGAACACCCATGTGTGTGGTGCTATGACTTTGGAAGGTGCACCGCACCTGAAAGAAGAGCATTACCCGGTATTTGACTGTGCGAACCCTTGTGGCCGCATTGGTGAGCGCTTCCTGTCCGTTGACAGTCACATCAAGATGATGGCCGCTGCGCAGCCTTTTATCTCCGGTGCGATTTCCAAGACCATCAACATGGCAAACACTGCCAGTGTTGAGGACTGTAAAGAAGCTTACATGCTCTCCTGGAAGCTGGGTCTGAAAGCAAACGCTCTTTATCGTGATGGCTCCAAGCTGTCTCAGCCGCTGAACGCTCAGCTGCTGGAAGATGAAGACGATGATGCAGAAGACACAGTTGATGACATCCTTGCACAGCCACAGGCAGCTCGCGCTGAAGCTGTTGCAGAGCGTGTTGTTGAACGAATCATCGAGCGTACTGTTCGCAACCGTGAAAAGCTGCCTAACCGCCGCAAAGGTTACACTCAGAAAGCTTCCGTTGGCGGCCACAAAGTGTACCTGACAACCGGTGAATATCAGGATGGCCGTATCGGCGAAATCTTCATCGACATGCACAAAGAAGGCGCTGCCTTCCGCTCATTGATGAACAACTTCGCGATTGCGATCTCTCTTGGTCTGCAATACGGCGTTCCGCTTGAGGAATATGTTGACGCGTTCACGTTCACCCGATTTGAGCCTGCTGGCATGGTGATGGGCAATGACGCAATCAAGAATGCGACATCCATTCTTGACTACATCTTCCGTGAGCTGGCTGTGTCCTATCTCGGTCGTAACGATCTGGCACACGTGCCACCGGAAGCATTGGACAGCACGACGTCTACCTCCCGTTCTTCCGCTGAAGGACAGGAAGAAGAGAGCAGCCCTGCGATTGTTTCTCACGGCCTTGTTCGCGGTCAGACCGAAAAGTTCCGTCTGGTCCCAGGTGGTGATCCAGCTGTTCAGCTGGCCGGTGCGATTACAGCTCAGTCTGATGCGATTGCAACAGCCTTCCAGCGCGGTGGTGAAGCGACGACAACAGCACCTGCTGTTGGCACAGCAACACTTGCGGCACAGCCATCCGTGGCCAGTCAGGTCGCTCAGGCCCGCATGAAGGGGTATGAAGGTGAAAGCTGCGCAGAATGCGGCAACTTCACCATGGTCCGCAACGGCACCTGCCTAAAATGCGACACCTGCGGCTCCACCAGCGGCTGCAGCTGATTACTCATTAAAAGCTTATAAAAACAGGCCCCAAAGCAAAGCTTTGGGGCCTGTTTTCGTTTTAGAAAAGAATGAATGGCACATTGCTAGAGCAAGCTGATTGAGACACCAGCCTACACTAAATCAGTATCAACCTAATACAGCTTTCACCGCTCTTACTGTTGCGGCAACGACTGTGTCTGCTTCTTCGTGTGTTAAGCAGAATGGGGGGGCGAAGCCGAGGATGTCGCCTTGGGGCATTGCGCGTGCGATGACTGCGTCCTGAGATAGCAAGGCTGCGGAGATTTGAGCCCCGATTTTGTCGGATGCCTCGAAGAAACTACGGTCGTCGCGGTCTTTGACAAACTCTACGGCGCAGAGTAATCCCTCGCCGCGCACATCTCCCACATTTGCATGATCTCCCAAAGCTTCCTTCATGGATTTGTTGAGATATGCACCAGTGGTTCCGGCTTCCTCAACAAGGTTCAGATCGTCAAGCAATTTGAGGTTTGCGACACCGGCTGCGGCTCCAATGGGATGAGCTGAATACGTCCAACCATGGCCGATTGGTCCATTCTCATCTGTGCCCTGTTCAAGAACCTTCCAGACCTTGTCTGAGATAATAGAACCGGAGAGCGGCGCGTAGGCGGATGTCAAGCCTTTGGCAATGGTGATGATGTCGGCTTCCAATCCATAATGATCAGAACCAAACATGGATCCGAGGCGCCCAAAACCTGTCACCACTTCATCAGCAATCAGCAGAATATCGTGTTTTTTCAAAACGGCTTGAATAGCGGCCCAATAACCAGCTGGTGGTGGAACAATCCCGCCGGTTCCCAGTACCGGCTCACCAATAAACGCTGCAATCGTGTCGGCCCCTTCTCGCTCAATCAGAGCCTCCAACTCAGCAACACAATGGGCGACAAATTGCTCTTCACTTTGCTCCCAATTGTCACGGCGGAAATAATAGGGAGCCTCCGTATGAATGACCTGTTCGACGGGCAGATCAAACTTCTTATGAAACAGCTCAAGGCCTGTCAGCGAACCAGTCACCAGACCCGAACCATGGTAACCACGCCAGCGGGAGATAATTCGCTTTTTCTCCGGCCGACCTAAAATATTGTTGTAATACCAGATCAGCTTGATGTTGGTTTCATTGGCATCTGAGCCGCTCAACCCGAAGTAAACCTTAGACATATTACTCGGTGCACGATCTAAAATCATCTTGGAAAGTGTGATCGACGCTTCTGTGCCATGCCCGACATAGGAGTGATAATAGGCCAACTCTTTGGCCTGTTCGGCGATTGCCTCAGCAATTTCCTGACGACCATACCCTACATTCACACAGTATAATCCGGCGAACGCATCCAGCATTCGGCGCCCTTCACGGTCCTCTATGTAAGAACCTGAGGCAGTCTTGATCACTCGAGTTGACGTTTCACCTCGGGCGTGCTGAGCCAGATGAGTTGAAGGATGGAAAAAATTCTCCCGATCCCATTGTGCCAGCTGATCGTTTCGTAACATGACTTTCCTCCCTTATGCCCAGTCGCGGCAAACGTATTTAACTTCAGTAAACTCTTCCATGCCCAGTCGTGCGCCTTCCCGGCCCAGACCAGATTGTTTGGTGCCTCCAAATGGAATGGGTGCGCCAGTTACCTTTGTGCGATTGACTGCAACCATTCCGAATTGAAGAGCACGGCTAACCCTATAAATCCTGCGCGGATCATCGCTGTGCAGATACGCAACCAGCCCATATTCACTGTCATTGGCGCGGGCGATGACTTCCTCTTCACTGTCAAAAGGAGCTATCGCAGCAACTGGCCCAAAGGTCTCTTCACGCATAATGAGAGCCTTTGCGGGCACATCAACCAGCACCGTTGGCTCAAAAAACAGTGGCCCCAATGAATGTCGGGTGCCTCCGCAAGCAATCTTCGCGCCTTTGGCAACGGCATCGGCGACATGTTCTTCTTGTTTCAGAACAGCTTTTTCGTTCATCAACGGACCAATGTCCGGATCATCCAATCCAGGGCCTATGGAAAGAGATTGAGCGGCTTTGGTAAAACTCTTGCAGAACTCTTCGTAGATCGGACGCTCAACAAATATTCGGTTCGCCCCCAGACAATCCTGACCGGATGTTGCGAACTTGGATTTTATGGCCTCAGCAACCGCATTCTTCAGATCTGCCCCTTTAAAGACAATAACCGGAGCATGTCCGCCAAGTTCCAGGATAAGACGTTTTATGGTGGAGGCGGATTGGCTATAAAGCAGTTTGCCGACAGGGGTAGACCCCGTGAAGGACAGAGCCCGCACGCGGCTATCGCTGGTCCAGGGCTCGACAATTTCTGGAGCTGAACCAGTCACCACATTAAACACACCTGCGGGAACACCGGCTCGCTCAGCCAGTTCCGCTAGGGCGAGTGCGCTGTACGGGGTTTCTGCTGATGGGTGGGCAACGATCGTACAGCCTGCAGCCAAGGCAGCGGCAGCTTTCCGTGTTAACATCGCACTTGGAAAGTTCCAGGGTGTGATCAGGGCAGCAACCCCAACGGGTTCCCGCCAAAGCTCTACTTCTGCATCGGCTAGATGACTGGTGACGCCTTCAATGTTGGGACGCTTGGCTTCCTCGGCATAGAACTCAACAAACGCTGCACCATACTCGATTTCACCACGGGCTTCTGACAAGGGTTTGCCCTGTTCCAGAACCATGATCCGTGCGAGGTCTTCTTTATGCGTAAGCTGAAGTTCAAACCAGCGTCGCAAAATAGACGCTCGTTCTTGCGGTAGTAATCCCGACCATTTGGGAAAGGCATCTGAAGCTGCGGTTACCGCAGCAGACGATTCATCTGCTGAAAGGCCTGCGACATCCCCTAGGTAATCCCCGTTTGCTGGATCAATAACCGCAAATGTCTCATCTGTTTTTGCAGCACACCACTTTCCATTTATGTAGGAAAAGGAACGCACTAGCGCTTTGTCTTGAATGTCCGTCCGTGCAGACAAGGCTGTTTCTGACATGGCGCATCCTCCTTGCTCTACAACAGAATTTGCCTGTTTTTGGCGGAGGATGTGACCGAATGAAGTGTTCGTTACAGAATAATCGTCTGCTAATCGGCCGCGAAAAGAAGATTCAACGGAGGTGCCGCATTTCCCTTTACAGGCTTCGTCACAATGTACGTGAAGTAGCGGGATAACCCGATGCGTGCATCCAGCATGGTGTCGATCAGCCTCTGATAAGCGTCTACGTCTCTGGTTACGATCTGTATCAGATAGTCAAATCCGCCCCCTAATGCCCAGCAAGCCACGACCTCCTCGTAGTTCTGCATGGCTGTTTCAAAGGCGTAAAAGCTCGCAGCCGTATGGTCCACCAGTTCAGCAGCGACGAAAACAGTGACGTGAGGCCCCAGTTTTTTGAGATTAATCCTTGCACCATAACTTTCGATCAGACCAGATTTCTCCAGCTTCTTCAGTCGGTCCCAACAAGGTGTTGGAGACAATCCGATGCGGTCCGCCAAAGCGGCTTTGGTGATGCGGCCCTCATTTGAGAGTATTCGCAGGATATCCAGATCACGCTGATCAAGTTGCATGCTCATCTTTTGATATCTCTCACACTTCAGGAACGCCAATCACAGCCGCACAATCACCGGATTTGATCAGTCCGGGGAAATGACGACTGATGAGGATGCCGCTGCGCTTTGCGTGGTATCTGGTTGGTTCAACACCGGTTCTGTCCATTGGCCAAACACGGGCAACAATGTCACCTTCTCCAACGGGATCTCCCAGATCGACCATAGGTTCGTATAGCCCGCCCTGCTCGCAAAATGTAAAGCAATCTGCGCCTGGCATCCCCAAATTTACGGAGGACTCCAGTTGTTTTTCTCCTTGCAGGATACCGAACTGGATCAAGACGTTACGCAATCCTTTGCGTGCGATTCCGATGGTTTTTGCCGTCGCAGTTCCACCACCGCCCAGTTCTGTTGTTACAAGAACCTTGCCCATGCTTTCAACTGCTGTGTCGTACATGCCTATATTATCGATTTCGAGGAGCTGAACGGAATAAGGTGCGTTAAACGCAGCCATTGCTTCAAAGCAGGCCTTCTCATTGCTCTTATCTTCCAGAATATGAGCTGCTGCGAACGGCACGAAATCAAGGGTCTTACCTCCGCTATGGAAGTCGACAGCGACATCTGTCAGAGGAAGCAGGTAACGTTGAAAGTAGTCGGCAATTTTCTCGGTTGGAGTTCCGTCAGGACGACCGGGAAATGAACGGTTCAGGTTTCCCCTATCAATGGGTGACGTCCGCGTTCCCGCCATAAATGCCGGAAAGTTGAAGGCCGGAACTATGATAATTCGACCAGTTACGTCCTCTGGTTTCAACGCAACTGTCAGTTCCTGGAGGACAACTGGCCCTTCGTATTCATCGCCGTGATTTGCGCCTGTTAAGAGCGCTGTCGGCCCTTCCCCGTTTTTGATGACCGTAATGGGGATCATAACAGAGCCCCACGCACTGTCATCACGGCTATAGGGTAGCCGTAAAAACCCATGATGAATGCCGTCCTGATCCAATGGGATTGTGGGCGTGATGGGATTTGCCTGCATAATTTTCGTCCTAATACACACGGATCAACTATTGATCGCTGTGCCTGCTTTTACGGCTTCAGCTCGGGCTCCGGCCAAGGTGGCAATGGCGGTGTCTTGCACCCCAGTTCCTGTCAGATCGCAAACCGTAATGTCTTTGTCCGACTGCCGCCCGGGCTTTTGGCCAGAAATTACTTGTCCAAGTTCCGCGTACATCTCAGTACTGTTGATCGTGCCAGCTGCTATCGCTGTACGGAGTTCGCCTTGTTTGATGGATTGAGATAAGCGGTCACAAACGAAAACAGAGGCGCCTGGAATAACGCAAGGCGCGAGTTCCGATTTATAGTCGGCATCTGATCCCATGGCGGTGATATGCTGCCCAGGTCGCATCATATCCGCCTTGATCAAGGGCTCTTTGGAGGGGGTTGTTGTTACGACGATATCGGATTGAGCCATAACCTCAGCAATGCCGCCAGCAACGACTTCAATTCCCAATTGAGTTGCACACTCCCGGGCACAAGCAGCAGCTTTTTCTCTGTTGCGCCCCCAGATAACAGCTCGTTCAATATTACGAACAAGCGTCAATGCTTGCAGTTGGAGGCGGGCCTGAATACCACTTCCAAGAATACCGGCAATCTTGCTGTTCTCTCGTGACAGATGCTTGGCTGCAACGGCTCCAGCGGCAGCTGTGCGCACATCGGTCAGATATCCGTTATCGAGCAGTAACGCCTTGACGATGCCGGTCTTTGCATCAAACAACACCATCAATCCGTTCAGGCTTGGCAGACCCAGTTTGGGATTGTCGAAGAAACCCGGGCTCATCTTGATCGCAAAACTGTCTATGCCGGGAACATAGGCAGTCTTCACATCCACTTCCCCATTGTGCTCAGGTACATGGAAGCTCAGGATAGGCGGCATTACAACGTCTTTTGTTGCAAGCAATCGAAATGCATTTTCTACACATGCAACAGCATCCAGATCCAAAGAAACAGCAGAGCGCAGATCTGCCTCCGTCAGGATATTAATCTCAGGCATAAAGGCTTCCATTCACAGAGGTCGGCGCAGCAACATCGACGTTCTCGCCGTCTATCAATCGTTTATGCAGCGCCATATCAATATTTTGTCCGCTAATGAGGCTCACACATTTTCCGGGTGTTTTGATCTTTCCAGCGAGTAAAGCAGCAATACCGACACTGCCTGAGCCTTCAATCACCAGACGTTCCTGACAGTAAGCGTGTCGAATGGCTTCTGCGATTTCTTCTTCGCTGACCAAGACCAAGTCATCTACCAGATCCCGCGTCATCTCGAAGGTATAGGCATTGTTCAGCCCAATCCCACCACCCAATGAATCTGCGAGTGTTGGCACTTCTTCAACAAGGATCGGTTTGCCTGCACGCTGGCAGCTATACATGGCAGCACCGCGCTCCATTGAAACGCCAACAACACGAGTTGAGGGACTGATGGTTTTCATCACCAAAGCCACTCCAGAAATTAAGCCACCGCCCGAGACTGGTACGAGTACCGTATCCAGATCAGGCGTTTGCTCCAGAATTTCCAGTGCAACAGTGCTTTGCCCTGCAATGATATCCCGGTGGTCGAATGGTGGGATCATCGTCATTCCGTCTTCTACCAGCCGATCTACTTCAGCCTGAGCATCGTCCTGAGAACTTCCGGTTATTCGAACTTCAGCACCCAGCGATTGAATTGCCTCTACCTTGTTCTGCGGAACAAGTTTTGACATACAGATGATGCAACGCACCCCTGCTTTTGAGGCAGCATAAGCCAGACCGCGACCATGGTTTCCAGTTGAGACACCGACGACACCAGCTTCTTTTTGAGCTGCGTTGAGTGACAAAATTGCATTTGTCGCACCGCGCAGTTTAAAGCTTCCCGTGATCTGTGTTTGTTCAAGCTTCAACAACACTTCTGCAGAGCAGATCTGGCTCAAGCTGGGTGAGCTGACCAAGGGGGTCGTTCTAACGTGCCCCATTATCTTTTGGCGTGCAGAAAAACTGTCATGAACGGTGATTTTTTGCGTCATTGTGCGCTCATCCGATCTTTGATTGGGTGTTGGAACAGATGGCCAAAACCATGTACGACTTGCTCGGAGTCCAGATGCTGAAGGCAACGCCAGATCATTGCCTGATTTGAAGTCACCACTGGCTTGCCAATCCGATCTTCAATCCTCTGAATGCACACTGCCGCTCGCAACCCGGTACACGAGATGAACAATGCGTCTGCACTCGGCTCCATAGCTGCACAGGCAGCCTCAATAATCGTAGACTCGGAAAGCCGCGCAATCTCACGGTCATCATCGACACCGAGATAGTTTGCACTGGCGATTTGAAGGTCATTATCGGCGAAGTACTGAAACACTTCCTGCGAAATACTGGCAGAGTATGGAGTTAACACGCTGATCCGTTTTGCATCTAAAGCTTCGAGCGCATCAAATGCTGCAGAGCTGGGCGTCACAAATGGGGTGTCAGATTTGCCAGCTTTCAAGTAATCCCCGACAACTGCGTTTCCCAAAACAACTGAAGCAGCCGTACAGCTGTAGGCGATTACGTCCAACGCATCTCCAGGTAATATCTGCGAAGCAGCTTCTGTCAGGCGTGGACCTGTTGCCAGCAAATTCGCTCGTGTACCTGGGTTTTGATAGGTGATCCGGTTTGCGTAAATGCCGATCTGATCAGGATCGCACATGCGTGCGAAATCCCCTTCGCTTGTGTGATCTGTTGCCAAAACAATCAGACCTATCCGTTTATTGACTGAACGGGCGTCAAAGTTGGCTTCAACCAGAGAGGCCTTAGGACGACAATCAAAAACCATGTGCCCTCCTAAACAACAAGGACCGGGCATTCCGCCAAGCCTGTTACCTTGTGAGAGACACTGCCAAGCAAATATCCTTCGAGTGAACCCAACCCTCTGCTCCCCAAAACAATCACATCGTTTTGGTGTTCTCTTGCAAAGCCCACAATCGTACGGGCTGTTGGGCCGGATTTGGCAAAAGCGCGGATGTTTGCACACCCGGCATTCAGGGCAAGTTGCTTCCCCTGCTCTGCCACTTCACGAGCGTGATTGCGCATCACATCATCCACGCTCTCATTTTCATCCGGGCGCACGATTGCGAAGGATGCTTCCAACATTGAATGATGTTTGTAAACGGTCAGAAGAGAGAGCGGGATGTTGCCGCAAACAGTCGCCAATTCAACGGCCTTGAGCAGTGCTCGCTCCGCCCCTTTAGACCCATCAAATGGAACAAGGATAGATTTGAACATCGGGTATTCCTTGTTACTTGGCAAAAGCTAAGTCGCGCAGAAAGAGCGCAATTTGTGGGAAAAAGATCAGAGCAATGGCGACTCCAACCAACATCAGGATAAACGGTGGCGTCCCGCGGATAACCTCAGCATACGGTCGCTTGAACACTGCGATGGCCGTGAAGATGTCACACCCAAATGGCGGCGTTGCTGAGCCTATGGCGACCTGCAATGTGATGATCGTGCCAACCAACACCGGATCCAAACCAACAGCCTTAACAACTGGCGCAAAAATGGGTACCAGCACCAGAATAACGACGATTGGGTCGACAAACATACAGCCAACAAAAAATGCCGCTGAGATGACAAACAGGATACCCATTGCACCCATGTCAGAAATGCCAATCGCAGTCAGGATTTCCTGCGGGACCTGAGCGAATGAAATGATCCAGGAAAATGCTGCGCCTGCGCCGACCAGAATGAACACCACTGCGGTAATTAAACCGGTTGATTGAGCTGTCTTGTAAACATCAGTCAAAGTCATAGAGCGGAACACAAAGACTTCCAGAACCAAAGCGTAAAGCACACACACTGCGGCCGCTTCTGTAGGGCTGAAGATGCCGCCATAAATGCCACCAATAATGATTACCGGAAAACCTAACGGCCACAGCGCCTGCCGGACTGCGGTCAACCGCTCGCGCCAACTGGCTTTAGGCTCAGTTGGGACTTGGTTACGGACAGCGTAAATGTAGCTGTAGATTGAAAACAAAACGAGGATGAGCAGTCCCGGCCCGATGCCTGCGATAAACAATTCTGCAATAGATGTATTTGAAACAACGCCATAAATGATCATTCCAATTGATGGTGGGATCAGAAAAGCAATGTCACTGGCATTGACGATGAGCGCCAGAATGAAGCTGTCTTTGTAACCGGCCTTCAGCATACGTGGACGCAAGGGCGATCCAATAGCCACAACGGTTGCCTGTGTGGACCCTGAGACTGCGCCAAACATTGTGCAGGCCATTGCTGTCGAGATGGCAAGACCACCGCGCACGTGGCCCGTAAAGGCCATAACCAAATCAATCAGGCGGCCTGCGGACTGTCCCCGTGTCATGATATCTGCTGCAAAAATGAACATGGGCACAGCAATGAGAGATGCAGGCCGAATACCTGCAACCATTTGCTGGATCATGGTTTCCATTTGCCCGAAATCACCGAACATCATCAAAAAACCAATGAAGCTCCCGACGATCAAAGGGATCATCATAGGAAACCCAAGAAGAAGAAGAGTAATCATCGAAAGGAATATTGTTGCTGCCATAATACTATCTTTCAGACCTCGATTTCATCTTCTTCATAACCCTCAAGCATGTGGGTCGAGAGATAGATATCGGGAGCAGTCAAGTTCTTGATGGCAGTGAGCAGGTACTGTGTTCCCGTCATGAAAAAACCGAAGGGCACCCAAACCAATATCACCCAAACAGGAATTTGCAGTGCAGGTAACACCCGGCCACGAGAGGCCTGTGTTTCAATGTAGTTGATTGAGTAATAACAGAGCAGGAACAGAAAAATTGCGGTCACCAGCGAGATCAGGACCATCAGAATCTTACGATAGCCAGGAGACAAGCCGTCATAAATGGCACTCATACGGATGTGGCGCCCATGCCGTGCTGCATAACTGATACCAGCGAACGTGATCAGAATAATCAAGATACGGTTCAGTTCCTCGGAAAAGAAGATGGAATTTCCAAGCACAAAACGCCCGATTACATTGGCGATCGTGTTTGCTGCCATCAAAAGAACGCCGACTGCAAGCAAGGCGGATTCAATCCGACTGATCGCTTGGTCGATAACACCCAAAAAGCCTGGCAAGTTTGATTGTGTCTGATCACTCATTCCACCGTCCTGCATTACATGAGGCGTGTAAGGCGAGGAGTGCTCGCCCTACATATCTTGCGCGATAACAACTGACTGTTAGTCTGCAGTCGCGGCCAGATCGGCTTTCATTTGTGCAATGATTGCAGCGCCGCTATCACCTGTCATCTCGATGAAGGTCTTTTCAACCTCAGCCGCGGCTGCCTTGAAACATCTACGCTCATCTTCGGTCAGAACAGTGACTTTCATCTCTGGCTTGGCTTCCATGATCTTAGCAAGCTCAGTTTCAGCGGCTTGTTGCTGATAGACGACGGTATGGTCATATGCAGCAGCTGCTGCCTTTTCCACCAGGTCCTTATCTTCTGCGCTTAAGCCATCAAAGAAATCTTTGTTTGCCATCACCGCGGTGGTGAAATTGTTGTGCCCCGCATACGTGATGTAATCGGTGACCTCATAGATCTTGGTCGAATAGAGGAAGAAAGTCGGGTTCTCCTGCCCCTGAATAAGGTTGGTTTGCAACCCACCATAAACCTCGCCCCATGGCAGTGGTGTCGGGCTCGCACCAAATGCACGATAGCTCTCAACCAGCAGTGGGTTGGTCATTACGCGAAACTTGACTTCATTCAGATCAGCACATGTTTTCACCGGCTTCTTGGTGGTCATTGCCACCTCGCCCTCGGGGAACATGTTCAGCAGTTCAAGGCCTTTTTCAGCATAGAGCGGCTTGAACATGTCATTGATCGCCTTGCTTTCCCGGTAGAAGCGAGCGAGATGCTTTTGATCTGTAGGAAGGAGATAAGGCACAAAGAACACTTGTGCTTCCGGTATCAAAGCGCCGGTGAAGCCTGGAGACTGATCAACAAACTGCAAGATGCCATCTTGCGTCTGTTCCATGATATCAGCAGACTCGCCAAGCGTTCCATAAGGGAACAGCTGGATTTCATGATCAGAGTTTGCTTCAATTTCTGCTTTGAACTTTTGAGCATACACGCCCTGAACATCAGTCATGGCTTCTTCAAAAGCATATCGCCATGTATCAGCCTGCACTGCTCCGGTTGCAGCGAGAACCAATCCCACCGCTGCGCAAGATTGTAACGCCCGTTTAAAGATACCTGTCATTAATTCCTCCCCCAAAATCATCATGATGAATATCTGTTTTACTCGGCATCTTGCGCGCCGTTTCCAGTGAATGCCTGTGACTGTTCATAGGAACTGCCACGTCGGCAGGTTTGCTATGCAACCTCAAACCTACGTGCAAATACTTGATGTACACAACATGATCGATATTTCAGTATAGTCAATAATAAAATTACCCACATAGCTACATTTTGCTAATTTTAATGCTGGTAAATTTGATTTATTTGATTGATCTTATTGTCGCTAGTTATTGTTGTGTACAAATATAATTTTGACAAGGGAGGGCGACATGGGCCTAGAAAATGCTCCATTCAGCAAAACAGAATACGATCGGCGCATTGCTCTGACCCGCAGTGCCATGATGCAGGCCGGGGTTGAGGTCTTGTTTGTGACTGATCCATCGAACCAGGCTTGGTTGACGGGCTATGACGGCTGGTCATTTTACGTGCATCAAGGCGTAATCCTGCCACTGGAGGGAGATCCGTTGTGGTGGGGCCGGATTCAGGATGCAAATGGGGCGCTGCGAACTGTTTGGATGGATGACGACCATGTGCTTGGCTATGCAGATCGCTACATCCAGTCAACAACCTGCCATCCTATGGAGGATCTGGCATCACACCTTGAAGCAAGAGGCTACTCCACATCCCGCATCGGCGTGGAGATGGAAAACTATTATTACTCCGCCAAAGCACATGCGGTTTTGTTTTCAGAGCTCCCCAATGCAGTGCCTGTTGATGCAACGGCGCTGGTCAACTGGCAGCGCGGTGTTAAATCAGAAGAAGAACTTGTTTTCATTCGAAAAGCAGCAGTCATCTCGGACAAAATTATCAGGATTGCACTGGATAAAGCTGAACCTGGGATGAGGAAGAATGAGCTGGTTGCGGATATAAGCCACGCCGGGATTACTGGTGTTGGAGATGACTGGGGAGACTATCCTGCCATTGTGCCTCTGACACCATCTGGAAGGGATGCGACAGCACCTCATCTGACCTGGAACGGCAACCAAATGCGAACTGGAGAGATTACTTTCTTTGAACTCTCCGGTTGCTACCGGCGTTATCACGCCCCACTGTGCCGCTCAGTCTTTCTTGGCAAACCTCCACAATCGATGGTCGACGCCTCGATGGCCCTGACAGAAGGATTGGAAGCTGGCCTGGAGGCGGCCAAAGCTGGAAACCGCGCCTGTGATATAGCCAATGCACTCAACGATGCACTCGCCAAAGTCGGCATTGATCGTGGAGGACGTTGCGGTTACCCGATTGGTTTGAGCTATCCACCTGATTGGGGCGAGCGCACTCTCTCGCTTCGACCTACGGATGAAACAGTTTTGTTGCCCGGAATGACCTTTCATTTCATGCCAGGCCTTTGGCTGGATGACTGGGGGCTGGAGACCACGGAGACAATCGTCATCACCGAGGCAGGCCCGGCCCAAGCTCTTTGCAATGTTGAGCGCAAACTCTTCATAAAAGACTGATTTATAAATACGTCAGGCCAAACAACTAGTGTGCCAAGGGATCAATAGCTTTGCCCTTGGCACTATGAGTATATACAACGAGAACACGAGAAAAGAGTGATCGGTGAACATCTTGGATCTGGCGAATATCGACTATAGCGCACGCGACCGGTTTGACCGGATGTATGATGAAATTAGGGATCGTATCTGCCTGTTGGATTACGCGCCCGGAAAACGACTTTCTGAAACAGAACTGGCGGAAGAATTCGGTGTGAGCCGGACACCATTGCGCCGGGTGCTGGTTCGCCTGGAAAGCGAAGGCCTGCTGCGCTCAGTTCATGGTGTCGGTACCTTTGTAACGGACGTGGACATCAAGGAGCTGGAGCAAACCTATCTGTTGCGCATGGAACTGGCGGAACTCAGCGGAAAATTGTCACCAGCACCTCCCACAAAGGAGATACTATCTGAGTTTGAGGCTTTGACTGCCCGCGCCAAAGAACTGCAGACAAACCCAAATGCCCGCGAGTTCTCGATCCTGATCATGGACTTCTTCCTCACCATCCTCAAGCTCACAGATAACGGACCTTTGCGCGAGATATCGGAGAGGCTCTACATGCAGACAACCCGCATCTGGCTCAAGTCTCTATTTGCATCCGTCATCGATTTGACAGACGAAGTTATCATCTTCAACCGGGAAATGGACGACATCCTGACAGCGTTAAAGCTGGGAGACCTGAAAGCCGTCTCCCTCATCCAAAAAGCCCACATCTCCATGAGCTTCACCCGCATGAGAATCTCTTACCAAAACGTTGAAGACAAGTAGGGCAACAGACGTACTTGCCTCTCTTATCCTACAACGACCGTCAGAATGAAACAGCTGTTAACTATTGACACCAAAGGCATGCCTTAGGAAAACAAGCTACATTAAATAGACTACGCAGTAAGATGGTCGCAACCTACGAACGAATAACCGTTAAGTCCGTTGATAACCTTAATCCAATATTGCGAATGATCTTCGCAGTGCATCCAATCTTGAAGCTGACAGAAGCAGAACTTAAATAATACTCAATAATCTAAAAATAAATAGTTGCCCATCGGTATACCAATCAAATGATTTTAGCTACGGATTGATGTGACTGCTGACGCATTCTCTCAAGAATGCTCAACTTGAAGGTTCACTTATTATAAAACATTGGAGCAAACACAAGTGTATGTACCGAACCTGAACCAAAATCCTGCTACTTAGTAGTCCTTTTGTTTGACGGAGAACCAACCGCCAAAAGATATCCCTACGGAAACTTCAAATATCAGCATACTGCCTTTACTAATTTCTGATCTCATAGAGAGAATATAAGCCTGAAGTTCTAAAGCAAAGCGTTGACTGAACAGGAGATCCCATGCCTGACTCTCATGCCCCGATGAAAGCTTCTGATCGTCTTGTAGCTGCACTGGAAGCGGAAGGTGTTGAATACGTCTTTGCTGTTCCTGGTGAGGAAAACCTTGACGTTCTTGAATCCCTTCGTACCTCTACAATTGAACTGGTGTTGAACCGACATGAGCAAGGTGCGGCCTTTATGGCTGCCACTTATGGGCGCTTGACTGGCAAAGCGGGCGTCTGCATGGCGACGCTAGGACCTGGCGCGACCAACTTTGCGACCCCGGCGGCCTATGCTTTTCTGGGCGGCATGCCTTTGATCATGATCACCGGGCAAAAGCCGATCAAGAAGTCCAAGCAAGGGCAATTTCAGATCATTGACATTGTCAGTTTGTTTGAGCCGATCTGTAAGATGTCCAAGGCGATTGTCCATGGCAATACCATCCCTGCCCTGATCCGTGAGGCTTTCCGCGTGGCGGAAGAGGAGCGCCCCGGCGCGGTCTTGTTGGAGCTGCCTGAAGATATTGCTGTTGAAGAAACTGATGAAGCTGTCTTGCACCCTCATCCCCGTTACTACGCGGTCGCAGATGATACGGTGCTGAATGAAGCAGCTGAGATGATCCGCAATGCAAAAATGCCGTTGTTGTTGCTCGGAGCTGGAGCAAACCGTAAGGACGCTCACTCCATACTCAAGGCTTTCGCCGAAAAGACCCAGATTCCGTTTTTCAACACTCAGATGGGCAAAGGCGTCATTGATGAGCGCTCAGACCTGTTCCTTGGTACTGCTGCGCTCTCTGATGGAGACTATTTGCACTGCGCAATTGCACGGGCTGATCTGATCATCAATGTGGGTCATGACGTTGTCGAAAAACCGCCGTTCTTCATGGAACATGGCGGCACTAAAGTGATCCATATGAACTACAAGGCTGCGCAGGTTGATCAGGTGTACTTCCCTCAGGTTGAGGTGGTAGGAGATCTTGCCCGGTCCGTTGCACGGCTTGGCGATATTCTGGGTGGTCCGCTGGACTTTGATCGCAGTTATTTCCAGCGCATCAAAAAAGAGACAGACCTACACACCTCTGAAGGTGGTGATGTTGCGCGTTTTCCGGTTATCCCACAACGGGTGGTCGCTGATACACGCAGGGTGATGGGTGATTTCGATATTATTGCGCTCGACAACGGGATCTACAAGATCTGGTACGCCCGCAACTACAAGGCTCATCAACCCAATACAGTGCTTTTAGACAACGCATTGGCGACAATGGGCGCTGGCCTACCTTCAGCTATGATGGCAGCCAAGCTTTATCCTGATCGCCGTGTTATGGCGATCTGCGGTGATGGCGGTTTTATGATGAATAGTCAGGAGTTGGAAACGGCTGTTCGGTTGAAACTCAATTTGGTGGTCACTGTTTTGGATGACCGGTCTTACGGTATGATCCGCTGGAAGCAGGCTCATGCAGGGTTTGAAGACTGGGGCTTGCAGTTTGGCAACCCTAACTTTGTCGAGTATGCGAACAGTTATGGTGCTACTGGCCACAGGATTACCCGCACAGAAGACCTGCTGCCAACCTTTGAAGCGGCCTTTACTGCTGGCGGGGTCCATCTGGTTGATATTCCCGTTGATTACAGCGAAAACCAGCGGGTTTTGATTGATGAGCTTGCAGCCAAGGTGTGCCTGATATGAGCAAGACACTGGATGTCGTCAATCCGTTCAACCTGAAATGCATCGGCAGTGTGAAGACCAGTGAATGGGGACAGGTCGATGCATTTCTGGAGACTGCGCATAGTCTCTTTCGTCAGCGTGATGAGTGGCTTCCTGCTTTTCAACGAATTGCCATCCTGAAGAAAACAGCTCAGCTCATGGAGGCTCGTTTTGACGAGTTGGCGTTCCAGATCGCCAACGAAGGTGGTAAGCCACTGGTTGATGCCCGTGTGGAAGTGATGCGCGCCATTGATGGTGTAGAACTTTGCGTACACGAGGTTGGCCAAATGACTGGCCGCGAAATTCCGATGGACTTGACAGAAGCTGGATCAGGTCGCATCGCGTTTACCCAGCGCGAGCCGATTGGTGTGGTCGTGGCTGCGAGCGCTTTCAACCACCCACTCAACCTGATTGTGCATCAGGTGGCACCGGCGGTGGCCACAGGCTGTCCGGTTATCATCAAACCAGCTCCTGATACACCATTGTCCTGTTTGGCTTTTATAGGCATGTTACATGAGGCCGGATTGCCTGCAGATTGGTGCCGTGCCGTTGTTTGTAATAACGAAGTGGCTGAGCAGATGATCACTGATCAGCGGGTTGGGTTCTTCTCGTTTATTGGTTCTGCACGTGTTGGCTGGATGCTTCGCTCAAAGCTGACACCAGGTGCGCGCTGCGCTTTGGAACATGGCGGAGCTGCGCCAGTCATTGTCAGCGACGACGCCCATATCGACGACATGATCCCTCTTTTAATCAAGGGTGGCTTTTATCACTCTGGTCAGGTCTGTGTTTCTGTCCAGCGTGTATTTGCTCCTCCCTCTAAAGCGCAGGAGATCGCACAAAAGCTGGCAGAGGCTGCCAAACTGCTGAAAGTGGGTGATGCGACTGATGCGACAACGGATTGCGGTCCTCTGATCCGGCCTGGTGAGGTGGACCGGGTTGAGGAATGGGTGAATGAGGCTATCGATGGAGGAGCCGAGTTGCTGGCAGGCGGAAAACGCCTGGGCCCGACAATCTATGCCCCCACCGTGTTGCTGAATCCACCCGCTAATGTTCGCGTTTCGCAACAGGAAATTTTTGGTCCGGTGATTTGCGTCTACAGCATTGATAGTATTGCAGAGGCTATTGAGACTGCAAACAGCCTGCCCTTTGCGTTTCAGGCCGCTGTTTTCACTCAAAGCTTAGAGACAGCCTTCCAAGCCGTCCGGCGTCTCGATGCCACTGCCGTCATGGTCAACGACCATACCGCCTTTCGTGTGGATTGGATGCCCTTTGCTGGTCGTCGCCAGTCTGGCTACAACACCGGGGGTATCGGCTACACCATGCACGACATGACACAAGACAAAATGGCAGTCATCCGACTTTGATGTTCCCTACAGAGTTGAACTAAGCATTTCAAAGCCCAGTCGCGATCAGATATCTCGTTTTATGCTGTTTTGAGCCGGGCTCTCAGGCGAAACAGTTGAGTTTGACAGCGCTGCTCTACAGCTCAGCACGAGCACTCTTAACTTAAATCTACAAGCCTTTGAAATTAAAAAAGAATACGTACTTTCAGGTGCGACATAAAAGCTATTGCCACTTGGTGAAGGCAGGAGTAAATGCTCGGCCCCAGCTTTGGTCATTCGAAGCATATATATTTGTTTTGCTTAGAACCATCCTGAGTTGGACACATTGTTTTAAGAGGCCGTCTACACAACTGAGATAGCTTTGCTTTGAAAAATGCAGTCCTCGTCACTCGTGCGCCCTTTTTTTGCATTTTTCGGCGCTTGTTGAAGCACGTGATGAGAATAAAGCACAAGTTTAATCCTCCTGTTTTTATCAGCTCCATATCGCTGATTTTTCTGCTCCTAATTACAGCAGTCATCTGGCCGGAAGGCTCTCAGAGGTTTTACAGCAACATTCAGGATTGGATCGAAACTAATACTGGTTGGCTCTATATTCTGGCAGTTGCGATTTTTCTGCTGTTCATCCTTTTCATCATGGTGAGCCGGTTTGGTGATATCAAACTGGGACCTGACCATGCTGAGCCCGATTACGCCTACAAAAGCTGGTTCGCCATGCTGTTTTCAGCAGGTATGGGCATTGGACTGGTTTTCTTCGGTGTCGCAGAGCCGATCATGCATTTCATGTCTCCACCCGACATGGAAGGGCAAACCATTGAGGCTGCTCGTGAGGCAATGAAGATCACCATGTTCCACTGGGGTCTGCATGCCTGGGCAATCTATGGTGTGGTGGCCCTCTCATTGGCGTATTTCACCTACCGCCACCAATTGCCTTTGTTGCCGCGGTCCGCGCTCTATCCTCTGTTTGGAGAGAAGATCTACGGTCCGATCGGCCATGCGGTTGATACATTTGCGGTATTAGGCACTTTGTTCGGTGTATCCACCTCGCTTGGTTATGGTGCTTTTCAGGTGAATGCTGGCCTGAACTATCTGTTTGACGTCCCTGTTTCGACAACCTCACAAATCATTCTGATCGTACTCATCTCCAGCATGGCAACGGCTTCGGTTTTTTCCGGCCTTGATCGAGGTGTGAAGCGTCTTTCTGAAACAAACCTCATTCTGGCTGTTTGCATTATGGTGCTGGTCCTGATTGTTGGGCCAACCGTGACATTGCTGCAGACTGTTGTGCAAAATGCAGGCGCATATATGGGGGACCTGATCCATAAGACCTTCAACCTTTACGCCTATGACCGAAAAGATGACTGGCTGGGCGGTTGGACTCTGCTTTATTGGGGCTGGTGGATCTCGTGGTCACCTTTTGTAGGCACCTTTATCGCACGCGTTTCCCGTGGTCGTTCCATCCGTGAATTCCTCGTTGGTCTGCTGTTTGTGCCAACAGGGTTCAGCCTGATCTGGTTCACGATCTTTGGGAACACAGGTATTGATCTGATCCTCAATGGAGGGGCAGATAGCCTTGCTGAAGCCGTTTCTACTGATGTGTCTCTGGCTCTCTTCAAGTTCTTTGAGTACATGCCATTTTCATCTGTACTCTCCATGCTGGGCGTTGTGTTGGTGGTGGTTTTCTTTGTAACCTCCTCCGACTCCGGGTCTTTGGTTATTGACAGTTTGACCTCTGGCGGCGACATCAACTCCCCTGTCTGGCAGCGTGTATTTTGGGCTGTTCTACAGGGCGTTGTTGCGATTGTGTTGTTATCGGCAGGTGGGCTGGGAGCTTTACAAACTGCGACGATTGCCAGTGCGCTCCCCTTCCTCATTGTTATGCTGCTGATGTGCTTTGGCCTTTACAAAGCCTTGCAGGATGATGCTTTGCGCACCAAAAACCTGCAAATGCACCACACCACAGTGCAGTACACAAAAAGCACCGTGGATTGGAGGCAGCGCATCGGAACATTGACTGAAAACGCGACCTTAAAAGACGCACGACATTTTATGGGTACTATTGGCAAGCCTGCTCTGGAAAAGGTGCAGGCGGAATTTGAGACACGCGGTTTCAAAGCCACACTGACCGGTACCAAGAACTATCGATTGACCATCGAACAGTCTGAAGAAACGGTCTTTGTGTATGGCCTGCGAAAACGGTACTTCACAACCGCTTTGGCAATTGGCCCGGGTCACCTCATTGACGAAGATGAAAATGAGGACGAGACCGAAGAGGAAGGCACCAACTACTACCGCGTCGAGGTGTTCCTTGCCCAAGGCGGTCAGGAGTACGACGTGCTTGGCTATACCGAGGAACAGTTGATAGCAGACGTGGTCACACAATACGAACGCTTCATGCAGTACCTGCACTTGTCACAATCCGAGTTGCTTTGATACCATTGTTGGCTGTTAGGTTATCCGCAGGAGTTTATGCAACGATCATCGATACGTTCACATTTAAAAAATAGCTATAATCAAAAATGTGTCTCAACTGATACTTGGAGGCTCATCTATGTCTCCAAGTACATTGAGTTTTCGAAGCTATCTTAGAGTGTTGTGTGTTCCGCAAACGGAACACACAACACCGGCATCACCTTACTTCCCCAACACAGGAGATGACGCACTTCATGAGACCTTGGCAGCGGCAACAGGCGCGCGATAAAGACAAGTATGAATCGAGATAGAGAGAACGATGATCGTTGCCCGATGTTTTTTTGCCTTGCCAGCTATCACAAGCCTTATTGACGGACTGGGATACATCAGATGTACCCTAAATTTGGAAGTTATTGCGAAAGCTGGGCTGATCCTTAACAACTCCGAGTTGACGGAAGCCGTATTTCCTCAGAGCATGCCATATGCATCCCGGCCTCAGATAATCAGCGAAGTCGTTGCCCCTGCACCGATTGCACTGCAGACAGAAACACATAGTATTATCTGAAGAAACAACAGCACTGACAGATCTTGAACTCGCACAACTAAGTTTGAAAGAGCACAGAAGCTCTGTGCGATCAGAAGTAATAGTCAAAGTGTGCTCGATGATGCCTGCGCTCTACTTTAGACATCAAAAGCGAAAGTATGACTGATATTATCTTTATCTATTTTATGTTACCACAACAATTGGAATTCACCCTGAATTCCGGACAATTGAGTATACTAACTTGGATTGTTTTGTACCAAACACCATCTGACTTGCTGAGATCACCTACTGTGTCACCGAGGAAGGTTGGCGGTCTGTGGTCGACATTAAGGATATAGCAACACGGGAAATTGTCGGCTGGGCTATGGACAAGTATATGAAGGCAAGCCTGCTCAGTGATGTTTGCAACATAGCTCTGGCAAGGCGCAGAGTGACTATCGGTCTTATTCAGCATAGCGACCTCGAGTCGCCATCTCGCTCCGAGGAGTATCGCAAGCTGTGGCGTGAAACTGGCGTCAGACAATCCATGTGTCGCTTGGGCAAGTGACTTGATAATGCTCTCATGGAGAGCTTTTTTGCCTCTATGAAGAAAGTGCTCATCCAGCGCTTGATATTCTAGTCAATGTAGCAGGCAAAAGCAGCGATCTTTGAATACATTGAGGTTGTTCCACAGCCGCCGACGCCAACATTCGGCAATAAACTACAATTCACATTGTTAGGCATATGAACAAAGGGCTAGGAAAATGGCGGCATAACTACTTTAATCAAACTGCCCGGAAACTGGGACAAACTCCAGTTTAGACAACACTCATGGAAACGTTCTCGGTTCCTTGAGAACTCATGGTGTCGATATTTATGTCACAACAATTTGACAAGTTAAAAAGGAAACCAAGCTACAAGTAGTCTCAAAGTCTTTGGTTGTAATACATAAGTATTCTCTACGTAAGTAGGCGTGTACAAGTTGACCGTGGGGGAACAAACTGGGTGCTGAAGGTGGCTTGTGTGGGAGTCGTTGGAGGATCTTGTGATAGCTCAGTTCCGGCATTGGGAACTGACGCAACGCTTTCTTGTTGAAGTGGGGCGGGTTTAAGGGAGCAAGTGGCTAGCTGTGTAAGTCTGCGAGCTCTAAACTCTACGCAAATGTAAAGCTTAGCTTTCTGGGAATGGTGGTGTTTTGATGGGATTCTACGTCACCTGAGCGGCTTTTCTTGATGGGGTTTGTTAGGCCAAACAAGATCAAAGAATACTCTCCAAGCCAGCTGACCAGTGGGAGGTACTGGTCATCAACAGCAAATCCAGTTTGAGATTTGGGGGCATATGCCGTCCGGTTGAATTTCATCCGGCCCAAACGGGAGGAGAGCATGTCAGATAACTCATCCAACAACGCATATTGGGCTGCCAATATGCGTATCATTAAAATAAGCCTCGTTATATGGGCTCTGGTCTCGTTCGGGTTTGGCATTTTGCTACGCCCGCTGCTGAGCGGCATTCGTGTTGGCGGCACTGATCTGGGGTTTTGGTTCGCACAACAGGGCTCCATTCTGGTCTTCCTGGCGATCATCTTTTTCTACGCCTGGCGTATGAACCGTCTTGACCGTGAACACGGCGTTGAAGAAGAATAGGGGCTTTTCAGATCATGGATCAGTTTACTATCAACTTGCTATTTGTGGGCAGCTCCTTTGCGCTCTACATCGGCATCGCGATCTGGGCCCGTGCGGGCTCCACATCTGAATTTTACGCTGCAGGCCGCGGCGTCCATCCTGTCACCAATGGCATGGCAACTGCAGCTGACTGGATGTCTGCGGCATCCTTTATTTCCATGGCTGGCCTTATTGCGTTTACCGGCTATGACAACTCATCCTTCTTGATGGGTTGGACTGGTGGCTACGTGCTGCTGGCACTGCTTCTTGCTCCGTATCTGCGCAAGTTTGGCAAGTTCACCGTCTCTGAGTTTATCGGTGATCGCTTCTACAGTCAGACCGCTCGTATTGTTGCTGTGGTTTGCTTGATTGTTGCGTCAACCACTTACGTGATCGGTCAGATGACGGGTGTTGGTGTTGCCTTTGGTCGTTTTCTGGAAGTTGACAACACAACAGGCCTGTTGATCGGTGCCTGTGTTGTGTTTGCTTACGCTGTGTTCGGCGGCATGAAAGGCGTTACCTATACGCAGGTCGCTCAGTATGTAGTGCTGATTACTGCTTACACCATTCCAGCAGTTTTCATCTCGCTGCAATTGACTGGCAACCCAATTCCAGGTCTTGGTCTGTTCGGTAATGATGTTGCAAGTGGCGAACCGCTTCTGACCAAACTGGATCAGGTGGTGACTGAGCTTGGCTTCAACTCATACACATCGAACAATGCTGACACCTTCAACATGGTGCTGTTCACGCTGTCTCTGATGATCGGTACCGCGGGTCTGCCGCACGTGATCATGCGCTTCTTCACCGTGCCTAAAGTAGCTGATGCACGCTGGTCCGCAGGTTGGGCGCTGGTGTTCATTGCACTGCTTTACATCACCGCTCCTGCAGTTGGCGCGATGGCACGTCTCAACATCACAGATATGATGTGGCCGAATGGCGGCATTAATGGTGGTGCTGTTGAAGTTGCACAGATTAAGAACGACCCAAAATACGACTGGATGCACACCTGGGAAAAGACAGGACTTCTGGCTTGGGAAGACAAGAACGGCGACGGCAAAATCCAGTACTACAACGACAAGAGTGAAAAAATGCAAACTCTTGCCGGCGAAAAAGGCTGGGTTGGAAATGAGCTGACAAAGTTCAACCGTGACATCCTCGTGCTGGCGAACCCGGAAATTGCAAACCTGCCAGGTTGGGTGATTGGTCTGGTGGCTGCAGGCGGCTTGGCAGCGGCCCTTTCAACAGCAGCAGGGCTCTTGCTCGCAATCTCCTCGGCGGTCAGTCATGACTTGATCAAGGGGGCTATTAAGCCATCAATCTCAGAAAAGAGTGAGTTGATGTCTGCCCGAGTGGCCATGGCGGTTGCGATTGTCGTGGCAACCTATCTGGGGCTCAATCCTCCGGGCTTTGCGGCGCAAACGGTGGCACTGGCCTTCGGTCTTGCGGCGGCATCCATCTTCCCTGCGCTGATGATGGGTATCTTCTCAACCCGCATCAACAACACTGGCGCTGTTGCAGGTATGTTGTCTGGTCTGGTTGTGACCCTTGTTTACATCTTCCTGCACAAGGGCTGGTTCTTCATTCCAGGCACAGCCAGCTTCTCAGATGCTGATCCGCTGCTTGGAACGATCAAATCCACATCGTTTGGTGCGATTGGTGCGGCTGTGAACTTCGCTGTTGCTTACTTTGTTGCAGGCATGACGAAGGAAACACCTCAGGTGATCAAGGACCTCGTGGAAAGCGTACGTATCCCCCGTGGAGCCGGTGCAGCTCAGGACCATTGATAACTCATGCGGGTTGCTGAACCTCAGTAACCCGCTGTCTTTTGATCCTGTCCTGCCCGGCCTATGCTGGGCAGGACTCTATTTCTTCCAGCTGAAGGCGGAGCCATGCCTCTTACATCAGAGCAAGTCCTGCAGTTTCTGAAATCCGTGCATCCCTATGATGTTCTTCCAGAGACAGATCAAGAGGCGTTGTCCAACCAAATAACAGTGTGGGAGCGTGTCCACGGTGCTGGTATTTATGAGCTTGGAGATCAACTGCCAGGGCTGTTTCTCATCTACGAGGGCGGCGTTGAAATCCGTGATAAGAATGATGCCGTCATAAGCCGTCTTGGCATTCGCAATTCGTTTGGGGAGCGTGGTCTGTTTTTGGACGGACGCGCGGTTACGTCCGCAAAAGCCGGTGAGCCAACTGTCCTTTTGGTGCTCCCGCCTGCGTTATTGACAGAACTGATCGCAGCGCATCAACCCGTCGCCCGTTTCTTTGACCGGACTCAGAAGCCGCGGACCCGCGAAAATGATCTGGCGGCCATTCCAATTGAATCGTTTATGGCGCCCAACCCGATTACCTGTCGTCCTGACGACACAGTGCAACATGCTGCCCAGCAGATGAGGGATGCACGCGTTTCTTCGCTTTGTGTAACAGATGCAAAAGGTGGGCTGATCGGGATCATTACGGTGCGGGACCTCTCCTTTAAGGTTTTGGCGCCTGCTTTATCAGTTGAGACACCGGTTGAAGCTGTCATGACGGCTAATCCCACTGTGCTTGCACCATCAGCCATCGGGTCGGATCTTTTACATTTGATGATGGAACGGCGCATTGGTCATGTCCCAATCGTCGAGGGTGAGCGCCTCGTCGGCATGGTGACGCAAACGGATTTGACCCGGTTTCAGGCCATCAGTTCTGCTGAGTTGGTCAGCGAAGTTGCCAGGGCCAAAGATGCCTATGACATAGCACGGGTGACGGCACGCATACCCAACCTGCTGGTACAGCTGGTGGCAGGTGGCAGTCGGCACGAAATTGTCACACGGTTGATCTCTGATATTGCTGATGCTGCAACCCGCCGCTTGCTGAAGCTGGCAGAAGAAAAGTTTGGCGCTCCACCCGTCCCGTATCTTTGGCTTGCCTGCGGCTCGCAAGGGCGCCGCGAACAGACCGGGGTCAGTGATCAGGATAATTGTCTGTTTTTGGATGACCACGTTACCGACGAGCAACGGCTTGGGTACTTTGCTGATTTGGCAAAGTTTGTGTGTGATGGCCTGAACACCAGTGGTTACATCTACTGCCCTGGTGACATGATGGCGACGAACCCGCGCTGGAGCCAGCCGTTATTTGTCTGGAAAACCTATTTTGAAGGATGGATCAACAAACCGGACCCAGAAGCGCAGATGCTCAGCTCTGTCATGTTTGACCTCAGGCCGATTGGCGGCGAAGTCTCACTCTTTGAAGACCTGCAAACACAAACACTGGAAGCTTCAAGCCGTAACTCGATTTTCGTGGCGCACATGGTCAGTAACTCGTTGAAGCATACGCCGCCACTCAGCCTGCTGCGCGGATTGGCAACCATACGCTCTGGTGAGCATAAGAACACGTTGGACATGAAGCATAACGGCGTGGTGCCAGTGGTTGATCTGGCTCGGATCTATGCGCTGCAAGGACAGATCGGGGCGGTTAATACCCGCGCACGGCTGGAAGAAGCTCGTGAGAGTGGCCAACTGAGCAAATCAGGCGCAGGAGATCTTCTGGATGCTTATGACCTGATCGCCGAGACGCGCATCCAGCATCAGGCTGATCTGGTCAAACAAGGCGTTCAACCCGATAATTTTCTGCAGCCTTCTAGCCTGTCAGATTTTGAACGCTCCCATGTCCGGGATGCGTTTGTTGTTGTTAAAACCATGCAGTCAGCAGTCGGGCATGGTCGCGGAATGCTAAGCTAGAGTGCGTTCTGTTTGATTGGATTCAATCAATCGACAAGAATTCGCTCCGCTCTAGACCAATAATAATCAAAGCTGTGGCGAGACAAAAGCGACCACAGTTACCTGGGAGGAATAACATGTTTCTTGAATTGATCGGGACCTTCATTGCAGGCGTTGCCGGAGCTGGTCTTGTGATGTTGATCAATCATGTTCTTGGCGGGCGTTTGCCGCGCTGGTTTGCCCCGGTTGCTGCCGGTGCTGCCATGTTGCTGGCAACAATCTCCAGCGAGTACAGCTGGTTTTCGCGCACCAAAGATACGCTCCCTGATGGCATAGTGGTTGCTGAAACTGTAGAAAGCAAAGCCTTCTATCGTCCATGGACCTATCTGTTTCCCTTCACGGAAAGATTTGTCGCGATTGATACTGCCACGATCCAGACACATCCAGAGCAGCCGGGCATGAAACTGGCGCAAGCTTACTTCTTTGGCCGCTGGTCTCCGGTGAACAAGCTTCCTGTGCTTACCGATTGTGCCACCAGCCGACGGGCAGCATTGGCTGACGGTATCATTTTTGAGGAAGGTGGAAGCATCTCTGGAGCTCAGTGGGTGTCAGTGCCGGAAAATGACAGGATCACCTCAACAATATGCGGAGCGGGGTAATGTTAACAGGCCTCAGTTTACGATTTCGGATCTTCCTCTTGTTCGCGGGTGTTGCCGCAGCAAGCTGTGCCGTTGTCGGGGCTGCGCTTTATTTTGGATACACCCGTATTGCAGAAACAACACCGGCCTCAGGCTTCCTGTTGGCCGGCATTCTATCCATTTTCGGCCTTCTTGCGATTTCGGTCAGCATCTGGCTTCTGTTTGACGAAAATGTTGCCAAACCAGTGCAACGTCTTTCCGCTGCCATCCGCACGACAGCCCATGCCAACGTTGATGCCTCAATTGATTTTGAAGAAGCGAAGTACCTGGGTGATCTTGCGCCCGCGGCTCATGCGGTTGCCTGGCGTTTAACCAATGACAGTGCAGAAACTGATGAGTTGGTTTCTGATGCAACAGCGCAGCTGGCGAGCGAGCGCGAGCAGCTGGCCTTGCTGTTAACTGAGATCCCCGTCGCCATCGTGCTCGTCAGCCCTGCACATAAAATCATGCTTTATGACGGTCAAGCCGCAGACATTCTTGGGCAGGTTCATGTTCCACGTTTGAGTGCATCCATCTTTGATTACTTTATCGAGGAAGAGGTGCGCGCTGCCTATGATCAGCTGATCGAATTGAAAACAGAAATTACTGTTGATGTGAAAGGAGCCCGTGGCAACCTCAATTTTCAGCTGCGCCTTAAAAAACTCCGAGGGATGTCGGGCTATATGATCCTGATTGACGATGCGACCGCACGCATCGCACCAGAGGCTCCGCGACTATTGATTTATGATTTTGAAGCGGCCCAGCACCATTTTGAAAAGGAAATTGAGGAGCGTTCTCTGCGTGATCTCAGCTTCGTCGTTTTCGATACAGAAACAACTGGCCTCATGCCAAATAAAGACGACATTGTCCAGATCGGGGCCGTGCGGGTTGTTAACGGACGTATCATTCCCGGTGAAACAGTGGACCAACTCGTCAATCCGGGCAGACCCATTCCGGCTGCCTCAACCGGAGTTCACCGGATCACAGATGACATGGTAGCAGATGCACCAGACCCGATCACTGCAATTTCTAAGTTCCATGCTTTCGCCAAAGACTCCGTCATTGTCGCGCACAATGCTCCGTTCGACATGGCATTCCTACATCGATACGGCCATTCGTCAGGCCATGCCTGGGACCATCCGATCCTTGATACGGTCCTCTTGTCTGCTGTCTTTTTCGGCGCAGATCAGGAGCACACTCTCGACGCCCTTTGTACCCGCCTTGGCATAGAAATCCCCATAGCTTTGCGCCACACAGCCCTCGGCGACGCCCAAGCCACCGCCCAAGCCCTCTGCAAACTCCTCCCCCTCCTATCCTCCCACGGCTTCAACACCTTCGGAGAAGTCATCGAGCAGACGAGGAAACATGGTCGGTTGTTGAAGGATTTGAACTAAATTTCAAGCGTTAGACGGATATGTTTCCATTTATTCCGAAATTCTACCTGACATTACCACCCAGCTTATCCACTTGAAGTGCTATTTGATCAGAAATAAATCCTGATATGTATAAAACTCCCAAATGGCTTAGTTTTTTAAAATCTCTATTTAATTTTTCATTTAAACACCTTTAATATACTTGGATTAACTATGTTAGTGTACGAAACACAGACTAACGATAGTAAATCCATTCTCAAAAAATTAAATATCTCTATATTTAGAAGATAAATATACGTTCGTCTATTTGCAGCAAAATACCAACATGTACTTCAAATATATATTGGTTGCATCGGCCCCTCAAACTCCATCACACCACTGTGAGCTATGCCTATCGGCACAATCACCTATTGCAACCTGTTCTAATGTTTTGCGCAGACATAAGGCCGTGGACGGCGGCAAGACATAGGGCGGAAAACTATGGTTGGTACGAGTGAAGTATCGAAACTCGTCACGGAAGTGAGTGACTTATTCGTTGATGCATCCGTGTTTGCGGATCCGGCACGTGACAGTTGGCTGTTTCAGTTCACGTCAGGTTTGGACGTGATTGCGACGCTGGAAGAAGACAGACATGCCCTCGCCATCAGTGCGGAGTTGGGCGGAATACCAGAAGAGAACCGGGTTGATCTGCTGGAGTATTTTTTAAAGGTCAATCAGTCTTGGGCGGGCACCGGTAGCCTGCGGTTTGCAATGTTGGCAGATACAGACAAGACCATCACCCTCCTCTGGGATATTCCGATGAATGGGTTGGCTCGTCACGACCTTTTTGCTGCCCTTTCTGAGTTTGCAGAACGTGCGCAAGGTTGGAGGGAGCTTTTGAAAGCTGGCGTTCTCCTTACACAGGAGCTCGCAACAGAAATTCCCCAAAACTCCCTTAAAATCTGATCCCCATAAGAACGAGGGCTTCGCCGATGACCATCCCGCAAGCGACTTCTACGACACCAACAATTGCACCTGCCAACATCCCACCACAGGCTGACACAACAAGCAGCCCGGCGCCGAATTCTCCTCATCCGGCGTTGCAATCGCACCAACAAAAAGCCGTTGAAACACAGTCTGCTGTCAAAGATCAACTCGCAACGACGCAAGGAAACGCTGGTGCTGACAAATCACTATATGATCTGATTTGTGTCGGGCGAGGCACATCGGCAGCAGCTTACCTCACCAGCCTGAAACGGTGTGATTGCTCTATTGTTGCGGACAGCACGAAGAACAACGTGCTTGTGGTTGGCAAAAATGATCCATGGGCCGGTGCACGAGGCTATGAAAAAGGCCATTACACTCAATGCATCAACCAGGCACAGCAGCTGGTGAACCCTGGTGATGAACCAATTGCATCCTCTTGCCTGGACCCGGTTGACAGACAGGAGTGGTCTCAGCTCAATGCGCAACGCATCGATCAGGTTTCTGGTGGGAACATCCTAGATGCTGAGGTCCGTCAGATCAGCCGAGACAGCGAGACTGGTCTTTATAAGGTGCAGACTGATGCAGATAGCGAGCCGCTTCTGGCCAAGAAGGTCATCCTTGCCACAGGCGCCGGCATTGAACGCTCAGACTACGAGTACCATCACGTCCCGCCGGAAGTGGCTGATTTCAGAAAGTCTGGTCACCCCAATGCTGCCAACTGTCTGGATCTGGATCAGTTCCAGCGTAACGAAGCAGGCACACGAGACCTGACCGGACGTGTTGTGGCGGTAATGGGCCCGAATGCGGGTACAGATGCGATTATGGAGCTCTCAACACGCGGCGTTGATAAGGAAAACATCTTCTGGATGATGCAGCCTCATCAAAAGCCTGGCGTAGCGCTGACGTGGGATGTGCGCTCTGTTGGTATTGAGGCCACCTTTACGGCACAGGAAGCGGGTAATGACCGTTCTGATGGCGGCACTGTGTTCCGTTATCAGCAGATCAACAAAGTCTCTGCTGGTGAAAATCGCCCCTTGACCATCAGCACAGATGGTGGAGACTTTGAAGCAGACTACCTGGTCTATGCAGTCGGTCAGCGCGGTGGCGGAACCAGCAGAACCGAAGTGGTTGAGGGCGCAGCTAAGAAAGTCCCGATCCTTGAAAGAGAACTGGCCTCACAGTTGCAGCCAGTCTACGACGTCAACCAGCGTTTCAGTGACCTTTCTTCCGGTGGGGCCTGGCAGCACGTGGTGGGTCTGGAAGTTGCAGGTACGACCAAGACTGAAGGTCTGGAAGTGGTCGGTGCTGCTGCGATGCAGTCCAGCCGTGGGATCCAACACAATTATCTTGATGCAGATTACAGCTCACAGCTTGAAGCTGTCCTTGAGAACAATCCTGAGTTCCGTTCTTTGGCTACAGAACATTTCCCAGCTCTGTTGGATGCAAAGCCATTTGAACAGCTTCTGAAGCCTGATTCCGGTTTAAAAAAACCGGGCGAATATGAGGACCAGAAGGCTGCACTGTTAAGCGCACTTAAAGCAACCGACGCTGAGCAATCTCTGAGCGACGTTAATGAGCTGCTGCATACCTTCGATTTACGGAGCAAAGCGGCAAACGATCTGGGTGGTACGGCTAAACCAATCCGCGTGTCAGACCTGTTGGCGCAAGGCTTGAGCCGCACACAGCCAGCAACAGTTGCAGACCCACGCCTGATTGGTGGAGCACAGCTGAACATTGCGGCACAGACTGAAAGCTTCAAACCACAACAGATCACGACACCAGGTGGCATCAACTTCAACGAAGATCAGCAGACCATTGCCCTTTATGTGGCTCAAAACTATCCGGACATTCCTGCGGACAAAGCCAACGAGTTCGTCGCTAGTGTGATCGCGCAACGCACAGATGGCAACCACTTACGCGGTTTCACACCAGAAGAACGTACGCAGTTTGAAACTGAGTTGCAGGCGCTTTCTGAATAACGCCTGAGTTCATCAAACCGCTGATTGCTCGGTCACAATCTGTTTGATGCAGACGTGACCGCACGATGCAGCATGTTCATTTCAATCAAGTCAGGACAAAGATGAGTACCTTTTTCAAGAAAAGGGCTCATCAGTCCTGCAATTTCTGAGAAGAAACCAGGATGCCAGTCACACTTGCAACATCAACGCCGCAGGTACAAGCAAACCTACAGAATGCGGTGAGTTCAAGCTCTACCGATAAGAGCATAAAGCTGCCAGATTATCAGGAACGGCGCCTGAATGATGTTGGAATCACAGTGAAGTACAATGCAGAACTCTCAAGTCAGAAAGTAGAGAGCTCTTTAAAGGCTGTATCGATACACCGTGTGATCAACAATGAAGTTGCTGTCACAACCAACGCTCTTCATAGCATCATCCCACCGGGGAGTGATGTAGTTATTAATCAAAGTGCCCCTCACATTACACCGGCGTCTCCTTCACAAACAGTCGCGGGCACTCACCAGAGTATCTTGGAGACGAAAACATCATTGTCTTCGCTCCCAGATAGCGCCTTTTCTGTCATAGAAGGGACATGGCATGATGCAAACACAGTCAGCATCGCAGCGCCCGGAAACGTGTTTGGAGCATCTGGATGTCTGTCCTGTGCAGATGTCTTACTGGAAATTCCGATGATAACGGA
Organism: Pseudovibrio sp. Ad13; assembly: GCF_001623225.1. NCBI lineage: Bacteria > Pseudomonadati > Pseudomonadota > Alphaproteobacteria > Hyphomicrobiales > Stappiaceae > Pseudovibrio > Pseudovibrio sp. Ad13. The sequence goes on along the minus strand of NZ_LMCC01000013.1, from coordinate 361,083 downwards.
GTTATCGCCTGCATTCGAAGATGTAACACAAGCCTTTGGCGTGAAAGTCTTTGATAAAGGCGAAACTGTACCAGTGAAGTTCGACAAGTGTGATCTCAACGTCGTTGAATATCAAATTACACCAGCAAACCACCAATACTCTCTCGAAGAAGCCAATGGGTTTTTCGTCGAAAGACATGAGTTCCCTCATATCTTTATGGCGTCGTCAGATCAGGATGAGATCGTTATTACCGTGGGCAAGCAAATCAAAGACGACCAGTTTGCACTGGCCAATATTAAAGTTCCGGATGGCAAAGCTATTATGCTTCCGGGTGGAACCATTCACACAGACAGTTTGTCACGAGGAAACATCGTAATCATGCTCACCGAATGTGTGGGGGCAGATACAGTTCTCATGCACGACAAGGACAGCCAACCGATCACGTTGCGGGTAGACAGCTCAGAACGCATTGGTCTCGCTGAGTGGCATCTATAAAAAGACTGCACTGCCATTTGATTGGGAGATTTCTTTCAAATGGCATTTCCCTATGCACTTGTTCTGCAGATCTTAGAAATCAGGCGCGTAAAACAGATTTTTTGATAGTGAGTTATTATTTCATTGCCAAATCAACACAAGAGATCTCTCCGGTCGATTTGATCCTTTACCATTTAAATTACAGTCTCAAATTTTCTGCACTCAGAACTGAGAATTTTTGGCTTTTCTAACCTGTGCTACAGCTACCACTTGTTTTTTGCTGTGTCAGGGAAGTTGGAAAATGATCAATTTCGATGCTCTCAGAGACTCCAATACTCGTACAACTCCTTTCCAATATCTGGTGGGGGAAAATGTACTGACCAAGAAGCAAGCTGCTGATGTTCGTCGTGATTATCCGGACATCAAACAGACTGGGTACCTGCCCTTGTCAAAACTTGAATCGACTGGCGCATTCAAGCAGCTTGTAGATGATCTTCATAAACCAGAACTGGCTGAAATTCTTTCGGAAAAACTCAGTTTGGATCTTATGGACAAGCCACGGATGATCACTGTGCGACGCTTGTCCAAACACGGTGATGGCCGTATTCACAACGATTCTAAATCCAAGATCTGCACCATGCTCATCTATCTCAATGAAGACTGGGATGACGCCGCTGGAGGTGCCATTCGTGCCCTTAATGGAGACACTGACATGGGCGACTATGCTGAGGAAGTCTCTCCACTCGCTGGGAACGTGTTCGCATTCAAACGCTCAGAAACAAGCTGGCACGGCCATCCTTCTTTCAAAGGCGAACGGTATGTGGTGCAAGTAACGTTTCTCATCTCTGAAGAGGAATTAGCACGGAAAGAGAAACGCAGCGGCTTCCAAACTAAGCTTAAACGCTTGTTGCGGATCAATTAGGAACGCAAACAAGGCAAGTTGCTAGCAGTCAAACACTGGACAGTAAGATGCTTGTTTCGCTGTTCATGACGCCTTCGATGAGGCGGACTTCGCGCAGGACGCGGTCGAATTCTGAGAGGTTTTCGACGCGGATGTCTGTAACCAGATCCCATTTACCGCTGGTGGTGTGGAGGACTTGCAGTTCGGGCAGACCGCGCAGTTTGCGGATGACCTGAGTGGTGTTGCGTCCCATCACTTCAATCATCATGACAGCTCTGATCTCGCCGCTGTCATAATCTTCACGCACTCGTGCCGTAAAACCAAGCAAAGCGCCTGTTTCCAACAGCCGGTCCATGCGTGTTTGTACTGTTGCGCGTGAGACGCCCATAATCTGTGAAAGTTTGGAGACTGGAGCACGGCCATCCAAACGCAGAAGACTGATTAACTGCCGGTCGAGTTCATCATAAATATGTTTCGCCGTATGGTTTTGCTTCATAAGTGCTCTCAACCCATAAGTTTAGCAATAATATAAAATTAACCTAGCAATCTGTCAAAAACTATCTTTCATACTTAGCAACATTGATATGTTTTTTGCAATTTGCACAGTTGATACTAGGGAAACTGTAATTACTTGAGGAAAGCTCATGTCAGCCCCTGCCCCGTCAGAACTCGCGTTCGTTCCATTTGTCAGTGTCGACAATATGATGAAGCTGGTCCATCACATTGGCATTGAGAAAATGCTCTCGGGCATCGCCGACTACGTCGAAGAAGATTTTCGTCGTTGGGAGCTGTTTGACAAGACACCCCGGGTGGCTTCCCACTCCAAAGAAGGTGTTATAGAGCTGATGCCGACCTCGGATGGCGAGACATATGGCTTCAAATACGTCAACGGGCATCCAAAGAACACTAAGGAAGGCCTGCAGACTGTTACTGCGTTTGGTCTTCTGGCAGATGTGTATACCGGTTACCCTGTCCTTGTGACTGAAATGACCGTGCTGACAGCGCTTCGCACAGCAGCGACCTCTGCCGTGGTGGCCAAGTACCTTGCTCCTAAAGATGCTCATACCATGGCGATGATCGGCAACGGTGCGCAGTCGGAGTTTCAGGCTTTGGCGATGAAGGAAATCTGCGGGATCAAAACCCTGCGGCTTTACGATGTTGATCCGAAAGCGACTGAAAAACTCATGCGCAATCTGGAAGGTCGCGGCTTGACCTTGCAGTCCTGCAAAAGCGCAGAAGAAGCGGCTCTTGGCGCACAGATCATCACCACCTGTACCGCTGACAAGCAGAATGCCACCGTGCTTTCCGACAATATGGTTGGGACTGGTGTGCATATCAATGCAATTGGTGGCGACTGCCCGGGCAAGACCGAGCTTGCCAGCGGTATTCTGACCCGCTCTGATGTCTTCGTTGAATATCCCCCTCAGACACGCATCGAAGGCGAAATTCAGCAGATGCCGGAGGATTTCCCTGTCACTGAGATCTGGAAAGTGATCACGGGTCAGGCAGAGGGCCGCAAAGACGAGCGTCAGATTACGCTGTTTGACGGTGTAGGCTTTGCAACTGAAGACTTCTCCGCCCTTCGCTACGTTCGTGACCAGCTTAAGGGCACAGGACTGTACCACGACCTTGATATGCTGGCCGATCCTGACGATCCGCGTGACCTGTTTGGCATGGTAATGCGTGCAGAACCGGAAAGCGGAGACGCTGCATGAACCGTACATCCGTTCAAGCGCCCGGCGCCGTCGTCATGGTTCGCCCGCACCACTTTTCAGTGAATGCGGAGACTGCTGCTGACAACGCTTTTCAGGCTGAGATCACAACAGATTCAGGGCACGCCAAGCAGGCTTATGATGAGCATACTGCAATGGTGGAGCAGCTTGAATCTCACGGTGTGCGCGTTCATGTGTTTGAGGGAGATACTCCGGGACTTCCAGATTGTGTTTTCCCTAACAACTGGTTCTCCACTCATGCTGGTGGACACGTTGCGATTTTCCCGATGAAAGCAGAAAATCGCCGTTTGGAGCGTCGTCACGACATCCTTGAAATGCTAAAATCCGATTACCGTGTTCAGGATGTCATCGACTATTCCGGCCTTGAGCAGGACGGACTTTATCTTGAGGGAACTGGCGCAATGGTGCTCGATCATATTGATCGTGTTGCCTATGCGGTGGAGAGCGACAGAACCAACCCAATCGCGCTGGAACGCTTTTGCACGCACTTCAACTTTGAGCCGATGGTGTTTGCAGCTGAAGACGACAAGGGCACGTCGATCTATCATACCAACGTGCTGATGTGTGTTGGAACCAACTTTGCGCTGATTGGTACAGACATGATCACGGATATGGCGCGGCGCTCAGAAGTTGTGGCACGTCTTGAAGCCACAGGTCGGGATGTGATTGAGCTGAGCAATGCTCAGATCTCTGGTTTTGCCGGAAATGCAATCGAACTGATGGGCAAGGATGGCCCCCTGCTCGCACTTTCGCAAACTGCCTATGATATTTTGACAGAAGAGCAACGCGACAGGATCTCAGCGACTGCAACATTGGTGCCGCTTGCTATCCCAACGCTTGAGTTGGCTGGTGGTTCTGTGCGCTGCACAATTGCAGGTCTTCACCTGTCCCCGCGCAACTAATTTTCGCAAAACGAGATACGCCCGCCAGAGACCCTCCGGCGGGCGTATTTGTATCCGTTGTAGAGATTATCTGAAGTCAGATGAGCAACGTTTCTTTCTTCGTGACATCCTGAACCTGTTTTACGACGCGCGGATTGCGTTGACCCCAATCTGTATAAAGATCAGCCATGATGGTACCTGAGGATGCCTCTGCCATTTGAGTTGTGATTTCAGCAGATTGCTGGCTACCAAACACAACCACTTCCTCTCCCAATGCAACGCCCGTGAGATCTGACACATCCACGACAATGGTGTTCATGGAAATCTTCCCAAGAACGGGCTGTTTTCTGCCCTGAACAAGCACACTGCTTAGTCCTGCAAAGCGTCGCAGATATCCATTGGCGTATCCCAGTGACACTGTCGCAAGCCGCTTGTCTTCATTCAGCACCGTCGCACGGTCATAACCAATCGTGCTGCCAGCGGGGAATTCTCCAAGGCTTATTATTCTCGCCTTTAATGTCATGGTGGTCTTAAAGCCAAGCTCTGGCTTTACAATGCCGTACATCACCGCACCACAGCGCATCATGTCTGCGTAAGGGTTGCATGAGGAGACGAGTGTCAGCGTACTGCCAGCATGGACCAGCAGGTTCTCACGCTGCAGAGACGTATTGGTGACGACCCAATCCACATCTTTATGATAGCGCGCGATGCTCGCCTCAAGTTCCTCAGGTAGATTAGAGGGAAAATGAGTGCTCACGCCTATGATGTGCGGTCCCAACAAATCTACGATATGCTGGCATACCTCTTTGCCCTTTAGGGAGGAAAGCTCCAAGCCATCCCGAGACATTCCCCCTGCATTTAACGAGAGATGGTAGTTTGCAGGTGTGCTGTCATTTCTTCGGACACTGGCAAGTTCCAATGCGCCCTCTAGACTGCCCACTTGCTCCTGAACCTGAAAAGGCAAAGCAGCTTCAGCCTCATCGCGCGTTGTTGCCCGCAACCGGAGCAAGTTACCTTTGTAACCGGTGTCGCGAACAGCCTGCGCTTCTGCGTTTGACGTGATGCCAACGTAACGAACGTTGTTGCGCTGGATGATTGGCATGACGTTCGCGATACCGTGTCCATAGGCATCTGCTTTGACAACTGCACAGAACTTGGTTTTGTCGGGCAAAAGCCCGAGCGCAATCTTTAGATTCGCTTCAATTTGGGTGCACGAAATCTCGCACCAAGATGAATACATTGGTGTTGCCATCTTCATATATGCCGATGTGAAAGTAACAGTAGAGAGCTGCCTCAGCTCATTAGATTGAGCTGAGGCTAAACTCTGATCAGCCGAACACCAGTTCTGGCAACCAAAGCGCAACCTGCGGGATAAAGGTCGTGATTACCAGCGTTGGCAGCCATGCGAATGCAATCATTATCAGCGTCGGCTTCATCATCTTGTTGACCGGAGCGTCCGTCACACGAGCCCCAAGATAAAGCAATGGTGCTGTTGGAGGCGTGATGTTTGCCATGCCCAGATTGACGCCAAGCACCGCTGCAAAGTGAACCGGTTCCATGCCTACACTTTGCACGATTGGCAGCAAGAGCGGCGCGGACAACAGCAAGCCGGAGATATCATCCATCAGCATGCCAATGAGGATCATGACCAGATTGACCATCAGTAAGATGATGATTGGGTTGTCAGAAACTGAGTAAATCAGATCCTTTGCCATTGCCGGAATATTCTCAAACACCAGAAACTGGCTGACAATGAGCACCATAAGCACCATCATCATAACAACGCCGATGGTTGTTCCGGCATAGCGCAGCGTTGGGAAAAAGTTTTCTCTATCAAGACCGCGATAGATAAAGAAACCGATCGGAATTGCGTAGATTACAGCGACACCAGCAGCTTCTGTTGGTGTCATAACACCACCATAGATGCCACCCAGAATGATCACAGGCATCAAGAGCGCAGGCATAGCTTTGAAGCTTCTGGTGCGCAGCTCAAACGTAAATTTGCCGCCCACACGTTCGGTCTTCAGGTCCTTTACATTCCGTAGCATCACGAAGTTTACGATGCAGAGGAACCCGATGAGGATGACCCCTGGAATAACGGTTGCCAAAAAGCACTTGAGCACGGATTGCTGTGTGGTCCAGGCATAGAGAATTTGCGAGGAGCTTGGCGGAATAAGCAGGCCCAAGGGGCTAGCGCTCACTATTAGCGCCGCTGCCATGCCTTCTGGATAGTTCGCTTTGCGCAGATGCGGCATCATGATGGAGCCGATACAGGTCAGCGTTGCTGCTGCTGAGCCGGAGATCGCTCCGAAGATGCCACTTGCAACAACCGCAGCTGCACTCAACCCACCACGGACGTTGCCCACCATTAATTCGGCAAGAGAGACCAAGGGCGCCGCGATGCGGCCTCGCTCCATGATTGCGCCAGCCAGGATGAACAATGGGATTGCAAGCAGGACCAGTGAGCTCACCTTCCAGTGCCCTGTTGGCATAAAGCCGCTGACGTCATGCCCGCCAAAGAGCGCAATGAATAGCAGGACAGCGCCAAAGGACATCGGGACGCTGACGCCAATCACCAGCATGAGGCAGATAAGAATAAGGCTTCCCAGAATAATCATAGTGCTGGCTCTTTTGTTTTTGTTGTCTCTGGCATGACCGGTGGAAGCGACACATCATCTTGCTGCGGTACACTTGGTTGTGCCGCAGATTTGGCTGGGCCGGTTTTGACGAGCACGATCAGATGCAGCAGGCTGTAGAAGGCCATGGTTGCGAAGCCGACCAGCATGGCAAGGCGTGGGACAAAGAACGGAATTCGAAGGGCAATTGTTGCGCGCCACCGGGGATAGCTGTCGATCTCATCAATGATCATGAGTGCGGACCAATAGACCAGTGCCATCGCTATGATGAACTCAATCGAACCAATAACGACGGCTCGTACATGTGCTTTGCGTGGATCCTTGATCACATAGGTCAGCAAGTCTGCATTCACATGAGAGCCATCGTAGGTTCCCATTGCAGCGCCTGCGAAATACATCCAGAAACAGATAATCAGCAGCCACTCTTCATAGGCAAACAGGTCTGAGCCAAATCCATAGCGAAAGATCACCACGAGGAAGAACGTGCCAGCCATGATGATGCAGCCGATGGCAAGCAACCAGGATTTGATCGTTACCAGGCGGTCGACAAATCGAGACCAGCCTGGTGAGAGGTGTTGTGAGAGTTCAGACATGAATGCTCATAGTTCTGGCTTAACTTCAGGAAAAGGAACGGGCAGCAACAGACCACCCGTTCGCATAGGTGTCTTTGTGCTTATTTATCTGCCATCAGAGCATCGATGGTGTCTTTGCCAACGATCTCAGAGATTTGTGGCCATACGTCCGCACGCACTTTCTCAGCGATAGCAGCACGGTCCTCATCAGATATAGTCACAACCTGATAACCGCTTTCCTGAAGCTTCGTGACGTATTGTGCCTCGTTGTTTCGGCCCCAGGCGGCATAATCACGTGCAGCTTTGTCAAAAGCTGACTGGACAGCTGACTGCTGCTCTTGGGAGAGTTTGTCCCACGTGCGGCTGGAGGCGTAGTAGGTGGTGTTTTCGACTACAGCGTTGTATGGGATGAAGGCCTTGCCAACATCAGAGGTTGCAAATGCGCTGTAAGCCAACTGTGCAGTACAGCAGATCGCTCCATCAACCGTACCCGCCTGAATGGCAGGAAAGACTTCGCCCCAGTTCATTGTGGTGGCTTTAAACCCGATTGATTCAACGGTCGCTTTGATGACCTGAGAGCTCCAGACACGAATGTTCATGCCTTTGTCGCCTGTGTTGCCTGCATTGTCAGGCACATCATTTGCTACAACACCGATGAACCCTTCTGGTGCGTTCGCCAGAAGCTTGAGACCCAAGCCGTCAAGACGCTCCGCAAAGATCTTATTGAAGGCAGAACCTTTGTTCAGATAAACTTTTTCGGCTTCATCCCAGCTGCTCACAAGGTATGGCAGAGAGTTGATTTCAAGGACCGGATCACTGTGCGCATACACCACAGAATGCACCAGATCTACGTTTCCACGTGCAGCAGCTTCAAACAGTTCTTCGCCCGCACCGAGCTGGCCTGCCGGGAACACGGTTACTTTCAAATCAACATTGGCAGCTTCAATATCAGTCTTGATTTGCTCCAGCAGTGTGTTGCCGTAATGCTCAACTGGCACAACACCGGCAAGCTTCAAGGTGGTTGCAGCAGAAACGCCGCTTGTCAGGCCGATTGTCAGCGCAGTTGCAACTGCGAATTTTGTGAAATTGGTCAAGTGTCTCTCCTCCGGAAAATCGTTTTTTGCGTATGCCGAGTGCTGGTTGTGTGCGCTACCCCTTTTTGCTGCAACTAACAACCTACGCATAAATTCATAGGACCAAGAGTAGACGCATTAAGCAAATTCATATATTTAATGTAGATATAAATTTGAGTAATATCATATGAATCGAACCTCTCTTGAACGCTTCTGTCGAAACCTCGATTGGAACTTGCTTTATACCTTTCTCATCATTGTTGAAGAGAAAGGGGTTACCAAAGCAGCAAAGCGGCTTTTGCTGACACAACCAGCCATTACCAATGCCTTGAAACGGTTGGAAAATCAGTTTGATTGCATGCTGATAGACCGTAATGCAGGTGAGTTCTCACTGACCAAAGCGGGGCAGCTTCTCTATGAGGAATGTCTTGAGATTTATAGCGGTGTTTCGCGCATTGCAGCAGTCCTTAAAGACGTGCGCGAGGATGTGACCGGACACGTTTCCATCGCAACAGCAACCCATGCGGAGTCGCCTGTGATTGATGCAGCTTTTGTCCGTTTTCACAGGACGCACCCAAAGGCGACGCTCTCAATCAAGGTTGCAACAAGTGGTGATGTGGTGACGCAGGTGAAGCGCAAAACGGCGTCTTGCGGAATAGGCCTCACCACGGCTCGTCAACCCGGCCTGACCTATGAGGTTATCTACCGCGAGAGATTTGCGCTTTATTGTGGGCGTCTTAGCCCTCTGTTTGGGCGTGATGATATTCGCAAGGAAGAGCTTGCCCACGAGCCCTATGTGACTTTCCCCACTGATGAACCCGGCGGAGAAATGAGTGAGTTTGCCATGGCACGCAACAAGCTGGGCATTGAGCATTCTCCTGTTGGCCGGTCCTATCATTTGGAAGAGTTGCGCCGATTGATCGAGATTGGCGTCGGCGTCGGCCCATTTCCGGTCCATGTGGCCTGGCCTTACGTCGAGGCGAAGCGCTTATGGCGCATTACCGACTTTGCAGACCTGCCGGTCTACGACATTGCACTCATTACGAACTCAAAGACCCGGCACAATGCTGCGGAGGCAGCGTTTATTGAAATCTTGCGGGATGAAATCAAAAAAGTGCCTCTGGAAGACAGAAGTTACCTGAACTAGGCCTGACCACTGGGGGCAAACGAATGCCCCATCTCTGGGAGAGATGGGGCTACAAGCTCGTCGATGAGCTTTAATCAGCAAGACCCAAAAGCTGATCAATGATCGTAACGAACAGATCTGCTCCGATCGGGATCAGCTCATCCGGGAAGTCATAGTCAGGATTGTGGAGCTGAGGCTGTGTTTCTCCAGAGCCCAAAAAGAACATGGCAGACTTTGCCCCATCCAATCCAAATCGGCCAAAATCTTCTGACCACCGCATCGGATAATCCAGTTCCTTCAATGGGGTGCCGACCCGTTTTGCTGCCTGAATAATCTGATCACGGCTTTCTGGATGGTTGACACAGGCAAGGAAAATATCATGCCATGTGATTGCAACATCCAGATCAGGAGTTGCCTGCGTGACAGCTTCTTGTGCCCGGTCAATCATATCTTCCATCAATGCATCACTGATGGACCGCAGTGTGACACGCAGCTCTCCAAACCCGGGTGCAATCCCAAACGTTGGCTCCCCTAAACGGGCATGTGTTAGTGTGCTGAGTGTGAATTGATCATTCATTTCTCCCCCGACACCCAGCTTCGCGAGCTGCTCCATTAACACAGAGATTGCCGAGGCCGGAGAGAGACCATCTTCCGGTGCTGCTGCATGAGAGCTCTTTCCGCGCAGGTTGATCTGCATTCCGCGAGATGCGCAATTGGCATACTCCCGGCATATGCTGACTTCTCCCATGGGGCGTCCCGGTAAATTGTGCAGTGAGAAGGCGAAATCGGGTCGGAACTCTGCGAAGTTCGGATCTTCAATCACAGCCGCCGCCCCTGCTCCAGTCTCTTCAGCTGGCTGGAACATCAACACAACACGCCCTTGCTTCGGGCGTCGTGCGGACAGCAAATGTGCTACGCCAAGAACCATCGTCATGTGCCCGTCATGCCCACACAGATGGCCACGGCCCGGGATTTGTGAGCGATAAAGAACCTCAGAGATCTCCTCAATCGGCAACCCATCCAGCTCACAGCGGATCATGACAGTTGGCCCATCTGCAGCGCCACAATACTCAGCAATCACCCCAAAACCGCCAAGCTCGGAAACAATACGATCAGCCCCAATCCGCTCGAGTTGTTCAACTATAAAGCGGCCAGTTTGTTCTTCTTCACCAGAAGCTTCCGGCGCTTTATGCAGCGTTTGCCGAACATCTGTCAGATAACCAATTTGTTCAGCATTCAATTTGAACTGGATCGTGTCCAAAATATAAATCTCTTCTGCCAATATTGCTAATACCACTAATTTACAAAACTTGATGCCATATTAAGAAAACCAACGCCATCAAAGATCTATGTCAAAAAAACTTGGATACTTGTTTTCTGATACCGGCGTTTCATAATGCATAAGATCCAGAAATCAAATCGATTAGATGTATGTCAATATAAGTAATTCTTATACTTAACTCAGAAGTTGCGATCCGTGCGCCAACCTATTTTTACAAACTGATCATCCAAGTTTTCCGATAATCAGATAGTTCCATTATCATCAACTAATTACCAATGAAGCGCCGCAACTCAAATCTTAAGCTGGCATTTATTTAGTATTATGCCCAGCAAGCCCTGATTGAGGGAAACGCTATTAATTTCGATAATCGAAAAAATATTTATAAAAGAGAGCATACCAATCATTATAGTGTAGGTTCTATCTAAGTATGTAGTTTATGCATGGCTGCTAGGCGCTCCTACACATATTGAAAAAACTGTCTCAATTGCCGCATTTATTGCATCAGTAGTGGAATTGAGTTTTGCAAGAGCCCCCATTTAAGTCCATCCTAAATGCAGTAAGTTTCTAAGAGTACCCTCTTTGTTAGACCTCTAGCAATGTGTTGCCTGTTTGGTCGTCTGATAGCGTATTAGGAAAATGCACAACAAGTGCAAAAGAATGGATTTAGTCCAATAGAGTTTCCAGAGTACGTTATCCAACCCACGGAAAAACTTGGAATATCATTTTAACTGACTGTGTGTTCGAGCTGATTGCAACAAACATGCCCTCACCACACCAAACTAGTGAGGATACACAATCCGCTGCCTTGGTTTGCAGCCAGTAAACCAGAATCGCTGCCAAAGTCACGCAGGTAGTTTCTATGAGTATCCTGAGATTCAAAGAGAGAGCAGCATCTGACGTCTATTGATCAACACGAACAGGTAGTCATCGCCTCGCTAAAACAGCAACTGAATTCACAACAAAACGAGGGTAATTGCCATCAAGAGTTGAAAGCGTAGCACCCAATTCATAGGCACTTTCTTATCCTACAAAATAATCCTTCGTCTCAGCGAAAATTTGACTTGTCAAGCACGGTCCAGAAAAACTCCCGAAACAAGCAAATTGGTGTCGCTTTAAGCTCCTTGTAAAAGTATTGGCCATTCTCAATCTGCGACAACGATTTTTGCTTGCCAGATTTTTGCGGCTTGGTGGAATTCTGTTGCGGGTTCTTTCTCGCTTACTAGCACATCGATGAGCGTTGGGTCACATACAGTGATGGGTGCTGATCTGGTGAATTTTCTGGCATCAGCCGCCACAATCTTACATTTCGCATGCTTCATAACTGTGCGGGAAATCTGCGCTTCTTCCAGATCGAACAGCATTAGCCCTTTGCTGGCGTTTATCGCCGCTGCTGACAGGATGGCGTAATCTGTTTCGAAGTTATCGAAGAAGCTCGTGACGGTTGCCCCGAATGCTCCTCCATCATGAGCCCGGAGTTCGCCTCCCGCCATAAAAACCCGATTGTCATTTCGCGTAGCAAGCTTGTAGGCAACTGCGACCGAGTTCGTTACAACCATCAGGCTCTTATGGTCTTGCAACGCTTCGGCAATGAAAGCTGTTGTACTTCCCACATCAAGAAACAGAGAACTACCGTCTTCAATCATACTGGCGACAGTTGCTGCAATTTTCCGTTTTGCCTCCGGACATTCCTGCATCCGCGCATGAAAACTGCTCTCTTGGTCCTCTTCAGCGAATAGGCGAACACCACCATGGACTTTCTCAAGCAGACCTTCTTTCGCGAGGGGTTTGATGTTCCTTCGAATGGTCTCTTCAGATAGTTTCAGCTTCTTGGCAAGTGTGACGATTCGGCTTGTGCCACCTGCCGTTTTTATTGCGTTCAGGATTTCACGTTGTGTCTGATTGTTGATGTTTTCCATTCAATCTAATCCGTATTAATCCTGCATAGACATAGCTTAAGCTCTCTAATCTAAAACATAAAATACCTCATAAAGCCACAATTTCACACATTTTGGATCAGTATCAGTAGATTTTATTGTGTCATTATGTTGATTTCTATAAATACCCCAACGTAAGATAAGTTGTCGTTGCTGGAGTTGATTGGGGTTGGGTTCAAATTCTTGCAACGGATGGATGAATTGGATCATCTGCGGGAGGGGACCAAATGAAATACTCAGTAATTCCATCAATTGCTCTGGTTATGACTTGGGGAGTTAGCTCAGCAATTGCTGAAGTTGAGTCACTAGATCCAATCAAAATCACCACTCATGACTGGTCCGGTCAAATCATCACAACCACCATTATGGGTGAGGTTCTCAAGCAAGCTGGTTACAACATCGAGTATGTTCAAGCGGATTACATCGCTCAATTTGCGGGCCTAAAGACTGGTGATCTGCACGTTGCAATGGAGATCTGGGAGACAACTGGCCGGGAAGCAATGGATGAAGCCATTGAGACTGGAAATGTTGTCAGTCTTGGTGAAAGTGGCATGATTGCCATCGAGGAATGGTGGTACCCCTCTTACATGGAAGAGGTTTGTCCCGGTTTGCCAAACTGGGAAGCGCTTAAGGACTGTGCAGATGTATTTGCCACTGCAGAAACGGCTCCCTTGGGACGGTATCTTGGCGGTCCGGTGACATGGGGCGGCTTTGATGAAGAGCGTGTTGAGGCACTTGAGCTTGACTTTGAAGTTGTCCATGCCGGCACTGATGCGGCTTTGTTTGCAGAACTGGAAGCGGCTTATCAACGAAAAGCGCCAATCATTTTATGGCTTTATGAGCCTCACTGGGCACCAGCTAAGTATGAGGGCAAATTTATCGAATTTCCGCCCTACTCTGCTGCTTGCTATCAAGATGCGACAATCGGTGTAAATCCATCTGCGGCTTATGATTGTAGCAAACCCACTGGCCCCATCTGGAAAGTTGCCTGGGCAGGTCTGAGTCAAAAATGGCCAGGCGCGGCGCAAGCGATTTCCAACTTCAATGTCAGCAATACCGAGATGAGCGCTATGATCTCCAAAGTCGATCTGGGAGGACAGTCAGTCGAGGGTGTTGTTGAAGAGTGGCTTTCTGCCAACAAAGACCGATGGGTTGGCTGGATAAAATAGAGCGTTCAAGATGAGTGGGTTCAGATCGAGGGTCTGTTCCTTCTTGTCTGTGCGAGCTCAGCTTTTTGCCCAATATCAGCGTTTTACGGAGATGTTCCATGGACCAGCCAGTGCTTTTGGATTGTAAAGGTCTCTGGAAGATCTATGGGGCAAACGCAGGCACATTTTTGCAAAATAGGGACAGCTCTCCGGACACATCAGCCTTAGAGCAGGCAAATTTGACGGGTGCGGTTCGTGACGCAAACCTTCAAATTCTGAAAGGTGAGATCTTTGTTATTATGGGCCTGTCTGGCTCTGGAAAGTCCACACTGGTACGCTGCCTGTCCCGCCTCATACAAGCAACTGCCGGTTCAATCCACTTTGAAGGCCAAGACCTTCTGGCAATGTCTGAACGTGAGTTGATCGACGTCCGCCGTAAGAAGATGGGCATGGTGTTCCAACAATTTGCGCTGCTCCCGCATCTAACTGTTTTACAAAATGTTGCATTTCCCTTGGATGTTCAAGGCGTTCACCGACCAGATCGCGAAGCACGTGCCTATGAGATGATTGAGCTTGTTGGTCTTAATGGGCGTGAAACGGCTTATCCGAGAGAGCTTTCAGGTGGGCAACAGCAGCGTGTTGGCATTGCGCGGTCATTGGTTGGCGATCCGCATCTGTGGTTTCTGGATGAACCCTTTTCAGCGCTTGATCCTCTCATTCGCAGAGAAATGCAGAATGAGTTCCTGCGGCTTCAAAACAAACTCCATAAGACGATCCTCTTCATCACGCACGATTTTGAAGAGGCTATTCGGCTGGCTGATCGCATTGCCGTGATGAAAGATGGAGAGATCGTTCAGATCGCGACACCAGAGCAACTGGTGAGCAATCCCGCGACTGACTATGTCGAGGAATTTACACACCATATTCCCAGGACCAAAGTCATTCAGCTTGAAACAATTATGACGGCGGGCTGTCCTGCCGGAACATATGCAGGCGATTTAAGCTATAGCCTGAAGGTTGCAGATGTTGTTTCTGAGGTTGGGAAAACCAGTCGCGCATTTCGGGTGTTGGACGATGACGGTGTACCTGTTGGTACTATCGATCGTGAAAAGATTGTCAGCGTAATGCTTGGGCAGGAGTTGGTGGAATGAACTTCCATCTCCGTGACAGCTTGCGCAACCCTCGTTTCTTTTGGCTTTTGCTTTTTGCTTCAACCTGGCTTCTCTCAAGCTATTCCTTTCCACTTTACAAGGCACTCGATGCCCGCTGGATCATTAAGTTTCCAAGTGCCTGGCAATGGCAACTGGATGAAAAGATCAGCACTTTCATGGCTTGGCTCATGGAAGATGCGGGATTTGGTCTCTTCACTTTTCGCCAGTTGACGCGGTTTCTTTCGGCAATAATTGAAGCGCCATACAACACAATGCGTGCTTTTCTTGCGGATGGGTTTCATTCTGGTCTCGGTCAACAAGCCGTTGAGATCTTCCCTTCCATGAGCTGGATCGCTGTGACCTTTCTTCTGGTCTTATTGGCAGTGAAAGCAGGTGGCTGGAGACTTGCAGCTTTGGTGGGTGGCTGTTTCCTCTATCTGGCTGTTTTCGGTCAATGGCAAAGTGCGATGGTGACTTTGGCGTCAATTGCTATTGCTGTCCCTTTCGGTGTGCTTAGTGGATTGATGCTGGGCATTCTGGCCTATCGTTCGGAGCGCTTTGAGCGGTTCCTGCGCCCATTGCTTGATTTAATGCAGACAGTCCCGATCTTTGCTTATCTTGTGCCGATATTGTTTCTGTTCGGGTTTGGGCCGGTCTCTGCGTTAGTGGCCACGATTATTTATGCCATGCCTCCCATGGTCCGCGTGGTGCTTGTTGCATTACAATCCGTACCTGAGCCGCTGCATGAAGCCGGGCGTATGGCTGGTTGTACGTCGCGCCAGATGATGTGGAAGGTGTTGTTGCCTTCTGCTCTGCCAACCTTAATGGTGGGTGTTAATCAGGTCATCATGCTCTCGCTGAACATGGTGATCATCGCCTCCATCATTGGCGCTGGTGGGCTGGGTTACGATGTTTTGGCTGCACTGCGTCGTTTAGACATTGGGGGAGGCATTGAAGCTGGCTTGTCAATTGTCGTGATTGCAATTGCGCTGGACCGGCTAAGTCAGGCTTTTTCGCTGAATGTTCACTCGCAGCCCCAAGGTTCATCTGTAACACAGATGACGCCTCTGATGTACGCTGTCATTGCATTGGCACTCACGGTTTTACTAGCACTTCTGGGGAAGGTGTTTCCTGCAATTCAAAGTTATCCTGAGGCCATGGTTCTCACCACTGGCTCTTTCTGGGATGAGGCCATCAAGTGGATCAATATCAATTTCTTTGAGGTTTTTGAAGCAATCAAGACGGGGTTGCTGACCTACCTTCTTCTTCCAATAAAACGTTTCTTTGTAGGCATTCCCTGGGCTTGGGGCATCATAGCGCTCGGGCTTATCGGGTGGCGCGTTGGTGGTTGGCGACTAGGTTTTTTATGCGCGACACTGGTAGGTTTTGTTGCTGCCAATGGATTGTGGCGGGATGCAATGATCACCGTCTACCTCTGTGGTGTTTCAGTGTTAATTGCAGCGGCAGTTGGGATGCCGCTCGGCGTGTGGGCAGGACAATCTGAGCGGGCAGACAGAATCCTCAGTACTCTGGTTGACACTCTGCAGACACTCCCAAGTTTTGTCTATCTGATCCCTGTTGTCATGCTTTTCCGCGTTGGAGAGTTTTCCGCCATGGTTGCTATCGTGCTTTATGCAATGGCCCCTGCTCTGCGCTACGCCGCCCATGGGATCCGAGAGATTAGTCCGCAAGTGATTGAGGCTGGCAAGGTATCTGGATGTACACGCTGGCAGTTGCTCTGGCGTATAAAGCTTCCTTTGGCTGTTCCCTCACTGCTGTTGGGATTGAACCAAACGATTATGCTGGCATTGTCCATGCTGGTGATCACCGCTCTCGTTGGCACGCGGGATCTGGGGCAGGAAGTTTACATTGCACTCACGAAAGCAAATACAGGCCAAGGCATTGTCGCAGGCTTGGCCGTAGCCTTTATTGCAATCATCGCAGATCGGATTTTGTCCGCGCTTGCGAAATCCTCTCGAGCAAGATTGGGGTTGGCAACATGAGCGAAACACTGACAAAGGAATTAGCCGTAACAAGAGCCCTTGAACTGCCATTTTGGAAGAAACCAACGAATGCCGAAATTCTGGGCGGTGGCATTACGAACTTCAACGTGAAGATCACTGATGAAGGACGCACTTATGTGGTACGCCTTGGAGATGACATCGTAGAACATGGGGTTATGCGGTTCAACGAACTCTCAGCTTGCCGGGCTGCCCATGCCGCAGGCATCGCTCCTGCTGTCCGTTACTTCCAAAAAGGTGCGCTGGTTCAGGATTACGTTGACGCTGAACCGTTGAGCGAAGCCGATATCCAAGATCCGCAAAGGCTACGCTCTATCGCCGGTGTCCTGACCAAAGTTCACGGGGAAGCAACGCAACTGATACGTGGCCCTGTCCTCGCTTTTTGGGTCTTTCACATCCTGCGCAATTATGCAGAAACGCTTCGCCTTATGGACTCGGATCATCTGCCGAGCCTCAATGCGTTGATGGCCAAGGCTGAAAAGCTTGAGCGTGCGGTTGGGAAGGTGCAGTTGGTTCTTTGCCACAACGATCTTCTTCCAGCGAACATCTTAAATGAGAATGGGCGACTTTGGCTGGTGGACTGGGAGTACGCTGGCCTGAACTCTCCCCTGTTCGATCTGGGAGGTCTAGCAACAAATGCCAGTCTGTCTGAAGGTCTGCAAGAAATACTGCTCGAAGCATACTTTGACGAGCCGATCTCCGATGCACTTTGGGGCCAATACAGTGCCATGAAATGCGCATCCTTATTACGCGAAAGTATGTGGAGCATGGTGTCTGAGCAGACATCCAAAATACAGTTCGATTACGCCAGCTATACCAGAGAAAACTTGCTCCGGTTTGAGCATGCATATGCTGATTTGCAGTTGAAGTGAGGTTGAGATGAAAGAATTGCCAAAAACGGCGAAGGCTGTGATCGTAGGTGGCGGCATTGTCGGGTGTTCGACCGCTTACCACCTTGCAAAACTGGGCTGGGATGTTGTTTTGCTTGAGCGGAAAAAACTGACGTCCGGCACGACTTTTCACGCTGCCGGGCTGGTTGGGCAATTGCGTTCAAATGCCAATATCACTCAACTCCTTGGGTATTCCGTTGATCTTTATAAGCGCCTTGAAGAGGAGACCGGACAGGCAACTGGTTGGAAGATGAATGGCGGCCTTCGCCTTGCCTGTAATCATGAGAGATGGACTGAGGTGCAACGTCAGGCAACGACTGCGCATTCCTTTGGTTTAGATATGCAGCTTCTGACACCTAAAGAAGCTCAGGATCTCTGGCCTTTGATGCAAGTCGATGATGTTATTGGCGCGGCTTATCTGCCAAGTGACGGCCAGGCAAATCCTTCGGATATAACATTGTCTCTTGCCAAGGGGGCTCGCTTGGCAGGGGCACAGATTTTTGAAGACACGAAAGTGCTGCGTGTTGATGTCGACAAGGGGGTAATCAGAGGCGTTGAAACCAGCCGAGGCCGGATTGACTGCGCTGTTGTCGTTGCCTGCTGCGGGCAATGGACGCGAGACTTTGCAAAGCATGTTGGTGTGAATGTGCCTTTGGTACCAATGCAGCATCAGTACATGGTCACCGAGCCGATACCTGGCGTACCCAGAGATTTGCCAACGCTTCGAGATCCGGACCGACTGACCTATTACAAGGAGGAGGTCGGCGGCCTTGTTATGGGCGGATATGAGGCCAATCCCCTTTCCTGGGCCGAGGATGGCATTCCAAAAGACTTCCACTACACATTGCTCGACAGCGACTTTGGGCACTTCGAACCGTTGATGGAGCTTTCTCTTGGCCGGGTTCCGGCTTTGGAGACTGCAGGTATCAAAGAACTCATCAACGGACCAGAGAGCTTTACACCGGATGGTAATTTCATCATGGGTGAAGCTCCTGAACTCAAAAACTTTTACGTCAATGCAGGCTTTAATGCGTTTGGCATCGCCGCTGGCGGAGGCGCTGGAATGGCACTGGCAGAATGGATCGCAAAAGGCGAACCACCCTTTGATCTGTGGCCTGTCGACATTCGCCGATTTGGACGCCCGCACTTTGATAGCGACTGGATACGCACACGGACAAAAGAAGCCTATGCCAAACACTACACAATGGCTTGGCCTAGTGAGGAGCATGAAAGCGGCCGTCCCTGTCGCAAATCACCGCTCTATGAGTTTTTGAAAGCAGATGGCGCGGTGTTTGGCGAAAAACTGGGATGGGAACGCGCCAACTGGTATGCAGATACTCAAAATGGAGAAGCTCAAAAAGATATCTATACGTTTGCGAGGCCCAATTGGCACGAACCTGTTGGCCGCGAACATAACGCAGCCCGCTCCTCTGCGGTGCTCTTTGACCAGACGTCCTTTGCGAAATTTACACTCAAGGGACCTGATGCAGTCGACGCGCTCAGTTGGATTGCGGCAAATGACGTAGATAAGCCGATTGGCTCACTGATCTACACGCAGATGCTCAACGATCATGGCGGTATTGAATGCGATCTTACCTGCGTGCGAATGGCAGAAGATGAGTATTACATTGTCACGGGAACAGGTTTTGCCACTCATGATTTCGATTGGATTTCCCGCAATATTCCAGAGGGCATGAATGTTCAGCTGGTAGATGTCACATCAGCTTATGCGGTCCTTTCACTTATGGGCCCCAACTCTCGCGAGATCTTGAAACGCGTAACTCGTGATGACGTGAGCAATGATCATTTTCGGTTTGGCCAAGCACGCAAGATCGGTATAGCAGGCTGTCCTGTTCATGCGTTGCGCGTGACCTATGTTGGGGAGTTGGGTTGGGAACTGCATTTGCCCGTTGAATATGCAACAACCGTTTACGCTGCACTTCATGAAGCAGGACAGCAGTTTGGGTTACGCAACGCTGGCTACAGAGCAATTGAAACGCTGCGTTTGGAGAAAGGATACAGGGCCTGGGGAAGCGACCTAGGTCCCGACCACACACCAGAAGAAGCTGGCCTAGGCTGGGCAGTGAAGCTCAAGAAGAATATAGCCTTCAAAGGCCGTGGTGCTATTGAAGAACAACGAACGCACGGTGTCAAAAAGATGCTGGCTACTTTTGTGGCGGATGGTGACATCATACTGTCAGGCCGCGAAACGATTTATCGCGACGGCATCCGGGTCGGCTGGCTGTCATCCGGTGGCTTTGGTCATACGTTGCAAAAATCCATCGGCTTGGGCTATGTCCGCAATACCGATGGTGTCGATCGTGAGTTTGTTCTTGGTGGCAAGTATGAGCTGGAAGTTGCAACAGAACGCGTACCCTGTGACGTGCACTTAACGCCTTTGTATGATCCTAAGATGATGCGCGTAAAAGCTTGATCCGACTGCGGTTCTAAAGTTTACGATAGGATTCAATAGCGAGCTTCACAATAATACTGGTTTACAGAGAAACGTGGAGCTGACAAAACTTGGAGATAGGTTCAAACTGCATACTTCATTGAGGCCATGATTTACATCTTCATCATTTTTGGGGCTGCATTCGGATTGATTGCTGTTCCTCTAGGGTTTTTCATCGGCCTTCAGGTTTCGCCAATACTCGCGAATATTCTTCTGTTCCCCTTCATTACGGCCAGTTGGCTGCTGGATGTGCCTCTTGGAGAAATGTCTGGCCTGCTGCGCATTTGCCTCACAGTGCTGTCTTCAATTATCTGGGCAGGATTGTTTGGCTTTGTTGGTTCGCTGCTCAAGAAGAAGCCTTCTTAAGCGGTTAAGGAATTACGAAATGCGCTTGCGGTCATACCAGTGTGTTTCTGGAAGACCTTGTTAAAGTGGGATGCATCAAAAAAACCGGATCGGATGGCAACATCAGTGATGGTTGCCTCTGTTTCTCCCAGTAAGCGTTTGGCTTCTTCTACTCGTATATGACTGAGTGCTTCGGCTGGGGATTTATCAAGGTCAGACTTAAATTTCATTTCAAGGCTGCGCCGTCCAACGCCCAACATCTTACAAAGCTGCTCTATGCTGCGCAGATTTTCCGTTTCCTGCTGCATCATCAGCACCGCCCTTTGGACCAGATTATCTTTGGCTTTAAGCGACGTTGGCAGGAACGGTTGGGCTTTGCTGTCATCTTGAGCTTCATCCACCATCAGAATATGAAGGCTCTTGCGGGCTTGCCGCAGACCGACATGACGCTCAACCAGATGGGCTGCAACATGCACTGCACTGGTTCCCCCTGAACAGGAAATGCGGTCCCGGTCCACCACAAAAATGCGATCAGAAACTGGCTCCAATCCATCAAATTGCTCAAGGAAGTCCGTCCGGTGAAACCAGCTCACACAACATTTATAGCCGTTCATCAAACCGGCACGGTGCAGAATAAAGCTACCAGTACACAAGCCGATCAACGGCACGCCCTTCGACACAGCAGATTTCAGATAGTGCACATAGCGAAGATCAAGGCGTTCAATGTGGTCGATCAGCCCTCCTACAACCACCAGGTAATCAAAATGGGCTGGATCAATCAAGTTGGTATCAGGATGGATGCGCACGCCGCAACTGGCGCGGATGGGCTCCATATCAGGTGCAATGACGCTCCAGCTGCATAGGATTGGCCTGCTGCTATCGCCTTCATCGGCAGAAAGGCGCAGGACATCAATAAAGCTGGCGAAGGCCGACAATGTGAACCGGTTGGCCAGAATGAAGCCAACATTGAGCGCTGGTCGGGGCTGCCGCTTGGTCCGTGTTGTGTTCTCCACCTGCACCTCCTGCGCAAAAATACCTCATAATATTCGCAGGGGTACCATACACATTTTTACATAGCGGGCAATCTCTCTTGAATTCCAAGGAGGTAGCCTTGTCAAAATTTTCCGCAATGTCGCTCCTGAAAGGAGCGCTCACAGGCTATAAAAACGTTGAGCCGCAATGGCCTGACGCTGAGCTGAAAAGCGAATATGACGTCATTATCGTAGGTGCTGGTGGGCATGGCCTTGGGGCCGCCTACTATCTGGCAAAAGAACATGGCATCACCAATGTGGCGGTGATTGACAAGGGATGGCTTGGCGGCGGCAACACTGGCCGGAACACGACCATCATTCGCTCAAACTACCTTTATGATGAAAGTGCGCGCCTTTATGACCATGCAGTCGACCTTTGGGATGGGCTTAGTCAGGACCTGAACTATAATGTCATGTTCTCGCAGCGCGGTGTGATGATGTTGGCGCACAATGTTCATGATGTGCAGAGCTTCAAGCGTCACATTCACTCCAATCGTTTGAACGGCGTTGATAATGTCTGGCTCACTCCTGAGCAGGCCAAAGAAAAGTGCCCGCCCCTCAACATCGCGGCCAATGCTCGTTATCCTGTGATGGGAGCCGCGTTTCAGCAGCGTGGCGGGACAGCACGCCATGACGCGGTGGCTTGGGGTTATGCACGCGCTGCAGCGGCAAGAGGCGTTGATATTATTCAGAACTGTCCGGTTCTTTCTATCGAACGAGGACCAGACGGATCTGTCACAGGCCTTCAAACTGCACGTGGTTTTGTGAAGGCTAAAAAAATCGCGGTTTCTGCAGCTGGCGGAACCTCTGTGGTGATGGATACTGCCGGTGTGCAGCTTCCTCTAGAAAGCTATCCTCTTCAGGCGCTTGTGTCTGAACCTGTTAAGCCGATCTTTCCTCAAGTGGTGATGTCCAACAGTGTGCACGCCTATATCAGCCAGTCTGACAAGGGCGAGCTGGTGATTGGTTCTGGAACAGATCAGTACGTTTCTTACTCTCAACGCGGTGGTTTGCCGTTGATAGAGCATACGCTTGCTGCCATTTGCGAAGTGTTCCCGATTTTCCGCCGTATGCGCATGCTGCGCAAATGGGGCGGTGTGGTTGATGTGACGCCTGACCGTTCTCCAATCCTTGGAAAGACCCCTGTACAAGGCCTCTACCTCAATTGTGGTTGGGGTACGGGCGGCTTCAAGGCGACGCCGGGCTCTGCGCATGTTTTTGCGCACACAATTGCAAACGATGAACCTCACCCTATCAACGCGCCGTTCACGCTATCGCGTTTTGAAACAGGTCGTTTGATTGATGAAGCAGCAGCTGCTGCCGTGGCGCACTAAGGAGACAGCCTGATGCTCTTAATCCACTGTCCTTATTGCAAGGAAAAGTTACCTGAACTGGAATTTGAATATGCCGGGCAAGCGCATATCGCACGCCCGGAAAATCCAGCTGAGCAAACAGATGCTGAATGGCACGACTATCTGTTCATTCGCTCCAATGTACGCGGAGATCATGCCGAGCAATGGCGACACTCACATGGTTGTGGGCGTTATTTCAACGCTCTGCGGAACACTGTGAGCGACAAATTCATCGCCACCTATGAGATTGGACAGGCCTGCCCGACTAGCCACGCAGAAGGTGAAGAGAACAATGAACAACTGGAGAGTTGACGGCAAAGGCCGCATCAATCGCGACAAGCGTGTTCGCTTCACTTTTGATGGCGTTTCCTACCAAGGATATGAAGGCGATACGGTTGCCTCTGCCCTGCTTGCCAACGGCGTTCATCTGATGGGGCGCTCGTTTAAATATCACCGTCCGCGTGGTCCTGTGACTGCCGGATCAGAAGAGCCAAACGCGTTGATTGGAACGTCCCGCTCTGGTGCAGGTCGCTTTGAACCGAACACCCGCGCTACCGTTCAGGAGCTTTACGAAGGGCTGACCACTGTTAGCCAGAACAAGTGGCCGAGCCTGAACTTTGATGTGGGAGCGGTGAACGACAAGCTCCACAAGCTGTTTGCAGCCGGGTTCTACTACAAGACCTTCATGTGGCCAAAGAGCTTCTGGGACAAGGTATATGAACCTGTTATCCGCGCGTCTGCAGGATTGGGCGTCTCCCCAACCGAACCGGATGCTGACACCTATGCCTCGCGTTATCTACATACAGAACTGCTGATTGTTGGTGCTGGGCCTTCAGGGCTTGCAGCTGCTTTAACGGCGGCTCGCAATGGAACTGATGTGGTCCTTGTCGATGAGAACCGGGAGCTTGGAGGCTCTCTGCTTTCGGAGGCTCCATCTGCCATTGATGGGAAAGACACCGAGAGCTGGCTTGCAGCAGTTATTGCTGAGCTTGAAGCCTGCAACAACGTTCGTATCATGACCCGTGCGACTGCTATTGGCTATTACCATGAGAACATGGTGGGCGTTGCTGAAAAGCTCACAGATCATATGGAAAACCCGCCTGTAAATGCTCCACGAGAACGGATGTGGCGTATTCGGGCGCAAGAGGTCATTCTTGCTCAAGGCGCACTTGAACGCCCGTTGGTGTTTGATGGCAATGATCGCCCCGGTGTGATGATGGCAGGTGCGGCGCAGACCTATCTCAACCGCTATGGCGTGAAGGTTGGCAATGCTGCTGTTGTGGTTACTTCCCACGATTCAGCCTGGTACGCCGCCTTTGACCTCGCTGATGCAGGTGCGAAAATCCCCGCGATTGTTGATGTGCGCACCACTGTGAATGACTACTTGCAATCGGAGGCCCAAAAACGCGGCATAGCGGCGAAGGTGGGCCACAGTGTAACGTCAGTAAGCGGGACAAAGCGCGTCTCCGGGGTGAAAGTCGGCAGGATTTCTGGCGATCAGCACGTTACAGACATCATTTCCATCCCTTGCGATGCAGTTTTGATGAGTGGTGGGTGGACGCCATCCCTTCACCTGTTCTCTCACACCAAAGGCAGTTTGCATTGGGATGAAGAGAACGAAGTCTTCTTGCCTGGTGAGCGGACCGAACGGTGCCATATCGCTGGTGGTGGGCGTGGGTTATGGAGCCAGCAGGCCGCTTTTGATGATGGTGTGCATGCAGCTCAGCAAGCTTTGATTTCATTGGGACAGAATGCGCCAGGTCTTTCCGTTGATGTTGATGGGGATCGCGCTGGTTCCGGTATTGTTATGGAAGAGCTGCCGAGCAACGATGACAAGCTGGCACGCCGGGCTTTTGTGGACTTTCAGAACGATGTGACAGCCAAGGATATTCGCCTTGCTGTGCGCGAAGGTATGCTCTCCATTGAGCACGTAAAACGCTTTACGACCAATGGCATGGCGACCGATCAGGGCAAGATGTCAAACATGAACGGTTTGAAGATCGCTGCTAATGAGCTTGGGCGCCCTACTCCCAAGGTTGGCCTAACTACATTCCGTCCGCCTTATACACCCACGACATTTGGAACGTTTGCCGGCTATCACAAGGACGAGCTGTTTGAGGTGACGCGCAAGACCAACATTGACAGTTGGGCTGAAGAGAACGGTGCTGTATTTGAGCCTGTCTCCTTGTGGCGCCGTGCGTGGTATTACCCCAAGGCTGGTGAAGATATGCACGCGGCGGTGGCGCGGGAATGCAGAGAAACGCGCGCTTCTGTCGGCATGTTTGATGCCTCTACTCTCGGCAAGATTGAAGTTGTCGGGCCGGATGCTGCCGAGTTCATGAACCGGATGTATACCAACCCATGGACAAAGCTGGCATCTGGTCGGTGTCGCTATGGTCTACTTCTGGGTGAAGATGGTTTCATTCGGGATGATGGTGTTATCGGACGGATCAGTGAAGACCGCTTCCATGTGACGACCACAACTGGTGGTGCGGCGCGTGTTTTGACCATGATGGAGCACTTTTTACAGACCGAATGGCCTGTTCTGGATGTGTGGCTCACATCTACGACCGAGCAATGGTCAACCATTGCGCTGAATGGGCCGAATGCTCGTAAGGTGCTGGAACCATTTGTAAAAGGTACAGATCTTTCTGCTGAAGCCTTCCCGCATATGGCGCTTCGTGAGTGCACTGTGGGTGGTTTTGAAGCGCGTCTCTTCCGCGTCAGCTTTACTGGTGAACTGGGTTTTGAAGTGAACGTTCCATCTGAGCATGGGCGCGCGCTTTGGGAGATGCTTTATCAGGAAGGCAAGAAGTACGACATGTGTGTCTATGGCACTGAAACTATGCATGTTTTGCGGGCAGAAAAAGGCTTTATCATTGTTGGGCAGGACACCGATGGCACTGTTACGCCAGCGGACGCAGGCCTGACCTGGGCCATTGGCAAGAAGAAGCCAGACTTTGTCGGCAAGCGTTCCTTGACGCGGCCTGATATGTTGTTGCCAAACCGAAAGCAACTGGTTGGTCTTTTGACGGAAGATCCAAGTGTAGTGCTGGAGGAAGGCGCGCAGATTGTTGAGAGCGGTGACACTGCTATCCCTGCTAAGATGTTGGGGCATGTGACGTCTTCGTACTGGAGTGAAGCACTGGGGCGTTCCATTGCTATGGCTTTGATTGAAGGTGGTTTTGAGCGGAATGGCACCTCAATAGATATTCCAATGCCAGGTCAAACCCATCGTGCAACTGTCAGCGGGACCGTGTTTTACGATCCTGATGGCGACCGGATTAAGATGTAAGGGAGTGGCACACATGGCTTTCAATAGTACAGTTGAAACACTGCCAGCAATGGGCCGTTTTAGTTTGCGTTGTAAGCGTGAAAACACCGTTGCTATGTCAAAAGCACTCGGTTTTGAGCTGCCCTCATCCATCAGCGAGAGCGCTCAGTCAGGCGACTTGTTCGCCCTAAAATTGGGACCCGATGAATGGATGCTGACCTGCCCAATGGAGGCACGTTCAGAAATCGAGCAATCATTGGCAGCGATCTATCCGGACGCTGTTCATAGTCTGACAGACATTTCCAGTCGGGAAGTCAGTATCCGAATTTCAGGTCCTGAAGCTGAAGAGCTGCTCTCTACGTCCTGTCCACGAAACCTCGCTGAACTGAAGAGTGGTCGTGGGGTGCGGACTATTTTTGATAGTGTGCAGGTGATCCTGACACG
The DNA here is from genome assembly GCF_001623225.1 of Pseudovibrio sp. Ad13. Taxonomy (NCBI): domain Bacteria; kingdom Pseudomonadati; phylum Pseudomonadota; class Alphaproteobacteria; order Hyphomicrobiales; family Stappiaceae; genus Pseudovibrio; species Pseudovibrio sp. Ad13. The sequence goes on along the minus strand of NZ_LMCC01000013.1, from coordinate 334,383 downwards.
AGAAGGTCAAAATCAGTTTCGACTGGATATTTGGCGATCGTTTGTGCCCCATGTGATGGGGCTGCTGACGGTAGCAGTTGCGGAGTTTGAATGCGGCCTTTAGGGCCGCATTTTTCTTGAGCGCATTTATCCTGCCTCTCTTCAATTTTATTTGAGCTTTTGCTCATACCTCCCGCAGATCAGCCTGACGTTTTCGTCAGATGCCTAAGTATTTTCTGCAGCATTTCTGCCCAGAATCTCTGTCATTCAACCTATCAATTCACCGTGTGGTTGAGGCTGACTTGAATTTGCAGCGGGAGCAACGTAGAGGCGTCGCATTTTTACTGTCAATGTGCCTCAAACTTCCTGCCTCCATGAGATTAATTCGAACTAGATTTCCTGATTACTCTCGAGTTTCACGGGCCTGACGCAAAGAAACTGCCCATGAAATTTTAGAGAACTGTCACACTGTAAGAGGGAGGCTTAAAGTGTATCAGTCAGCATTTTCCAATGCTTGTGCGAAACACAGGCCTTGCCGCAAATCGACGAACTCCTGGCTCGTCTGTGCTGAGCCAGCTTCAGTTCATTCCACCGGTTTTGATCATGTGTGGCTGAATTCAAGTCATGCCTCTTTGGTGTTCTCTGAATTCTCTTTAACAAACTACGCTAAGCCTCTTTACAAGCACGCTAATTCCAAATCGCTTCATACAGAAGTGATTGACGTTCTATCGACTTGTTCTTCACGATCAGGCCAGACACCTGATCATCTCAGCAACCTGCACCGGTCAACTTCCCAGGCATCATTTTAAGCCGAGGTATCTGAACATGAGCGTTCCGTCTTACATTCAAGATCTTATAGCTCACCGCGAAAAGGGCAAAAGCCTCAACGCCCCCTTCTATAGTGCTCCCGACATTCTTGATCTGGACATGGAGGTCTTCTTTCGCAAACACTGGATTTTCGTAGCTGTTGAACCTCAGCTTCCGGAACCGGGCGATTGCATTACCGTTGAAATCGGCAAGACATCCGTCCTGCTTTTGCGCGGTGATGACATGTACATCCGCGGCTTTCATAACATCTGCCGGCATCGTGGTGCGAAGCTCATTGATGAGCCTGAGGCCACAATCGGCAATATTGTTTGCCGCTATCATGGGTGGACATATAACGAGGATGGCGAACTCATTCTGGCCGAGCATATGGGCAAGGACTTCGACAAGACCTGTCATGGCCTGAAGACCGTTCATGTGCGCTCAATTGCAGGTCTCATCTTTATTTGCCTTGCGGAGAACCCTCCGGAAGACATTGAAGAGATGGCGCAGATTATGGAGACCTATATTGCGCCTCATGATATTGCCAACTGTAAGGTGGCCTACACGGCTGATCTGATTGAAGAAGGCAATTGGAAGCTGACGCTTGAGAACAACCGTGAGTGTTATCACTGCGAAGGCACTCATCCGCAGCTCACCGTCCCACTCTCCGAGTTCGGTTTTGGCTTTTCGCCTGATGAAATGGATGAGCGGCGCACGGCTGACGTCAACAAGTATCTTTCTTTGCTTGAGAGCGAGCATAAGCGCTGGGAGGCCGCTGGCCTGCCTTCTGCCGAGGTGGACAAGCTGGCCAATGCCACCAGCTTCCGTTGTATTCGCCTGCCTTTGATGGGCGAAGGCGAGTCCCATACTCTGGACACCAAGATCGCCAGCAAGAAGCTGCTCGGAAACTTCAAGGACGCCAAGCTTGGTGGCTTGAGCTTCTGGCATAATCCCAACTCCTGGCACCATTTCATGAGTGATCACATCGTGACCTTTGCTGCTTTCCCGTTGTCGCCGGATCGTACGCTGGTGCGGACCACGTGGCTGGTGCACAAGGATGCGATTGAGGGAGAGGATTACAACCTCGACAATCTGAAGCAGGTCTGGATGATGACCAACCAGCAGGATGCGGATCTGGTGCGGTTGGCACAGCTTGGCAGTGAGGACCCTGCTTATGAGCAAGGCCCATACTCGGAATACACAGAGCCTCATGTGGAAGCACTTTGTGACTGGTATATTGAACGCCACAAAGCGCACATGCCTGCCGGTGATGTTGAAATGGCGGACGCATGACTCAGAACGTAACTTTTGATGATCTGAAGACCGTCACGGACTACGATGAAGAACACTTCACCGAAGCGACCCGGATCCCCATGTGGGATCCGGAGGTGGATGATGTTCTGGTCTGCCGGCAAGTGCGGCAGGAAACGCATGATGTGAAGACGTTCCTGTTTTCTGCGCGTGAGCCTCGAGTTTTCAGGTTCTATCCCGGCCAGCACATGACCTTCGAGCTTCCGGTCGAAGGCATGATCATGCGCAGTTACACAATATCTGCTTCTGCTGCGCGGCCTTATCGTGTTGAGATCACGGTCAAACGGGTGCCGGGTGGTCCGGGCTCCAACTGGCTTTTGGACAACATGCTGCCGGGCAAGGAAGTGAATGTCTCAGGCCCTGCTGGTGAGTTTACCACTGATGCCACGCAGGAAGAGAAGCTGTTATTCATTTCTGCAGGCAGTGGCATCACCCCCATGATGTCAATGACCCGTACGGCCTGTGATCTTGCAGAGCCGACAGATCTGCATTTTGTTCATGCCGCACGCACACCTGCGGATATCATCTTTAGACATGAACTGGAGTTGCTGGCTGCACAAAACCCTGCCTTCAAGCTCTCATTTACTTGCAGCACGACATCTGGATACAACAGCTGGAGCGGGTTTGAAGGTCGTTTGAGCCTTCAGATGCTGTCACTTATGTCGCCAGACTTTAAAGACAGGAAGATCCTATGTTGCGGCCCTGCCCGTTTCATGGAAGGCGTGCAAAACATGCTGCAGGAAGCAGGCTTCGACATGGCTAACTACCATGAAGAAAGCTTTGACTTTGGGGCTGAGACAGCTGGTACCTTTGAGGATCAGATTTCTGCGCCGGAAATCAGTGACCAAACCTATCGGGTCACCTTCACCAAGACCGGACACGTGGTTGAGTGTGGGCCGGGCATGACAATCCTTTCTGCTGCGCGTGAAGCTGGTATTTTGCCGATGGCATCCTGCCAACGCGGTATTTGTGGTACATGCAAATCTCAACTGGTTTCGGGTGAAACCGACATGCAACATGGCGGAGGCATTCGAAAACGAGAAATTGATCAGGGTAAAATCCTGATTTGCTGCACAACACCTTTGTCAGACATTGAAGTGGACCTTTAGTGTTTGGCACTCCCCCATCCATTGATAAGTGACAATAAAAAAGTGTATCTAAATCAATAAGAACGATAAGAAGGGTCCAGCCCAAGGATCTCTCCTGACCACAAGATAAACGGTCCAACACAGGAGAAGCTTCATGACTGATTTACGCAATTCCGACCGGCCTCCGGCGGATATTATGGATAGTCCATCGGACGACATGGCAGACTCGGATTACAGTCTTGGCCAAGATAACATTGAAGGAAAATTTGGACCCATTGGGTTTGACATTCACAATCCAGTATTCGCTATTTCAGCTTTAGCTGTCGTTGCATTTGTTGCCTACACCTTACTTTTGCCAGAGCAAGCAAACTCCGTTTTCAGCACACTCTTTTCTACTGTCACGAAGAGCTTTGACTGGTTCTTTATTGGCGCTGCCGACATTTTTGTTATCCTCTGCCTTGTAATCGTGGTGAGCCCTTACGGCAAAGTGCGCCTTGGTGGCAAGGAAGCTACGCCAGATTTCAGCTATCTGAGCTGGTTCTCCATGCTGTTTGCAGCTGGTATGGGCATCGGGTTGATGTTCTACGGTGTTTCTGAACCGATCAGCCACTTTGCCTCCTCACTGGGTGGCACAACTGTTGGTGCTGATGGCGTGCGAACCGATTGGGCGCCGCTTGGTGCAGCTGCCACACAGGAAGAAGCGATCCGTTTGGGTATGGCTGCCTCTATCTTCCACTGGGGTCTACACCCATGGGCGATTTATGCTGTTGTTGGATTGAGCCTTGCGTTCTTCAGCTACAACAGAGGCTTGCCGCTGACAATCCGCTCTGCTTTTTATCCGATTTTCGGCGAACGTGTTTGGGGCTGGCCAGGACATATCATCGATATTCTTGCCGTTTTCGCAACCCTGTTTGGTCTCGCAACCTCTCTTGGTCTTGGTGCTGTTCAGGCGAACTCCGGCCTCAACAAGCTGTTTGGCATGCCAATTGACAGCACATGGCAGGTCATACTGATTGCTGCAATCACTGCGATTGCGCTCGTCTCGGTTGTGCGCGGTCTTGAAGCGGGTGTGAAGCTGCTTTCCGAAATCAACATGGGACTGGCTGCTCTGCTGGTGCTCTTTGTTGTTATTGCGGGTCCGGGCCTGATCTTGCTGCCAGATGCTCTGAACTTCCTCGGCGCTTATTTGCAGTATCTTCCTGCTCTTTCCAGCCCGGTTGGTCGTGATGATGTCAACTTCATGCAGGGTTGGACATCCTTCTACTGGGCTTGGTGGATTTCCTGGTCACCTTTCGTGGGCATGTTCATCGCACGTGTCAGCCGTGGTCGTACTGTTCGTGAGTTCCTGATTAGCGTTCTGCTCATTCCATCATTGGTATGCGTGCTTTGGATGTCCATCTTTGGTGGTGCTGCGATCAACCAGATCGTGAATGATGGCTACACTGCTGTTCAGCAAGCTGCGCTGCCAGTTCAGCTGTTCACAATGCTGGAAGCTATGCCATGGGCAACAATCACAAGCTTTGTCGGTATCGTGCTTGTGATCGTCTTCTTTGTCACCTCTTCCGATTCAGGTTCTTTGGTGATTGATACGATTGCTGCAGGCGGCAAAGTGGATGCACCGGTTCCTCAGCGTGTATTCTGGTGTCTGTTTGAAGGCCTGATTGCGATTGTGCTGCTGCTTTCTGCGGGCGGACTGAAGTCTTTGCAGTCCATGGTGATCTCCACCGGACTGCCTTTCACAATCGTCTTGCTTATCATGTGTGTTGCAATTTGGAGAGGACTTGCAAGCGAGCCGCGCTAGGTTATCGCGATAACTTAGCCTCTTAACTTTCAATGCCGCCGCAACCTTTCAGGTTCGGCGGCATTTTTTTAGGCGACTTTTTCTTCCGTCACAGAGACGCGTCGTAAGACCTGCGGCGTACAGCCGTACCGGCGGCGGAACATGCGGCTGAGGTGAGATGAATCGCAAAAGCCGCAATCAACCGCAATTTGTGCAACTGATTTCTGGCTTTTCTCAATCAGGTGTCGTGCTAAATCCAGCCGAATATTGAGAAATGCGACCTGTGGTGATGTTTCCAAAGACAGGCGGAAGTAACGTTCTATCTGGCGCTTGCTCTTGCCCATGCGCTGCGCAATTTCCTGAATGGAAATCGGCGTGTCGATGTTTTGCTGCATGATGTGCAGGGCGCGCTGTACAATGGGGTTTTGTGTTTTCAGATCAAGCGGGATGCCGGGTTGAGGCTTTTCGGCCTGATGGGCATCATCAATGATCATGATGTGCAGGCTTTTATTGGCATGTGCGCGGCCTACATGTTTGTCCACCAGATAGGCGGCAAGATGGGCGGAACTGACACCACCTGCGCAAGTGAGACGGTCCCGATCAACGACGAAGATCTGGTCGGTGACCGGATCAAGGCCATCAAACTGCTCTTTGAAATCAGAGTGGCTGAACCAGCTGACGCAGCTTTTGTAGCCGTCCAGCAGTCCGGACCGATGAAGTAAAAACGCACCGGTACACACGCCCACAAGGGGAATTCCGGCAGCGGCAGCTTCTTTCAGGAAGTTTTGATAGGCCGGGCTGAACTCCGTGCTCTCATCAATGAGACCGCCCACCACAACGATGTAGTTGAAGCGTCGCGGATCTCCTAGTCGCTCTTTGGGGTGAACGGAAACGGCGCTGCTGGATGGGATCGGGTCCATGGTGTCTGACAGGACTGTCCAGTTGCACAGGATCGGGCGACTTCGATCACCCTCATCTGCTGCGAGGCGCAGGACATCAACGAAGTTGGCAAATGCGCAAAGGGTGAAGCGTTTGGCGAGAATGAACCCAACAGAAAGACGGGTCTTCTCCTGCTTGGAAACTGGTTTACGCAAAGCGTTGGTCGGATGCGATAGTGCCTGTGTCATACGAGATGCTTCTCTTTATATTCAGACCGACAAACTGCAATGATTACATTGCCTGTCTGCAGCCTGAGCCCATCCAATCCAGGTCAGTTTTAACGTGTCTTCAGCGGCGTATTTTTCCAATTGGTCTGACCATGCTGGCCTACGTCTTTCTCGAATTTCGTCATCATGCCCAGTCTCCTAACCTGCGTCAGGAGGCCGGATTTATGGGCTTTGGCGACCACGCGTAAGCCCATGCAGTATTTATACTTAATTTGAGTCAGCTTGGCTACGCATTCCATCTGCACTCGCATAAAAATTGATCAGACGTGATGTGTTGATGGATGCTCAATTAAATGTCGTAGGGGTAATCCCTATCTGACGCAAATCTCCTATTTCTGAGCGGAAAACCTCTCCAAATTGATAGTTTGAAGACGCAAAGAGTTCAGCAAAACGCTTTGTTTCATTTGGGATTTTGATTGGGAGAGACCTGTTTCAGTGAGTGATACATCCTTCATCCTTCGCTTCACCTGTGTGGATCAGCCGGGCATTGTCTCGACAGTGACGTCAGCCCTGGCCGCTCGCGGTGCAAATATTGTTGAGGCGAACCAGTTTTGTGATCGCAAGACAAACCAGTTCTTCCTGCGGGTTGCCGTGCGTGTGCCTGAGCACATCGACAAAGCAGCTCTTGAGCTGGCCCTGTCGCCTGCCGTTGACCGGTTCAAAATGCGGCTGAAGGTGGAAGATTTCTCACGTCGTCCCAAGGTCATCATCATGGTCTCCAGATTTGACCATGCGCTGCTGCATCTGCTTTACCAGATCAAAGTGGGTTGGCTTGATGCTGATGTTGTCGCCATTGTGTCCAACCACGCGGACAGCCAAGGCGTTGCGGACCACGAGGGTATCCCGTTTTATCACTGGCCTATCACCAAGGCGAACAAGCTTGAGCAGGAAGCCAAGCTGAGTGATCTTATTGAAAAAACGAATGCGGAACTGGTTATCCTTGCGCGCTACATGCAGGTGCTGAGCGATGAGATGTCCAGCAAGTTCTTTGGCATGATCATCAACATCCACCATTCATTCCTGCCAAGCTTCAAAGGGGCAAAGCCCTATCATCAGGCTCATGATCGCGGAGTGAAGCTGATTGGTGCGACCGCTCATTATGTGACGCCGGATCTGGATGAAGGTCCGATCATCGAGCAGGAAACTGAACGGGTGACGCATGGCATGACGGCTGAAGATTTTGTGGCCGCAGGCCGGGATATTGAATCCCGCGTTCTTGCACGAGCCGTCAAATTTCATCTGGAGGGCCGCGTCATGTTGAACAACAACAGCACGGTGGTCTTTACCTCCTAGCGGCCACTTCTCCACACCCAACACTGCTCTGCCAACGCACCGAGAATTCATAGAAGTAAAGGATCGAAAACATGTCCGCATTTCCTAACAAAGCGAAAGTTGTGATTGTTGGCGCTGGCGGCATTGTTGGAGCTTCCGTCATCCATCATCTGATTGAAAATGGCTGGGACGACATTGTCGGCATCGATAAATCCGGCATTCCGACAGACATCGGATCGACAGCTCACGCCTCTGATTTCTGTTATGCCACCAGCCACGATCTTTTGACCTGCTGGACCACCATGTATTCCATGGATTTTTACGAGAAGATGGGTCATTACGCCCGTATCGGTGGGTTGGAAGTTGCTCGCGTGGATGATGATGAGCGCATGGGCGAGCTCAAGCGCCGAGTGGATTCAAGCAAAGCCTTTGGCACCAATGTGAGCATCATCAGTGCTGCTGAAGCCAAAGAAAAATTCCCACTTTTGGAAGAAGATCAGATCCAAGGCGCCTTGTGGGATCCTGATGCCGGTCTTGTTGTTCCGCGCTCTCAAACGGTTGCAGGCAAGCTTATCGATCAGGGTGAAGCGACCGGGAAGCTCAAGATCTTTGCCAACACATCGGCGCTGGAGCTCATCACAGATAATGGCCGTATCACGGGGGTGAAGACAGAGCGCGGGACCATCCATGCTGACCATGTTGTGGTGTGTGCTGGCCTTTGGGGGCGCCTTATTGCGGAGATGGCTGGCGAGGATTTGCCTGTCATGCCAGTGGACCATCCCCTGACTTTCTTCGGTCCTTATAATGAGTTTGAAGGCACAGGTGCTGAGATCGGCATGCCTTTGCTGCGCGATCAGGGCAACTCTGCCTATATGCGTGATACGGGTGATCCGAAGAGTACAGAGGGCGGGCAGATTGAATGGGGCTACTATTACGAGGAAAACCCTCGCCTTGTGCATCCGCGTGACATTTTGGAAAAAGAGCAGGCTCGTCTGTCTCCCTCCCAGCGAGATCTGGTGCTTGAGGATGTGATTGAGCCGCTGGAAAAGGCGATGGAGCTGACGCCGGTTCTGGCTGAGCTCGGATTCAATGAAAGCCATTCCTTCAACGGGCTTTTACAAGCCTCTGTTGACGGTGGTCCATCCATGGGAGAAAGCCGGAAGTTGCGCGGGCTTTGGTATGCTGTCGGCATCTGGATTAAAGACGGTCCTGGCATGGGCAAGCTGATTGCTGACTGGATGACCTATGGCAAAACCCATGTGGACCATAACTCGGTGGACTTTTCCCGCTTCAACGAGTTCCAGCTCAAGGAGCAGTACATCCATGACCGGTGCTGGGAGACTGCGAAGAAGATCTACAATCCACCTGTTCATCCCCGCGAACCTTTCGCCAATGCCCGTGGCATCCGTCGCTCACCGTTTTATGAGCGGGAAGTTGAGCTTGGTGGCTACTTCATGGAGCTTGGAGGTTGGGAACGTGCCCATGGCTATGCCGCCAATGAGCACTTGCTGAACAAGCATGGCAACCGTGTGCCTGAGCGTGAGAACGAATGGGACAAGCGCCATTTCTGGCGTGTTTCCAATGCGGAGCATCTGGAGATGAGCGAGGATTGCGGCATTATCAATCTCTCTCATTTTCACATGACTGACATTTCGGGTCCAGATCACGTTAACCTGATGGAATGGCTGTGCGCAGCTAAAATCGGCGGTGACAAGAATATTGGCAAAGGCATTTACACACATATGCTGGATGATGATGGCCATGTGCGTGCTGATTTCACGGTGTTTCGTATGGAAGACCGGTGCCGACTGGTGAATGGAGCAGATGCTGGACCGCGTGATCTTGTCTATATGCAGCGTGTTGCAGATAATAATGGCTGGAATGTCTCCATCACAGATGTGAGTGAGGATTACACGACCATTGGTATCTGGGGGCCAAACGCTCGTGAAAACCTGCAGAAGGTCGTTGAGGACCCTGACGCCCTTACACCAGAAAACTTCCCGTTTGCAGCTATTCGCGAGATCACCATTGCTGGCAAAACCGTCTCTGCTTTCCGCATCTCTTATGTGGGTGAGCAAGGGTGGGAACTGCATATGCGCTATGAGGATGGTTTGGCTGTCTGGGATGCTTTGCGCGAGATTGGCGTGATTGCCGTGGGTGTTGAGACCTATGCAAACTCGCGGCGCCTGGAAAAGTCATTACGCCTGCAAAATGCGGACCTGCACACGCAGTACAACCTATTTGAGGCCGACCTATCCCGGCCTAAGGTGAAAACGGCTGACTTCCGCGGTAAAGATAAGCACGCAGAGTATCGCGCCCGTGAGGCTCAGCCTGCCACGTTGTGTACACTGGTGATGACAGACAACACCGATAAAGACGGCGTCGCGCGCTACCCAGTTGGCAACCTGCCTGTGATGCATCCGGATACGGGGGAGACACTGGTGGATGATCTGGGACGGCGGTCTTATACAACATCCATTGCCTACGGCCCGAGCATCGGCAAAAACATAGCCCTCGCCTATCTGCCGCAGGAATACTGCGAGGAAGGGCGACAGCTGGAGGTGTCTTACTTCGATGAAATCTATCCGGTTGAAGTTGCCGGAGTGGGATATGCGCCGCTCTACGACCCGGAGAACCTGAAGCCTCGAAGCTAGATTGTGCGTTGAGCACGCAAAGATTTGAAGAAATGCAATGGCCCCGGATCTGTTTCAGATCCGGGGCCATTTTCTTGTCGTGCACAGTGTTAATTCGCGCCGCGATGGGCGTCGTTCCTATCGGCTTTAAGCAGTTTCAGTTTCTGGTGCGCTTACCGCGGCTTTCTTGTTGTGAAAGATGAAGCCGATGAAGTTCAAAAGAAGCTGGGCTGCAAGAATTTGCGTGGATTCAGATGGGTCATAGGCAGGAGCTACTTCCACAAGGTCCATGCCAACCACATCACCACGTTTGCTGAGGCCCTGCAGAATTTCAAGCACGTCGTAATACTGGAAGCCACCGTGACTTGGGGTACCCGTACCGGATGCGATGGACGGGCAGAAGGCGTCGATATCAACTGTCACATAGTAACGCGCGCCTGCCGGAATGCGCTCCAGTACAGCTTCTGCTCCCAGCTCCCGCACCTGACGGACCGACAGGATGTCAGAGCCTCTTGCGCGAGCATCGTCATAGCCTTCCTTGGCGGTGGAGGACACATTGCGAATACCCAACTGGGTCATTCCTGAGACATACTCTTTCTCAATCGCACGGCGCATAGGATTGCCGTGGCCCTCCGTCACGCCATGGCGTTCATCAACGAAATCAAGATGTGCGTCGATCTGGATTACATGGATCGGACCTTTTTCAGCACAATCTTCCTCAAAGGCGCGGATGCATGGGATGTTGATTGAATGGTCACCGCCAATCACTACAGGAAGCGCACCAGCATCGAGGATTTTCTTGACCCCAAACTCAATGTTCGCATGGCTTTCAACGGTCTTGGTGTGGATGATGTCCGCGTCTCCAATGTCAACGATACGGACATCGCTGCTGAGATAGGTGGCGTCATCTTCATGGTCGTACGCACCAGCATGGCCGAATGAAAACAGCGTGGACGCTTCGCGCACGGAACGTGGTCCAAAACGTGCGCCTGAGCGCCATTGTGCGCCAAAGTCAAACGGTGCACCCAGAACCGCTACATCCGCATCAATTTGATCCCAATCCGACACATACTCTTTTTTTCCAAAGGTCGAGATTCCAACGAATGGCAGATTGAGGCGCCCGGATTTATAGCCGTGATCAGACATATTTCTTCTCCGTTAGTTCATTATCTGTAGGCGAGTTCTGGCAAGAACAACGCAATTTGTGGGAATGCCATCACAAGCCCTGTTGTCAGCAGCAAGATCAGCAAGAATGGGGGAACTCCGCGGACAACATCCACAAATGGTCGGCGGAAAACAGCAATTGCCGTGAACAGATTGCACCCGAATGGCGGTGTGGCAGCTCCAATGGCAACCTGCAGTGTGATAAGTACTCCAACCAGCACCGGATCAAGACCCGTTGATTTGATCAGTGGGGCAAAGATTGGCACCAAAATCAAAATCACCACGATGGAGTCGACAAACATACAGCCGATGAAGAACGCCAGAATGATCGCCGTCAGCGTCATTATCGGTCCAGCCTCATTGAGCCCGAGCGAACTGATGATTGTCTGAGGCACCTGCGCGAAGGATAGGGTCCAGGAGAAGGCCGCGCCCGCTGCGATCAGGATGAACACCACCGAGGTGATGGCCCCCGTCGACAGAGCGATATCCGGCAGATCGCGAAGGCGGATGGATCTGAAGATCAAGGCTTCCAGAACAACGGCGTACAGCACACAGATGGCCGCAGCTTCTGTTGGTGAAAAGACACCGCCATAAATTCCACCGACGATGATCAATGGGAAGCCCATGGGCCAGAGTGCGCGCCTTACCGCATCAAACCGCTCTCCCCAGTCAGACCTTTCCAGTACGGGGATGTCGTGTCTGTACGCATGCCACATGCAATAGGCAGAAAAGAACACCACGATGATGAGGCCCGGAACGATGCCAGCGATGAAAAGCTGCGAGATCGATGTGCCGGACACAACACCATAGATGATCATGCCGATAGATGGCGGAATGAGATAAGCCAGATCAGCCGCGTTGACGATCAACCCAATGGTGAAGCTATCTGAATAGCCAGACTTCAGCATACGTGGCCGCATCGCGCCGCCAACCGCAACAACGGTTGCCTGCGTAGAGCCACAAACTGCCCCGAACAATGCGCAGGCACTGGTTACCGAGATGGCCAGCCCGCCCTTGATGTGCCCCATAAAGCGCATCACCACATCAATCAGGCGATCAGCGGAATGACCACGTGTGATGATATCAGCGGCAAGGATGAACATTGGGACTGCGACCAAGGCAGAGGGTTTGACCCCGCCAATCATCTGCTGGACCAGTATCTGCGGACTAAAGTTTGGGAAGTAGATCAGGAACCCGATAAAGGCTGCCGAGATCAGCGGCATTTTCATCGGGAAACCGAACAGCAGCAGAACGACCATGACTGTTAGCATGAGCTCTGTCATTTTGCGGTCTCCTCTTCCTTCTCAACGAAGCGTGCAACTGCGGCGGCCGTTTCCGGATCCTCATAGCTGTCGACCTCCAGATAGGAGACGTAGATTTCCTCTTCCGACAGATTGAGGTTTCGCAGAGCTGTTAAGAGATATTGGAGGGTTGCTAAGCCCAACCCGATAACCACCCAGATGTAAGTCAGATAAAGCGGCACCTGCAGTGCAGGCGTGACCCGGCCCCGGCTGGCAACTTTCGCTACATATTCAACGGCATACCAGGTCAGCGTCGCCATCATGGTTGCGGTTGTTATGGTGATCAAAATCATCAGGATCTTGCGAAGCTTCTGAGGCAGAGCATCATAGATGGCCGACATGCGGATATGGATGCCCTTTCGTGTGGCGTAACCAAGCCCCATGAAGGTGATGATGACGATCAGAAACTCATTGAGCTCTTCGGAGAAATAGATCGACTGGTGAAAGACGTAGCGCCCGAACACATTTGCGATGGTGTTGACGGCCATGGCGATAACGCCCCAACTGAGGATGAAGACCTCAATCTTGCTAATCACACCGTCAACTTTCCCGAGGAGCTTAAAGGGGACAGAACGGGGTTCCATCTTTACCCTCCTCCAGTGTACCCACACCCCGCCTTTTAGTGATGGGATGTGGGACTTCCTATTATTGGTGAGTTGATGCAATCTCAGTTTTCAAGGTCTTCAACAGCTCTTCACCGCGAGATCCGGCAGCGTCTACATAGGCACTGGCCGTTGCTTCACTGCGAGCACGGAAGACGTTGCGTTCTTCTTCTGAGAGGACCACCAGATTGATCTCAGGCTTGTTCGACTTAATGGTGTCGAGACGTTTCTGGTTGAAGTCAGCGACCACACCATCAATGAAACCTGACATTCCAGCCATTGTTTCTTTAACAAGCTTTTGACGGTCTGGAGAGAGTGTGTCGAACCAGTCAGTTCCGGCAACAACGGTGGTGACGAGTTCCTGTTCGCCAGCCCAGATCAAGTAATCCGTAACCTCATAGAACTTCATCTCTTCGATGGTTGGAACAGGGTTTACCTGTCCATCTACCGCACCAAGCTGCAGTGCGCCAAAGACCTCACCAAATGGCAGCGGTGTTGGGCTCGCGCCCATATTCTTGTAGGTCTCCAACAAAATCGGAGAGACCATAACGCGCATTTTGAAGTTGGAGAAGTCATCCGGATTGCGGATTTCTTTGTTGGTGGTCCAGACCTGAGGACCTTCTGAATACATGGTCAGGACTTCCAGGCCACGCCTGCGGAAATCCTCGTTCAGATCACCGTAAATGGTCTCAGAGTTGTTCAGAATGTTTGAGACTGCTTTGGCGTCAGATGGAAAGAGATATGGCAGCAGAAAAATCTGACTTTCCGGGACGATGGTGCCCAGATTACCGATGGATACGTTGGTGAACTGGATGAGGCCATCCGTGGCCTGCTCTACCGTATCCGTTGGTGTGCCAAGCGTTCCCATCGGGTAGATCGTGATGGTCACGTCCCCATCGGTCTTGGTTTCAATGCGCTTCTTAAACTCCTGCGCATAGGCATCCATGATCGAGCCTGGAATTTCCTCGATGGCGAATTTCCAGTCTTCTGCATAAGCGCTTAGCGGGACTGTGCCCAGAACCATTGCAGCTGTTAGTGTCTTTAGCGATTTAAGAATTGAGTTCATTTCATCCTCCCACAGAACTAGTTCCCAATCTTCCTCGCCGCTAGCACACTAGATGTTGAACCTAGAAAAAATATCAAATAAGTTATGTTTACATGAAATATATCAATGTAATTAAATTATCTGAGAACAGGAAGATCATTAGATGAAACTTCTCCGAAACAATCTGCTCGAAGCATTTTGTGCTGTCGTGGAATGTGGTGGTTTTTCTGAGGCGCAGTTCAGGCTGGGTATATCTCAATCGGCGATCAGCTGCCGCATCCGGGATCTGGAACTTGCGCTTGGATATCGCGTCTGTGAGCGCGGTCGCAGTGGTTTCCAACTCACTGAACGCGGTAAGATCGCCTATGAGAAAGCGTGCGAAATTATCCGCCTTGTTGAGGATTTCGACGCTGAACTGCTTGAGTTGCGTGGGACGATTACCGGACAGCTGCGCATTGGCATTGTCGACACGGTGATCAGCCTTCCGGGGTTTCCGCTAGTCCCTGCGTTGCAGCGGTTTTTCTCAAAGGAGAACGACGTCAATCTGGAGCTGGTTGTTGCCTCTCCGAATGACTTGAAAGAAGGGCTGATTACGGGAAGTCTGCATATCGCGATCGCACCGTTTAAACGAAAGCGCGATGAGCTTGAATACATCAAAGTCTGCAGCGAAAATCACTATATGTACTGCGGTCAGGCACATGACTTGTTTGCATGTGACACCGATGAAATCTCGCCGGACATCCTGAATAATCACGCTGTGTGCCAGCGCTCCTACGACATGATCGTTGCACGAGATGCCAAAGCCCCAGAGCCCAAGGCAATTGTCACGAACATGGAAGCGGCAGCGGCTCTCATTTTGAGTGGGAAGTTCCTCGGTGTCCTCCCCGATCACTACGCCACCCAGTGGGTCAACACCGGCGAAATGCGCCTTCTGGAGCATCCAGATCTGACCTGGACATCAGAGTTTTACATCGCCTCACGCAAATCCCAAGCGCACAGACAAGCGGTCGAGTGGTTCATCAAGGCCTTGCTGCATGGATTGTAGGCGTTAGCAGTCAAACACTGGACAGTAAGATGCTTGGAGAGCCTGACGACATTGATCGTCAAGAAGAAAAGCTAACTTGCATCCCTGAATAGATTCATGTCTTACAAAAATCTGGGCTTGAATTAAAAATTTCCCTGCTTCAGGAATTAACTTTTTTATGTAACTGCTTACGTATCACTGTAAATGTCGCCAGTAAGAAAATTGTGATCCAGAATTCCCGTTTTCGAACTGTGTAGGTATACATCCAAGCTCCTGCCTGACCGACTATAAACGGAAAGAAGAAAACCAAGAAACGTTCCATTTCGTTGTTCCACTTCAGAATAAAGACGCTTCGCATGATATGATAAAGAAAGAAAAAATACCCCATGAATCCGACAACACCTGAGGTTGCCAGAAGCGCGACATAGGTGCTGTGGATCTCGAACTCGTGGTAAACCCCCTCAATGTTGCCAAGGCCAACACCCAAGATTGGACGATCTGAAAATGCAGTAAAGCCAGCCAAAATATTGCTGAAGTAAAAGCCTGTGGAGAAGTTCTCCAAGCCTGATTTCGTGAATTTTGCCTCAAAACGCCACATTGCACCTTCCACTGTTGAAAGAGAAAGGGAAATTACAAAGAAAACCAGAACGCCTATCACAATAGAAGAAATGACAAACATGCTGCCAACTCGTGCATCTGAGCTTTTACGTGAAACAACCATAAGAATGAGCAACAGGAGAAGAAAACCAATTACAAGGCCTAAAAGTGAGGCACGTTTTCCTGTCAAGATGAGCGCTAACAAGATTGTCAAAACCATTGAGGCATTTAAAAACGTTCGTGGGATCAAGCCTGACAATATGGCCGCTAAACCAATCGTAGAGAACACCAAAAAGTAGTTTCCGGCCTGCCCTGTATTACGGAAACTACCTGCCAATCCGCCAACAACTGGGTTCAGATGTGGGAAGACAAAGAGTACTGCAATACCGTATAGCGCCAATAGCGAGGCGCCCAAAAGGAGCGCTTTAGTTAGCTTTCTGGCGAAGGCTAAATCCATTTTCTCAGGTAATAAGTTAAGAAGTGCGAGCGAAAACAGAACAGCAAATATATGAACGCATAACTCGATGTAAGCGCCCTGCTGATCATCAGCAAAAGTGCCTGAAATGAAAAAAATTGCAAAAATCGGTAAGATGCTGAGATAATGGCGCGTTATGCGAATTCTTCCACCATTTCGCATAATCATCAGAAATGACAGGCCAATCAGCAGGATGAGGATCAGATCTCCTATTGAGACACGCCCTCCAATTCCTTGCCCTGGAGGTGACAAGGTTTTAGTCAGCCCTGATGCCACAGTCGCCAGCCAAACGCAAAAGAGAGCAATTTTTGAAGTACTTAGCGTCATTGTTTGCCCGACGTTTTTTGCATTCCGGCTGTCTGGTCAGCAGTAAAGCCGACTTTCCCGATTTGCCTTCCCAACTGAGCATCTCCTTCTGCTGGAGAAAAACGCTCAGCACCATTTCCTGGGAAGAATGTCATTTCGCCTAGTTTGAGGCCCTTTGGCATGAAATAGAAATCTACGCGGACAAATCCGAAGCCTTTTGACAGCTGGCGTGCTGCCTCAAGGGCTTGACCAAGCAAGGCTGGCTTGCGCATTGGGACCGGATTGCGCTCATAGCACATTGAATAAGGGAGAAGTTGCCAACTCGTATCATACAGTTGGCGCGTGTGATGGGTGTACCGGCCATGATCGACCTGAACAGCAAAAGGCTCACCGTCTGCACAAAAGAACTTGAAGTCCTTAGGTGGATTGCCTGTTTCATCACGTAGCAAAGGCTCTACGATAATCCGTTTGCTAAGTCCTTTGTAGTTAGGTTCACGGCTGCGCTTGTAGTAATCCTCTGAGAACCAACTACGGAAAATCTCCAAGTCTTCCATAGAGAAGGCTCGACCATTCTGGGCAGTCCTGATTAAAGCTTCACCACTGCCATGGGTGGACTTGGCAATAAGCTCACCTTCGAAATGAAACGCTTCAATATCCCAAGTATTTTTAAATACGCCGAGCGTTGGTACAATCAAATGCTCCATACCAATCTCAGCGAGCCATTTTTTGACTTCGGCCTTGTCGGTCACCCGACTTGCGAGTGCAAGATCCCCCCGAAAATCCCATTTTTGCGCAAGGATATGCTCGTTAAAACTGCGTGGTTTCCGCGGGTTCGGAAAATATCCCAAGCGTTTCCGTGCGTTCAAGACAGAAAGTGCGTTATCCCAGAAACGTCCGGTTGGAAGGAAGTTTTGTAGCTTCATGAGCTGTCACTCCTGGTCACGAGGTGAGAGTGTTAGATAAGAAAGTCGCCACACTCCGCAAGCTAACCAGCGAAGGCCCAGTGACCATGAAAGAATGGCTGCAGAGGATGCAATCGCTGCACCGTTGATGCCTAGATACGGGATCAACGTCGCGTTTGCAGCAACGGAGAAAACACCCGATGCAAAGAAGATCCAAGCTGTGCGCTTCTGGTGTCCTTGCATATAAAGCGCTTGCATAGTTGCTCCGTTTGCGGCCACAGCCACATTAGCAGCGCAAAGGATGAGCATCACCGGATAGGCTGCCAGATATTCTGGCCCTGCTAACAAGGTGATAATTTCGTCTCCCCAGACTGCGAGTGCCACGAGAGCAAACAGGCCAAAGGCGATTGAGAAGAAAACACTTTTGCGAAGGTATCCTGAGATTTTCGAGGGAGCTGCTGATCTGTCTGCTGTCGCAAGATAGGGCGCGTAAAGATGACCGATGGCTTGCACACCGAATGTGACAAGCACTGATGCCTGAGCGGCAATGCGGTAGATTCCAGCTTCTTTTTCTCCGGCAAGCACACCCAGAAGTATCGTGTCGATCTGCCGATTGAAGATCAGAAGTCCAGTCACAATTGCAAAGGGAGCGACGAGGTGTAGCCATTCACGGCCACCCATACGGTCTTCTTGTGGGACCGGTAGAAGGTTGCCAAGATATGGGCGGGAAAGTACCAGGCTCACTACTGTGATCGCGATTGCAGCTGCGATGTAGGCTCCAACAGCGAACCTCCAGCCTTGTGCCTGCATTTGCTCTGTCAACAAAAATGCAGTTGCCAGGACGAGCAGTGGCACAAGTACGGTTCCGACAAGGATTGCTGCATTAGGCCGGAAGCTGCCGCGCAGAACCCCCTCCATCAAGCCTGTGAGGCACAGGAACGGCAGAGCCAGAGAGAAGAATGCGACACTTACAACAAAGGCGTTTGCGTTTTCACTTAATGCAACAGCTGTCCAAAGGCACACCATTGGCACGCCTGCGTAAAGAAGCGACAAGCGCAGTCCTGTTGCCAGGAGAGGTCCTGCCTGCTCTGCTCCGCTGCGTTCTCGGGCAATGGCCACGTGCTTGGTGATCAACGTGGATGCACCGTTTTTAATCGGGATTGCCAGCAACATTATTGTTGCGAGCCCGAACGCAAAGACACCAAAAGCTGAAGGTCCAAGTATTCGTGCCAGATAAATTGTCATGGCAGCACCTGCCAAGGCCTCAGTGCCTTTGAGGGCCAGCACCTTGATGCCAGCCTGATGTCTGAGCAGGCGAGCGATCATAGCAGTGGTTCCTTTTCAGAACACCTGAACCGTTTTGGCTTAGGAGCCAGTCGCATGGTTTTCATTTTGGTTTGCACGGGCTTAGAAATATCTCTCTGGAATACGGATGCTATCACCAGGGCGCAGATATAGACGTGCACCTGTCAGGTTCACCGGCACTTCATAATTGCTGCCAACAGGCCGAATGAAGATGTTTGATGTATTCGCGCGATAAGAATATCCACCAGCAACAGCAATGGCGTCCTGAAGGGTCAGTCCGTTCTTATAGGAGTACTCTCCTGGCCGTGCGACTTCTCCCTGAATGAAGAACGGGCGTGAGCTTATAACTTCCAGGCTCACACGCGGTTCTTTCAAATAACCGTCTTTGAGTGCGGTGATGATGCGGGATTCCAGCTCTTTTACACTGCTGTTGCCAGCTGGAATATCACCGATGAGAGGTAGATCGAGCTTCCCCTGATCATCGACAACAAACTCACCTGAAAGATCAGGCTCTCCAAACACCATGACACGCAGCTTGTCACTTGGACCAAGCCGATACACCTCAGGCTGTGAAAAGACACGGCCAGATGCCATCTGGCTTTGCGTGTTATGTTCTGCGAACTCGCCCGAAGCGCAGCCCTGCAGAAGGCCAAGGATAACGAGACCTGTTAAGCCATTGAGCAGTTTTTGCTTCACACCAATTCCCTTTTCTTCTGTCTCAACTCTCTTTCATCCTGCAGCTGGCGTGGTTGCGAACCAATGCCGAACAAGAAAGAGTAAACCGATGATTTTACGTACCAAAGTTGATCTGGAATGAACCTTAAAGGCATTCTGAACCGCTTACGGCACTGAGATTTTGACCTAGGCCGTCGCCTGCAAAATAGAGGTGTAGTGGTCAACTACTATTCTCTCATCAAAGGTCTGTTCAGCTTTTTTGCGTGAGGCTTGACCCATCTCATTTATTGCGGTCTCACTCATCATAAGAAACTGCCGCATTGCAGTTTCAATTGATTGCGTACTTCTTGGCTCACAGAGGAAACCATTCTGGCCTTCATCAACCACGTCCTTGCATCCGGGAATAGTCGTTGTGATGATGGGACGGCCCATAGCAGCGGCTTCAAGCAACGACCTTGGTGTGCCTTCCTTGTAGTAGGAAGGAAGCACAACACAGTCGGCATCAGCGACAACCGGACGAACATCTTTTACTGATCCCAGGTATTCAACGACCCCATCGGCTGTCAGCCTTTTCATATCGTCTTCACTTAATGCACCGGCCTTTCCGGAGCCTGACGGACCCAATAAGACGAAGCGGGCATCCGGGAAGTTAGGAGCTAGTGCACGAGCCGCCTCAACAAACTCCATAACCCCCTTCTCGCGCAGCATCCGCGCGACGAGTGTAAAAGTTCGGCGATGACTGTTGCCCGGAAGAGCCATTGAATGGAAATTTGTAAGATCAACGCCTGACCCAGGCAAAAGGCAGGCTTGATCTTTTGAAATCAGGCCTGTTTTGATAAAGAAGGCAAGATCCTCAGGGTTTTGAAGGAAAACCCGTGGGCATCTGCGAAATGCAGATCGATAGAGCCCTTTGATCAGACGGGCGAACAGATCATCACGGTCAAAGACACTGCCCATTCCTGTAATGTTCGGGATAAACGGAATACCGAGCAAGCGCGCAGACAGAGCTCCGTAAATGTTGGGCTTAATTGTAAAGCCCAGTGCAGCATCGGGTCGATACCGTCGTGTAATGCCGAAAATCCGCAGGAGCAGCTTTAGTTCAGCGACAACAGAGGTTCCAGTGGCATCCATGGGGAGCTCTATGTATGTCACACCCATTTTTTTGAAATCTGGCGTGTAGTCATCGCGAGGGGCCGCTGCAATCAGCTCATGCCCTTCTCGCAGTAACTGCTCAATCAAAGTACGCCGGAAGTTAATTAGTTTAAAGCTGCTGTTGGCAACAAGAAGTATTCTCATTTGTCTTGTTCAATCAAGTAAACTAGGTATAACAACAAACCCACCTGCCCTTGCTGCTGCCCCTTCAGAGCGACTGAGCAACCCAAATACAAGTTGATTTCTGATCCATGCTGGCCTGCACTGCAGTGCCTGAGCACGATTGCTGTAAGATTAAATTTTTACTGAACATTCCCAGTGAACACTTGGCACCCAAAGCAACCTAGGACGTAAATATTTTACAAGAAGCGATTAAGTCAATTCAATAAAATGATTTTGCGAAGTATTGTGAGGATTACGCAAATTGAAATCTAACTTAATAAATTACCATTACCATTTCATTCTAATTATACTAAATTATCTACTATAACATAGCGTTTTTCTCTTAACATATCTCACGAATATTCTGAAAAACTGAGAGGATAGATTGAATTTTTCAAAACCAGTAGTCGTGCATGGGCAATCTAATTCCCATATTATTGAAGCGCAAAAACGTATGTTTTCCGCCAAAAAATACGCAGGATACAACTGGGCGGCATTTTATGGAAATTTTATGAAACATACCTCAATGCCGTTAAAGTATATATTAGTTAAAATTCTCGTATAATCGCAGATTAAAATAGTTAAACTATTATATGTATATTTATAAATTAAGTTATGTGACAATCTATATTTATCATATTGACTTTATTACTTGGAATCAAATACCTACCCCAATTGAAATCAGAATAGCATTGGTAAGAATTCTACGAAAACTCTAACTAATGCGATGCGTAGATCTGGTTTTCTGTTGCGTCATTCAGCAGGTGGTTGAGCTTTGCAGGGGATATAGGCAAAGCAAGACTGGTCTGCAGTAACGCAAACAGTTCGTGAGGTAGCTCTTCTGAGGGTGTTGGGGGCTTGCTCAAATTGAGACCATGGCGGGATGAAGTATTTCTTTCCGTGAGCGACAGTAGTTAGAAGTGCACCATGATTAGAATATTCGATGTAGTCTTTAGTTTTGCTATCTTGCTGATTGTATCACCCATCATGATCTTGGTAGCTATCTTGGTACGCACCAGACTGGGCAGCCCAATCATTTTCAAGCAAGATCGTGCCGGACTAAACAGCGAAGTCTTCCAAATTTACAAGTTTCGGAGCATGACCGAGGAACGTGATGCATCTGGCAAACTTCTTCCGGACGATCAGCGACTAACTTTATTCGGTCGTATCTTGCGTGCAACAAGCATTGATGAGCTTCCAGGTTTCCTGAATGTTTTGAAGGGCGAAATGTCTGTTGTTGGGCCTCGTCCTCAACATGCTGGCTTTTTGAAGTACTATTCGAAGCGTCAAATGATGCGTCACTTTGTGAAACCAGGAATTACTGGCTGGGCACAGGTCAACGGACGCAACAGCATCGATTGGGATTCCAGATTCGAGCTGGATGTCTGGTACGTCGAGAACAAGAGTTTTTGGCTCGATATGAAAATCATCTTCATGACCATGATCATCGTTCTGCGTAGAGAAGGCATTAGCGCTGCGGGGCACGCAACCATGCCAGAATTTCAGGGCAGCCAACTTTCAGTGTCGCAGAAGGACTGAACTTTGCGAGTGAAAAGAGTGGGTTAAGTTCCGCTTTTTTCCTCGGTGGTGAGGTCAAAATCGTTCAAGCAACGCCCAGAACATGCAGGCGCACAGTACGTCACTTTCATCTCATTAGACACGACATAAACGCATCGAGCTAGCACGAGCCTCTCTCGTCGGTCTGGGCCCGTCACAGAACAAAAAAATGAGTTCCAATCAAATGTGTAGCGTAAAGATATATCTGCTTTCCTTGGTGCTTACATGAATGGCATGAAGTTCACTTTTGCAGCCTGCATGGCCGTTTCAGCTCTTGATGCTGCGACGGCTTCAGATCTTTCCAGCGCTCTCTTGCAAAACGGGGGCGGATATAGCCTGCGCTCTCACCCAGAATACAATGCTCAAGGTATTCGGCATGCAAACTGGGTTTTCATGCCATCCCTAACCTCCGGGCTCTCTTTCGACAACAATCTTTATAAAACGAGAGATCATCAAGAGAGCAGCATGGTGGGCGTCTTTGCTCCAGCACTTGCGATCAACTCTGACATGTCACGTCACCGCATTCACTTTGGCTTGTCCGGGCAACGTAAGCAGGTATTTTCCAATTCGGATGCCTCCACGTTGTCAGGACGCGCTTCAGCTGGAGCACAGCTTGAAGTCCTTAAAGACTTTGCATTGGACTTCGGCACAAGCATTGAATCCAAACAATATGGGTTGGGTGATGCGGATGGCGCTTCAGACGCAAAACACGGTGTTAGACGTGACGCTTACTCTGCTTCTGCCCGGGTTTCAAAGGTCTTTAATCGCCTGAGGTTCATTGGCGGCGGTTCTGTAAATCATTACAGCTACCATGACGTTGAGGCCAAAGATGGCGGCACCATTGATCAAGACGCACGCGATGGCACACGATATAACCTGCTAGGCAAAATCAATTACGCCTTTTCGCCGGGGTTCAGCGCTTTTGTCAGCGCGGAATTTGATGCGCGCGACTGGAAGGCGTCTGGTGCAGAAAATCGAGACTCAAATGGGTTTGAGTTTCTGACGGGACTGGAGCTGGATAAGCGCGGCAATCTGCACGGCGCTGCTGGTATCGGGTACCTCAGACAGGATTATGACCTGGGCAGCCGCGGAGACATTTCAACCTATTCGTTCAATGTTGATGTTCAATGGATGCCCTCTCCGCTCCTGGTCGTAAACTTCGACGGACGTCAAGCGGTGGAAGAGAGCTCACTTGGCGGATATGTCAGCAAACTCACCTCAACTGCTAAAGTTTCAATGGATTACGAACTCCGACGGAACTTTGTCATATCACCAATTTTCTCTTTCAAACGCGAGGACTTCGCAGGCACCAGCCGCCGCGACGATACACTGCGTGCGAGACTGGAAACAAAACATCTCATCAACCGCAACCTGAAGTTCGGTGCCTACTATGACTTTGAGAGGCTCAAGTCTACTGAAGCTGCAAGCAGCTACAGCCGGCATCTGATAGGGATCAACGCAAGAGTAGAGTATTGAGATCCATGCAAAATTCCCTAGCATCGAATGCCACACCAGAAGACACAATCAATCTTCGACTGGTTTTTCAGTTTTTGCGCAATTACTGGCTGGTGATCCTCAGTGTCACTGGCATTGTCACCATCCTTGGTGTCACTTATTCTATGGTAACTTCGCCTAAATACACAGCAGTTACCTCAGTCTACATTGAAACAAGGGCTGCGAATGTAGTTGACGTTAAAGCAATACTTAGTGGTTTTGGCTCCGACGACAAACTCTTGAAGAGTCAGATCGAAATTTTCAGCTCAAATGCTGTTGCTAAGCGCGTCATCAATGAACATGACTTAGAGAATTCATCAGAGTTTCAACTCACTCCTTCTTATCTATCGGAGGTGTTTGCGAAGATCACCGGTGAACCTCCTGCATCAGCCAGTCTTGAGCAACGAGTTCTCAACGGGCTTAATGTTACGTTGAACCGCAATACCACCGTTGTGGACCTCTCTTATCAAGCAAACTCTCCTGAGATGGCTGCTAACCTAGCAAATGGTTTTGCTGATGCTTATCTAGCAGACCGATTGGCAACCAAATACGATGCCATTCGCGAAGCAAGTGAATGGTTGAGCGTTCGCCTGTCCGAGCTCGGCGTGAAAGTCCGCAGTTCTGAGCAAGCTGTTGAACAATTCAGAAGTGAATTCAACCTGCAGGTTGCGGGTGGTGGGACGATCAATGAGAGACAGATCGCCACATTGAATCAACAACTTGTATTCGCGCAAACAAAAACTGCTGAAGCTCAAGCCCGAGTCGACCAAATTGAGAAGGTCCGTGTCCGAGGTGGCTCTACCTCATCGTTTGCTGATGCTGCACAATCTGCGGTGATTACTCAGTTACGTGCAAAAGCATCTGAAGTAGAACGCAAAGAGGCAGCACTTACTGTAAAATATAGTCATAAGCATCCAGCAGTGGTGAGTGTTCGCTCTCAGTTGATTGATCTGCGTCAGCAAATTGAAAAAGAGTTGCAGCGTATTGTTGACACCGCTCAAAATGAACTAGCAGTTGCAGAACGTCGTGAAACTTCAATCTTTGACAGCCTTGAAAAATTGCGTGATGTAACAAGTACAGAAAATCATGCGCAGGTGTACTTACGTGAGTTGGTTCGAGAAGCAGCTGCAAACAGAACTCTTTATGAATCTTTTCTTGCACGCCTTAAGGAAACTCAAGAGTTTGAGAAGATGGATTCTGTTAGCAGTAGGGTATTGAGCCGCGCAGAAATTCCGAGTCTCGCCAGCTTTCCAAATAAGAGATTGTTTCTCGTTGTCTCTCTAGTTTTGGGTCTGATTATCGGAACTTTGCTTGCACTTATCATCGAGCTTTTCGACAGCACATTAAAAACAAAAGAAGACGTTGAAAGCCGCATCGGCCTCCCGCTCTTTTCGCAAGTGCCACTGATAGACCATTACGCTATTAAGTCGCGTATGACCTCAATCTTTGGCTTCTTAATGGCTAAAAGTCCACGTACTCAACGAAATTATAAAAGCAGCCATGCATTAAATAAAGGAATTTTTAAGTTTGCATCCGCAAACCCACTGAGCCATTACGCGGAATCCATTCGCGAATTGCGATCACGGGTCAAATTCTCGCGTCTAGACAACCCGATCAAGACACTGCTGATTACCTCGGCCATTCCAGGAGAAGGCAAATCCACCATTTCACGCAATCTGGCTCACTACACTGCGAAGGCTGGAGAGCGGGTGCTGTTTATTGATGCCGATATGCGTCGTCAGATCTCGGCAGATGCGCCGGGAGATCCGAAAGAAAAGAGCCTTGCAGATGTCCTTACCGGAAAAGTGACCTTTGCTGAGGCTACCAAACATGAAGAAGGCTCAAACCTTTATTATTTGCCTGCTCCAAGTCACCGAGAACTCTGGGAGACAGCCGAACTGCTCTCTTCCAAAGCAATGAAAACGCTGTTGGACGGAGCGAGTAAGTCTTTTGATCTGGTCATCATCGATAGTCCTCCAACATTACCACTGATTGACAGCCGTGTACTCTCTCATGTTGTCGACGCCACCGTGCTGGTTGCTTCATGGAACCACACGGACGGCGGTTTAGTTGAGCAGGCAAAAGACCTCCTGGATCAAACTCCAGGAAAGACGCTCGGAGTCATTTTGAACAATTTCGATGTGAGCAAAGCCAAACTCAACAAACACCAGGCGTCTTATGGATATGGCTATTATAAGTAATCGATTAGCCAGGATAGCCAAGTAAGTTCCACCCTCCATGGTCTAGCAGGACTGACCATGGAGGGTACTCTCAACTCTCCAGAAACACTGCGATATCGCTTCAAGTCCGCCCATTTTCCTGAGCCACGATTTATCAGTGCGTTATTATGTTATCTCTTGCCACTCTGACCTGCTACGCATTGCATCCCGGTTTATTTGTGATGTAGGAAGCTGAATGCTCGGCTCTTATGATCAGGGGATGCACCTTGTCTGAACAAATCGAAAATGCAGCCAGAAAACTGGCTGATCTCTTTGACACTTCCAGTCCTCTGTTTCCAACGGCCAGTGGGTCACCTAAAGCTTTTGCGAATGGGTTAGAGGATGCGCAAAAACGTATGGGAGAGCGTTATACTGCGCTATGTGAGCTGGCTGCATTGCTGGATCGCGAGACTGAAAAGAGTGAAGTGGCGCAGGGAGCTGCAATTGATCTGTTCCAGTGCTCGGGCTTTTTCTATCTGGCATTGATGCAATACTCTGAAAACCTGCCAAATTCGCTGCTGATGGCGGGCTATGACATTTCGGTTGGCCGCATGCCTCCGGTTGTCTCAAAGGCGCTCAAGCACGTTTCCTTCACGATGAAGAGTGCTATTGCGGAGGACATCACCTTCATGTGCCCTCACCTTTCTAACCTCACCGAGAAGGATGAGTTTGAAGGACGAGCACAAGTGATTTTGGATAAAGTTCTGGCGCAAGCCATTGCCCGCACAGCTCATGCGGTCTCTTCACTGGAAGAAAACGAAAAACTCGACGGTTATGAGATCACTGAGGACGACAATGCCCTGCGTGCGCATTGTCAGACCTGTACCGAGTTGCTTGCAAAACTCGTCAAACATTCTGCTAACCCACGTGAGCATGCAGAACGCGTTAATGCGTTTCAAGCATTCCTTGGTAACGCCTAAACGAGCCTGATTGATCAAGCCATGGGATCCTTCCGTATCCCGTGGCTGCCTTGGCATCTCTACCAGGTTTTGCTTCTCAAATGACACCTGATGAGAACGTCATCTGACAGTTAGAGTGGCATCGCATATGGCGTCTTCGACTGCCCAGAGGCGGTCCTGCCCCCATATACCGGTGGCTCCAACTCGAAAGCTTGGTACGCCCCAAAGCCCGAGTTCTTTAAGTTCCTTGCGGTTTTTCTCTGTTCTTGCACGCCAATCTTCATTGTCGACGTCCAGACGTGCCTGCTGCCAATCCAGACCGGCATCTGCGAGGATGCGTGACAAGCCTTTATCTGTGCTTGCATCAACACCTTTCGCCCATACACCAGTCATAAAGGCGCTGCAAAACTTTCTAAGCCTGCCATTCTTCTCAGCAAACTCGAGCAGTGAATAACCTCGCTCGATTGCTGTTCCCAGTGGGTCGCAAATCCGGCCAAATGGAATGGCATGCAAGCGGGCTTCACGCGCGGCATCGGCCAAAATGTACTTCCGCTTCATAGGCGGTACTGGCAAGCCGCGCATGACCATGGGTAAGACGGGCCGAATGTTCAGCTTTACCCCCTGTCGATCAGCCAGGGCACATGTGCGATCAAATGCCAGATACGAGTACGGACTCCGGAACGAAAGGAAAAAATCGACCTCCATATGTGCTGGCGGTCTATGAGAATGTCGCCTTTGCGCTACAGCTGGCGCCAACTTGAAGGCTGAAGGCCCAAGTCCAAGTTCATGCAGGCGATCCTGGAGATAGTGTAGCCGGTCGATGCCCCAATACCATTCACCGCCATAATAAAAGGTCGCACCAAGATAGTGACCGTACTTTGCCAGGAGCGCATCACCGCAGGTTTTGGCTTGATCAACCTTGTCGCCCTCCACTGAAGATTGGAGTTTTTCTCCAGACCACAATTTAGTGCTTATTTCCAGCAGCTTACTCACGCATGCATCGTTGGCGAGTTCCTCTGCCATTAGCGTTTCAGCTTGACTGATTTGAGCTTCATCTGGGGCTTCAAAAGGCCTGCCTGTCAGGCCGTAATGTTTGGCAAGGAAGGCCGCATCCACTCGAGCATATGCTTCCAACGCTGACCTTTCTGGTACGGCCCAATCAGGCGAGTCGGAGATCAGATGGATCTTCAGGGTGACTGCATAGTGCTGCTGAAAGTCGCCAAGTATTTGAAGTGTTAGGTGAGCGTATGGATCCGCAGCATGATGAAAATAGTGTACTTCATGCGCCTCACCTCGCCGGCTTCGTTGTTTTTCGTAGGAGGCCCGTTTTCGCTGCACTCTGGTTTCACTTGTAATGTATTCTGCAATTCTCGACTTTATTGCTGAGTGAAACGACATAGAGACGGCTCCTCCATCCAAGAGTGAGGGGCAACGTTAACCTGCTATTTCTTTTGCTGCAACGAGGCGTTTGATTGATGTCTGCAAACCTAGCGGACGTTCAATGACGCATATTCGTAATACGTAAGCTACAAAAAGGCGCCTTATCCCTGTCAAATTTCACGGGTTGTCGGATAAACTTTTCTCAGAATACGCTTCAAACGTCCATATTGTGAGAATCTCATGCAGGAACGTTTGATACAGCTACTGGAATCTGTTGCTGGAGCCGCCAAGCCGGTCAGTGCGAACGATCTTGCGCAGATGACCAAACTTCCCAGAGCAACGATCTATCGGAATCTGTCGTCTCTGCTTCACTGCGGCTTTCTGGATGAGGTTGAGGACGGCAAACGGTATGTTCTGGGTATCCGGTTTATCAAAATTGCCCTCACAGGAAAATCAGAGTCACATGTGATCAAAGCTGTCTCTGCTATGATCCACCGGCTGGTGATTGAACTTGGTGAGACGGCTTTTTTGGCACGGTATCGTGGTGGCCGTGTGGACCTTATCCATGTTGAGCCTCCCAATGATCCATCCATATCTTATATTTACCCCGGCCTCGGGACCCGGCCTGTTCATGCTTGCTCCTCCGCCAAAGCCATTGCTGCTTTCATATTGCCCGAACTGCGAGATGAACTGCTGCGAACCGAACGCGTGCAATTTACGCAAGCCACTCTCATTGACAGTTCTGATATCGCTGCTGAGCTGGAGAACGTGCGGCGCGATGGCTTTGCGCTTTGTGATGGCGAGATTGATGACGGTGTCACCAGCATTGCCGTGCCCATTATGGTTGATCGACTTGGAGCACTCTTCAGCATGGGTGTTGTTGGCCCCCAAAACCGCATAAAGCCGCGACTTCACACGCATATTTTACCTGTACTCAAAGAAGAAAACATACGCGCCGCAGCTGCCATTCAGCACTGCTCAATTGTTGATGCCGAGAGGGCAAATTTGGAGGCTCTCTCCGACGAGTTGGAGGCAACTCGAAATACTCAGTAATTAATTTCTATGGGAGGATCTTATGAATAGAAGAGAATTTGGTGCACTGGTTGTTGCTGCTGCAGCGGCTGCCGGACCGTTTAGAGCTTTTGCTGATGAAACCTGTCAGTCACCTTATATGCCCAAGATTACCGGGCAGGAAGAATTCGTTTATGTCTGGACACTCGGCGTTGAGGGAATGGGCGATGAGCAAGATAAGCTTGTTACCATTGATCTACGACCGGATTCGCCCATGCGAGGTCAGGTGATCAACAGTCTTTCTGTCGGCGGACGGAATGAAGCGCATCATGGCGGCTTCTCAGCAGATCGACGCTATTTCTGGACGGGCGGTCTGGATACCAATCGCATCTTCATTTTCGACGTGCACACCGATCCCTCAAAGCCATCTCTGCACAAAACTATTGAGAGTTTCGTCAAGGATTCTGGCGGTGTTGTTGGACCACACACTTTCTTTGCCCTTCCCGGCAGCATGATGATCACCGGGCTTTCCAATGATGACGATCATGGCGGACGCACTGCACTGGTTGAATACAATGACGCCGGCGACTATGTGGCCACATATTGGATGCCAACTGCCGGTGATATGCAGGGTGCCGTCGCTGTGGGAGATGCTGTTGCGGACGGCTACGGTTATGACATTCGCGCGCTCATTCGCAAGAACATCATGTTGACCTCCTCCTTTACGGGCTGGTCAAATTACATGATGGATTTTGGCCAGATGCTGCAAGATACAGATGCGATGAAACGGTTTGGCAACACAATTGTTCAATGGGATCTGCATACTCGTCAGCCGCGCAAGGTCTTCAATGTCCCGGGAGCACCGCTAGAGATCCGCTTCCCGTGGGGGCCAAACGCAAACTATGCCTTGTCTACCACTGCACTTACTTCCAAACTCTGGTTGATTTATGAGGACGACAGCGGAGAATGGCAGGCCAAGGATGTTGCCGATATCGGCAATCCTGCGGACATTCCACTTCCGGTCGACATCTCCATTGCGGCGGATGACCAGACGCTTTGGGTCAACAGCTTCATGGATGGCAAAACACGGCTTTTCAATATTTCTGACCCGCATAACCCCTCTCAAATTTATGAGAAAACCATTGACCGTCAGGTCAACATGGTCAGTCAGAGCTGGGATGGAAAACGGGTCTATTTCAGCTCCTCTTTGCTTGCGAACTGGGACAAGAAGGGTGACGATGATGTGCAATATCTGCGTGCATACACCTGGGATGGGAAAGAGCTGATCGAAGACTTTGATATCGATTTTTACAAGCTCGGCCTTGGCCGTGCGCACATCATGCGTTTTGGCAGTTCTGAGCTGTACACCAGCTAGGTCAAACCCGTTTTGGGGCAGCACGCGTGTTGCCCCATGCCTTTCCAACTCATTAGGTCTGATGCATGCGTGTATTGAAAAAGCTCCTCGTTTTCAGTGGTGTTACCGCAACACTTCCAGCACTCTGGTACACCTTAATGGCCGGGCAAGCTGCTCCCACTCGCCCATTTGCAGATGTCTTTACCCCTCATGAAGAGTTTCAGTTTGATCCTCCCAAGCCGGGTTCTTACACACTGAACAGGTTTAAGACGGCGCCAGATGGACGGGTTCTGGATGTAAATGGACAGACACATTCACTTGCAGCGCTGACCAAAGGCAAGATCAATCTGGTGAGTTTTGTCTATCTGATGTGTGGCGATGAGAATGGATGTCCTATCGCCATGTCGACGCTCTTTGAAATACATGATACCAGCCAAAAGCTCCCTGGATTGAGGGAGGACGTTCAGCTCATAACGATCAGTTTTGATCCTGCCCGCGATACGGTGGAGGCTATCAACTCCTTTGCATACCCCTTGCAAATCGACGCGAATGCCGATCAGAAGCTTAAATGGCACGTCCTTACGAGTTCAGGCCTGACTGATCTGCAGCCAATTCTGGATGGGTTTGGTCAAGTCATTGACCGATCAAACGATCAGGAGGTCATCAATCATCTTTTACGGATGTATCTGGTTGATCGCGAAGGCATTGTACGCAACGTCTATGGGCTTGGAACCATAGACCCGAGACTCCTAATCACTGATGTGGAGACACTTCTACTGGAAGAAAGCAGGCCATAATGCGCCAGTGGTTTCTTACATGCCTGATTGGCAGTCTCATGTGTTGGGCAGATGACGCACAAGCACAATCACATTGCATAACAGACCCGGAAAACTGGTCTGCAGTGGCTTTGAAGCGGAGCCTTTCTACCCCGCTTGGACTTCCGCCCGTCCCCCATCCACATGACAACCCGCCGAGTGTCGCGAAGATTGAGTTGGGCCGGAAGTTGTTTTTCGATCGGCGTTTGTCGATCAATCGCACAATGTCTTGCGCCATGTGCCACGTTCCAGAACAAGGGTTCACCAACTGGGAACTGAGCACAGCCATTGGAGTTGAAGGGCGCAGTCTTAAGCGAAACTCACCAAGCATTTTGAATGTTGGCCACCTGAATGTCCTGTTCCACGATGGCCGGGATCATGCATTGGAGACACAGTTTATCGGTCCGTTAACTGCACTAAATGAAATGGCAAATCCGTCTGCAGGGCATGTTGTTGCTCTTTTGAGGGAGCTTGCGGACTATGCGCAGATGTTCGAGGATGCCTTCGAGGCTCAGGCGTCTCTCGACAGGATTGGGATGGCCCTTGGCGCGTATCAGAGGTCAGTCCTTGCGGGGAACAGTCCATTTGATCAATGGTACTTTGGTGGTGATGATACTGCTGTTAGTGCCGATGTTAAGCGTGGTTTTCAGGTTTTCACCGGCAAAGCAGGTTGCAGTGCTTGCCATCTGATCAAAGATGACTACGCCCTCTTTACGGATGAGCTTTTCCATGACACCGGATATGGTCAGATGCTTGAAGAGAAGCGCCAAAATCCCCCGACAAACATTCCTGTGCAAGTTGCCCCCGGAGTGGTGCATCAGATGGAGTTTTCAAAAATCCGATCTGTCAGCGCTGAACGCGAAGCCGATCTAGGACGCTATGAGGTAACAGAGGACCCAGTTGACAGATGGAGATTTCGCACGCCTTCACTGCGCAACCTCACAGTAACGCCGCCTTATATGCACGACGGCCATCTCAGTACGATTTCGCAGGTTATTGAGTTCTACGACCAAGGCGGATCACAACTGAGTGGTCAAGACCCACGCATCCGCCCGCTTGGTCTCACAGGAGTTGAAAAACAAGACCTCGAAGCCTTTCTGCAAAGCCTGACCTCTCCTGATCTCGACTGCCTGATAAGCGAAGCAAGAGTATTGCCACCTGATAATCACTAAGGCAGTAACCTAGGTCGATCCACTCAGACTTGCAGTGCGTGTTGCTGAAGAAGCAGTATCAAGAGGTTAAAAAACTCGTCTATTCAAAAACTCACAAGTGAATCAACTCCTCACTCTCCCCGTCAAATAAACACACCCTTCCCATGTCTACAGAGAAGGTCATGCTCTCTCCCGGGTCACACGCAAATAAGGGGGAGACCCGGGCTTTGGCGGGGTGGTTGGCTAGGCGGATGAGGCAGAGAGTGTCGGCGCCAGTGGGTTCCAGGAGGTCGACGTCGCATTCGATTTCCGGGTTTGTGGAGCCTACGAAAGCGTTGTGGGTGATCATTTCGGGGCGCAGGCCGAGGATGATTTTTGTGTTCTCGCGTATTTCGAGTTGTTTTGAGTTTGGCAGCGGGAGGAAGTAGTTTTTTGGCTCGCCCTTCAGAACGGCTGGCAGGATGACGCCGAACTGGTCTTCTTGCTTCACCAGATCCACTTCCACAAAGTTCATTGGTGGTGCGCCGACGAAGCCGGCGACGTACATGTTTGCCGGTTTGCTGTAGATCTCTTGCGGGGTGCCGATTTGCTGGATCACGCCGTCTTTCATGATGGCGATGCGGTCTGCCAGCGTCATGGCCTCGATCTGGTCATGGGTCACATAAACCATGGTGGCCTTGAGAGACTGGTGGAGCTTCTTGATCTCTGTGCGCATTTCGCCGCGCAGTTTGGCGTCCAGATTGGAGAGCGGCTCGTCGAACAGAAAGATCTTGGGGCGACGCACGAGGGCACGACCCATGGCAACGCGCTGGCGCTGTCCGCCGGAGAGTTGCGCTGGTTTGCGGGCAAGCAGGTGCTCAATTTGCAGCATGCTGGCGACTTCGCGGACGGTGGCTTTGCGCTCTGCCTTGCTGATCCTGCGCATTTCCAGTCCGAACGCGATGTTGCGCTCCACCGTCATGTTTGGGTAGAGCGCGTAGCTTTGGAACACCATGGCGATGTCTCGATTTTTGGGGTGGACGTCGTTGACCACCTCGCCATCCAGCCGGATGGTGCCATCTGCGATGGGTTCCAGTCCGGCGATGATGTTGAGCAGCGTTGATTTTCCGCAGCCGGACGCGCCGAGCAAAACAAGGAATTCGCCATCTTTTACATCAAGCGAAATGTCCTTCAAAACTTCAGTTGAGCCAAAGGATTTTGACGCATGTTCGATGGATATGGTCGCCATAAATGAGCCTTTAGCCTTTGACTGCGCCAGCGGTGAGCCCGCGTACGAAGAACCTGCCTGCGATGATGTAGACAACGAGGGTTGGCGCGGCGGCTATGAGCGCGGCTGCCATGTCCACATTGTACTGTTTTACGCTGGTGGTGGAGTTGATGAGATTGTTGAGCGCCACTGTCACGGGCTGAGACCCGCCTGAGGTGAAGCTGGCACCAAAGAGGAACTCGTTCCACACCTGCGTGAATTGCCAGATGACCGAGACAACGATGATGGGAACCGAGAGCGGTAGCATGATGTGCCAGAAGATGCGGAAGAACCCTGCCCCGTCCATGGTGGCGGCCCGCACCAGCTCTTGCGGAACCGAGACGTAGTAGTTGCGGAAAAACAGCGTGGTGAAGCTGATGCCGTAGATGGTGTGCACCACGATCAAGCCAGTGATGGAGTTGGCGATGCCCAGATAGCCGAGCGTTTGAGCCATAGGCAGGATGACGATCTGGAACGGGATGAAACAGCCGAACAGCATCAGGGCGAAGATGATGTTGGCGCCGCGGAAGCGGAAGAGCGACAGGGCATAGCCACTTAAGGCGCCGATCAGGGTGGAGATCGCAACCGACGGCACGGACATGATCACCGAGTTGAGGAAGTACGGGCGCAGGCCCTCGCAGCGTACGCCGATGCAGGCGCTGGACCATGCCTCGCGCCAGGCGGTGAAGTTGAGCTCGTGTGGCAAATCCAGCAGGGCTCCGGCGCGGATCTCGGCTAGATCCTTCAGCGATGTAGAGAGCACCACGTAGATTGGGCCCAGATAGAGCACGGCGGCGGAGAGCAGCAAGGTCCAGATGAAGATGCGGCCAAGCAGGTGGCGTTTGCCGTTGGCTCCGGGGAGTGTTTTGGGCTCAGCCATGTCGCTTTGCCCTTAACTCTGAATAAAGATAGGGCACGATGATTGCGGCAACGGTGGCCAGCATCATCATGGCGGAGGCGGCACCAAGGCCGATCTGGTTACGGCGGAAGGCCATCTCATACATGAAATTGGCAGGCAAAGTGGAAGAATAGCCCGGGCCGCCGTTTGTCAGCGCCACCACAAGGTCGAAGCTCTTGATGGATAGGTGCGCGAGAATGACGAAGGCGGAGAGGAACACAGGTCTCAGCGAGGGCAGGATGATGCCGAAGTAGATGCGTGTGGTGCTGGCCCCGTCCAGATGTGCGGCGCGGATGATATCCTCATCGACAGTGCGTAGGGCGGAGAGGAACAGGGCCATCACAAAGCCTGATGCCTGCCAGACCGCGGCGAGGACCACTACATAAATTGCCATGTCGCGGTTGACGATCCAGTCGAACTGGAAACTCTCCCACCCCAGTTTTTGCATGTAGCTTTCAATGCCGAGGGACGGGTTCAGGATCCATTTCCACGCTGTGCCCGTCACGATGAAGCTGATCGCCATGGGGTACAGATAGATCGTGCGCAGCGCCCCTTCTGCGCGGATACGCTGGTCCAGCAGAACGGCCAGCACGCAGCCAATGGTGATTGAGAACAGGATGTAAAGACTGCCGAAAATCAGCAGGTTATCGAAAGCCACATTCCAGCGATCCATAGCCAGCAAGCGCACATATTGCTGGATGCCCTGAACATCAAAAGTGGGCAGCATGCGAGAGTTGGTGAGCGAGATGATGCCCGTCCACGCGATGAAGCCGTACACAAAAAACACGAGGAGGAGGAACGGCGGAGCGACCACCAGTTGCGGCAAATATCGCTGCAATCTGTCTAAAACAGACATCTGCTGCTTGCGCTGCTGGGGGTTGGACATAAGGTTCTCTTTGCTCACTGGGTGCTGCGGTCTTATCAGGATCTACGCTTTACTCTGACTGCCCTAGGGAAATCAATCTGCTAGGATTACGGTCTCGGCAAGTTGATTGACAGCCTCTTGCGAAGACATATCCGTATTGAAATGCTCTGTGACCACATCCAGAAAAGCCCCACGCACGGCGCCGGACTGTACAAGCTCGTGAGCGATGGAGCCAACCACGGTGCCCCGGGCCTCATTGAGAAGAAGGTCTTCGCTGGATTTCATGGCGCATTCATCAAACCCATCAAGGCTCACGCCTAGTCGGGCGGGAATGGAGCCTTTCAGCAGGTTGAAGTCCTTCTGTACCTGCTCATCCAGCAGCGTAGAGGCCATCAGCTGCTGTCCGGCTTTCTGATCTGGGTGGGAGACTTTGAACATAGCGAAGCTGTCGGAGTTGATGATATAACCACCCTTGGAGGGGGACGAGACGCAGATGAAGTCTTCACCGTACTTAAGACCTGCCGTCAGAAATTCGGCCTTGGCCCAATCGCCCATAATCTGCATGGCCGCCTCACCGCGCATCACCATGGCGGTGGCAAGGTTCCATTCGCGGCCCGGAGCGCCGGGGTCCACATAGGTGCTGAGCTTGCGCATCTGGTCGAACACCTTGATCATGGTGTCGGAGTGCAAGGCCTCCTGATCCAGATCCAGATAGACCTTCTTGTAAAAATCCGCGCCGCCGATCCCCAGCAACACCACTTCAAACAGGGTAACGTCCTGCCAGGGCTGTCCACCATGGGCGAGCGGGATAATGCCAGCGGCCTTGATCTTATCCGCCACCTCGTTGAACTCTTCCCATGTTTGCGGAGGTGTGACGCCGACCTGATCCAGCACTTTCGGGTTGGCCCAGATCCAATCCACGCGGTGGATGTTCAAAGGCACGGCAACATATTTACCCTGATATTGAACGGTTTCTTTCAAAAGGTCTGGCAGCAGCTCATCCCAGTTCTGCTGCTGTGCAATAGCATCGAGCCCTTCAAGCGCGCCCACTTCGGCCCATTCCTGAATGTTCTGACCTTTGATCTGAGCAACAGATGGCGGCACTCTGGCCAGCGCACGGGCACGCAAGACGGCTGCCATGGCGTCTCCGCCTCCACCAGCAACAGGTGCGTCATCCCACACACCGCCACGGGCCTCAAACGCCTGTTTGAGCGAAAGGGCTGCGCGTGCTTCTCCGCCTGATGTCCAGAAATGCAGAACTTCAGCGGTTGGTGCGGCTTGCGCCGTTATGCTACCGAATAAAACAGCAAGTGCGACCAAGCTGAGACGCGGGCTGCCCATTACATTCTCCCGATGGGTATTCTCAAGGACGCTTCTAGCAAACTCTTTCTTCAATTTATCGCGTATAAACACACAATCCAATGAACTTGCACGTGCAAGACAACCTGACGCATACACATTCCTCTCGCAGCGGCCAAATGTTTTGTTATACAGCACTGGGCCAGAGTGAGCTGGTTGGGACTGAAATGGGTACACCGAGGTATGATGCTCTCGAACAAAACACTGCTGATTGTTGACGATGATGAGGAAATCGCCAGCCTGACGGCAGACTTCCTGAAAGATCGTGGGTACACCGTGTTCACTGCAAACTCTGCAGAGGAAGCCATTGAGCTTCTGGACACCAACCACATTGATCTGATGGTTCTGGACATCATGTTGCCGGGAGAAAACGGGCTGACCCTGTGCCAGCGCGTGCGCCAGACCTCCAGGATGCCAATCATCATCATCTCCGCGATTACAGGTGATACGGAGCGTATTGTCGGGCTGGAGCTTGGCGCTGATGATTATCTGGAAAAGCCGTTCAATCCTCGTGAGTTACAAGCTCGTATCTTCGCTATTTTCCGCCGTACAGAAGACGTTGAAACAGCGGCAGCGCCCAAAGCACAGCGCTTTGAGTTCGCCGGTTGGAAGCTGGATGAGGCAACCCGCCACCTGACCGCACCAGATGGTGTGCTGGTGCATTTGAGCTCTTCCGAGTTCGACGCTTTACTGACCTTTGTGAAGGCACCGCAAAAGCCGATCTCTCGCGATACACTGGGCCGCGTGCTGCGCGGTGCCAAGGTGGATTCCCACGATCGCAGCATTGATATTCTGATCAGCCGCCTGCGCAAGAAGCTGGCACAGACGGACCCGAGTACGGATTTCATCACCACTGTGCGCCATCAGGGCTATCTGTTTTCTCAAAGCGTAACGCGGGTGTAGGTCCATGGCACTGAAAAGAGCGTGGCCATGTCAGGATTGATCCTGAGCCTTCTGCCCAGATCCCTTGAACGCCGTATGGTTGTGGTTCTCATCACCGCCGTGCTCTCGGTTTTCGTGGTTTTGGGGCTCACGCTCAACGCCTACAACACGCGCGAGTTAGCACT
This sequence comes from Pseudovibrio sp. Ad13, assembly GCF_001623225.1. Classification (NCBI taxonomy): domain Bacteria; kingdom Pseudomonadati; phylum Pseudomonadota; class Alphaproteobacteria; order Hyphomicrobiales; family Stappiaceae; genus Pseudovibrio; species Pseudovibrio sp. Ad13. The sequence continues at coordinate 296,322 of NZ_LMCC01000013.1, read as the reverse complement.
GGCGAACTCCTTTGAAGCCGGTGCAGAACTGAGCCAATACATGCGCGGCACTGCACCCGCTCCTTTTGCGGGCAAATATCTGCAGGTTGTTGAAGCTGGCAAACCAGTGCTTTCAGGTGATGTCTCCTCTCTTCCTTTGACCTTCAATAACGATGGTCTCAAGCTCGCAGCCAAACTGGTGTTTACCGGTGCTTTGCCTCGAGCAGATTTGATCTCGGACGACCAACCCAATCCAGCCTATCAACTTGATAAGATGGGCGCCTTTGCTCAGGCAGTCACACGGCAGGACAAGGCTGTTCAGCTCTATCTGACGCTTCCAAACCAGCAAGGCAACCGCCTGATCACGTTCCCGAAGCTCTGGCAGGACCGGATGACGGAGCCGGTGCTCTTCATCATCGCCGCGCTTTGCATCACACTGGTGTTTGTGCTGGCCCGCAGCCTCATTCACTACACCGCCGCTCCGTTCCGGTCCCTGGCAAAGTATGAGCGGGCCGAGCTGAAACCGTGGGACACCGAGGAAGCCGTTGCCCTTCAGGATACGCTGGTGCGAGAACAGGAAGCCCGAGCGCAATTGCTGGAAGAGCAAAAGCGCATGCTGGCCTCCATCAGTCATGATTTGCGCACCCCTGCCACTCGTTTGCGGCTCAGATTGGAGCAGATCGAGTCCACATCTCTGCGCAATCGCATGCTGCATGATGTGGAGGAAATGACCCGTCTCATCGCGGCCTCGCTTGATTTTCTAAGGTTCAACGCCTTGCTGGAAGAGCCTCAGCACCTCTCCCTCGCCGCGCTGCTGCAATCGCTTTGTGATGACTATATGGACACGGGCAATGATGTTGTCTTCGTCCCCCAGCGCCATAAGCTGACGGACCAAAGCCGCAATATTTTTGGTGGCGGCGGCGAAGTTGAGTTGGAGGTTGAGGGCCGCGCAGTCATGAACGGCCAACCCACTGCTTTGCGCCGTGCCTTCAGCAATCTCATTGATAATGCGCTCAAATATGGTGGTGCTGCCATTGTTGAGATGCAAAATCTTGAGAATGATCAGCTGCTTGTTTCCATCAGCGATCCCGGTCCCGGCATTCCGGACCATCTGCACGAGAAGGTGTTTGAGCCCTTCTTCCGCAATGACAGTGTGGAGCGCACCCGCTCTTCCAGTGTTGGCCTCGGCCTTTCCATCGTCAAACAGATCATCAACGCCCATGGCGGCGAAATCAGCCTTGGCGAAACACCGGAAGGCAAGTTCTGTATCTTCGTGAAATTGCCGCGCGAGTTGTAGGTGCACTCGCCTTCTGCGTAGTTTCCCTCATAGAACCCGCCATTTTGGGGAAAGACCCGCAAAAACAACCTGTAATGTAACAAGTTGATACATCAGGTTTGCGAGCAAGGCACTTTCATGATTTCCCTAGGACATCATTTAGAAATCCGTCGTTAAAAGCGGAAGGTACCATCGCTGCATTTGCGCAGTGTGACCCGGACTTTAATGGAGTACAGGATGAAAGCGCTATTTATTGGCCAGTCCTACATCGACGTGACCTTTTTGTCAGAGACCATGCCGGAAGGTGACGAGAAGGCAATTGCGCAGGATTACGCTGTCAGCTTTGGCGGCAACGTCGTCACCGCGGCTTTCGTCTGCGCAAAGCTGGGCGTCTCACCTGACCTGCTGTGCTCCATGGCAGATGACTGGCTGTCTCGCATGTTCCGCGATATGGCCGCGAAATACTCCATTCCGATCCACAGCTGCAAAGTGAAGGAAAGTTCTCTCTCCTTCATCATGCCAAAAGACGGCAAACGCGCCATCGTGCGTTGTCGCGACAATGACTTCCTGCATCCGGTTCCTGAACTCAACCTGGCTGGCTGTCAAGCGCTACACGTCGACGGTCACATCCCTCATGCTGCTTTGCACTACGCCAAACTTTGCCGCAAACACGGCATCCTGACGTCTCTGGATGGTGGTGCTGTTCGCGAGAACACCGAGGAACTGCTCGACTACATTGATGTGGCGATCGTTTCTGAGTTGTTTTGTGAGCAGCTTGGCAAATCACCGGAAGACACACTGGAATATTTGCGTGCTAAAGGCGTGAAGGTCGGCGGCGTTACTCAGGGTGAAAAAGGCCTGCTGTGGTACGAAGACAAGTGCCCGATCAAGCGCCAAGCAGCTTTGAAGGTGCCAAAAGAACGGGTCATCGACACCAACGGTGCGGGTGATACTTTCCACGGTGCCTATGTCTATGCATATCTGGCAGACCCAAAAGGCTCTTGGGAAGATCACTTCAAAACAGCGCGCGCAGCTTCTGCCCACGCCATTCAGTTCCTCGGCAACGAGGCCTCCCTGCCAACCGTTCTTGACCTCGACAACGTGCAGAAGAATTTTCCAGCGAGTGATGCATAATATGAGTTCTGTTCAGCCTGTTAAAACGGCTCTCGTGGGCTTTGGTGTTTCCGGCCAAAGCTTCCACGCACCCCTGCTGACCTTTGTTGAAGGCATCGACCTTGCCGCGGTGGTTTCCAGCAAGCCGGACCTTGTCAAAAGCAAGTTGCCCGACTGCACGCCATACACTTCCTTCGATGAGCTGTTGGCACAGCCGGACATCGAGCTGGTCGTTCTCAGCCTGCCCAACACGCTGCATTACGATCACGCTAAAAAGGCGCTGCTGGCTGGTAAGCATGTGGTGGTTGAAAAGCCGTTCACCATCACCAGTGCGGAAGCGGAAGAGCTGATCGACATTGCAGAGCAGAAAGACCTGAAGCTCTCCGTCTATCACAACCGACGCTTCGACTGTGATTTCCTGACGGTTCAGGACCTGCTGGAAACAGGTCGCCTTGGTAAAGTGCACTCGTACCTGTGCAACTACAATCGCTATCGCCCGGACATCAAAGGCCGCTGGCGCGAACAAGATATCCCCGGTGCTGGCATCCTGTATGATCTGGGTGCCCATGGCATCGATCAGGCGCTGAGTTTGTTTGGCACGCCAAAATCAGTTCAGGCAAAACTTCGCGTTCAGCGCAAAGACGCGGCAGCGGTGGATCACTTCCATCTTGTGCTCGGCTATGACGACTGCGACGTGATCCTGCACGGCAACTGTCTCAGCACTGAGCAAGGTCCGCGCTTTCAGGTGAGCGGGGATAAAGCCACCTACATCACCTATGGCATGGACCCGCAAGAGGACATGCTGAAGGCTGGCGGCGGACCTGCGAGCCCGACCTGGGGCGTTGAAGCAGAAGACGACTGGGGCACGCTTTATGACGAGACGGGTGAAGGTACGCCGGTACCAAGCCAGAAAGGTGGATACGAACGGTTCTACGCAGGTATGCGGGACGCCATTCGCAACGACACTGAGGTACCAGTCTCCCCTCGTGATGCGATGCAGACCATCCGCATCATCGAAGCGGCTTATCTGAGCGAAAAAGAAGCCAGAACTGTCTTGCTCTAAAGATCAAATTTTGACCTGCGGTGGCTCCTCGCTGGCGCAGGTTCCTCTCCCCGCAGTTCAGCACATAAGCGCGCACCAAAACACGCTTTGAACGCAAAATTCACAAAACAACGCAAATAAAAACGCAAGGCTGAATCCGGTTCTGCAGCCCCTTCAGGTATGGGCGTTTTTGAGATTTCGGGAAGCTGGAGCGTGTGCAGATCGTCATTACAGGTGAAACAGCCCGGATTGGCGGTTCTGTAATGTATCAAGCTGTTGTTACAGCATTGTTGCAAATGTATGGGAGGGTGCTGCCGACTGCATGTAATTGCATGATGTATATTAGTATATAATTCGAGTTAATCTTATCTATACATAAAGTCGACTAGCACTGATATCCATCAGTAAGTCGTTCTCTATGTAATGAGAAATATTTCCCTTTGTAACAATTCGTAACACCCCGTAACACTAGTCTTTTTACGTATTGTTGTGCGGCCTTACGCAAATGATCCTCGCGTAAAAATCGCCTCTTGTCTCTTCAAGACTTAGTGGAAGCTTAAGAAGGCGCGCATTCACCTAATATAATCGGGAGATAAAACGGTGAAGGATCCAAAAAATAAATTTTCCATCAATTTGCCTTTGAAGGGCATAGTTCAGGCTGTCACCGACCTGCCCGATCCGGTGTTTGCTGAAAAGATGATGGGTGATGGCGTTTCCATCGACCCGACAGACAATGTTCTTTACGCCCCATTCGCTGGCAAGATAACTCAAATTCATAATTCACATCATGCAGTTACGCTGCAGCAAGGTGATGTTGAACTGCTGATGCATATCGGCCTCGACACCGTTGCCCTGAAAGGCCGCGGCTTCGAATTGCACGTCGCTGAGGGAGGTCAGGTCGAGCAAGGTCAACCCCTTATCACCTTCGATGCAGACCTCATCGCCCGCGAATGTGTTTCCGTTCAATCCGCAATCGTCATCACCAGCGGTCAGGAAATCACGACCCTCGCTCCTCTCGGCACCGTTCAGACAGACCTCAATCAGGTCGTCTTCACTGTTCCAAGCAGCAACGATCCTCAAGGCACCACCGCTCCAGCGCAGGAAACTGCCACTGAGCCAACCGGCCCTGCCATCATCGGCTCCATCAAGATCCCCAACGCCACCGGCCTCCACGCCCGTCCAGCCGCCCGTTTGGCTGTTGAAGTGCGCAAAGCAGATGCGAAAGTTACCTTTACCGTCAACGGCAAAACCTGCAGTGGCTCTTCTGTCACCGGCATTATGTCATTGAAAACAAAGCTGGGTGACGAGCTTGAGATTGAAGCTGTTGGTCCGGATGCGCAGCAAGTGGTGGCAGATGTTATCGCTGCTGTGAAAGCTGGTCTTGGCGAAGAAATCACCAGCTTCTCCGAGGCTCCGCAGGAAGACGTGATCGAGGAAGCGCCTCTTCTTCAGGTCAAATCCGGCGAAGATGGCGTTCTCATCGGCTTCACCGCCTCTCCGGGCCGCGCTATCGGTAAATTGGTCAAGCACAACAAGGCTCTACCGGAAGTCACTCGCGAAAGCATCGGCCCAGCTGAAGAGCGTGCCGCGTTCAAAGCCTCCGTCAAATCTTCCATCGCAGACCTGCAAAGCATCATCGACCGCCTGAACAAGAACGATCAGCAAGACCTGGCAGAGGTCTTCAACGCCCATATTGAGTTGCTCTCCGACCCAGAACTCTCCGAAAAACCACTGGCAGACATCGCCAAGGGCCAAGGCGCAGCCTGGAGCTGGAAGCTGGCTTACGAAGCACAGGCTGAAACCCTCGCCAAAATGGACGACCCGCTGCTCGCTGGCCGCGCCGTTGACGTCCGCGACATCGGCCTGCGCGTACTGAAAAAGCTGCTTGGCGTTGATGATGGCGGTGAGATTTTAGAGGAAGGCACCGTCCTTCTTCAGGAAGACGTCACACCTTCCGAGATCGTTGCTCTGGACCTCACCAGGATCGTTGGTCTGTGTACCACCCATGGTGGGTCTTCTTCTCACGCGGCCATCATCGCCCGCTCTAACGACTTGCCTTACCTCGTCAATGTCGAAGACGCCATGAAGGATCTGGAAGACGGCACTGTCCTTCTTCTGGATGCAAAGCGCGGTAAAATCAAAGTTTCTCCGACTGACGCCGAGCAAGCTGCCTTCACCAAGAAGATCGAAAACGCAGCCAAACAAGCCGAAGAATACCAGCGCGATGCGCATAAACCAGCCATCACCAAAGACGGTTTTCGGGTGGAAATTGCAGCCAACATCGGCAGCGTAGAAGATGCTGAAAAGGCCGTTGCAGCTGGTGCTGAAGCTGTTGGTCTGCTGCGATCCGAGTTCCTCTACATGGAGCGTCTCAACGAACCAACCGAAGAAGAGCAGGCCGAAAAAGTTGGCGCAATTCTTGAGGTTATGGGCAAGGAACGTCCTGTCATCATCCGTACGCTGGATGTCGGCGGCGACAAGCCTTTGCCTTACATGCCTATGCCGCATGAAGAGAACCCATTCCTCGGCGTTCGCGGTGTGCGTATCGGTATTGAGCGCCCAAGCATCTTGCGTCGTCAGGTTCGCGCGATCCTCTCTCAGGCACACAAGGGTCATGCACGCATCATGTACCCGATGATCAGTGCGCTGGACGAGCTGCGTGCCGTCAACGCGCTGGTGCGTGAAGAGCAGAAGAACCTTGGTGTTGAGCATGTTGAAGTCGGCATCATGATTGAAGTGCCGTCTGCCGCCCTCATGGCCGACAAGCTGGCACAGGAAGTGGACTTCTTCTCCATCGGCACCAACGACCTCACCCAGTACGTCATGGCCATCGACCGCGGCCACCCGGGCCTCGCATCCCGCGCAGATGCCCTGCATCCTGCCGTTCTGCGCATGATCGAACTCACCGTTCGCGCTGCAGAAGATGCAGGCAAATGGGTTGGCGTTTGCGGTGGTCTTGCCAGTCAGATTGAAGCCGTGCCGATCCTTATTGGCCTCGGCATCAAAGAACTTTCCGTCAGCGTACCTGCTTTGCCGGAAGTGAAACACACAGTTCGCACTGTATCCATGGAGGAGTCCCGCAAGCTCGCGCAAGCAGCTTTGGACTGCGCGGATACCAGTGACGTGAAAGATCTCCTCAAATCACAGCAGTGATGCAGGAGTAAATGTGGGAGTTGGTGTTCCAGTCGGGAATACCTAACAAAATCAGGGGGCATGGCGTGCTCGCACACCATGCAACTCTGGGGGAAAAACAATGAGTACATTCTCAAACGCATTTGGAGCCTTACAGAAGGTTGGTAAGTCCCTGATGCTGCCAGTGTCGGTTCTTCCAGCTGCTGGTATCCTTCTCGGCGTCGGCGCAGCTGACCTGCCGTTCATTCCGGAATTCATCAACCACCTGATGGCTCAGGCTGGTGGCTCGATCTTCGGTAACCTGCCAATCATCTTCGCAGTTGCCGTTGCACTCGGTTTTGCCAAAAACGATGGTGTTGCTGGCCTTGCAGCCGTGGTTGGTTACGGTGTTCTTCTTGCAACAATGGGCGTTGTTGCTGAGACACTTGCGATCGAAACCAAGCCGATCCTCGGGATCACCTCCATTGATACCGGCGTGTTCGGCGGCATCCTCGTGGGCGCGCTGGCTGCGTTCATGTTCAATAAGTTCTACCGCATCAAGTTACCAGATTATCTCGGTTTCTTCGCGGGTAAGCGCTTTGTGCCGATCATCACCGCGTTTGCCTGTATTTTCCTCGGTGTTATCCTGTCGTTCGTATGGCCTCCAATCGGTGGTGCCATCAACGCGTTCTCCCGTTGGGCAGCAGAAGAAAACCCAGAAGTTGCGTTCTTCATCTACGGTGTGATTGAGCGTGCGTTGATCCCATTCGGCCTGCACCACATCTGGAACGTTCCATTCTTCTTTGAAGCTGGTTCCTACATTGATCCGGCAACAGGTCAGGCCGTGACCGGCGAAATCCAGCGTTACCTTGCTGGTGACCCAACTGCTGGTAACATGGCTGGTGGCTACCTCTTCAAAATGTGGGGTCTGCCTGCTGCTGCACTGGCAATCTGGCACTGCGCGAAGCCTGAAAACCGCACCATGGTTGGCGGTATCATGATCTCAGCTGCGCTGACCTCCTTCCTGACCGGCATCACTGAACCAATCGAATTTGCGTTCCTGTTCGTTGCGCCAGTTCTTTACATCGCACACGCCATTCTGGCAGGTGTTGGCTACTCCCTGATGATCATGCTCGGCATCAAGCACGGCATGACCTTCTCACATGGTTTCATCGATTACGTTCTGCTTTATCCACTCTCCTCCAACGGCTGGATGTTGGTCGTGTTCGGTCTGGGTTACGCAGCTCTGTACTACGCTGTATTCCGTGTTCTCATTGTAGCCCTGAACCTGAAAACTCCAGGCCGCGAAGCTGCAACTGAAGCCTCCGCAGCTGTTGCTAGCGGCGATGAAGATGCAATGTCCGCAGCGCTTGTGAAAGCCTTCGGCGGTGCAGACAACATCACCAATCTGGATGCATGTATCACCCGTCTGCGTGTCAGCACTGCTGATGTTTCCAAGGTTGATGATGCAGCGTTGAAAGCACTCGGTGCTCGCGGTGTGATCCGCGTTGGTAATGGTGCTCAGGCCATCTTCGGAACGGCTTCTGAGAACTTGAAGACCGATATGGAGATCTACCTGCAAGGCGGCGGTGCCTCTGCACAACCTGCTGCCGAGCAAAGTCTCGATGCTGCAGCAATCTTTGGTCAGCTTGGCGGCAAGGATAACGTGGTAGCTGTTGAGGCTGTTGCAAATACCCGCGTACGCGTGGAACTGCGCGATATCGCCGGCGTGTCCATGCCAGAGCTGTCACAGGCTGGTATTCAGGTCATGAAAGCGGGAGACAAAGCGCTCCACCTCATCGTTGGCGACAAGTACACCAAACTCGCCAAGGATCTCTCTGCTCAGATTTAACTGACAGAGACATAAGGTGCCTTTGAAGGTTTACCCTCCTCCCGAACCTTCAGGGGCACCCACCACCAAAAGCAGCACTCCCCGCCCGGCGAGTGCTGCTTTTTTGTCCACCTTTCCCAATACAATGCTGACAACTAACAACGGCGCCTACTTTTACTTCTTGCGCTTCAGCAGATTCTTCAGTTTTGCGCGTCTGCTGGTGTGGCTGTTCAGGATTTTTTCCAGGTTGCCGACTTTTTCGCGCAGGGTGTCCATTTCGTATTTGACTTTGCGGATGTTTTTGTCGTTGAGCAAGCGTGCAACCTGATAATCAGATGCGCTCGCTTCGTTGCGGACCTTGTCAAACTCAGCCTGAGCCTTCGCGTCGCTAATCGTGTTGCGTTTCAGATTGAGCAGGATGAGTTTTTGGTCAATTTCTTTGATCTCTTTTTCATAGCCCGGCACAAGTTGCGAGGTTGCGAGACCTACGCGGTGCGCATCATGTAGAGTGTCCAAGACAACCTTGAGGTATTCGATGCTTTCATCGCCATCGTCTAATCTGGCATTCGTGAGGTGATCTTTTGCGGCGGCGGCGTGCTCTTCGGCTTTCTGGAGGATCATCCCGTAATACTCTGCTTCAGATGCATCCAGCAGGTCTTTAACATTTGCCTTGGCTGTTTCCAGAAGCTGGTCAGTGGACGCGATTGCCTCTTGAAGGTTGGCTTTTTGCTCTTCATCATCGGCTGGGCCGAAGCTGTCCTCACGTTCCAACTCCAGCTCTTCTGATGGCTTGAGTGTTTCTTCAGGTTGATCCTCTGATTTAGATTGCACCGAACCAGACCTGCGCTTAGGACCTTTCGTTCCCTGTTTGTCGAGAAGTTCCTCCATTTTATCAAGGTAGTATTGGAGTGTATTTAACGCTGCCTGAGCACGTCTGATCTCGCCTTTGAGGAGAAAGTCTTTTGCTTCAAAGGCCGTTCGGATACCGATGGTGTGATACTTACCGTAGTTTACTGCGTCGTCGGCATTCTGGATCGTGCTGCTCAGCTTATTGAGATCGTCCAGATCCGTTGTTACATCTTCAACTTCCTGTTCCAGCTCAGGAATTTTGTCTGCAATGGCTACACCGGAATCGTGCCTTGATTGCAGAGCTTCATTAACAACGCGCAGGGCAAATAGTTCAAACTCGGCTGTTTCGTAGTCTTCCTCATCCATCAACCTTTGAGCTGCTGCTGCGTGTTCAGCACCACGCACCTGCATTGCTCCGAAAACTTCCCGGTCCATGCCATCCTTGATGTCTTCTTTCATGGCCTCAAATTCTGCCAGACGCTCGTGGCTTTCCTTGATGACAGTGCCAAGTTTTTCCGGATCTTTTGCGAGCGGTACAGCCTCTTTGAGAAGCTGAAGCATCAGATTTTCCTGACTGATTATGTAATCGCCTTCCTTATCAGGACCGAAGCGATCATTCTTTTTGATGAGAGCAATGCCCCGATCAATGGCCTGCAGAGCTGAGCGTTCAGCATCATCAAAGGCGGCAGCAAGGTGTTTGATCTTCTCGAGTTCAGGGCGACGCTCTACGATCTTTGCAATGCGCCCTCGATAGACCTCAAAGCCTTCTGCAAAGCTTGCTTTGGTTTGAGCGTACAAATCAGCATAACTTTGTTGCTCATCTTGAACCACATCAACGGCTGCATCCGCCTGATGAAGAATGTCCAGTCCGTTAACGTAATCGTTTCGCTGCACAGCAGCTCTCAACTGCTCGATTAAACCCTTGGCTTCATTATATTTTACATCGAAATCAGAAAAATCGAGTCCCCATTCATCATAGGGGTTCAAGGATTCACTGACCATATCAATCTTGTTCTGAAAATACTCAACGCGTTGAGCCATACCTTTTAGTTTAGACGTCGCAATCTGTTTGCTTACATTATGGAGGCCATCCATCGCATTGAAGCAGTCTAGTGCTGATTTGAGCAAGCGCCGCATTTCTTCAATGACTTTTACATAGTCTGGGCGTTCTACAGAACGGGAAATATTGCGTGCCTCTTCCACTCTCTGCTTTAAGTCTTCGAATTGTTGATTGAACACCCCTTCAAAATCACCACGGCAGAACGAAATCCAGTCATTGTAAGAGGTTTGAGCGGTTTCTGAGAGCTTGTCAGCATCTGCCAAAATTTCATCTCTCTTTATTCTGAACACAGTGTTCTCAGCTTCGCTTTGAAGGAGTTCTTCCAGTTCTGCATTAGCGTTCGCGATACCTGCATCGGCGACGATGTCCCGCATCCCAGCTATGGCTTCTTCAACTTTTGAAAGCTCTTTTACAGCTGCTTTTCCTGCTTCTGCGCTCAAGAGATCTTTAGCGCTGTCAAGTCCCTCAAAGATCAAGGTTTCCACGTTGTCATATGCTGCCTTTAACTCAGGAAATTTAGCAACCAGACTCATCTGATTGGAAGCATCCATGTAGTCAGACTGAGCACGTGCGTATTGAAGGACAAGGTCAGTATGTTCCTGTTCTCTGATGCTCAAAGCCAGTTCTGCACTCTTGAGCAGTTCCTGGCGATGGACTTCAGCATTGTCAAGTGCGACCCGAGCTGTGGTAGTATCTTGATTTTCAATGGATATTTTCATCTCTGCAATATTGTCCATTGCTGTGAGGTAGGCATCATCGAAGGTGGAAAGATCGATATCCCATCCGCGCAGTTTTTCGTGAACCTTGTAGATCCCTTCGATAACTGAAAGGTAATATCTTGCGCCTTCTGAGAGACCAGACAGTTCTGACGTCAGGATTTGCTTGCTGACATCAAAGGCGTTTTCCATTTCACGGTATGCTTTTTTGGCTTCTGAGATTGGTACTCTTGCGCTTGCGAGGAACAGCTCCTGGTTTTCTCTCATTTTTGGACCGGGAGTTGTCATCTTGCCTGCGTTGAGTGCCCAGTCGGTAGCTTCACTGAGGCTGGAGTTTGCTTGTTCGAAGGCCGTTTGGAACCGTTGCAGGTAGTCCCCCTCACAGAAGCGTTCCCAAACTTTATGCCCCTCGTTAACCGCGGTTTTCATCTGTTTGATTTCGTCGAGCAGTAGCTTTAACTCACTGGCAAACAACACCAGATCTTTGTGATCCTGTTTTTCCGCCAGTTGCTCCTCAGTCAAGTTTTCCTCTACGATTTCCCATTCAGAGGCATCAAACTGCAGGCCTTCTGGCTGCATTGGTTTTGGTGGGTTGGTGAGGAAGCCGTTGAGGTTGGTCATGGCTTGCTTCAAGTCAGCAAGCGCACTCATGGCGTCGGTGATGCGGCTTTGATTGATATAATCGAGCGCTTCGTTTACGTAGTCTGCGGCCACCATCTTGTAGCTCAAGAATTCCCCGCGGAGTTCTTCATTTACGATAGCTTTAGCAACGTTTTCAAAGGATTGAACCCTTTCAGCTGCCTCTTTTACCTCCAACTTGAGCTCTTCAACCTTTGCTGCGGTTTGGGTACCTCGTTCGTAGGCTATTTCCAGACCGCTGAGTGCGATATTGGAATTATCGATTGCGTCGTCGGCTTCATCGTATTTCTTGCGTTTGAAGAGGATTTCGGCCTGATTGGCGTAGGTCGCCGCCCGTTCGTATAAATTATCGAAAATTGCAGCTTCTTCTTTGTCTTTAAAGACGTCATCGCGATCATTGAAGTAGACGATGTCCTCGCGCAGCTTATCCAGCGTTTGAGCGAACAACTCGGCATTTTCTTCCTTGGTGGCTGCGGTTTTGATCGTATTAAGGTATTGAAGTTTCTTCACTTCTCTCTGCAGGCCTGGTATGGCTGCCTGCCCATAAGCGATTTCCTGATTGGCCTCGCTCAGATTTTCTTTAGTGATGGCAGTTTCAGCCTGACTGATGTGATTTTCCACTTCACCAACAACTTCATCAAATCTCTCCAGATGTCGAATGTGTTTATCATCCGTGTTAGCGAGCATCACATACTCCTGACGGCGGGTGATCATTGGTGCCACTTGCCTTTGCAGGAGAGAAAGCTGTTCTGCTGCGATATCAATGGCAGACTGGGCTTCTATGGTGAGGCCGCGCATCGCAGACAGATCATGTTTGGCGCGTATAAGCTTGGTTTCTGCCGCTGTTACATCTCCTGACAGCAGATCATTTTGCGCTTCTGTAATGGCTGCGCGCGCAGACTTATCCGCATCTTTGAACTGCGGCAGAAGACCGCCGTTTCCTTTGATGAGATCTTCCTGAGTGAGCAGTTCATCCGCTTCCTTCGTCAGCTCAATTGCATCGCCTGCAAGCACCTTCAGTTCGCTTTGGTTGCCGCCCTCAATCTGAGACGTTTCTGATGAGGATGCCAGATTTTGCAGCATAACTTGCTGGAGCGCACTGAGGTGGGCCTCAGCGCTTTCAATGGCTTTCACAGCCTCAACACCCTTGCCAGCGGATGCAGAGGCAGAAGCTTGTTTGCAGTCCGCCAATACAGCATCGTGCTCTTTCTCAAAGTCGCCCAACACTTTGGGATCATTTTCAATTTCAGATTTGCGCGCACTGAGCTCGGCTGTTGCTGCTTCCGTAGCCTGAACCCTGTTTTCGACGTCTTTTTTCGCTGTTTCCGCCTGCGTTTGTGCTTTGGTCTGTACTTCTCTGAGGATTGCGAGATTGTTGGAAGCAGCGAGCATATTTTGCTTAGCCGTCGCGACGCTGCCGCCGTTCAGCGCCTTGTTCAGCTCTGTTAAGCTGTCACCGGTTTGGCCGTAAACATCATCCAGCCGTGACAGGTCGATACCCCAAGATTCTGCTGCTGAACGCTGCTTGTATATGTCATCTGTTTTCTTCTGAAGTTCGGCAGATAATCCCTTCATGCCTTCAAGGCTGATCTCCTGACCTTCCTTGAAGTTGGTTTGCATGATCCGGAGGTATTCTTCTCCGCGATCCATGAAGGGCTGCATTTTATCGAGATCGACGAAGCCTTTCTTGTTCGGCTTGTTCATGATCTCATTGGCTTGCCTGATGTTGGCTTCGGCCAGCTGTTTAGCGTCATCGAGCACCTTTTTCGTGACGTCTTCAATGAACACATGGCGTCGCTTGCCTGCTATATGTACTGCTTTAGCAAGTGACTTTAAGTTTCTGCTTGCTTTAGATAATTCTTTTTGATGAAGTGCTTTTTGTGCAGCAATATCTTTTAGATCGGACTGCTCTGGAGCGGCCTCTGGCGGTGTTTCCTGAGCTTCGGAGACCGCTACTTTTTCATGCTCGTTTTCAACATCTGATACCTGTTCGTCCTCCGCTACATCAAACTCGACACTGTATCCGACTTTGATTGCTTTCAGGACTTCATGTGCCCAGTTCTCGTGCTCTTGAGGGAGGTTATTCTCAGGCATTTGGAAACTCCGAAGTTCGGTGAAACTGCTGTTTCGCACTCTATTCGCGTTACGCATAATTATGCGTTGTCGCACTTCGGATATGGGAAAATTCAAGTCTTTCGCTGAACAATGCGTTGCGGATACTTGATTAAGTTAATGTAAGTTTAGATGCAGCCTGAATCTGTATTTGAGGCAAGATTTAAATACGCAATTTGGAGTGCTTTACACGCAGTAAGCAAAGCGATAAGTGGCTTTGCGTTGGTTTGCGTTGAAATGTGGGCACACAGACGCCTGTATGAGCTAGCATTCCTGATAATATGAATCAGAAATGCTAAATAACACGTTGTTATACAACACTATTTATCTAGTTCTTATTCAAGAATTTTTGCCCGACATCGGCAAACAAGGCTAAGTCGTTTGCTGCGTCGGTTAGCGTTGTTTCGTAAAACTCTCCATCCACTATGGCTTTATAGAAGGCGTCCAACTCAATCCGGAACGGGTCTTCATAGGACGGGCCAATCACCTCTTTGGTGGTCTGCTCATCGGTTGAACGAGTGATACTAAGTTGTGTCGGTAGATTACGAATGTACGGCGTATCATAGGTCACATGGTACCGCTCCGTCTGGGTCAAAACTTCGATGCCTGCATCGAATTCAGCAATGTCAGAGATGACAGCTTCGTACAGCGCGGTGAAGTGACCATAATCAAACAGGACCATCACTGTTTCCCCACCATGCTGTTTGGCATAGCTCACCGCCTTTGGCATGCCGAGCAGATCACGCATGGCGGAGAAGCTGTGTGAGGACAGCCCCGTCAGGACCTGATAGGCGCGCAACTGATCTTCGCTGGCGTTCTCCCCCATGATCTCACGAAGCATGGCTGTGGTGCGCTGCTGGCCTTCTTTGATGATCTCCTGCGGGACATCGCTACCGCGTACAACGGGGCGGGTCTGGCGGGTGAAGTATGGCGCTTCGCGGATGATATCACGGATGCGGACATGGCGGATGTTTGCCAGATCCGGCATCCGGTCCTTCAAAGCGAGGAAGCTGCGGGAATATCTGCGCATGTAGCCAACGAACACCACGCTGCTGCTGTTCTTTTGCGCTTCCAACAACGGTGGGATCTGGTGTTTGTTGAGGCAAACCGGCTTTTCGATGAAGACATGCTTGCCGGCTTTCATCGCCTCTGACAGAAGGTCCGCGTGCAAGTGATCCGGTGTCAGAATGAAGATTGCATCCAGCGAGCGGTCCGCAATCAGGTCTGAGGCTGCAGCATACCGCTTTGCGACGCCGTAGCGGTCGCTGATGTACTCCATAAGCTCGTTAGAGACATCGCTGATGGCCGAGATGGTAAAGCGGGCATCATCTGCAAGAAGTGGCAGGTGCATCAACTGAGCGACTTCGCCCAAGCCGATAATTCCGACGGACAGTGACATTGTTCTTCCTCAGACTTAAGCGAGTTTTGCAATAAAGGAGAAGTTGCGACGGGCGAGGTCCAGAGGTGTTTCACTTGCGTTTTCAGCAATATCTTGCTCAACAACAACCGGTCCCCGGAAGTCCCTTGCCCGCAGAACGTCCATAACCGCCGCAATATCAACGGCTCCGTCTGCAAGTGGGCACATGACCCCTGCAGCCAGAGACGCAGGAACGCTGAGTTCGCCAGACAGAACGCGCGTGCGTACAGCTGGATCAACGTTTTTCAGATGCATGTAATCAATGCGATCCCATTTGCGCTGCATATACGCCAGTGGGTCCTGACCCCAGAACGCATGGTGGCCTGTATCAAGACACAGATTGAGCGGCGTGTTTTGCAGCAGATCGTCGATCTGGTCTTCCAGCTCAACGCATGTGCCGATGTGGGGGTGGAAACTCAGCGCAACGCCATAGACTTCAGCAAGCATTGCATGGGCCTTTGTGAGGTCCTCATACATTTGTTCGCGTGCGGCCTGTGTCATCACACCGAGCTTATCTGGCGAGTAAACGTTGCTTTCATCCATCACCACCAGATGCTTAGCGCCAAGGGATGACAGGAGTTGACCTTGTGCCTGCATGTCTTCATGGAACCGGGCGCTGGTTTCCGGCTGGGAGAACGTGTGCACATGGGTTGCGCCGATCAGGGTGAGATCATGCCTCGTCAGCATGGCTTTGAGCACCTCTGTCTCCTTTGGCAGGTACCCAAGCGGGCCAAGCTCAGTCCCCTGGTAACCTGCGCTTGCTACTTGAGCCAGATACTCCTTTGGCGCGTATGCGTTGCCTGTTGGATAACAGACGCCCCATGAACACGGTGCATTCCCGATCAACATGCCGTGCTGTCCTATTCCGTTACTATGTATATTGGATTGGAAAGAGCCCGGATAATGGGCTGTTCCAGTATGTCTGCTTCAGTGAGCCCCAAAGGAAGCTTTTTGCCTTTGAACGCCCCTAAAAATTCTCCAAGCTGCTCGGTGTGGTTTTCACGCGCAACGATCTCAGTTCGCAGGAATCCTGTAGCTGGCTGGTTGAAGGAGATCTGCTGTTCATCATTGATGAGAACATCTTCTTTCCGCAAGCCGGATGCATCCACCCAGCGCAACACATCCCCTTTGGCGCCTTTGACGTGCACGGAGAAACTTGCGGTACCTGTTGGCACTTTATCCCCCATGCGCACCAAACCGGAGGTGAGCGACAGGTGCGGGCCGTCTGGCCCTTCGGTCACATAGCCGAGCCCTGCTTTCATGGCGTTCAGAACAGCTTGCTCGCTGAGTTCATCCAGCCAGAGCACTGTCGTCGGGCGAGCCAGCACAAGCGGGCCTTCCGGTAACAGGTGGTCGGGTTGATGGTAGTCGCTGCCACCGATCAGGGAAATCTGATGCCCTTCACTGAGGCGCTTTTGATAGCGTGCCAGTGACACCCAGTTGTACATGAGCCATGCAGATTGCCAGACCTCCATACAGTCGGTCTCTGGCAGCTCGTAGGTCCAGTCAATCGGCGGTTTGTCGTGATTGATGGAGAACAGGCCGCCGCGATCATGAGCCGCTTTGGCGACGATGTGGGCGTGATCTGGCCTGGTCATGCGGAAGTCGAGCCAGTCATCAATGCCGAAGACATTGGCGTGACCGACTGCGGTTGTGACTTCCATGCCCCTTACGAAGACCAGATCCTGTGAAGAATGCGGGTGGAAATATCTGCGCTGGGTGGTGGTGTTGTGGTCTGCGATTGCCAGAAAATCCAGCCCTGCCTGTTTTGCAGCGGCGTGGAGTAACTCCGGTGCACCACGCGCATCGGAGTGGAAGGTATGGCAGTGCAGATCTCCCTTGTACCACCCTGCCCCTTGGCGCACCGGATTTGGTGTGACGGGCTGCGGCGCAAGCTTTCTGGGTGCCTGATCAAAGGAGATGGTGAGGTCAACATCTGCGCCATTTTCCGGCACTTTATAAAGGCCCAGGATGATCTGCCATGTGCCCGGCTTGATCTGGCCGTGGACATAGCCCGGAGTGGCATCATCCAGTGCGATGAAGAAGCTGTCGCGGGCGCCCCCGCTCCAGCCACGAAACCCCGAGACTGCCGGAAACGGCGTGATCTCGGGATCAAGGCATCCAAGATCGATGATACAATCCTTGGCCTTGGGGTAGTTCAGCGACACGTCAAAGCGTGTCGTTCCTTCCGGCACCTCAAATTCCAGATAGAAGTACGGATCTTTGAGCTGATCCGCCTTCGTGATGTGGTGCTGCAATTTGAGGTGGTCCAGAGTGTCACTCATTGTCCAATGCCAATCTGTTTCCGTCTGCATCAAACAAGGAGATATGCTGGCTGGAAAAGCCGAGTGCTACATCTTCTGACAGGATGATGTCGTCATCCGTGAAAATGCGGGCGGTGAAACGGGCAGCATCTGGACGCTCGATGGTGACGAGCTTTTCCGCGCCCATGTTTTCATTGGCAAACAGTTTGCCGCGCACCACGTTTTCTTCTTCAGCTGTTGCCCGCAGATGTTCCGGGCGGACCCCCAGCGTGATGTTGGGGTTGATGGCAACGGCTTCTGCAAAGGACTTTTGTATCGGCAAGGCCACAACTTCCAGACCGTCAGCTTTCACCTTCAGGCTGTTGTCTTCCACCATCGCTTCCACTGGCAACAGGTTCATGGGCGGGTTGCCGACGAAGTTTGCCACGAAGGTGGTGGCTGGTTTGCGGTAGATTTCCATTGGGGTTGCGAACTGAACGATCCGGCCCTGATCCATGACCGCAACGCGGGTGGCGAGCGCCATGGCTTCGGCCTGATCGTGCGTGACGTAAACCGAGGTCATGCCCATGCTGTGCTGCAAATGGTGCAGGAAGCCGCGCGCTTCCAAACGCAGCTTGGCATCCAGGTTGGAGAGCGGCTCATCAAACAAGTAGACCTGACTGGGGTTCACCAGTGCACGGGCAAGTGACGTGCGCTGTTGCTGGCCGCCAGAGATTTGCGCTGGCAAACGGTCCAGCAAATGGCCGATCTTCAGAACATCCGCCACTTCCTGCGCACGCTCGCCGCGGGTGGCTTCATTCTCACCGCGTACCTTCAACGGATAAGAGATGTTCTGGCTGATGTTCATGTGCGGGTAGAGCGCATAATCCTGAAACACCATGGATATTTTGCGGTCGCGCGGATGCAGACCGGTTACATCTTTATCACCGATATAGATGCGCCCACTGGTTGGCGTTTCCAGCCCGGCGATCATGCGCAAGCTGGTGGTTTTTCCGCAGCCGGACGGTCCCAACAGGCAGATGAACTCGCCGTCGTTGATCTCAAAGCTGGCATTGGAGACTGCATTAAAATCGCCGAAAGACTTGGTGACGTTTTGAAAGGAGATAGAAGCCATTTTTGTTCTTCCGATTATGCTTTAATGCCGCCGAAGAACCGGAAACCAAACTTCCAGTTTACGAACAGATAGAGAGAGATGACAGGGAACGAGTAGATCAGCGCATAGGCTGCAAGCAGCGTGACGATTGGCGTTCCGGCTTCTGAATAGAAGGAGTAGATGGCCACAGAAGCAGGCATCAACTCGTCAGAGCGCAGCAGAATGAACGGGATCAGGAAGCTGCCCCAGATATTGACGAACGCCCAGACCACGACGACCACGATCCCCGGACGGATGACTGGCAGTGCCACATCCCGGAAGGCCTGCATGGAGGACGCTCCAGCGACCATGGCGCTTTCCTCATAGGACTTTGGAATGCCGTCGATAAAGTCGCGCAGGATGAACATGGCTGTTGGCAGCAGACCGCCAGCGAAGACGAGGATTACAGCGACATGGGTGTCGATGAGGCCGAGCTTGGAGACGATCAGGAAGATTGGAACCATCGCCGCACTGCCGGACACCACGGAGGAGAAAAGCAGCAACAAGTATGTGATGCTTTTTTTGCCGGGAATGTCAGAGCGTGACAGAGCATAGGCTGCCAAAGTTGCAGCAAACCCGACAAGAACCACGCCGCCAATGCTTTGGATGAACGAGTTCAGCAATCCGCGCATTGCAAAGGTGTTTTCAAAGACGGTGAAGAAGTTCTTCAGCGTAAACGGGCTTGGAATTTCCAGTCCGAGTTCTGCCCGCGCGTTGAAGGGAGCGAACAGGAACCAGATCAAAGGCAAGGCAAAGCAGATGCCGATCAGGGCTGCAAGAACAGAGAAGCTGATACGAGACAGAATTTGCTGGAATGAGAGGGTCATTATTCCGCTCCCTTATGTTTCTGTTTTGCGATGCGCAGATAGAACAGAGCAAAGGCAAGGTTGATCAACATGATGACCACGCCAACGGCGGCCCCTTTGCCAAACTCAAAGTCTTTAAAGGCGACGCGATACGTGTAGATGGACAGCAGCTCGGTGCGGTACGACGGGCCGCCTTGTGTCAGCAGGAACGGGGTAAACACGTTGAACGTCCACATGGTGATGAGGATCAGATCTGTCACCACGTGCCCTTTGATGAGCGGCAAGGCGATGTCTTTGAATTTTTGGAAAGACGTCGCGCCAGCAACATCAGCTGCCTGAAAATAGCTTGGCGGAAGAGAGGCAAACGCGGAGTTGAACAGCATCATGGAGAACGCTGCACCGCGCCAGGTGTTGAAGAACACGATCACCCAGAACGGATTGTCCAGCAACCAGTCTCCCGGCTCCAGCCCGAGTGCTGTTGTCAGCATATTCAAGGTGCCGTTGTCGTAATCAAGGAAGGCGAACCAGGCGAAACCGATTACGACTTCTGGCAGAATCCAAGCCACGATGACGGCAGATTCAGAGAAGAGCTTCACGTATTTGGGAGTTGATTGCAGCAACCAAGCGAGGATCATGCCCAGCAGTGCCTGCCCGATAAGAGCGGAGAGCAGCACAAACTGAATTGTAAGAATGAGCGAGAACCCAAACTGGCCTCGTGTGAAGAACGTTTCCATGTTGAACAAGGCGACGTAATTATCAAACCCGACAAACTCGGGGTTGAGAGCTGTTTTACCAAGCAGAGTTCTGTTGGTGAAGGAGACAAAGATCACCCAGAAGAAGGGGACGATCACAAATGCGCCGACAAGAGCCGCAGCGGGCGAGAAAAACAGCGTTCCCGCGCGCACAGACAACAAAGAGAAGTTCTTCAAAATACACCTTCCCAAGAAGGGAGATTACTGGATCGAAAGATCAGGGAGAGGATAAGGGCGCGCAACAGGAGCGCGCCCTGCCCCGGAGTTGGGGTAAGCCTTATTTGCTTACGGTGTTTCCTTCACCAACAATGGCGGTGACGTCAGACTTGTACTGCGCCATGGCCTGTTCTGGTGTCTGCTCGCCGGAGACAACTGCTTCTGTCATACGCTGAACTGCAACAGACACTTTGTTGTAGTAGGCGTTGTTTGGGCGGGCTGTGGTCAGTGGCAGAAGTGTCTGAGAGGTTTCTGTCAGGAAGTCAGAGTTTGGAATCCAGACATCATCACGAATACGAACGCGCGGGTTGATCGCCTGGAATGCATCCAGCTGCTCTTTGGAGTTCATGTAGGACAACAGTGCCCAGGACTCTTTTGGAGCTTTGGAGTTTGGATTGATCACAAAACCCGTACCACCGGACATGGTCACGAAGTCCTGACCGCGGAAGCCTTTGCCTGGCTCCTGAGCAGGCATCTTCTTCCAGGTCATGTTGACGTCACGGTCTTTGACTTCAAATTCAGCGCCCGGCTTGGTGACTGAGCGGTAGAACCAGTCGCCTTCAACCAGCATTGCTGTTTTACCATCGCGGAAGTTTGCGAATGTGCGGTTGCGGCCATCACCAAGCAGCTGAGCGCGTTTGTCGCCAAGCTTTTCATCAACGTAGATGGTCTTATAAAGGTTCAGCGTATCGAGAATACCTTGTGAGGAAACGATCCACTTGCCGTTCTCATCCAGCATGCCTTCACCGGTGCCCAGAATGGCCATCCAGTAGCCCTGCATGGTGGTTGCTTCGCCCATGGAAACACCCGCATTCAACTGAAGCGGAGCGGATTTAGGCATTGCTTTTTTGATGGTGCGCGCTGCATCCAGAACGTCTTTCCAGGATGTTGGCTGCCATGTGTCAGCGTCAATACCTGCCTGTGCGAAGATGTCTTTGCGCACAAAGATCATGCGGCTGTCAGTGCCAAGCGCGATACCATAGACTTTGCCGCCGTAGGACATCAGCTCTTTGGAGCCATCAGAAATGTGAGACCAGCCTTCCCACTGGTTCACCTCTGCGCCAGCAACCTCTTCTAATGGCTTCAGCAGACCGGCGTCTACGAAGTTTGGAATAAGGAAGCCGTCGAACGATGATACGTCCGCGCCTGCGCCGGTTGAAAAGTCCAGAGCAAGCTGCTGTGTCAGCTGCTCGTCTTTTCCGGCAAACTCTTTAAAAATTACTTTTACGTCTTTGCCTGTGGCTTTCATCATGGTTTCAAAACCAGGAATGACGCTTGTTTTCAGCCAGACAGCAGCTGCACTGTTCACGCCGCCTTCCACACAACGGCAAGTGATGGTGACGTCCGTTGCCATTGCTGGCCCGGCCAATGCTGTGGCAGCTGCAAGACCCAATGCATAACTACGCAATTTACTCATCTAAATTATCCCCCCAGGGCATCCTGTGTTGGTGTGCCTTGTCACTAATCTTGAGAAATCGATCAGTGAATTTAAAATGAACACGTTTTCATTATTCGTCAACACTCAAGAGAAAATCAAGAGGATTCTAAAATATTACGCCAGCAAATATTTTACAGAAACGGCACAAAACTGTCATATTTTCGTCGTGCATAAAGAATGTTCGATTGACATCCTAGGGTTATATACGGCATTAATAGTGAACACGTTTTCATAATTTGAGTGGTTTTGAGTGTCAGAGCATCCAAACATCCAAGAGGCGAAACGCCCCGAACGCACGACGGCAGATACAGTTGCCAAACTTGCAGGCGTATCGCGAGTCGCTGTTTCACGCGCTTTCAATCCACATGCCTCTTTGAAGAAGGAAAAGCGTGATCTGATTCTCAAGATCGCGAAGGAGCTGGGTTACACGCCAGACATGGCGGGCCGCGCGCTGGTGACACGCCGATCCCATCTGGTGGGGGTGATCGTACCGGATGTGTGCAGTCCATGGGAATCGCAGGAGATCGACGCGCTGACCACTGCCCTGCAAGGGGAAGGGTTTGCCACGCTGCTCTTCAAGACCCGCACTGACCAGAGCATGGATGAGCGGTTGCTGACCTATATGAAGGGCTTCAATCTAGACAGCATCATCGCTTTTGCCGAGAACGTTTCACCTGATACACTGACCCATTCGCTGGGCCGGGCCGTGCCGATTTACGTGAGTTATTCGGAGGATGGCAGTTTGCCAAACCAGCCGGGCTCCACGTCTGTCTTCGACCGCTTGATTGTGGACCAGAAGACTGGCATCGATCAGGCTGTTGCTTTGATGCAGGCTTATGGGTGCAAGAATTTTGCCTATCTTGGTGGTACGACCACATCCCTTGCAAATACAGAGCGTGAGCGCGCGTTCAAATGCATCATGAAAGAGCGTGGTTTGCCAGAGCCGCTGGTGTTGCAGGGCGACTATACCTATGAGACCGCCCTCGCCTCCACGCTGGACCTGTTCAAGGTTGGCGAAGGCGTTGATGGCATTTTCTCTGCAAATGATGTTGGTGCATTTGGTGTGATTGATGCTCTGCGCTTTCAACTGGGCCTGCGGGTTCCTGAGGATGTGAAAGTGGTTGGCTTTGATGACATCGCTCAGTCCGGATGGCTGAGCTACAACCTCACCACTGTGAAAATTGATCTTGAAGATCGTGTCCGGGCTCTCGTACGGCTCATCTTGCGGCGCCTTAAAGACCCCAATGCCCCAGCCATGACCGAGACACTGCAGACCCGCCTGATTGTGCGCGGTACTGTCGGCTCATAAGAAGCAAAGAAATATGTCCCCAAATACTATTCACCTGATTTTCAAAACCCATCTGGATATCGGCTTCACTGATCATGCGGAGAAGGTCCGGCAGCGTTATCACGGCCATTTCTTACCGCAAGCGCTTGATACAGCTGAGCATTTCTATTTCGAAAACCCGCAGGATCCTAAATTTCGCTGGACGACGGGCGCATGGTTGATCTGGGATTATCTGAACGAGGCGCCTGCATCTGACGTAAAGCGTCTGGAAGCCGCCATTGAGAAGGGTTTGATCCGCTGGCACGGTTTGCCGTTCACGACGCATTCTGAACTTATGTCACCTGCTCTGTTTGAGGCTGGTCTTTCCTATTCCAAAGAGCTGGATGAGCGGTTTGGAGTGAACACCATTGCTGCAAAAATGACGGACGTCCCCGGGCATACGCTCGGCATTGTGCCATTGATGGCGAAAGCTGGCATCAAGTTTTTGCATCTGGGGGTCAACACCGCCTCTCCAACACCAAAACTGCCGGATGTGTTCCGCTGGCAGGCCCCTTCCGGTGAGGAGGTTCTGGTGCTCTACCAGAACTCCTATGGCGCAACCCAGTTTATTCCGGGTGTTTCTGATGGCCTGAGCTTTGCACATACGGAAGACAATATCGGACCGCAGAACATTGGACAGACGGTGAATGTGTACCGTGCGATGGAGCGGCAGTATCCGGACTATCAGATCAAGGCAGCGACGCTGGATGAGTTTGCCGAGGTGCTGTGGCCACACTGGGAAAGCTTCCCCGTTGTAACGCAGGAAATCGGCGACAGCTGGATCCATGGCAGTGCGACTGATCCTGTAAAGTCAGCACAGTACCGGGCATTGCAGCGGGTTTATGATCGTTTCGCTGACGACAAAATCACGCTGGAGCGGCTTTCCTTTGGCCGCAAACTTTCCATGGTGGCAGAGCATACGTGCGGGGTAGATATCAAAACCTATCTACGCGATGAACAGGCGTGGGATCGTGGGGATTTTGACGCTGCACGCCAAAACGACCCGCGCTTTCAGTATGCTGAAGCGTCCTGGGCTGAACAGCGGGCCTATTGTAAGGATGCCGTTGCTGCGCTTGATAAGGGTGATCAGAAGGTTGCCAGGGCAGCGCTTAAAGAGCTGTGTTGCCCTCTTCCGCATGCTGGTCCGTTTGAGATTATCGATGAGGCCGGGTTTGGTGGCTGGTCCATGGAGATTAATAGTGACACCGGTGCTATCAAGCGGCTTACAACACCAGATGGGAAAGACCTGTTTGGGCTGGATGACAATCTGCTTTCGTTTGCCCATGAAACCTATGATGCCAGCGATGTCAAAGCGCATATGGATGCCTATCTGACCCACGAAGAAGAATGGGCCATTCTGGATCACATCAAGCCGGGATTGGATAAGGCTGGGACTGCGACATCCAAAAGCCATTGCCCGAAGTTTGAAGGGCTTGCGGTTGCCGACGATCACGTCGTTCTTTCCTATGTCATGGCTTCGGATATTCCCGGCGCGACTTCCAACATTCAGCTGGCACTGAATGGGTCAAACGACAAGCTGGAGATAACGCTGCGGCTTTACGGTAAGATTGCCAATCGTATGCCTGAGGCTGGGTTCCTGCGGTTTGCGCCAGATGGTGCGGCACGCTGGCAGTTCGATAAGACCGGATATTGGGTGGATGCGCATGATCTGCCGGATATGAGTGGCGGTCAGTTGCAGGCGATCTTTGGGGCAAAAGCACAGGCAGATCAGGAGATCCGCATTGTTCCGCTGGATACTCCGCTTGTGGCCCCTGCTGATTTGCCGTTTATGCCGTTCCAGCACAGGGCACCTGCTTATGATCAGGGGCTTCGGTTCAACATCTACAACAACAAGTGGAGCACCAACTTCCCGATGTGGTGGGAAGGTGACTTTAGCGCCCGGTTTGTGTTGGAGATTGGCGCTTAATTCGCCAGAGCCACAATAAAAAAGCCAGCTCACGGCATTGGACGTGAGCTGGCCTCTCGGGAGCGTAGGAGTTTCAGTTTATTCAGCTGCAACAGACTCGCTGTCGGAGCCGCGGGCATCCCACAAGCCCTGATAGATTTCCATCATCTCAGCAATGGTTGGCGTGACCGGGTTGTTGCCAGGAGAACCTGAGGCGAGCGCCTGCTCTGCCATGGTTTCGCAGCGGTCCATGAATTCCTGACGATCAATGCCAAACTCTTCCGGCGTTGGTACGGAGAGCTCATCATTCAGGGCACGCAGCTCAATCAGGAGCTTGCGATTTGCCATAGCATCATCATCCTGCTGGGATGCAAAACCCAATGCGCGTGCAGCCTGAGCGTAACGCTCTGGAGCAGCTGGAATTGAGAAGGCTGTCACATCTGGCAGAAGCATCGCATTGGAAAGGCCGTGCGGCACGTGGAAGAACGCGCCAATCGGGCGGCTCATGCCGTGCACCAGAGCAACGGATGCGCTTGAGAACGCAACGCCTGCAAGGGTTGAGCCGAGCATCATCTCTTCACGTGCTTTTTCGTTGTTGCCGGTGTGGTAGACTTCACGCAGGTTCGGGCCGATCAGCTTCAGGGCAGCCAGTGCCTGACTGTCGCTGTATGGATTTGCCTTTTTGCTGACATAGGCTTCGAGCGCATGGGTCATGGCATCAATGCCGGTGTCCGCGGTGATGCGTGCTGGCAGGCTCATGGTGAGTTTGTAGTCCACCAGTGCGGCAACAGGCATGAAGCCGATGCCGACACACAGCATCTTTTCGCCGCGCTCTTCATCCGTGATGATGGTGAAACGAGTGACTTCTGTGCCGGTGCCAGCAGTTGTAGGAACTGCAATAACTGGCAGGCCCTGCTCCGTGACGTCTCGTGGGAAGCGGTAGTCGCGCATTTCCCCGCCAAACTTTGCCAGAATCGCAATGGCTTTTGCGCTGTCGATCGGGCTGCCGCCGCCAAGAGCTACGATGCAGTCATAGCTGTCTTCCCGCGCCTTTTCCACACCCGGAAGGATGGAGGCGACGGTTGGCTCAGGCAAAGTGTCTGCAAAAACTTCGCTTTCAATGCCCTCGGCCTTCAGGCTTTCCTGCATAGATTCGGAATATCCCAGCTGAACCATCATGGGATCTGTGACGATGAGAGGCTTTTTGCAGCCGATTTTTGCCAGAACTGCAGGCAATTGAAGGGCGGCTCCCGCACCAACTTGCATGATGCGCGGCAGAATGATCTGAGATGTCATGAGAATGAACCTTTGGTTATTATCACCATCTGGGATGCCGGGAACATCCCAGATGGTTCGGGGTGAGAGCGCCTTACTCGGCCGGGGCTGCAGCAGGGGCTGCATTGCCAGCTGAATAAGGATGCTCTTCGTCATCTATGGTGGAGATGATTTCTGAGACCTCGAGGTGGAGTGATTTGAGCAATCCCCACGTGGTCAGGATCAGCACGAAGGAATACGGCAGGGCCGCCACGATCGAGGCTGTTTGCAAGGCTCGCAAGCCACCGGCGAACAACAGCACCGCAGACACGGCGCCAATGGAAAGGCCCCAGAAGATGCGGTAGCGGTTGGCCGGATTCTCGTCGCCCATGGACAAGATGGTGCAGATAACGAGCGTCGCGGAATCCGCAGAGGTTACAAAGTACGTCACCAGCAGAACTGTACACATCGCCGCGCCGAGGATGGTGAGCGTGGAGCCCAGATCCATCAGTTCGATGGTTGTGTAAAGAGCCGAGGTGATGTCCGCGTTCACCGCTTCCGTCACGCCGCCAGCGCCGAACAGTTCAAGGAACATTGCGGTGTTGCCGAAGGTGGTGATCCAGAATGTGGAGAGCAGTGTTGGTGCCAGCAATACGCCGAGCAGGAATTCTTTAACCGTACGGCCTCTGGAGATGCGCGCGATGAAGATGCCAACAAATGGCGCCCATGCGATCCACCAGCCCCAGTAGAAGATGGTCCAGCCACCCTGCCAGCTGTTGCTCGGATCAGTTTCGACCCAGAAGCCAAGCGGAATTGCGTTGGTCAGGTAGTCGCCCAGATTGGTTGCGAAAGACCCGAGAATGTAAACTGTCGGGCCAAAAATGAGGAAGAACACAAGCATCACCATGGTGAGGTGCATGTTGAATTCACTCAGGATTTTGATGCCCTTGTTCACGCCACTCAGGACGGACATGGTTGCCAGTACGGAGATAACCGCGATGATGATGATCTTGTTGGTGATGCTGACTTCAAAGCCGAACAAGTAGTTCAGGCCGGTATTCATCTGCTGGGCTCCCAACCCAAGAGATGTCGCAATACCGAAGACTGTACCGAAAACTGCAAGCAGATCGGCAGCGTGACCGATTGGACCGTAAATCTTATCACCAAAAATCGGATAGAGCCCTGAACGAACGGACAGCGGCAGGCCCTTGCGATAGTGGAAATAAGCTAGTCCCAGACCGGAGAGTGCAAACAGTGCCCAACCATGCAAACCCCAGTGGAAAATACTGATCCGCATTGCAATCTGAGCGGCTTCTACGGAGCTTTCCTGCCCTTCTGCGATAAACGGATTACTTTGGAAGTGGTAGATCGGCTCTGCGATACTCCAGAACAGAATCCCGATACCGATGCCGGCCCCAAAGAGCATCGAGAACCAGGAAAAGAAGCTGTATTCCGGCTTTTCGTCATCTTTGCCCAAGCGAATATTGCCGTAACGGCTCATGGTCATCGCGAAAGCCAGAAACAGGAAAAAACTGACCAGACCAATATAGTACCAAGATAGATTATTTGCGATGAAACCTTTGGCTGAATTGTAAAGTGAGCCAGCAGTTTCAGGAACCATTACAGTAAATAAAACAAACGCAATGACGAGTACTGTAGACCCGACAGCCATAACAGGATTTACACCTGTAAACAGGCCCTCCCCCGTCCTTCTTTCAGTATTGCTGTTATTATACATTTGTCCCCCTCAAGCTTTATTTTTGCTGTCCTGATTGAAGGTTGAATTTTTGCCGGAGGGTTAAATTGTTATCAATCAACAAAAAAAGACCCAATGGTATAAAAATATTTATGAATAGTTTTACGTAGAGTATGAAATTCTACCCATACGAATGGGAGAAGTTAATGAAGAAGAATTTACCCCCGCTCAATTGGCTCAGGGCATTTGAAGCGTCGGCGCGTCATCTCAGCTTTACGCATGCATCAACAGAGCTCAACCTTACGCAGGCAGCGATCAGTCACCAGATCAAAGGCCTGGAGTGTCAGTTGGGATCTGTGCTGTTTAAACGATTGCCGCGTGGCCTGGAGCTGACAGATGCGGGGGCGGCGTATTTGCCGGCAGTCCACGAATCCGTGGAGCGCCTGAAGGCGGCAACGGAGGAAATCTTCGGTCAGGGGCAGAACAATCTGCTGACTGTGAAGATCAACATGGTGTTCTTCATGCGCTGGCTTGCCCCGCGTATGAAAGAGTTTCGCAAGCTGCATCCAAAGATCAACCTGCGTGTCACCTCCAACATCTGGCTGGACAACAAAGAAACCTCCGGCGACTGCGATCTGGAAGTGCGCTACGGGCGGGGAAAATGGCCGTCAGTTCAATGTGACCGACTGACACGAGACGAGTTATTTCCGGTTTGCAGCCCTTGTTACCTGGAAGAAAACGGACCGTTAGAGTCGCCAAAAGATCTTGCAAATCATAGTGTTTTGCATGTGATTGGCTATCAGGAAGGCTGGGGATACTGGCTGAAGCAGACCAAGCACAGTGATGTGGAACTGCGGCAGAGCTATCAGTTTGATACGCTTGTCACGGCTCTGGAAATGGCAGCTTTAGGAGAAGGCGTTGCTTTGGGCAGAACAAGTCTTGTGGAAAATGCACTGAAGTCCGGCCAGCTGGTTGCTCCACTGGAAAATCGCGTTCCGACGGAAGAAGCGTTTTATCTGGTTTACTCCAACACAAGCCTTGAGCACCCGCATGCTGTCACCTTCAGAAACTGGCTGTTGCAAGTAATACATGAGGGGTAATCTCCCTTTTGGGCAGGACACTGTCCCCGCTGCACAGGCGGCATAAAACAGGTTTGGTGGAAGAAATTTCAGCTTCCACCAGTCCGGCAAAGGCAAAATCAAACAGTTCAGAATTAGACGAGCTACAAAAATTTTTATGCCTGCACCGAAATTTAAATTGCTGGTTTCTACGTAGGTGCCTGCCTATTGTTTTTCCAATGAAGTGAACCGTTGCTGCGAAGCATTTCACCCATAACAACCTGAAATCAAAGACATAATTGTGTCTGGAATAAACTGAGAACTGCCGATGGGCGGTTTCTGAGGATGATGTTGCATGGAAAAAAGACTTCCCCTTGAAGGTGTCAGAGTTGTTGACTTCGGTCAGCAGATTGCAGGTCCAGCTGTTGCTATGATCCTTGCGGATATGGGCGCAACTGTTATTCACGTCGATCCGCCTCAAGGGCCTCAGTGGGATCACCCGGCAAATGCGATTTTAAATCGTAACAAGAAATGCATCCGGCTTGATCTGAAGTCAGAAGCTGGCTTGCAAAAGGCGTTTGACCTGATTGCAGCAGCCGACGTGGTGCTTGAAAGCTTCCGCCCTGGCAAGATGAAAGACCTTGGTGTCGATTTTGCTGCGCTACGTGCTGAACGCCCTGAGCTGGTTACACTTTCAGTCCCAGGATTTGCCAGCAATGATGAGCTGCGCCGTGAATGGAAAGCAACGGAAGCTATCGTGGCCGCCACATCGGGCGCGTTCACCGACATGGGCTTTAACCGTGTTCTTATGGGTCTGAACCCAAGCTTCTCACCGCTTCCACTGGGCTCTTCTTATGCCACAACAATGGCGGCCAGCTCTGTCGTGATGGCGCTGCTTGCCCGTGAGAAGACAGGCCGTGGTGATACGATTGAAGTGCCGATTGCAGCTGCTCTTATGGAAGGCCTTTCTTACAATTCAGTTGTGATTGAAGGCATGCCAGAGCGCTACATGACGATGCGCGAGCACGAGATTACTCATCGCCGTGAAAATGATATCGAGATGGATCTTTCCTATGAGGATCTACAGGAATACCTCGATCCGTTCTACCGGACCTATGAGTGTGCAGATGGCCGTTATTTCTATGCGGTCTGCCCGTCTCACCGCAACCACGCCCGCCGCTGCCTGCAGGCTCTCGGGATCTACGAGGAGCTGCTTGCTGAAGGTCTGCCTGAGGTAAACAACCTGCACCTGCCAATTGCTGAGTGGGACGGGGAAACGTCCATTGGTGTTTATCCGCTTCCGAAAAAGTGGGCTGATATCATTTCTGTGAAAATGAAGAAGGTGTTCCTCACTAAAACCTCTGATGAATGGGGCGTTATCTTTGGTGAAGGCCAGATTCCGGGCGCTCCACATCGCACCACACAGGAATGGGTGAACAGCGAGCACTGCAACACGTCCGGTCTGATTGTCGAAGTGAACGACCCTGAATACGGCCTGATGAAACAGCCCGGTCCTGTTGTGTGGTTTGAGGAGATTGTAGACTACCTGCTCACTCCAAAACCCCGCGAGAACGTAACCTTTGAAGAGGCTTTGGCAACTCTTAAAGCCGTTGGCGACACGGGCTCTTTGCCTGCCCCAACAGCTCCAGCGGCAGACAAAGACGGCTGGCTCAATGATCTGCGTATTCTGGATCTGACTAACGTGATTGCGGGTCCGCATTCCACAGCGTTCCTCGGGCGATTTGGTGCTGAGGTGATCAAGCTGGATCCGGTGAAGCCGCTTTACGATCCGCTAATTGGTACGCTGTTTACGTTCCAGACCAACATTGGCAAAAAGAGTGCGCTGGTGGACATTACTACGGGCGAAGGCCGTGAGGCTTTTGAGCGTCTGGTGAAGTCCGTTGATCTTGTGGTGATCAATGCCCCTGACCGTCAGATGAAGCCGCTAGGCCTTGACCATGACAGTTTGCAGGCGATCAATCCGGGCGTTCTGTTCTGCCGTCTGGACTGCCTTGGCGGACCAAAGCCGGGACCGAAGACCAACTACATTGGTTATGATGACATCATTCAGGCCAATAGCGGCATCATGAGCCGGTTTGGCGGCGTTGATACACCGGAAGAGCATGCGCACCTTGGTACGCTTGACGTAAACTGTGGCTTTGCTGCTGGCCTTGGTATGGCGCTGTCGCTTTATCACAAGCACAAAACCGGTCAGACCTCCCGTGCGCGGACCTCTCTGTCAGCGGTGACCAATCTGGCGCAGATCAAATTTGCGTTTGATTATGAAGGCCGTGCCCCGTTTGATGAAGCCTCCGGACGTGATGCCCTTGGCAACCACGCGCTGTCACACTTCTATAAAGCCTCTGATGGTTGGATCTTTATGGATGCAGAAGACCACGAGCTTATCGACCTTGCACAGGTTGAAGGTCTGAGCGGTGTGGAAGAAGCCAATGACACCGCTGAGTTCCTGCGAGTTGCCTTTGAACAGGACACTGCAGAAAGCTGGTGTGAGAAGCTGAGAGCAGCGGATATTGCAGCGGCTCAACCTCTGGGCATCGAGCATCTGCGTGACACGTACACCCGTACGGCTGATGGTGCGGTTGGTATTGATCGTGGCAGTTACGCATTTTCCACCTATGAGGATCACCCAAGTGGGCACCGCGTGACGCTGATCGACCATTACTCCATCCGCCCGGAAGAAGCCGCTATCCGCGCCTTGCCTAGCACTGAGGCTTACGGCAATTCCACACGCGAAGTGCTTGCCGGTGTTGGATACAGCGATGAGCAGGTGGACGACATGATTGAACGGCGGATTGCTGGCACCGGTTGGGGCCGAGAGTTCCTGCCGAGCTGATTACTTAAAAACGTATATCCCTTTCCCATAGTAGGGGCCCACACATCAGGGATATGCTTTAATGGAACCCCCTCACAGCGCTTCAGGCCTTGTGAGGGGTTTCTGCTTTTTGGTGTCTTGCTCAGGTCTTTAATGCGTAAGCGCTGCTGAGCCGTAGGTGAGCAGGGCTGCACAAATCATTGTTAAAGTGAAAATCATTGAGGTGAGCATGGAGAGCCATGCAGGGCATCTGGTCAGGCCAAGGTATCGGGTCAGGATGATCCGCGCCTTAAACAGGATCAGCGCAGCGATGATCAGCGGGCCCACATAGACAAGCAATTCGCTGCTGAACAGGCTGAGGCCGTAGCCGAGCAGAGTGAGTGCAACCAAGACTACCCAGGCTTTGAGCAGATCGTTCACCTGGATGCTTTTGGGGGATGTTTTGTTGGTGTCCATGCTTACAGCCCCTGCCCCATGAGATAGAAAATGGGGAAAATAATGACCCAGATCAGATCAACCATATGCCAGAAGGCGGTGCCCGATTCCATATTGTCCTCGGTGGGCCACAGGGCGATGATGCCGAGTATGATCAGGCCAAAGATCACGTGGGCCAAATGGAACCCGGTGACCAGATAATAAAGCGTATAGAATGTGTTGGTCTCAACATTGAGGCCAAGGGCAAGCTTTTCCTTGTACTCGAAAATCTTGAGCGCGATGAACACGACGCCAAGACTTCCTGCCCCCAGCAATGCCAATCTTGTCTTCACAATCTCTTTGATTTTAGCAAAGCGTACCGCGATGGCGGCGAACAAGCCTGAGGTGAGCAGGATGATTGTGTTCAAGGTAGCAAGAGGCACGTTCAGGTGCGTGCGTGCCTCGCGGTAAATCTCAGGATTGAGCAGCTCATTGCCGGCGAAGGCCCACAGCGCTCCGCCAAACACGAGGATTTCGCTGACGATCAGGATCCACATCATGGGATCGCCGGGCAGATTTTCCAATGCCCATGGGGAAACAGGCTGGTGATAGACCCGTTCTGCAGTCTCGTTTTCTTTCTGGCAAGCCTCGTCCATTACGCCCTTCCAGCCGATATGAGTGTTTGAGGCAAAAGTAGATCGGTTTGCCTGCGTGGTCCTTGTTGGAGCGCTAACTGTAGCTGCTCTTTGCTATCTGATTGGCTGATTGATGGTTTGTTCCACCCAGTTTTGCCAGGAGGAGACGAAAGAGCTTGCCAATCGGGACAGTGGACGCTGGTGCGGCACGAGGATGGAGTAGCCAAAAGGCACTGTTGGCTCGAAGGGCAAAAACACGATTTTAGAGGCATCCCCGCGGCTGCGCTGATAGCTGACCGCACTCAAAGCATCGACAACTGCGCAGATCTGCCCGGCTTCGACAAAATGGAACAGCGGCAGGAAGTATTGAGTATCGATGCGGATATCAAAATGCGCATCACTGGATTGGAACGCGGCTTTGGTAGCCTCAAAGGTGGAGTGACTGGGCTGGAGCACGCCCATGGGCACACCATCCAGATCCTTCGCGTGGATCACCTTCTTGTTTGCCAGTGCTGATGTTTTCGGGACAGCGCACAGGCAGGTGCATGGGATTGTGGTGTTGTGAGACAGGACATCTTGCTCCGTTCCCACAGCCGCATCACAAAAGCCGATGTCAAAGCTTTGCGCGGCGATCAGGTTGAGGATTTGCGGTGAGCTGCGCGTTGCCAGAGTGATCTTCACTTGCGGTTTGTCCTCGATGAAGTTGCTGATGAATTCGGGCAGCAGATAGGAGGATGGACCGGGCATGGCAACAATACTCAACGAGCCTTGCACCTGATCGCGCATGTTGCTGAGGTTCTGCTCAACCGTCTTCAAACGATCCAGAATGCTAGACGCCTCCGAGAGCAAATAATGGGATTCCGGGACAGGAATCAGTCGGCGGCCTTCACGCAGAAAGAGCGGCATTCCCAAATCATCTTCCAGCGCTTTGAGCGATGCGCTGACGGCGGGCTGGGTGCGATGCAGGTTTCGCGCAGCATGGCTGACGGATCCGGTTTTCATAATTTCGCGGAAAACCGCCAATTGCTGCAGGTTCATGGGCACCTCAATATATATAAACAAAATCTATCATAACCATAATATTTCGAATTTGCTTTTATGAATAAGGCTAACCACCATGAGGCCAATAATTATAAATACCTATCACCTTGAATTGAGCTTACCTGAATTTATTAGAGGGGGGATACTCATGGGATTATTCAGTAAATGCGCCGGGATTGCGCTTGCTTGCACGATGATCAGTGGTGCAGCGGTTGCGCAGGACATCAAATTTTTCCGCATTGGTACGGGAGGTGCTGGCGGAACCTACTTCCCGATTGGCGGGATTATTGCCAACGCGATCTCCAACCCTCCGGGCTCTCGTCCGTGTGATCAGGGCGGCAACTGCGGTGTTCCAAATCTGGTGGCAATTGCGCAGTCAACCAACGCGTCTGCACACAATGTGAACGCTATTCAGGCGGGCCAGATGGAAGCGGGCCTAACCGGTGCTGCGACACTTCATTTCGCCTATCACGGCTCTGGCAAGTATGAGGGCAACGCCAAGCCTGATCTTCGTGTGATTGCAAACCTTTACCCGGAAGATCTGCATCTTGTACTGCCAAAGGGTGGAGAACTGGACAACCTTGCGGACCTGAAAGGCAAGCGGGTTGGTATTGCGCAGGCAGGTTCTGGAACGCAGATTGCAGTTGAGCTTATTCTCGGTGACCACGGCGTCAATCGTGACAATATTGATGAAGCTGAACTCAACAACTCTCAAAGCGCTGAGCGGACAGCTGATGGTCAGTTGGATGCTTACTTTTATGCTGCGGGAACCCCGGTTGCTGCCATGATCCAGTTGGATAACACCAAGGGCATGGATCTCTATTCCTTCACTGAGGCTGAAGTTGCTCAGGCGAACAAGACTGTTCCCTACTACATTCCTTCCACCATCCCTGCTGGCACTTATCCGGGCGTGACGCATGACACCAACACGGTGGCAGTGAGCGGCATGTTTGTGACCAATGCTAATATTGATGAGGAACTGGTCTACGAGATCACCAAGGCGCTTTGGTCCAAGACCGCCCGTAAACTGCTGGATAACGGACATCCGAAAGGCAAGGTCATCACCATGAAGAGTGCGCTTGATGGCATTGATGGCATTGGCGTGCCGCTGCACCCGGGTGCTGAGCGTTACTACAAAGAAGTTGGCCTGCTCGATTAATCACAGTCTGACTTAAAACGGCAGCGGGAGTATTCTTCCGCTGTCTTTTGTCGCCACCGGTGGTTTTGCTTTGCCGCGTTCTTTTTACTCGCGCAGCTGCTGCAGTTGGAAAAAGCGATCCAACGCTCCCTCACCACCGCATGACGCACCCCAGACCCGGGAGGGTTCCATGCCCCTACAATCGCACCTTGATAACAAGGCTCTGGAAGAGCTGGAGAAAAAGTATGACTCCGCTCTCCATACCCGTGACAACGGGCCAATCCTGACAAAAGTGGTTTATTGGGCGACCATTGCCTATGCGCTCTATCACTTCTGGACTGCCGGATTTGGCACGCCGGTTGATTATGTTCACATGGGCATCCATCTGGCCGGGTTGTATTTCTTCATTTTTCTGGCGTTCCCCTTCCTCAAATCTGATCGTGCCTTGGCCAATACGCCCGGTAAGTTCCTGAGCTTTGGTAATGTGCCGCTGCTTGACTGGGTGATCATGATACTGGCGATGATGGGATCGCTGTATCTGTGGTTCAGCTGGCGCGGGTTTGACCTTTTTGGAATTCAGGTTTCTGAGCAGGCTTTGCGGCAAGGCAATCCAGCCGGACCGGATATCTTCTTCGGCACCATCATCATTTTAACTGTGCTGGAGATCGCGCGCCGGACCATTGGTATCGTGCTGCCGCTGATCATTGTGGTCTTCATCGGTTATGCGCTTTTGGGGCCATATATTCCAATCCAGATCCTGAAGCATCCGGGCGTTGACTGGCGGCAGTTCGTCAACAACATGTACTTCCCGTTTGAAGGCATTTTTGGCGTTACGCTCTGGGTCGTTTCAACTGTTGTGTTTCACTTCGTGCTGTTTGGTGTTGTGGCGCAGCGCATGGGGCTTGGGCAGTTCTTCGTTGATAATGCGATGATCCTAGCCGGACGCTATACGGGCGGACCTGCGAAGGTTTCCGTTGTCTCCTCCGCTTTCTTCGGCACTATCTCCGGTTCTTCCATCGCCAACACGGTTTCCACCGGTTCGCTGACCATTCCCAACATGAAGAAACTTGGGTATCCGGGGCACTTTGCAGGCGGTGTTGAAGCGGCGGCCAGTGCGGGTGGGCAAATCACTCCGCCAATCATGGGGGCTGCGAGCTTCCTGATGGCCGAGTATCTGGAAGTGCCTTATACCACCATCGTGATTGCAGCGATTGTGCCTGCTCTGATGCACTATATCGGCGTCATGTCCATCGTGCATTTCACCGCAAAACGCCTTGGGCTGGAAGCCTACCCTAAGGACCAGATCCCGCAGTTTGTGCAGGTTTGGCGTGAGGGCTGGTTTACAGTGCTGCCACTCATCGGGCTGCTTGTTGTCTTGTTCTCTGGCTATTCGCCCAACATGGCTGCGTTTATTGGCATTTCGCTTTGTGTTGTTGTTGGCTTTTGTGCCATCGATAAGCCGCTGTCTCTGACTGTGCCACTTGCCTTGCTGGGCTTCATTTTCTGGAAGGCCTCGCCTTATTCCGGTGAAGGGTTCTCGCCAACGATGGCCGGGGTGCTTGGCGCGCTGACCTTGCTGGGCTGTTTGCATCGCAATGAACGGCAGAGCTTTAAAGACCTGTTCGACAGCTGCCATGTGGGCGTGCAGTACGCACTGGCCGTGGGCGCAGCCTCTGCTGCTGTGGGCATCGTGGTCGGTGTGATCAACACGACCGGTGTTGGCTTCCGTCTTGGCTTTATGGTCACCAATGGCGCTGCGGATATGGCAGCCTCATTAGCTCCGCTGCTTGACTGGACCTCTCTGGAAGTGTTCGGGCAAGCCTCCATTCAGCAGTTCCTGTCTCTGGTTCTGATCGCTATTGCCTGTATTTTGATGGGTGCTGGTCTGCCAACAACGGCGCTTTACATCATGCTTGTTGCGGTAGCTCAACCGGCTCTGGCACAACTGGGTGTGCCTGCTTTGGCAACGCATATGTTCGTGCTTTATTATGGTGTTATCTCCGAGATTACGCCGCCGGTTTGCGCCTCAGCGTATGCTGCGGCGGGCATTGCAGGGGCGAACCCGTTCAGGACTGGTGTGAGTGCCTTTACCTTAGGCCTTGGCAAACTCATGGTGCCAATGGTGTTCGTCTATGCGCCAACCATGCTGATTGTTTTGCCGGAATACTTCACTCTCGTCTCGTTCTTGCAGGTGACGCTGACCTGTGCGCTGGGTGTGTTTGCTATTGCAACAGCTGTGTCCGGTTACTTCATGGCTCCGCTCAACGGTATGTGGCGTGTGCTGATGGCTATTGGCGGATTGATGCTGGTTGCTCCAAGTCTGGGGTCTGATCTGGCTGCAATTCTCGTCATCGCGCCTGTCTTGTTCCAGCAGGTTTCCAGCCAGCGCAACTTGCAGGCGGCGACACAATGACAGAAACTGTAGTACCTGATGTCACTGTGCTTGGTGCGGGGTTGGTTGGCATTTGTTGTGCTCTGTCTCTAGCCGAGAAAGGCTTGCGCGTGCATATGGTTGACCGGGATGCTCCCGGTCAGGCCACCTCTGCTGGCAATGCGGGGATTATCTCGCCGTGGTCTGTGGTGCCACAGTCCATGCCGGGTCTTTGGAAGAAGGTGCCCGGCTGGCTGATGGATCCGCAAGGTCCGGTGACGATCAAGCCCAGTTACCTGCCTCGCGTGGCCACATGGGGCCTGCGGTTTCTCTATGAGGGACGACAGGAGCGCATTCAGCCGATTGGCGAGGCCATGCATGCCCTTAATCATGACTGCATTGAGCTTTACCGCCATCACCTTTCAGGCACAGGGCACGAAGGACTGCTGCAAGACAGCTGGTATGTGCATGCATTTCGGGATGCCTCCCAGATTGATCTGGATGGACCGGATTATGCCATGCGCCGCGCTGTGGGGGCTGAGATTGAGGAGATTGGCGCTGCGGCCTTACGAGATCTGGAACCTGCTTTAACCCATGAGTTTGAGGCCGCCGTTCTCATCAAGGGACAGGCCCGGGCTGTTTCC
Source organism: Pseudovibrio sp. Ad13 (assembly GCF_001623225.1). Classification (NCBI taxonomy): domain Bacteria; kingdom Pseudomonadati; phylum Pseudomonadota; class Alphaproteobacteria; order Hyphomicrobiales; family Stappiaceae; genus Pseudovibrio; species Pseudovibrio sp. Ad13. The sequence continues at coordinate 258,252 of NZ_LMCC01000013.1, read as the reverse complement.
CCCGGTAAAATCGGTGAAGTGCTTGCCGACAAGCTACGCCAGATGGGCGGAACCATTGAGCAAGCCGAGGTGCACTCCATCACGCCAAACGACGGCGGCGGCTGGAGGTATGTGACGGAGACAGGCGCGCATTTTGCACCGAAACTGGTGCTTTCCATGGGCGTCTGGTCTGCCAAGCTGCTGAAACCACTTGGGGTCAAGGTACCGATGGAGGCTGAGCGTGGCTACCATGTGTCCTTCAGCAATCCCGGTGTTGCCCTCACGCATTCCATCATGGATATGGACATGAAGTTTGTCGCCTCCACCATGGAGAGCGCCATTCGGGTTGCCGGAACGGCTGAGTTTGCCGGGCTTGATGCACCGATCAACCAAAAACGGCTGGATGGATTGGTGGGGCTTGCCAGCAAGCTGCTGCCAGATTTGCGGATGGATGACATCAGCACATGGTCCGGACAACGTCCCAGCTTACCCGACAGTTTGCCTTGCATTGGCGAAATTGACGGATTTCCGGATTTGATCGGCGCGTTTGGCCACAGTCATTACGGCCTGATGATGGCCCCAAAAACTGGAAGATTGGTTGCCGATCTGGTGACCGGCACCACCCCCAACATCAATATGACCCCCTATCACGTGACACGGTACTAAAGGATTTCGCATGACCATTCATCCTGGTGGCCAGAACATTTGCGGCGTTTCAATCGGCGTTCTTTCGCTGGAAAGCTATTTCCCGAAACCTCCCGGTCACATCAAGAACCCGTCGAGCCTGCCGTTTACAACAACCTATGAGATCCTGCATGGATTGACAGTTCAAAAACTGCTGGCTGATCCCTCGCCTGAATTGCTTGAGCCGATCCTCAGCGCCGCTAAACGGCTGGAAGATCAGGGTGTGCACGCAATCACCGGGTCCTGCGGATTTCTGGCGATCTTTCAAAAGGAGATCGCAGCGGCGGTTTCTGTTCCGGTTTTTGTGTCTTCGCTCATACAGGTTCCCCTTGCCTACCACATGACCAATGCACCCGTTGGGGTCATCACAGCGTCCGCAGCCTCTTTGACGGACAAGCATCTGGAAGGTGTGGGCGCTGCCCATGTGCCGATTGTGGTTCAGGGGCTGGATGAAGCCCCTGAGTTTTCCGCGGTGATCTTACGCGGTGAACGCACGCAGATGGACCTTGGCAAGGTGACAGAAGAGTTGTTTGCTGCGGCAGATAACATGATTGAGCGATCACCGGATATTGGGGCCGTTGTTTTGGAGTGCACCGACCTGCCTCCTTATGCGCATCAACTACAAGCGCGGATCAAACGGCCAGTGTTTGACATCATCACCCTTGCCAGCATGGCGCACTCAGTGGCCCATCGGCATGCCTTTCCCGGATTTATCTGAGTGTCTTACACCCCTTCTGTTTCGCTTTCATAAGATGGCAGAGGTGGAATGATGTCATCGGTGCACAGGTAGAGGTTTTGCAGGTTGAGCAAGGGCATGGGGTTTTCCGTCAGATTGGACATGATATTCATGGCAATGTTCAGCTGAGCTGCATTGCAGGATGGTTTATGCGCCTGTGCCCACGCCGTGATTGAGTTGGCAAAGTTTTCAAGGATATCGCCCTCAGGTTCGCCGTTGTTCTGGATGGTGACGGGGGTTGGCGGCAGAAGAGCGATTGGCAGATCGATTGGCTCTTCTGTGAGGCCTTGGGCAAGATGATAGCTGTAGCCAATGTTAAGCTGCAGCGTAATGTCACCAGCATACTCACCATGAAACAGCATGTAGAAGAGATGTTCCAGATGCTCCTTCAGACTCCGCTGATAAGGCTCATTTGTGGGGTTGCCGAGGTATGCGATGTTGAGCGGCTGAAAGCTGGACAATGTTGGGTGGAACGGATTTTTAAAGGTAGCCGTTGGCGTTCTGAACACGAAACCATCTGTGATTTTGCCGTGGATGTCGCTGTTGCGGATCATGTACATGGAAGCCAACGCATCTTGCCGCGCGAGCACCTGCATGCCCGGCATGACGACCTGACGATCACTCAAGGGCTGTGCAATATCCTGTGTCAGATAGGTCTGCTTAATCTTCGTTTTCTGGGTGTAATAGTAGGTGTAGGTCTGCTTACCCTCAACACACGCACTGCTGTCCAGATGGCTTGTCCAATCCGGAATTTCGACCACAGGGTCTCCGGTTAGTCCTGCAGGCGGATTGCAATCCTCCAGTATCAGTTTGACGACCCAGCGCTGTGATGTTTGCTCCGTTGGAGTGCTATAGTCCTGATTTTCCTCCAGAAAGCTGAAACTGATTGTTTCGCTGCCCTCTTTTTGTGAGGTTGCTGCAAACATCGCAAAGCTGCTGCTGGCGTTTGCTTTGCAGATTATGTCTTCGTTGACCTTGATGATCACAGCCAGAGCCTGTGCCGCCTTCTCGATGGCATCAGCCGCCTGATTACCAGCGTTTATGATTGGAACATACTGGTCCAGCGTCATGGTCAGGTTGTTCTGGATGGTGATGAATTGCGCGAGTTCGGCAAAGGCATCCATGAAACCGGTGAGTTCACCTTGCGGTTTGTCTTTGAGGTTGAATTGGATTTGCCCATGAGCTTTGTCCTGCAGGTAATGGAAGTTCAGGCCGTAACTGTATTCGTAGTTCCATTTGGTGATCTGGGAGAGTTTCTTAGCCTTCTTGTCATAGGTAGGGCCAGCTTGAGAGACCATGCGCGGCGTTTCCGGGAAACTGCGCAGCAGGATGGGCACTTTGAAAGACCCAAGCGGCTTTTCAAGAACCGGAGTGCCTTCCGCGTGGATCGGAGAGAGCCAGCTTGAGGCTTTGTAGTCGGCTATGCCCTGAACCGGGCTGATCTGATGTTCGAGAGACGTGACTTTGTAGCTCAGATCCAGCGAGAGGCATTCCGTTGTCTCTCCCAGTTTTTCTGAGGCCTGAAGCAGGAAGGTGAGCGGTTGCTCTGCACCATCTTGCAATTTCAGTTTGGCAGACGTGAGCGAGAAAAGGCTTGAGAGAGATTTTGCGGGTGTTGGCTCCTGCGCGGCTTCCTGTGCATCCGGTGGGCAATCTGCCACGCTGTTCAGGTTGATGTTGCCGTAAAGCTGCGGAGTTTCTTCATCGCCTGTCAGCGGAATGTTGGCGGTTATGTCCGCCCCGAACGAGAGGACAGCCTGTGTTGTGTAGAGATTGGAAAGCTCCTCCAGCAGCGTTTGTTTGAAGGTCTCTTGTGCGGAGGTTAGCCGTGTACTGGTGCCATCCTGATAGATGGGTGCCAGCATGCGTGCCGTGATCTGCGCAAGGCTTTTCTTTTGCTCCGTCAATGCCTCCATAAAGCCGCTGACGACTGCAGGGCTCTCACCAGTGCAGGAGATGCTTTTCGGTTTATTGGCTGCGAGTTTGTCGATGAACAGGATTGAGGAGGAGTATTTGGGAGACAGCAGCGCGTCAAAAAATTCAAAGTACTGTTTCAGCCAGACGTCCATCTCAACATTTGAGAAGGTGCTTTGAACCGAAGTACCTGTGAATTTTCCTGTACTTGCGTCAAAATCATCCAGTCCGGCATAGGGATAAACCGAGGCACTGCGAGAGATCAGCGTGTTACTGACTGGAAGCGGTGCGTATATTTCTGGTTGGCTTTCATCTGTGATGTGGAAGGAGATTGGATCTCCCTGCTTTGTGCCAATACGCACACCCCAGGTTGCATTGGAAGACACGCTAGCGGATGGCGCATATCGGCTGATACCGGAGGCGACCATCATTGTGAAATCCGGACCATGGATAGACTGCGCTACACACTGCGCAAACTCTGCCAGAATGTCTGGCTTTGGCTTCGTCGGCTTTTCGGAGTCTACGTCACCTTTTTTAGGTTTCGGGGCACTGACGGTGGTTCTGATTGTTATGGTGTTGGCAACAGATCGTGTCAACGGATCGGCTGCATAATCACCGACCGCTATGCCGTGGGTTCGTTTGAAGACAAGCTGTGTTGTGAGCTCAATGATTGGTTCCTGATTGAGGCTGCTCATTGGCACTGTTACAGGCAATGAGAGCGGCGGAATTGTTTCAATAGTATCGGTTTCTTCAGGGTTGCTTTGCCTGATCAGGAATTGTTCGATGTCTTGCCACCAACCGACCAGCTGTTCAAGTTCGTGTGCTGAGAGCTGATAGGTGTTGAGCGATAGTGTCGAGTTGACCTCTATTGCAAAACCGTTGGGGTCATTAAACTGGGCCAGCATATCTTCAACGATAACCAGTGCTGAGTGCGCTCTTTGCTGTGCGATCTCCGGATTTTGGCCTTTTTGCGGGAAGAAGGGTCCACTATCAAAGCTGAAGGTGATGAGGATCGTGAAGTTTTCCGGGTTCGTTTCAGCGCTACCCTCAGGCTGCACTGTCCAGTTTGCAGAGGTCGAGGGCCATTGCGAGAGCGGGATGATCTGATCTGTGTAGCCCTGAAGTGCCGGCTTGCTGTTCAACTTTCCTGCGTGCTTTGTGGGCTCGTCCAGTGTTGATAGGATCGTATTGCCGTAATAGTCGTTCCATCCGAGTTGAGTTTGCAGGAGCAATCCGTTGGCACTGTACGGGTTAAGTGTCGTGGCTTCTGAGGCGTTTTCGGTTTTTACAAGGCTGAGATACGATATTACGCCATGATACATTTCCGCATCGCCAGCAGACGCTTCCAGAACATATCGGATCTTTCCCTCATTGGGCGAGGTAGACTTGCCTGAGGCACCAATGGGCAGGCCCATGTTGCTTGGTCTGAAGTCCTGATTTCCCAGAATCTTATAGGCCAGCAGGCTGTAGTTGTTGAGAAGCAAGGCCGTCGCGTAGTCATCTCCTGTTCCACCCTTGGGTATCTCCGGCGCCTGCTCACGTTGTGCATTTAGCGCCTGAACGCCGGGATGTTCTCCGGGTTGAACAGTCAGCGGGCCAGCACGCAGAGTGAGTGTTTGACCGGTGACGAGCAGTTGCTCCATCTCTGCGTTCGCGCTGGCAACAACGATGGGCTCTGTGCCGAAGTAATCCGCAATATCTGACAGGCATGTGCAGCTCGACAAGTCGTTGCTCAAAGTCTTGGAGCCAATTGTCAAATCAATCACAGGCAACCGTATTGGTGCGCCAGCTGAAACTGTTTCGCCAGTCAGACGCGGGTTTACCTGCTTTAGCTCTTCAACACTTGTCCCAAAGCGCAAGGCGATACTTGCGAAGGATACATCACCGCTTTGTGGAACCCGATAGGTGCCCTGCTCGATACTGATGGTTTTGCCCGGTATCAGCTGGATTTTGCCGTTCGCTGATGTGTCCTGATCTGAAGTCAGAGTGTTGGCGATGAGTGAGTTGAGGTTGGAGTGATAGCGTAGCGCAATGCTTGCCAGCGTATCATCATCAGTGGTCGTGTGCTCCACCAACTCGCCTTTGGCAGCGGCCGTCAATGATGTACCTGAGCCTGCGATTGGCTGAGCAGTTGCGAGCCCGTTGACGTAGGCGTGCATGTACTCCTGATCTTCATGGATGATGACCAGAGACAGCGTCGCCTCGCCTTTTTCGTTAAAGATATCCGGCGGTAATCCGGTCTGCCCGTCATCAGCGGTGTAATAGAGATAGAAGCCACCCGAGTTGGTGATGCCAGCTTCCCAAAGCAGTTTGACCAGTGACATGGACGTGTTGAGAAGCGTCGGGCTCTGGCTTTCCCTTACCGCCTCAGACAACAACTCTCCGCTTGGATTGGTCACCGTGGAGAGGTTGATTTGCGACAGGCCGAAGGTGACATTGCTGCCGCCCTCACCCACAAAATGTGTACCGCTGCTTTGTGAGCCTTTGCTGTAACCGAGCGTAAGAGATACAAAGCTATGATCCGCAGGCAGGCTTTGCAGCAATCGCTCCAGAATGACAACGCCAGCTGAACTCACCCCATTCAGCTCATAGGTAGTTTTCAAGGCCGCATCCGGCGCCGCTTTAGCTTCCGCCGCTGGAGCGCTCGATGTTTGAGCTGGCAGTTTCTTGATGGAGAACTCAATTGTTGAGGCCCAGCCATAGTTTGTCAGCGGGGTTTTGCTGGCCTTTCCAGTTGCAGCATCCATCGACACCTGCTCAACAAGGAGCTGAGGAGGCACAACTGCGTTGTTTTGTGCGCTGTTGGCACCAAGTGTCGTTAGTGCTGCAGAAAGCGTCCACAAACGCAGATATTGGGTGTTGGATGGCTTTTGAGGGTCGTTTGTGGGAACGTTGATTGGCTCTGCGCTTTGCCAATTGATGAAGTGCGGGATTGGGAAAGCGCTTGGTTGCTGCTCAACCTTTGCAAGGAGTGAAAGTTCCTCTGGTCCAGCTGACAAGTACTCTGTCTTCCCGTAGGCGTTGACAGCTTCAATGCGTTGATAGTCCTTGCTTGCAGTCGCCTCATTGTCTGACGGTACATCCACCTCGTATTTCAGGGTGGTTTGGTCATTTCCAAGTGTGATCCAATCTGCATCCTTTGGCTTGCTCAGCAGCAAGGAGAGACTGCTTGTCAGCGGCGTTGGGATGGCGAGCTGCTGACCGGACAGAGCGAACAGGCCAGCCTCATTCGGCAGACTGAGCTTTCCAGCCTCATCCTTTTCAACCCAGATGCCATCAACAAGTGGTGTAATGCCACCTGTTGGCAGACGCATACCGTGGAAATAATAGCGTGAGGCCATGCCTGACAGGTGGGTGATGCCACCCGTTCGCTGCACTTCCTTGATGAGCTCTCCAACGGAGAACTGAGGCAGATGTACGATGCTCAAACTGCCAGCATCCGATCCTGCGTTGGAGCCCGTGGCGCCTGCAAACAGATCGGTGAGCTCTCCGTTTGCGGTGATTGCCAGCGCTTCAACATCAGCGTCAAACTTTTGCGCGATGGATGAGAGGGTATCTGTGTCCGTTGTCTTTTGCGTGAACGCTGGCATCTGCAACGTAGAGCCGACAACCAGAAGGTCCTGCTGGGCTTGCACAGCACTGCTGCTGGTCAGTTCATCAATGATAATCCCAAGAGCTGATGCGACTGCATTTAATGTTTGCCCACCAGAGACTGTATGCTTCTTCTCAGTTCCATCTGATGCGGTGTAAACAATCTGAGCTCCGCTGCGCAAAAGGCCCGCGACTGCCTTGTTTTTACTCATGAGGTCAGAGGCTTCGACAGTCGCATTATATGGGTTGTTGCTAGCTAATTTTTGGAAGGAACTGTTCGCAGGGATCACAAGCGGTGCAGTCGGAATTGTGACGTTGAGGCCTGCTGTCAAAGGGTGGCTGTTGTTGGCTTTGAAGAGGTCTGTGAGGGTAAAGTCTGCTCCGGAAAAGGCACCTTGGCTGTTGACCCAACTCACAATGCAACTGGATGTTTTTCCAGCTGGGAGCGGATAATTGAAGTCGCGTAGACCGCTCAGGAGGTTTTGCATCATCTGCTTCATAATCAGCATGAAGTAGTTTTTATATATATATGATGCTATTGATGTTTTACTGCCACCTACATCAATCTCAAAGGGGGATTTTCCACTCTCTTTTTCCACCTGAACACTGAGCTGGTTAAAGTAAACTTTTAAGTCTTCCAGGTACTCGGTGGTTATGGAATTGTAGTCTGCAAAAGTATAGGAGAGCGATGTTTTGCTGTCTTGTTCCAGCGCGATGCTGAGTGATGGCAACATGGGGAAATAGGTCGCTTGCGCCTCTCCTGGACGGGACGGCAAAGCAATATGGAGCATGAACTGTTGCTGCAGGAACGTGGTGATGTCCTGCTGGGTCAATGCGTCTGACGAGCCTTCCAACTCACCCAGCCTGTTCAGTATGGCGTTGATCTCAATCGCGCTGATTACGTGGTTATCGACCTGGTCTGCACTGGGGGTTTCATCACCCATGGTCGCGGCTACAAGCCAGCGGGTTACCATCTTGGCCAGAGCCTCGAATGCAGTGTCTGTTTGCTGCCCTGCGGCCTTCTCATAAAGCTCCGCATCTTCCGGAGTTGCTGGTGCGGGTGCTGAAATGAACAGGTTGGCGACGTAACACGGCAACTGTGGCGCTCGGGCCTCTTTAGAAGACGACCAGTTCTCATCCTTTGCCAGGGTCAAGCCGTAGCCCAGATGGATCTCCAGCGGGTTTTGAGAGGGATCCGCAGCGGGTTGCAGGTTTGCCCAGTTGAACTCTACTGGAGCTGCCTCATAGGCTCCCGTCAGCATTAGCAAGCGGCTGTAGAGCGCGAGGCGGTCCGCTAATGGTGCAGCAAGCAAGCCTTCGTAGGCTTCAGAACCATCAAGCCAGGGAGCTTTACTCGGATCCTGGAGAGCACCTAGTTTGAAGGTGGTATGAACGTGCGCGGAGAAACTGAAGCTCACTTTGATGGTGAACAGGCCAAGATCGATCTTCGCAGAGGCGCGGACATCCACCTTAGCTGAAATTGTGAGGGGGATCGGCTCGTATGAGGCAAGCTTGATCTGTGCGCTTACCTCGATCCTGATATTGACCGAAGCCTTGATAATAGCAAAATCTATGGTGCCATACAGTTTACCAATGATGCCAAAGGTTCCTGTGAGGGAGAAGAAATATTCGCCCTGCAGTGACAGAGCATCGCTGCTGCCTGAGTGATGATCTTCATAGGCATTCCACTTTGCTAGGATGCCTTGCAAAATTCCGAAGGCGGTGAGGCTGAAGCCCGCTTTGAGAATGCCCATATCAACGGACTTGCCGAGCCCCAGCTGCGCGCCGAAGCCGAAGACCAGATTGGGGTTGAAGAAGCCTTTTGTGGAGACTGGCAGCCCTTTGACAGAAGCAGCAGGCAACTTGCCAAAGTAGAACCCTCCTCCGCCTTTCACCGGAATACCCGGCGGTACGATGGCCTCAACTGAGAAAGAATGCGAGAAATTGTTGTTCCAGGGGAAACCGACATCAATCTGGAAGTCACCGTTGGTGTAGACCTCAATCCCGAATGTGGGCAGTGTGATTGTCACGGCCCCAACATCAATGCGGCGCATGATTTCCGGCAGTTCGATGGAGGCTGAAAATTTACCAAGGCCCGGCGAGACTTTTTTATAGATGACCTGAAAATCCAGACCGGAGAAGACCTTAGCCGCTTTTCCATTACAGGCAATGCGCAGTGCATAGAGACTTGGGTCTGTCAGAACCACTTGCAAGGTGAACGTGTACTTCGCGCCGGTGCTTTCAAGGTCGCCTTGATGTTCCTGCCCTAGTTCTTTGCTGGAATCGATCCTCAGAACACCGAAGTCCGTTGCAAACAGCCAGTTGATGTCACCAGCAAAGCCGATGTCGGGCACCTTCTTCACTGAGGGTTTGTGAAGGTCTCCCAGAATATCGACAGCTTGCTGCACGGTGGTGACGTCTTGCAGGCCTTTGACGTCCACATGCTGCCCGCCGGCGAGTAAACGCAGGTCAAGATACTTGTTGCCAGCACCGCCGGGGCTAGGTGTTGTGGAGGGTTGATCAGCTCGCCATGACGGCTGTTTTTTTGCTTCCAGCCCGTTATGAGACAGCCAGGGAAAATCACCTTTCAGCTGCACGAAAACGCCTGATTTCTTTTTATAGGTGAGCGAAATGCCGGTCACTGAGGCGATTAAAAGGTCGATAGGACCAATTTTCACATCAAATTCAACGCTTCCGGTGTTAAAGTCCCATTTGAGTTCAAAATCAGAAAGTTTGACATCATTTAACAGGTCAAATGGCGCGGCGAGCCCAAACTTTGTTCCGGTCATCCATTCCACAAAGGTTTCCACCATCGCACCCAGAGTGGTCGTGTCTGTGAACTTGACTGTCGCACATTGATCAGCCAATACCTCTGCCGAGAACGCGCCCCAAGTGATCCCGAAATGTGAATGCATTTTGGCATATTCATAAAATACGGTGAGCTCGATGTTCTCCCAAAGCACATCAGCTGTCAGCAATGCGTATTTGCCGTTTTCTTTTGCAGTTTCATAACGGGTCAATGATTTAGCTGGTTCAATGAAGACAATCTCTTCGCGGTCATCAAGCACCGGAATGCGCGCTTTGCTGCCGGATAACAGCAGCTCACGTCCCCCTGTATCTCCAATTTTTGCCGTGAAAGTCACATCCGGGAGCCATTTTGGCCTCACGTCTTTGTTGAGGCTCACTGTTCCCCCAAACTCATAACTGGCCGCGGATGTTCCGGTGCCCGTTGAGAAGGTTACATTCAGATCTGAGAGGTCTACATCGATAGCATCCGGTGCCCAGTTACTGCCGAAATAGGCATCAATGATCTGGCTGATCTTGATGGGTGTATCGCCCTGTTCTCCGCGGAACGTCCAGAGATGGTTGTGCGTGTCGAATGTGGCTGTCACATTAACTGGGACGGGCTGAACATTTGGCAGACCATCAAAAAGCATTGTTGAGGCTTTGATGGAGCCTACCGAGCTGGTTCCAACACCTTTGACTTGGATGTAGATGTCGTTGAGCTCGAACTTTGCAGGTGGCAAGGTGATTTGCCAGCCTTTCAAATTTACGCCAGCCTCAACGGAATAGGTGCTGCTGTTCTTGTTCTGGCCGGGAGAATATTCCAGTGACAGGTTTGCAATATCGGCATCAACGTCAAGGTGATAGCCGCTTGGCAGCAGTGCATTCACGAAGTCCGAGACAGGCAGGTTTGCCCCATCCGGGCTGAGTGTCGCAGTAACAGTGGTTTGCGGATAGGTGGCAGAAAGATCGAGAATTGCTGGGTTACTGCTTGAACCGATCACAGCATCTGTGGAGGCCACCCAGCTTATCTGACGTTTGCCGGTTGGCTGTGAAGCGGTGATCTCAAAACTCAGGTTCTTCAGGTTCAATCCACCAAACAGATCCCATTCCTTGCTGTCTTTCAGGGAAACCTGAAAACTGTCTATTCTCTTGTTTTTTTGGTCATAGTTGAAGCGCAGACCATCCACATTTAGCTCGTTCAGGTCGGCAAATTCTGAGGGGATCGAGTTTGCAAAGTTCATCCCGCCGATGAGCGTGAATATGGAGTTCAGCGAAGGGGCTGCCTCCTCTGCAAATGCTCCCTGCACCACCATCTTGTTTTTGGCAGAGCTAGGGAAATCCATGTGGAATGGAATGAGCGTGTCGCCGACCTCAATAGAGGTTTGCACACCACCTGTGAGACGCGCACCATTGCTGGAGAACTCGACGGACAGACCTGTGTCTTCCAGTGCGAACCATTCGACGCCTGGTAACTCAAGCTTTTCCAGCGAGATTTGGAGTTGGACTTTGTAATTACTATGATTTTTACTCGCTCGCCCTGTGCTGGAAACGGTAAATGTGACTTCCAGTTCTGTGCCGAGAAAATCCGAGGTCTTTCCCTGTACGATGATCTTGCTGAGCTTTTTTGAGGTGTAGACAGGTTTGATCGTCACGGGGCTTTTTACGGAGCCAATTGTCAGTCCGCCTGAGCCCAGTACTGTTTGCAGGAAGGTGTGGAACGGTCCCTCTTTCAGCACATTGGGGATTAGAACGAGCATCCCATTTTTTGTATTGTACGTCAGTGAGGTTTGCAGTGTTTGCAGATCAGAAAAAATGCTGTCAGAGACGCCACGTGCGACCGAAGCAAGAGCAAATCTGGCCGCTAAAAATCCAAGTGCTTGTAATAGTTTATCGTTTTGAGGAGCAGTGTAATACTGTTTGAGCCCATCAAAATACTCGAAGTACTCGCCCTTTTCTGAGCGAAACTGGGTCACCATATTCGATATGGTTTGCGCCAGTTCATTGGGCGGCATGGTTGCTTTGTAGCCCTCTTGAAACGCGGATGTTCCGAGAGCAATCTGGTTTTTGGAGGTATCTAAAAGCGTTGCGGTGGTTGGTGTTGTACTGCTGGCAGCTTTGCCCTTGCCGTTTCCAAATGTGCTTGGATAAGGGTTGGACGTGAAATTGCCGAGTTTGAAGAACGGCTTACCCAGGTTTACAGCCCGATTGGCGCTTTGAGTGCCTTCCAGAACGCTTGGCAAAGTGGCTGCGCCATACAAATAGTCAATCACGTCTGGCGGCAGATCAGACAAGGTGGTGACAACAGTTGCACCCGATTTCAGTTTGCTGAGGAAAGCAGCCCCAGCAGAGCCTGACAGGTCCTTATTCAGGTAAATACCGGTACCTGAGCCAGAGGTATTTCGGAACACTTGCTGGTTCTTGCAGTAAGCGTTGATGTTCTTTGTCAGCTCATCAAGAGATGTGGTTGCACCCTGCTTCGCCGCGTTCTTTTGAGGAAAATATCGTGCGAGTGTTTGCCATGTGGAACTGCTCAAATCATCCAGGACAGCAATGACAACCGGCTTTTGGGTAAAGCCTTTTTGCTTTTGCAGGAGTGCGGCTGCAGCGATGAGCTCAAAGGCAATCCCTTCTGCATTGCCGACAAGCGATGTTTTGTCTGTCGATGACCCTGGCAGGCTCGCAACCGGAAAGAACTCGATGCCGGATTGGCCTGATTTTCCAAGAGCATTGCTGATGTTCTGCGCCGCACTCAATGCCTTGGTGTTGACCTCCGGGATCTTCCTCAGGTCCGCCCAGTTGAGCTTTGTGGTCAGATTCTGTTTGAAACTGCGATAAGCAAACTGTGAGCCTTGCAGAACGAGCTGATCATCGAGGTTTATGGTCTGTTTCAGGCCCGGTAGCACCACCAAGGAGTTGGTGGAACAAGTCTTTTCAGCCTGCGTGCAGGTTTCGGCTGTCCAAAGATAAGGTTGAAGCAGGACAAAGTAGCTGCATTTCACTGCAGTCGCGATGCTTGTATTGTCGATGTTGGGAATGTTACCGCCGCCACATAGACATAGCGGCATCGTGCCAGACAGGCCCGGCACGGAACGGTGGGTTATCTCGCCAACGGTGGTTTCCTGATAAGCGTGAAAGGTGATTGTAACGCCGTCCAGCGTCATTGATGCGCGGGTGGTCGGGTCAAAGCCGGGTAGCAGCTGCGCCAGTTCCTGCAGGAGCGTTTCTTGGCCACTGTCGTAAATCAGGTCCACATCTACCTGAAATCCAAGGGAAATCATTCGCTTTAGGAGGTTGATGGTATTGGCGGCGCTGCCTGATCTTTGGTCTTGAGAGAGGAAGTAGCGCAGCTTTTTACCGCGCAGGAAATCCGTGAGCCGTCCAAGAATGTGACTGGAGAGCGTCGCGTTCAAATCCTGTGCAGCAGACGCAAACAGTTGCACCAGATTGGCAAGCTCTGAGGACAGGCTCTCTTCGTCTGGCGTGGCTACGCGCTCGAGTGGTTCGATTGGACTGTGCTCGTTCATCTTGCTGCACCAGTGCTGATTAAAGGAGTGATTTATTTGCTGTCGGCGGGCTCGTTGTTGTAGACCGCGTACCAGGTCAGACCTGTGGTTTTGGCCGAGCCCTCGTTGCTCTCATCTGGCTCGGAGAACAGATAGAACGATGTGGCGCCGCTTGGCGGGATCTTGGCCAGCCCCAGAAACTTGATGGCGATCTCATTGAGAACAAACATGTATTGCTTGTTGGCATCAGCCTCTTTGTTATTGGGGTTCTCCGTGTAGAGCAGTTGGATCGGGCCGTAGGACATTGAAAGCACGTTCTGCAAGCTGATGAGCGAGGCGCCGTTGGAGGAGCCCGGCATATGGATGGCAGTCTTGGATTTGTAGGTTTCGCCCGTGGAGTCGGGTGACCATGCCAGCAGCAAATCAGCGGTGAGGCCCAGTTTGCCTGCGAGGTCTCCGGCGGTGCCGAGGCTGACTTCGAACTTGAGGCCGTTCCATGTGTCTGACAGGCCTTGCTGGCGGACGCTGGTTACAACATCCAAGTATCCCATGGAAGCTGGCGTTTTATCTGCGCTGTCGGAGCTGACAAACCCTTTCAATTGCAATGGCATAGTGGCAACAAGGCTACCGCTGCGAGGTGTGCTGTTTTTGCTGTCGAATGTCAGCTGAGCGCTGTCCCAAGTGATCTTCTGGCTTTCGTAGGCACTCGTTTGTGCAAAGCTCATTTGCAGGCCGAGCTCGTTAAAGGCCAGTCCATTCTGGCTGGTTTGCTGGTCTGGCTCATTGCCAAAGGAGAATAAGTCAACTGGCTCGTTCTTGCCTGCGCTGAGGATCGCGAAATCGAGGGAGCCAGTGAAGGCGAAGCGGATGAGTGGCTCTGTTAGATTTTCCTGCGTTTTTTCATGTTTGGAGACGGTGTTCATTCGCGCGGATGTGAACTCTGTTTGCTCCAGGATGTTGTTGTCGACCGTGAACAGATAGGGATGGGTTGCAGCCATGGTGTAGGACGGGTGGTTGTTGTTGTCCTGATAACTCGCTTTCATAATCAACGACTTGTACTGGCTGCCTTTGGGCTGTGGTTGGCTTGCCGGTAAAACGGGCTTTGAACTGACGGTCTCACTGCCAAAAATCCTGGTCATGGAGAGCTGTGCGAAGGAGGAGAACTTCTTTATTGCCGAGTTCTCAAAAAGCACTTTGAGCGAGAGCAGGATGAAATCATATGTGCGCGTTGCAGAGGGCACAACTGGCTCCGGGCTCGTTGCTCCCTTTGGTACAATGAGGTCACTGTCTTCATAGTAAATCAGCCCATAGACCGAGCTTTGCTTCTTTATTTCGATTTTTTCACCACTTGCACCTGCCTTGATCTGATTGATGCGGATAGCGAGATGGTGGGCATAAAACTTTGCTGGATCGCGCACACCGGCCACAATCCCAGCCAATTGCTCGGGTGGTGATTTGATACGCGCGCGTAGCATAAGTACGCCGGTCCAGTTGGGGTCGGCAGCGGTCAGGTTGAAGCTTTCGAAGTACTCTGTTGCCGGGTTCTCATAGGCTGCTTTGAAGTAGTCCTGAAGCCATGAGGAGACATTGACCAGCTGGGCTTTGTCTGGTGTGTTTTGGCGCTTGGTTGTTGGAGCGGCGAAGGTTTCTTTTTGGGTCCATTTTTGCGGATTGGAGATGAGGTTGTCTTTTTCACTGCCCTTCGGGTCGTAGAGTGGACCGCGTATTCCTTTAATAATCAATATGTTGGCGTAGTCGCCGAAATCTGGTGAATTGCCGACATCGGCTTCGATTTGCCAGTCTTCAATGTTCAGCGTGTTGAGGAAGGTTGAGCCTGCTTCACCTAATTCTGATGGGTTTACGGCGACCAAAAACAGCTGATTGGTCTGGAAGGCCTCTATGAGTTTGGGGGATAAATCTTTGAAGGCAAAATCAGAAGGTGTTGGTACTTTGATTTGAGCGAGTTTGACTTCCTTCCAGTGACTGGCGTCTGTGGGTGATTGCAGCGTGGCGATGACGCCCAGTGGGGTTGTCAGGGTTGCATCCCCCTCTCCTGTTTGCGCCTTAGCCTCTCTGGCGTTGGATTGACCGTTGGTCAGAGACGCAATCACCTTGCGGCGGGTTGGAGCAATGATGCTTTTTTCAAACAGGGCGACATCACACTGAGAATAACTCGGGTCGCCCTCATCCGTACCGGCGTAGGGGAACATGGGGAAGGCCTGATCTTCCATTGGCGGCAGTGTGTAGGCCGGACTGACAGTGCCCAGCAACTCCTTGTTTTCCTGCCAGATTTCATCATCATAGCCGTGCAGTGCGCTGCCGTGGGGCTGCGCCACATAGGTGATGGATGTTCCGCTTTTTTCTGCGGCGTTATCTGGCGGGAACACCTGTACATACGACGTTTTGTAGTTGCCTTTGAGCGGGGCTCCTTTGGGTGCGGGGCGTCCAACGGGAGACGACAAAGGCAACGGGAAAACCGGTGCGTAGGCAGGCTGATCGGGTATAAACCGCAGCCGTGCTCCCTCAGAGAGCGCGTGTTCTGCAGCACCAGGAACTTCCAGAAACTCCGTGCCGCCCAGTCCGCACATGAAGCGGGCTTTTGTATCGTCGTGTGCGACAGGTGCACAGACGAGGAAATCACCAACAGGACTGGCGATAAAGCTATGAAGTGATGAGGCATTCTCGTAGCTCGGGGTGAGGATAATGCCTGCTGGCTGTGCATCACTCACATGGCTGTCAGCGGTGATACTCTGTAAAACAACGGGAGCGCCGTAGGTGGTCCGGTAGAAGCTGTTCAGGGTTGGTCCCTGCCCGCTTTCCTCTTCGGCGCGAAAATAGAAGGCGCAGCGGTTGGGATCTGTTCGATTGTGCGTCGGGTAGATGTTCAGCGCATCGGTGACATCCACAATGAGCGTCATAGGCAGAGGATTACGGCTGCCATCATCGCCTGTACCCAAGGCGAAGCGTTGGCCATTGACGCCGGTTTTGGTCTCCGCATCTTTCGTAACCCATTGAAAACCCAGATTCCATTGATCATGAAGAGCGCCGCGCTCGAACTCGGCATCAAACACAATGGCACCGCGATCCGGGCCGGAGCAGCGGATGTCTGCCTTGCTCACCGACCCCGTATCCGGGCTGAGATATCCTCCCAACTGGATGGCAGATTCTGAGAGTTGCAGGTTCTCTTCATCTTCAGAAACACCAATGTAAGCGCTTGAATAGAACTCGATGGTGAGTTCGGGTGCCAGAAGGTAGGACAGACTGCTGGTTGTCACTGTTCCCGCTGCATTAATGGAGAAGAAGGCCGGGCGTTGGCCGGTGTAGTCACGAGGGACTGGAAGCGGCGTTAAGTCTCTGGGAAGCCACATGAAACCGCGCAGTACATTCATGCTTTGCAAGTAGGCATGCAGGCCAGATACCAGGTCCTGTTGACTGCTCTCTTTGCCTCCACATTCAAGTGGATCCGGGCAGTAAATGAAGGAGCCTGAATAGGTTTTGCTGGTGAGCGCGTCTTTGAGTGAAATGCACTTGGGGAGTTTGGCTCTTCTGGTGGCTACCTTGCTGACAACAAACGCAAAACCACCGGCGTTGTCGCCAGAGTTTGGAGCCAGATAAAGGCTTTTGCAGGTTTGTTGCAGGAAATCCATTGCTCAGCTCCCAAAGCCCATTCCATCAACGGGGATAAAGACAGAATTCGGGAGCACTGCTCCGCGCTTTTAAGGGGAACATAGGGTGCAGGCAGGCTTCAATTTGCGACAATTGAAGGTTCACAAAGTGAGCTGAAAAGGTTTCATCTGTAAGAAGTTGTTTTCGCTTCACAGATCAGAATAGATTTGATTTTACTTATAAAAAACAGAGCGTTAGTGCGTCTTACACACCAAATAAGTTGTGAGCTGAAAAATGATCGTGTTTTTGTGCGTTGGTTTGCGTTTTTTACGTGTGAGCTGCGTTTTTTTGTAAAACACACAAAAGGCAGGCTGATGGATATTCAGCCTGCCTTTTACTCTGCCAAATCAGTTTAGGCGAAGGTGACGCCTGCCTTGGTCATTGGGAGTTCGGTTACACGTGGTCCTTTCGCTGCAATGGCATTTGCCAGTGCTGGAGCGGATGGTGGTGTGCCCGGTTCGCCGACGCCTGTTGGGGCTTGTGTGGAGAGGACAATGTGTGTTTCAATCTCGCCGATATCCCCGATGCGGAGCGGTTCGTAGTCCGGGAAGTTTTGTTGGATAACTTCACCGTTCTCCAGCGTGATCTCATCGCGCATGGCGTGGCCGAGGCCGTAGCCGATGCCGCCTTCCATCTGTGCCTTGATCACATCCGGATTGACCGGGATACCGCAATCAACGGCGCAGGTGACTTTTTCGATCTTCACGCCGTTTTCTGCATCACCTGAAATTTCGACAACTTCGGCAACATAGCTGCCAAAGGATTTGTGGACCGCAACACCTTGAGAGCGACCCTCAGCGCCTTTGCCCCAGTTGCTTTTTTCAGCAGCCAGTTTGAGAACGCCCGTCAGTCGTTTTTGATCTGGCGTATCGCCTGCCAGATGGGCCAGACGGAACTCAACCGGATCACGGCCCGATGCTGTTGCAACGGCATCCATCATGGCTTCCATGACGTAGGCGGTGTGGGTGTGACCAACGGAGCGCCACCACAAAACGGTTGTGGCTGGTTTGATGTCCGTCAGACCCGCAAACATGCCCGGAATGGAGTACTGCGTCGGGGTGACGCCTTCTACGGAAAGATGATCGACCCCATCATGAACCGAGAACGCCTCAAACGGGGTGCCCTTGGAGATGGATTGACCTGCAACGCGGTGATCCCAACCTGCGATGTTGCCATCTACATCAAGACCAACACGAACTTTGTGCGCAAATGCCGGGCGGTAGTAGCCACCGGTGATGTCATCTTCGCGGGACCACACCAGTTTGACCGGGCGGCGGCGATCCGTCATCACAAAGGAAAGCGCTGCTTCTACCTGATAATCGACCGTTGGTGTTGCACGGCGACCGAACGAGCCGCCAGCGAACATGGTGTTGACCTGCACCTTGTCCATTGGCACCTGAAGGATTTGCGCAATCGCTGCATGTGGTGAGGTTGGCATCTGACAGCCGTCATGCAGGATCACGCCGCCATCTTCTGTCGCCTCAATGGTGCAGGTGAGCGGTTCCATTGGCGCATGTGCGAGCAATGGGAAGTAGAAGGTCTCTTCCACCACCTTGTCTGCGTTTTCAATCGCACCTGCAATCTCGGCCTGATCGTTTTTGGTCAGGTTGTATTCCGGCACTGTGTTGAGCGCAGCCATCAGCTCTTTGTAGACGTCTTCAGAACTGCGGCTTTCAGCTGCTGAATTGTCCCAGGTGACTTCCAGAGCTTCACGGGCTTGAAGAGAGGCCCATGTGTTTTCTGCGTAAACTGCAACACCAGCTTTGTTGGGCAGTGTAGCTGCACGGATGAAGCCTTTGACATCCTTTGCGGCGCTGTCGTCAAAGGACGTGACAGTTGCACCTTTGCGGGTGGCCCGTTTGATGGTGACGACCATCTGATTATCAAGCTGGATGTCCATCGCGTATTTGGCGGTGCCGTTGATCTTTGGCGGTGTGTCCTTGCGGCGCACACTTGCGTTGCCGATCAACTTGAACTCGGATGGATCTTTCAGGCGCGGGTTTTCAGGTGCTGTCAGCTTGCTCGCGGCGGCTACGAACTCGCCGATTGGCGCTTTGTTGCCGCCACCTGAGATCACGCCATCTTCCAGCTTGAGCTGGGCGGCGGGCACATCCCATGCCAGTGATGCGGCTTGCAACAGCACTTCACGGGCCGCGGCGCCTGCCTGACGATACTGCTTGAAGCTGTTGAACATGGCGGTGGAGCCGCCGGTACCCTGGATAGGTCCGAATGCCGTGTTGTTGTAAAGCTTCGGGTTGGATGGGGCGAACTCATACTCTATCGCATCCATGCTGACGCCCAGCTCTTCTGCAATGAGTGTGGTGAGGCCGGTTGCCGGACCCTGCCCTTTTTCAAAATGTTTGACGATCGCAGTCACGGTGCCATCTGCTGCAATCTTTACAAACGGATTGAGCATGGTGGTGTCTGCAGCATTTGCAGCGGCCATAGAGCCGGATGGGGCCACACCAATAACAAGAACGGCGGCAGCAGAGGCTGCTGCCCCTTTGAGGAAGCCACGACGAGAGGACAACACGCTCATATCAAGCCTCCATAATTTCTGATGCACGTACGATTGCGGAGCGAATGCGCTGGTAGGTGGCGCATCGGCAGGCGTTGCCGTCCATGTAATCGTCAATTTCTTCCAGTGTTGGCTTTGCGTTTTCAGAGAGCAGGCCAACGGCAGACATGATCTGGCCGGACTGACAGTAACCACACTGGACCACGTCCAGCTCTGTCCATGCCTGTTGCACGGCTTGTGCTGGCGTGGACTTCAGGCCTTCAATTGTGGTGATCTCAGAATCTTCCACATCTTCAATAAACGTTTGGCAGGAGCGGACCGGTTCGCCATCCAGATGAACGGTGCACGCCCCGCATGAGGCGACACCACACCCGAATTTTGTTCCGGTGAGCTTGAGTTCATCGCGGATCACCCAAAGAAGCGGGGTTCCTGGTTCGGCGTCGACCTTATGCGTCTGGCCGTTCAGCTTTAAAGAAATTGCCATCAAAAAAAATCCCTTTTTTGATCCGTAGCGGTTGGCTGGGTCAGCAATAATCTCAGGCACTGTTTGAATGGGGCAGTGTTGTATGCGGAATGCGCTATTCTGCTTTTTGAGCCTGAAACAAATGATCTGTAGTTATCCCTAGCACTCGCCTCTCTCGCTTTCAGTGGCAGATCGCGCCAAAGTACTGCCATATCGCGCCACTATGTAAATTGGTACTGGCACACCTAGCAAAAATTCGAGATGAAAGAGTGGCAAGACCAATGAGACCGAGCCCAGCATGACGAAACACGCACATCTTTACCCAGGCGCTGCCATGATGGCGCAAATCATTCAGTACCTTGACCTGTCTGTTGATCGGGTGATGCGCCGTGCCGGAGTTTCCATTGAGCAGCTGGGTCCGGCAGCCAAGGGCATCACACAGGCGCAGTATTTCGCCATCTGGCATGCGTTGCATCAGGAATATGGCGGCAACGATCTGGCAATCAAACTTGGGCACACCATCAAGCAAGGCAGTTTTGTTCCACACGCCTTTGCGTTTTCCTGTAGTCCAAACATTGAGGAAGGCGTGAAGCGTCTTGCGCTGTTTAAGCCTTTGATTGCGCCGATCCGGCTGGAAGTTGAGCGTACAGATAGTACGGTGTCCATCCTGTTTACTTCCAGCGATCCGACGGAACCGTTTCCTGAAATTCTGGCTCAGTTCGAGATTGTCTACTTCACCAATTGCAGCCGCACCTTTACCGGAGAGCAGATTGTGCCGCTCAGTGTGGGAGGCCCTGTTGGCGATCTGGACTGGTCTGCTGTTGAAGCGGAATGCGGGGTGAAGGCAACTCCTGCTCCGGTGGCGCACATCACCCTTTCGCTGCAGGATGCTACTCGTCCGCTGATCACGCAGATGGAAGGTATGTGGGATACGTTTGAAGATGGGCTGCGCCAGAAATTGCAGAGCACGGGCAGTTCTGATGAAATGTCCCGCCGCGTGAAGAATGCGTTATTGGAAAGCCTGCCAGCGGGCCAGAACACCATTGACGTGATCAGCCAGAACCTGAATGCCAGCAAGCGGACGTTGCAGCGCAAGTTGAAGGAAGAAGGCAAGAGTTTTCAGGACATTTTGAGCGAGACCCGCGCCGAACTCTCCCAGCACTATCTGGTGCGCAGTGATCTGAGCATTCCGGAAATCTCCTATCTGCTTGGGTACAAGGATACCGGCTCGTTCTTTCGCGCGTTTCACAACTGGACGGGCAAGACGCCGATGGAAGTGCGTGGGATTGCTTAAGGGTGCCCTAATTTAGCCTCTCATGAAGAAAGCTTCATGAAACCTTGGGCTGGTAAGAGCCCGGCATGGCTATTCTATTTGTTCTTTCGGGATTGCCTGGTGTTGGTAAAACGACCTTGGCAAAGGCCCTTTCTCCGCGCCTGCAAGCCGTTCATTTACGTATTGATTCACTTGAGGCTGCCCTCAAGACCTCCGTTCTTGCGATCTCACCAGCAGAAGATGCCGGTTATGTTGCAGCAGCAGCCGTTGCCAAAGACAACTTGCTGCTGGGCAACAATGTGATTGCGGATGCGGTGAATCCAATTGAGATTACCCGCAACATCTGGCTGGAAGCAGCGCTTGGCGCTAAGGTGAAAGCGCTCAACATTGAGGTGATCTGCTCTGACGAGGCTGAACACAAGACACGTGTTGAGACCAGACACAACGATATCTCCGCGATGTCCCTGCCCAGTTGGGAGGATGTACAGCGGCGACGCTATGAGCCGTGGAAGAAGCACCGCCTTGTGGTCGACACCTTTGAAAAACCCGTCGAGGAAAGCGTCGAAGAGATCGTTGAGGCCTTCAGCCAGCTGGTGCGTTACGGGTCTTACTGAAGCTCTCACGCGAACTGGCGGAGTTTCGGGCGGATCATGCTCACGCAGGTTTCCAGAA
Organism: Pseudovibrio sp. Ad13; assembly: GCF_001623225.1. NCBI lineage: Bacteria > Pseudomonadati > Pseudomonadota > Alphaproteobacteria > Hyphomicrobiales > Stappiaceae > Pseudovibrio > Pseudovibrio sp. Ad13. Next base: position 236,466 of record NZ_LMCC01000013.1, on the reverse strand, counting down.
ACAGGCGTGTAAGCCGGGACTGATTTTGCTTGCCAGTGTGCATGGCGTGCAGGTCTATTTCAGGGAATCTCCACTCCGGCAGCACCTCCACCAGACTGCGCTTTTTCAACGCGTCCTGACAGAGAATGGATGGCAGCTCCCCTATTCCCAATCCGGACTTAATCGCAGATTGAAGCGCTGAGTAGTCGTTGATGGCAATGTCTGGTGCAAAGCGAATGGTCCGCTCTTCGCTTTTCCTGCTCAGTTGCCAGCTGATTTCCGGCTTTTGCCAGAACCCGAAGCCGATCAGGGCGTGTTGCATCAGGTCTTCAGGGCGCTGTGGAGTTCCCTGCTCTGCGATGTAAGAAGGAGAAGCGACCAGAACGTGGCGGTAGGCGGCGAGCTTTGTGAGTGTCAGTCCGGAATCTGGTTTTGGACCGACGCGGAAAGACAGATCAACATCATCCTCGATAAAGTCCAGATTGCGCTCTGATACGATCATGTGGATGCGTACCTGCGGATATTGCAGGCGAAACTGCCCGATGACGGGAATGAAGAGAGCTTCGGCCAGATTGGGTGGCACGGTGACCTTCAGGTCTCCCAACACGACTGACTGGCTCTGTTCCACCACGCGATCTGCTGCTTTGAATGCTTCCAGTCCCGGTAGGCAGGCTTGATAGAACTGGTCGCCGATTTCCGTCAGACGCATGCGCCGCGTCGTGCGTTCCAGAAGTTTTGCTCCGATCTGCGCTTCCAGATCCGCCACCTTTCGGCTGACGGTTGAGAGCGGCAGGCGCAACACCTTGGCAGCTCCGGAAAAGCTGCCTGCTTTGGCAACTTCAGCAAATATCGCGATTGCATTCAGGTCCTGCATCATATTCCCATATTTGGAATTATCATTCCCATTTCAAGCAATATTACCACACTAAGAAGAATAGTAGAATGCGTTCCAATCAAAACATGAAAGGAACGCGGGATGGGAAACCAGGATAAATCCATCAACTACATCGAATTTCCTCTGCTGAAAAATGAAGAGACCAAGAGTTTCTACAGCTCTGTGTTTGGCTGGGTCTTTGAAGACTGGGGGCCAAGCTACATCAGCTTTTCCGGTGCTGGTGTGGAAGGAGGTTTTAATGGAGAAAGCGGGTTTCCGGTTCAGGCTCCCGGTGTGCTGGTGGTGCTTTATGCGGCGGATCTTGAGGGCACGCTAAAGGCCGTCCGTACAGCTGGCGCGGCGATCTTGCAGGACATCTATTCTTTCCCTGGCGGGCAGCGGTTTCATTTTGCAGATCCCAACGGGAACGAACTTGCGGTGTGGACGGAGGCTTCGTCATGAACAAGCGTATTTTGGTCACCGGAGCCAACGGGACAATCGGCCTGCATCTCCTCAGAGAGTTAAAGCAAACACCGTGGCATGTGCGTGCTTTGGTGCGCAGTGCGGAAAATGCACGGCTGGTTTCATCCATGGGCGCTGAGGCGGTTCGGGGAGATTTTGCTGAACTGCCTTCTCTCTCTGAGGCGATGGCGGGCATTGACACACTGGTACTGATCACTTCGGCCAACCCACAGGCAGCACAACAGGCCTCAGCTGTGCTTCATGCGGCATTGGAGAGCGGTGTGGCAAAGTGGTTCGCATTTCGGCCATCAAAGCAGGTGCTACCGGGCCAACAGCGAACACTGTGTTGCATGCAGCAACCGAGGATGAGCTTGTTCGCTCCGGGATGGAGTATGTAATCCTGAGGCCTAACCTTTTTATGCAGAACATGTTTCTGGCAACGCAAACCATAGCAGAACATAGCAGCTTCTTCTTTGGCATGGGTGATGCCCGGATGGGGATGGTAGACACACGCGATGTGGCTGAGTGCGCCGCAGAATGCGTGCTGAATGATCATTTCAACGGCAACATCTATGAGGTAACGGGAGCAAAGAGCCTTTCTTATTTTGATGTTGCGTCGGCACTCAGCGAAGAACTCAAGCGCACCATCACCTATGTGCCTGTCATGCCGCAGGATGTGTATGATGGTATTGTTGGTGCGGGTTGAGATGAGTGGATTGCAGGCATCTCTCGCGATTATGCGCAGGCCTATCGCAGTGGTTGGGGGGACTTCACAACGGATGCCGTTTCTACAATCTGCGGGCGCCCACCGCGCAGTATCAAAACTTTCATCCGTGAGGTGTTTTGCGCCAAGGCCGCTTTGAGCGTGTCGATTGGGCCGCCTTGACCAACCATATGGCGAGCTACCAATTATCCGTCAATTGTAACCGCTTATGCGATTTCTTCAGGCACAATTCAGTTTCATGTTCTTTGTAGATGTGAAAGAGTTGAGGCAAATATTGGGTGCACTTCGCCCTAGTGGAAGGAACACATGCGCGTATTGTTGGTTGAGGATGAGCGGCTGATTGCGGATGCGATCAAGGCTTTTCTGGAGCGGCATGAATTTATAGTGGACTGGGTCGATGATGGTCTTTTGGCAGAAGACGCTCTGAGAACCGGAGAGTTCGACCTGGTTATTCTGGATCTGGGGTTGCCGGGTCAGGATGGTCTGGAGTTTTTGCGGGCCGTTCGTGATGACAAGGCAGATGTGCCTATCCTGATCCTGTCTGCGCGGGAGACCACCAAGAACCGGATTGACGGGCTTAATCTGGGTGCAGACGATTATCTGACCAAGCCGTTTGATATGGAAGAGCTTCTGGCCCGCTGCCGCGCACTGGTGCGGCGCTCTGTTGGGCGCTGGCGCATGTTGTTGCAGCATGGGGCGTTGACGCTGGATCTGGACCAGAAAAAAGCCTGCTACAACGGGGCTGAGGTGGTGTTGCAGCCCCTCGCCTTTCGCTTGTTGACCATTTTGTTGGAGCGGCGGGGCCGTGTGGTTTCCAAGTCTGATCTCATGGAAAAGCTTTATGGCTGGGAAGAGAATGCGGAGAGCAATGTGCTTGAGGTTTATGTCTCGCAAATCCGCAGGAAAACCACGTCTAAGCTGATCCGGACCATCCGCGGCGTAGGCTATATTGTTGATGAGGACGTACCGGCATGAAACTTTCCTCCATCCGCAGCCGCATCCTCATCTTTCTGATCCCGCTGCTGTTTGTGGTCTGGGGCGTCTTTTCCGCCATTGTCTACAATATGACAGAGGAAGAGCTTTACGAGACCCATGATGCGCAAGCCTTTCAGCTTGTCAGCGCGATTGCACAGCTGGAGGGGGATACCATTTCTCCCAAGCATCTGGATGATCATCATGAACTTAATGATTACTTCGTGGTCATCCGCGATGGAGACGGCAACGATTTATATAAGTCATCCGACCAAGTACAGCTACCCCAGTATCTAAGGCCGGGTGCTCAGGAAATTGAGCATGAGGGCGATAGCTGGGTGATCTGGAATTTTCCGGGCGAAAAGACTGACAGGCAATACATCATCGGTATCGTGTTTGATGAAGCCATTGAGCTGGCCGACCAGACTGTTGCCACGGTTTCCATCCCTTTGGGGCTGGTGCTGGTGTTTTCCATCATCGCAACGGTTTTCATCGTCAAACGCGGGTTACGTCCGCTCACCACTCTTTCTGAGACACTGCAAACTCGGGAGCCTGAGAGTCTTGGCAAGCTGACAACGGAGAAGCAGGCAGATGAGCTTGTGCCGATTGTGAACTCCCTGAACATGCTGTTTGACAAGATTGAAGACTACCTTGCTCGCGAGCAGCGGTTTATTGATGATGCGGCGCATGAGATCAGAACACCGCTGACCGTGGTGAAGGCCCAATGTCAGGTGATTGAGCGGGACGCGCTGGATGATGCGACACGGCTGCGGTTTGATAACATCATTGAAGGCGTTGACCGGGCGACACATCTGGCCGCCAAGCTTTTGGAACATGCCCGTGCAGGTCAGGATGCCCACAAAGAGATAACAGAGCACGACTTGCTGCCTGTTCTTCAGGAAAGCCTTGCACAGCAGGCCCATGCGGCACTTGATAAAAATGTGGAGCTGCAACTGCTTCAATCAGAACATGTGGCAGCTGTTGTTGATCCGGAAGATCTGGGCGCTGTGCTTGGTAATCTGATTGGCAATGCAATCCGTCATACACCGTCTGATGGTGAGGTGATCGTGGTTCTTGAGCGCGGTGATGATCATATTCAACTGAGTGTTGAAGACAGTGGACCGGGTGTGCCTGAGAAATACCGTGAGAAGGTGTTTGAGCGGTTCTTCCGCATGCCGGGGCAATCAAGTTCAGGTGCGGGCCTTGGCCTGTCTATTACGCAAACTCTGTGTCGCCGCAATGGGATCGAGATTTCCCTTGGCAAGAGTGAGCGACTGGGCGGAGCCTGTTTTATGCTCAAACTGAAAAAGTAGTGTCGTAAACTTCAGGTAGGTTTCAGCTTCCAAGTGAATTTAGGGGAAGCACTCAGATTGAAACCTACTCCGAGGCTGCATCTGTAGCTTCATTTGGGGTGATCTGATTATGAATGGTGTGCGATGCCCCCCAACGGTGTCACTCACCTTTCATAGCCAGAGTTTCATCTGAGTGCGCATCGTTAACTCAGATGAGCGTACCGGAATGAAACCGATTGGCCTGACCTTCATTATCGCCAGCATCCTAGTCCCCCTTTTGATTTTCTCCCAGTTTGGTAGCCAAGCAGACTCAGGTGCTTTGCTGAGCCAGTATTTTGGCATGGTCTCACTGATCTTCATGGGGCTGGTTCAGGTGATGGCCACACGGATGAAAGGCGTTGAGGCTCTGTTTGGCCCGCTGGACCGCGTATATGTCTTGCATAAATGGCTGGCTATTTTCGCAATTGCTGCTGCTTTCCTGCATGAAAGCATTGATGCAGATGCGCTTTCAAGCGGCGATACGGATGGACTGGCGAAAGAGCTGGGCGAGATCGGGTATAATGGTATTTTAATCCTCGGCCTTGGTTCTCTGGCGACCTTCATCCCCTATAATATCTGGCGTTGGACCCACCGTTTGATCGGTATTTTCTTCGCCCTTGCTGCTGCGCACTTCCTGATGATCCCCAACGTGTTCTCTTGGAGTGATCCGCTTGGTCTTTACGTCGCCTTCTTCTGTTTTGCCGGTGTCGCGTCCTTCTTGTACCTGACTTACAAAGGCATGGCCGGGCGCACAAAGACCTATGAGGTAGAAGATGTTCAGATTTACGGGCGCATCACCAGTGTGACACTGAAACCTGAAGGCAAGCCTATTTCTCATGATGCCGGTCAGTTTGCTTACCTCTCCTTTGATCAGGAGGGCATGGGCGAAGTGCATCCTTACACGATTGCATCTGCGCCGCGCGAAGACGGAAGACTGCGGTTCTGCATTTCTGCGCTGGGTGATTACACATCTCGTGTGCACGAGCTTCAGGTCGGCACAAAAGCTCAGATCAGCAAGGGATATGGCGGGTTCCGCCCAATTGCTTCCAATCGGGACCAGATCTGGATTGCGGGCGGTGTCGGGATCACACCTTTCCTGTCGTGGGCGCAGACTTTGAGGGGGGATGAGACCGGACAGTTCTACCTTTACTATGGCGTCCGTAACCGGTTGGAGAACCCGTTTGAGGAGGAGCTGGAGGCACTGCAAAGCCGTCTGCCGAACCTTCATGTGCAGTACTTTGAGTCTGACATGGGCGAGTACATCGACGCGCGGTTGCTGAAAATCCTGCAGGGAAAATTCTTTGATGTGATGCCAATTGCGTTTTGTGGTCCGGAAGTTATGCGCAAAGCGTTGATACGGAATTTGAAAGCCCTGAAGTACCCAATGCGCTTGTTTCATTATGAAGAATTCCAGATGCGCTCCGGCCTTGGTTTCCGAAAGCTGTTTAAGTTTCTGCTTCAGCAAGTTAACCGGCATTCCGGCAAGTTCGCCCCGGCCAAGTAGAGCTTGGCCAACATGAGGATCGCTGCATTTTCTGGCGGTGCGGCGATCCGCTCCTTCAAGCTAGGTGCAAGGTTTAGTTGTCTGGCTTCATGGTGCCTTCGAAAGGTGCCGGGACTGAAGGGATCAGTGAAATTAAATCAATATATTAATTGAGATTTGGAGGGTTCAATCAGAACCAATAATTCTGCTCTTTTTAGGATCATTGGCTCATGACAAAAATCGCCTCCCGCTCGATTACGACCGACATTCCTGCTCCTTCCGAAGATCGTCGCTCCAAGTCTCCTATTGTTTGTTACGAAGTAGATCATTTGCCTGCCTATAACGCTGAGCTTTATCAGCAGGCCAAAGAGAGCCTGGAGAAGATCGGGGAAGTTGTGGTGCCACCGCGTGATGGCGGTCATTTCAAGGTGCCTGCTGGCCACTTCTTCCGGATTGTGAGCGTTGAAGGCCCGCAGGTTGGCGATCTCAACTTGTGGAATGCCAATGACATTAATGAGCGGTTTTTCAGCGGCAAGACCCGTCAGCTGCACGCCTCGCACCTTTCAACCGGAGACCGGCTCTGGAGCACCATGCCGTATCTGCGTCCGATGGCGACGATTACACAGGATACGCTGGACTGGTACGGCTGGGATGAGGATGGTGCGGGCGTCCATGATGTGATTGGAACGCGCTGCGACCCTTACACCAACCACATGCTCAAGAACGTGGATTACAACCATTGTTGCCACTCTAACCTGACCCGCGCACTGGCAGATGCAAAGGGGCTTTCGTTAGATGGTGCTGAGCCTCATGTGCATGATGTGATGAACGTTTTCATGTGCACCGGCTTTACCCGCGACACCCACCAGTACTTCATGAAAGCCAGCCCTGTTCGTCCGGGTGATTTTATTGAGTTCTTTGCGGAGATCGATCTTCTGGGTGCGCTTTCCACCTGTCCGGGTGGTGATTGCGGCAGCAGTCACTCTGATGACAATACGCCGTGCTATCCGCTTCTTGTCGAGATCTTCAAACCGGCAGAGGATAGCTTGAAAGGCTGGTCTGCCGCAAAACGCAGCGGTTATGCTGGCGGGCACCAAGCCTGATCCTGTTTGATTTGGCCTGACGCAGTTGTTTTTCGTGTTACGGCACGAGGACAGCTGCGCCGGATAGCCGTCCCCCTCGCAAATCTTCCAGTGCCTGATTGGCCTGTTCAAGTTTGTAGGGAATGCAGTGGGTTAGCACGCCTGCTTTTTTGGCGAGGGGAAAAAACTCCAACCCGTCTTCGCGGGTCAGGTTGGCAACGGAAACAACCTCCCGCTCCTCCCACAACAATGCATAGGGCATTTGCGGGATGTCGCTCATATGAATGCCGCCGCACACCACGCGCCCACCTTTGCGCAGAGCTCTCAGCGCTGTTGGAACAAGTGGCCCCACGGGAGCAAAAATGATGGCCGCATCTAATTTTTCGGGTGGCTGGTCTTCAGAGCTGCCTGCCCAAGTGGCTCCAAGCTCTCTTGCAAAGTTCTGCGCCTGCGTGTCGCCTGATCTGGTGAACGCATAGACATCACGGCCTTGCCAGATGCAGACTTGCGCGATGATGTGAGCAGCGGCGCCAAAGCCGTAGATGCCTATCTTTTTGCCTTTGCCAGCCTTTTTTAAAGAGCGCCAGCCAATCAATCCGGCACACAAAAGTGGAGCAAGGGATACGGGATCGGCTTTGTCGTCCAACTCAAACGCAAAGTGACGATCTGCGATGGTGTGCGTTGCAAAGCCGCCATCGCGTGTATAGCCCGTGAATATGGGATGATCGCAGAGATTTTCCTGATGGCTTTGACAAAATGAACAGCAGCCGCACGTATGCCCGAGCCAGGGAATGCCTACTCTCGTGCCGATTGTGAGGTCATCAACACCTGCCCCATATGCCTGTACCCTGCCGACAATTTCATGGCCGGGAATGAGCGGGAGCTTTGGTTTCGTCAGATCGCCATCCACGACGTGAAGGTCTGTCCGGCAAACTGCGCAGGCTTCAACCTCAATCAGGATTTCGCCGGCGCGCGGTGTTGGTGGCGCAGCACGTTCCTGCAAGACAAGTGGCTTTCCAATTTCGGTCAGAACCATTGCTTTCATGAGGGCATTCCTTCTCACGCAGGCTTGGATTGTGCTCAGATTATACGCTGTTGCCCTAAGAAAGTCTGGCGTGGTGTTTGCGATTCCCCGTTGTTGCTCTGTGCCGCAGAATTAGATCAAGAATAAGAGAAAACCGAACCATTTATCACAACGCATATTTCATCTGGGTCCGTCATAACAATCTGGTGCGCGTGCACGCGACGACTTGTTGGAGTGGAGCCTTGCGGAGATGCCATGTGCGTCTGACCGCTGGTTTTCCTGTTTGAATACCTCTCATAATTAGGGTGAGTGAACCTCCGATGCCAGAACCTGAAGCCAGTCCTGTTCCACCAGAAGCCCAAATGAACTCAACAGAGGAAACATGGGCTCAGCAAATCTACAAGTTATGGGGCGAGGTCCTTCCGACCTGGTCTGAAGCCTTCAGTGAGGTTTACGAAACAGAACGCGAGCGGGAACGGGCCGAACTTGCAGAAGCAACTGCGCGGATGGATGAGCAAGACCATCGGGAGGCTGAGAAGGAAGCTCGACGCGAAGCCGCTATTACTATGGCATTAGATGATAGCGAACGAGCCTTTGAAATTAAAAATGAGATGCAACTGTTCTCAAGTAATCCCATTGAAGCCGTCGACATGCCTGACGCACCTGACACATCCTTGAGCAAGGTGATTAGCGAACAGATTGCTACTTTCAAACTACAAAAAGAAGAACTCTTCCTCGAAGTTCAGGTCTTTAAGGGCCTGGAAGACGAGAAGTTGGCGTTTACGACGGTCAATGAACTGATTGGAATGCTTTTAGACAAAGCCTATATCCAAAGCGGCGTTTACAACTTTGCGGCTTGTGAGGCGACACTAGCTGAGGTGGAACACAAACTCAAAGACATGAAGAGCCTTCTAAGAGATGCTCAGGTGCATCCGGCAACTTATGTGAGCAGCGAAGATCAGGTTCTGATCGGACAGGATGTCAAGAAGGTAAAGGAAATTATCTACGACCTGCAAGGGGCAGGTTATACCGGTTTGGCAACAAGTTTGCTCATTGAGATGAACCTGTATCAAGATGCCGTCTCTCGGCCAAGTGACCCTCGATGGACGGAGTTCTTGTCAGATGCGGAGGCCTGTAAAAAAGCGCTGCCGGAACTCCGTAATTCGGCCAAGTTTATTGAGACCCTGTGTGAAAGCATGACCATGGCGCAGCCAACCACTGCGGCAACAGATACGCTTGATGATCTTCACGACTATCAAAGTGACAGTTCTCGCGATCTGTCAGCAACCCTGCGTGCTGTCACAACTTTGAAGGGCGTAGCGACCCGCCGAGAAAGGTGGATCAAACAAGACGAATGGGCACAGAAAAATCTGGATATACGTACCCAAGCCTATCGAAAACAGCTTGAGAAATTCGTCGTGTTCGATGCAGACCACCAGGTGGTTACGAAAGAGAGCAAAACGGAAGCTCGTGCACGTGCCGTTCATACTGAAGGGCTGAACAAGGATGTGATGGCAACCATCCCAAAGCGACCCAGAGATAGGAGTATTAAGGCAGTTCCCCGTGCAACGATTAACAAGCTGCTGGAATCTTTTGAGTTTTTGGATGAGTTACGATCATCTGGTGTGACTGGCATGGAAGCCATTGCCCTTGAAGAGTTCATCAAGACAGAAGACATTTTGGAAGGCATCAATACTAATCCGACCGGGTATGACGACCTTCAGACGGACACCCAGGATATTCTCGATAAGGTTGCTGCCACCAAATCCGGTAAGAAAGCGATCTATTACATCGAAGCCAAGATGAACCTTGAAGAAGATGTTCGTCTTTTGCGAGAGCAAGCACCCGATTTGAACATCAACAAGGCTCTTGGTCGGTGTCGTAACCTGAAAGGATCGCGATTACAGCCACTCTTGAGACAACTCGATGAAGCCGTCGGCTTCAGAGCAGTCTTTGACATGAAAGTCGATCCGATTGAGAAGTTTTTCAAGCAAATTCCTGGGTTGCTCGCTAAGTTGGGAGCAGCCCGCCCAGAGCTTGCTATGAAGTTCAAAAAGGTTTGGCAGCCCAAGCAAGAAAAATTTTATCACGGTGAGCTGGAACTGGAGTTGAAACAGGCCAAAGTGACCGCTCATAACGCTGCCACCGTCGATGATTTGAAAGAAGCCATCTCACAGGTGAACACCGTTAAGATTAAAGCAGATAAGTATGTTGAAGAACTAAAAGCTCGCATTGCGCTGCTCGGCGAAGATGTGGATGGACCTGCCACCACCCCAGAGCAGGATGAGTTCTTTGAGAAGATCGAAGAAGACTACAAAAATGGTATTCAGCTTGAGATTGACCGCAAGGTTGCCAAGGGTAAGTTCAATGAAACCTCTGGTCCTATGAAGAATGAGCTGGAAATGCTCACGGCAAAGGCAAAGAGCTGGAAAGGGGCAAAGGCGCTTCTGACACGGTTCCCACGTATTGATACAACTAACTATGATCCGACCCGTTTCAAGGATCTCTTGGAAGAAGTGAAGCTGCTTGAACAGGAAAGTGCGGTCAACTCCTCTTACGAAGAAAATATGGGGCGGCTGAAAGAGCTGAAGGGCATGTATGATGCCATGCGCAGCGAGTTAACAGGCTTTAGAGAGGACATCGCCAAGGATGTGGTCAAGGCCACTGAAAAGGCTATTGCTCGTATGGAGTCTGCGAAGACCTTTGCTGAAGGCGACTTCATCACCGGCGTTGCCGGCCAGCAGGAGGCTGATGAAAACTACGTCGATACCAGTAGTTTGAAGCGGTTTACCACCTGCGTATCAAAACCAATTGTACCGGGTGAATTGAAGACATACGCGCAGATCATCGGTGACAGTAAGAAATCACTTCAAGAGCGTAAGAAGGCCCGTGAAGATGCCTTGCGCCTTGTGCGGCCTTTGCTGGCACGGCTAGACAGCGACAAGGCCATCAAGCTTTATCGTCGCCATCCGTTCGGTTTGGACAATGACATAAATGTCCTGAGGCCCGTTCTGGTGCAGCTTGAAGTTAAATTGTTGACTCTCGCGTCCTGATGCATACGAACCCTGCGGCACTGCATGTGGGCGCAGGGCACATTACACGCAACTTTAAAGTGTGATTTGCATTTATACTCAGCAGGTTATCCATGAGATGTATGCAGAGGGTGAAATAGTCCTTTTCCTTGAGGTTTTAGTCTGGTAGTTACCGATTTGCTCAGCAATGAGTGCCGGTCGCAGCCTACCCGGTAACAGCGAAAACAAGGACTAAACCTTATGAAGACTATCGTAATCTGCTCAGGCGGATTGGATTCGGTCACGCTTGCCTACAAGGTTGCGCGTGAAAACGAATTGCTCGGCCTCGTCTCTTTTGACTATGGCCAACGGCACAAAAAAGAGCTGGACTATGCAGCGCATGCTGCAAAGCAGCTTGGTGTGCCACATCATATTCTGGACATGAGCCAGATAGGAGCGCATTTAAGTGGCTCCGCTCTAACCGATGATGTTGATGTTCCTGACGGCCATTATGCCGAAGAGAACATGAAGGTCACTGTGGTTCCCAACCGAAACGTAATCATGCTGTCTATCGGCTTTGGCATTGCGGCTGCTCAGCAGGCCGATGCTGTGGCTGCGGCGGTTCATGGGGGTGATCATTTCATCTACCCGGACTGTCGCCCTGGCTTTATCAAAAGCTTTGAAGCCATGCAGAAGCTGGCTCTGGACGGCTATGCCAATGTGAGCCTTTACACGCCATTTGTAGAAATCTCCAAAGGTGCCATCGTTGAAGAAGGTGCCCGGATCAACGTGCCGTTTGAGGACACGTGGTCCTGCTACAAAGGCGGAGAGAAACATTGCGGGCGGTGCGGCACCTGTGTCGAACGGCGAGAAGCCTTTGATCTGGCAGGTGTTGAGGACCCAACAGAATACGCGGATCCCGACTACTGGAAATCCGTGGTGGAACGAGCGGAACCATAATGTACAAAATCACCAAGGAATTTCACTTCTCGGCGTCGCATCAACTCTGCGAAATGCCGGAGGGACATCCCTGTGCGCGCCTGCATGGCCACAACTACATTGTGGTGATTGAACTTGCCAGCAAGGATCTGGATGAACATGGCTTTGTGGTGGACTTCACTGAACTGAAGCCACTCAAGCGTTTCATTGATGATGAGCTGGATCACCGTCACCTCAATGAGGTGTTCGGACACGATCAGGTTACCTCTGAGTTTCTCGCCAAGACCATCTATGAGTTCTGCAAAGGGCACTGGGTGGAGACCTGCGCTGTGCGTGTGAGTGAAACGCCGAAAACATGGGCGGAATACCGACCATGAGTAAACTCAGTATCAGTGAGATCTTCGGGCCAACCATTCAGGGCGAAGGTGCTTTGATTGGTGAACCGACCGTGTTTGTACGCGCTGGCGGCTGTGATTATCGTTGCAGCTGGTGTGATACATTGCATGCGGTGGACAGCGCCTATCGTCATACCTGGGACCAGATGGACAGTGCGGACGTCTGGCACAAGATTGAGGAACTGTCCGGTCATCAACCGATCACAGTTTCCCTTTCTGGCGGCAACCCTGCTATTCAGGATTTTTCGCAAGTAATCTCACTCGGTAAAGCGAAGGGTTACAAATTCGCAATCGAGACGCAGGGATCAGTTGCACGGGACTGGTTTGCAGATCTGGACACGCTGGTGCTGAGCCCGAAGCCGCCTTCCTCTGGCGAAACTGTCAATTGGGACAAGTTCGATGCCTGTCTGGATGCAGCCCTCAACTCGGCCACCTGTGTGATCAAAGTGGTTGTGTTTGATGATGTCGATTACGACTGGGCCAAGGACGTTGGTGAGCGCTACCCTTATCTGCCGATGTACCTGCAACCGGGGAACCATACCCCTCCTCCACCCGAGGATGATGATGCGACTATTGACATGGACGGCATCATGGATCGCATGCACTGGCTGGTGGACAAAACTGTTTCCGACCAATGGTTCAAGCCACGCATTCTGCCGCAGCTGCATGTGCTGCTGTGGGGCAACAAGCGCGGTGTTTAAGGCATATTCCGGCAAGTTGATGATCAGCCTTTGATGACGGAAATGCATGAGAACGAAGAATTCGAGAGAACAATGAGCAAAGACGATATCTATAAAAATCTGACCATGCTGGGCGGTGATACTGTTCAGCCGCAGTCCCCTGAAGAAGCGGTTCTGGAACGGGTTCCAAACCCACAGCAGGGCACGCCTTATGCAATTCGCTTTACAGCGCCAGAGTTCACCTCCCTGTGCCCGATCACCAACCAGCCGGATTTTGCTCATCTGGTGATTGATTATGTGCCGGACCAGTGGTTGGTTGAGAGCAAATCTTTGAAACTGTTCCTGACATCCTTCCGCAACCACGGTGCGTTCCACGAAGATTGCACTGTGTCCATCGGTAAGCGTCTTGTTGACACGTTAAACCCGATCTGGCTGCGCATTGGCGGTTATTGGTATCCGCGCGGTGGTATTCCGATTGATGTGTTCTACCAGACCGGTGAAGAGCCAAAAGGCATCTGGATTCCAGAACAGGGCGTGCCGACCTATCGCGGTCGCGGCTAAATACCTGTTTAGGATGTACTCAGTTGGGGTTGTGAAAAGGCTGCCAACCCCAACTTTGCTTTTCTGAAAGGCCTTAGAGCATAGCGAATTCTTGTCATTTGATTGAGTTCAATCAAATGGAACGCGCTCTATGCACCCATCAGAGCTTCGACTTCAACCAGTGTTGGCGCGGATGTGGCTGCACCATGTTTGGTGGTGGAGAGTGCACCGCACGCTGCTGCGAAACGGACTGCTTCAGCCAGAGATTTGCCGCTATCCAGCGCATACGCCAGACCGCCGTTGAAGCAATCTCCTGCTGCCACGGTGTCGATCGCGTTCACCTTGAACGGCTCCACGAAGCCTTCACTTGTCTCATCCTTGAAGTAAACGCCGCGTGCGCCCAGTTTCACAACAGCAGCAGCAACACCCTGTTCGCGCAACAGGTTTGCAGCATGGGCTGCGTCTTCTGCATTGGATGGGCGGAAGCCTGTGAGGATTTCGGTTTCTGTCTCGTTGGGCGTTACAACATCTACGTTTTGCAGGAAACCTTCCGGCAGACCATCGACGGGTGCAGGCGCTGGATCGAAGATCACTTTGCCGCCTGAGGAGCGGACTTTTTTAGCGGCGCTCAGGCAAGTTGCGACCGGAATTTCCAGCTGCATCAGCATGATTTTAGCGTTCTTCAGCACATCTGATGTGCGTTCCAGATCGCTTTCATCAACAGCAAGATTTGCGCCACCAATCACGGTGATGCTGTTTTCGGAATTTGCGTCCACACCGATCACCGCGATGCCGGTGCCGTGGTTTTCATCCAAATGCACATGCTCGGTTGAGACGCCCATGTCCGCCAGATGCTGGGCTGCGATGTCGCCAAACCCGTCTTTACCGATGCGGCCTACCAGTTGTGCATCACCACCCAGCTTTGATGCTGCAACGGCTTGATTGCAGCCTTTGCCGCCCAGGTTGATGGCGTAGCTGTGTCCATGCAGTGTCTCGCCCGGCTGTGGCAGCCGGTCAGAACGGGTTGTGATATCAACATTGATGGAACCGACAATGACGATGGACATGAATACTTCCTAGTTAACAACAGAGCTGCGGACGATCAGTTCAGGCACCAATTGGATGACTGGCGGCATTTCTGTCTTTTCTTCCAGATGATTGATCAGCGCTTCTGCAGCGCTCAACCCAAGCTCGAAGCTGGGTTGTTTGATGGTTGTGAGCGCTGGCGCCATGTAGGAGGCATACTCGACATCATCGTAGCCGATGACGGAGATATCCTCTGGAATGCGCAGGCCACGTTCGTGAATGGCGCGGTACGCCCCCATTGCCATCAAATCGTTGAAGGCAAAGATGGCTTCGGGCTGGCTATCGGCGTCCAATATCTGCTTCATGCCTTCATACCCGCTGGATGCGGTGAGAAGGCCTGCGGCTTGCCACTTGCTTTCTACCGGCAACCCGGCAGCGTTCATGGCATTTTCAAAGCCTTTGTAGCGTTCAATAGAACGGGGATGATCTTCTGGCCCCATAAGACAACCGATTTTGGTCAGGCCGCGCTTGATCAGGTGTTCTGTAGCCAATCTGCCGCCCAGTACAGAGTCATCCTGCAAAGTGCAGGCGTTTGGGTGCGGGGCAGAATCCAGAATGGCTTTGGGTAGTTTACCGAGCTTACTGATCTGCTGGTACAGCGCCGGGTCTGTCTTGGTGGTCATCACCATGAGGGCATCAATGCGGCGCTGAAGCAAGGTGTTGAGGTTTGCCAGCTGCCTGTCGGACTGATGACCTGAATTGCACAGGATGAGACTGAAATTGTGTTGGTAGCATCCCTCTTCCACGCCGCGTACCACGTCTGCGAAGAAAGGGTTGGAACTGCTTGAAACCAGCATGCCGATGATGTTCGTGCGCTTTACCTTGAGCGCGCGCGCCATCATGCTTGGCTGGAAGCCGAGAGCCTGAATAACTTCCTCGACTTTTTGTTTGGTCAGGGGTGCAACATAGCGCGTCTCGTTGATCACGTGAGACACTGTAGATGCGGATACCCCCGCAGCTTGTGCAACATCCTTGATACTGACCATTTCCGCTCCGGTTTTAAGGGTCGGGTCTGGCGCTTACGCCAAACCCGATCTTATTCAGATTACTTGCACTTACTTGGTAACAAGCTTCAGCGCAACTGGGGTATACGCATCAACTTTTTCACCTTTGAGGACTTTGTCCGCAGTGTCGACGCCGATGGAACCAATCATGCCAGCTTGCTGCGCAACAGTTGCCAGCATTGTACCTTCTTCAACAGCTTTTACGCCGTCATCAGTACCATCAAAGCCAACAACAAGGATGTCGCGGTTTGCCGATTCAATTGCCTTGATTGCGCCCAGAGCCATTTCATCGTTATGTGCGAAAACAGCGTTGATTTCTGGCTGTGCCTGCAGGATGTTTTCCATCACGTTCAGGCCTTTGGTGCGGTCGAAGTCTGCTGGCTGAACTGCAACCAGTTCAATACCGGAGGCGCCGTGCATTGCTTTTTTGAAACCTGTGCCGCGGTCACGCGCAGCAGATGTTCCTGGAACACCTTCCAGCTCAACAATCTTACCGCTGCCGCGCAGGGTTTCAACGATCAGCTCACCAGCCATTTCGCCGCCGAGGATGTTGTCGGATGCCACGTGGGACTCCACTTTGCCGCGTGCTGCGCCACGGTCGAGTGTGACCACTGGTACGTTTTTGCGGTTTGCAGCGCGGATGGAGCTGGAAACAGCGTCAGAGTCTGTTGGGTTGATGAGCAGGATCGAAACGTTCTTGCTCAGCACGTCTTCCACGTTTGCCAGTTCTTTTGCAGGATCGTTCTGGCTGTCGAGAACAACAATCTTGTAGCCGAGCTCATTTGCGCGTGCTTCAGCACCTTCTTTCAAGGTCACAAAGAACGGATTGTTCAGGGTGGACACGACCAGAGCCAGTGTGTCCTGTGCCATTGATACTGCTGTGGAGCCGAGAAGAAGAGCAGCACCTGCTGCCAAACTTACTAGTTTTTTCATAGAAACCTCCCGAGGTTCAGTTTGATTGCTCACGCGTTTGATTTGCCACGGCTGTCGACGACAACCGCCAGAAGGATAACCGCACCTTTCGCGATCATCTGGTAGTAGGATGAAACATCCATAATATTCAGTGCGTTATTCAACACACCGATAATGAGGGCACCGATGATGGTGCCAAAGATCCGCCCCTTACCGCCTGCAAGGCTTGTGCCGCCGAGAACCACAGCTGCGATTGCATCGAGCTCGTATCCCAGACCGGCAGTCGGCTGAGCGGATTCAAGGCGGGCAGTCAGGATGATGCCTGCTAGTGCGGCGAGCGCTCCGCTGAGGGCGTAGACAAGAATTTTGACTTTTTTGACATTGATACCGGACAGACGGGCCACGTTTTCATTGCCGCCAATGGCGTAAACGTAACGACCGAAACGGGTCTGGCTGAGAACGAACCAGCAGAGCGCGAAGATGACCACCATCAGGATCACCGGGTTCGGAATGCCAAGAATGTAGCCGCCGCCGAACTGGTAGAAGCTTTCAGCCACATCAAAGTAACCCGTAGAGATTGGGCGGCCTTGCGTATAAACCAGCGTCGCGCCGCGGATCATGGTCATGCCAACCAGCGTTGCGATGAACGGCTGAACGTTGAAGTAGCTGATGATCACGCCACTTGTTGCACCAAGGCCCGCGCCAACCATAATGGTGGCGATCAGTGCGATGATGAGCGGCGTATCCATGCCAATGAGACTTGCGCAGATGGCACCAGCGAAGGCCAGAATGGAACCAACCGCCAGATCGATGCCCGCAGTCAGGATCACAAAGGTCATGCCCATAGCGATGACTGCATTGATCGAGGTCTGACGCAGGATGTTGAGCATGTTGTCGATGCCAAGGAAGTTGGCATTGGCGAAGGACACTGCGGCCATCAGGATGATCAGGCCAATCAGAGACTTATTTTCACTGATAAAGTCGTTGAGCTTCATCTGTTTTACCCGTTCGTTTGGCCAGCAACGGCGCAGCGCATAATATTTTCTTGAGTGGCTTCGGCTCGTGAGAACGATCCGGTCAACTTGCCGCTGGACAAGACGTGGATGCGATCAGAGATACCCAAAAGCTCTGGCATGTCGGAGGAGATCAGCAGGATGCAAAGACCCTCTGCCTTCAGCTTGTTGATGAGCGTGTAGATTTCGCGTTTTGCGCCTACATCCACGCCGCGCGTGGGCTCATCAAGAATGAGGACCTTGGGTTCCGGCACCAATGACTTGGCGATGGAGACCTTTTGCTGGTTGCCGCCGGACAGATTGGAGATGATGGTGTTTGCATCTCTGGTCTTGATGGCGAACGCTTCGATGTACTCGCTGATGGTGACGGCTTCAGAGGCTTTGTTGACGAACCCGAGCACATTGCAGAACCGGTCCAGCCCTGTGAGGGACATGTTGGTGCTCAACTCCTGTGACTGGACGAGACCTTCCTGCTTGCGGTCTTCAGTGACGTAGCCGATTTGTGCTTTGACACCATCCTGTGGTGATTTAAGGCGGATTTCTTTGCCATCGATCTTAACTGTGCCGCTGTCGATTGGGTTTGCACCAAAGATTGCCTTGGCAAGTTCTGTGCGCCCTGCTCCAACAAGGCCTGCGAACCCGACAACTTCGCCAGCATTGGCTGTGAAGGAGACTTCTTTTGCGCCATGCGCAGTCAGTTTCTCAACCTCGATACGCACATCACCTGGAGCGGCTGGGACAAACGGATATTGATCGGAAAGTTCCCGGCCCACCATGTGGCGGATCAGGTCGTCCTCAGTGATCTCGGAGACTGGCCCCTGATGGACCATCTCACCATCGCGCAGAATGGCGATGTCATCACACATCTGGAATATTTCGCCCAAACGGTGTGAGATGAACACGAGACCTTTGCCTTGCGCCCGCAGCTCGTCTACGACTTCAAACAGGATTGCTGTCTCAATATCGGTGAGCGCGTCTGTTGGCTCATCCATGATGATCACTTCAGCGTTCAGCGAGAGCGCTTTGGCGATCTCGACCATTTGCTGCTGCGCGATGGAGAGCTTGCCCAGTGGCGTTTTAGGATCGATATCCTGTTTCAACTGAGCGAGGTATTTTTTGCTTTCCCGCTCGATCACATCCCACTGGATTTTACCCAGTTTGGTGGGTTCCCGGCCCAGATAGATGTTCTCGGCAACGGACAGTTCAGGCAGCAGATTAAGCTCTTGGTGGATAATACCAATTCCGGCATCCATGGACTGACGTGCCGTGGTGAACCTGACCTTTTTGCCCTTGTAGGTCACCGTGCCTGCATCGCGCTGATAGATGCCCGATATAATTTTCATCAGGGTTGATTTACCAGCTCCGTTTTCACCGGCCAGCGCCACAACGCGCCCAGCCCGGATCGTCAGATCAACGGATTTGAGCACGTTGATCCCGGAGAAGGATTTTTCAATTCCCTGAAGTTCAAGAAGGGTTGTCACTGGGTGTCCTCTCCCAAAGCCCGAATTATCTCAGATTTCCCTCAGAACGTTACGCCTGAATAAAAAATCACATTGGCGTAGGGCGTGCATTCTCCCGTGCGCACCACCGCCCGGCATTTACCAGTTAATGCCTTGAATTCCTCATGAGAGACAGTTGTGGTCTCTACGCTGTTGCCTTGACACTTTGCGATTTCGGCAATGAGTGAACGCAGGCGCAAGTGATAAGCTGGCTGGTGTTCAATCAGCTCTTCAGCAATGACAACCCGCTCTACCTGCATCTCAGCTGTGATCGCGCTTGCCGTTTCCAGCATGCCCGGCAAACCCTTTGTAATGGCAAGGTCGATGCGCTCGACATCCTTGGAAATTGGGAGCCCGGCGTCTCCAACACACAGACCATCCCCATGGCCCATATGAGAGATAATGCTAGAGACCGGAGCGTTTAAAAGTACGCCCTTCTTCATTGCAGCAGTTCCTCCGCGTTGTCTCGATTGAAGAGACGTTAGCAGGCGCGTATGGGTTACGCAACCGTTTGCGCAAACGTTTGCGCGAGTCAATTTCTGGAATTCCTCTAGTTTAATTCAGGCATACTGAAAGAGCATTTGCCCTGATCAACAAGGGTTAAGCGCAAAAATATCAGAGGTTATATGGCTTTATTGCGGATGCACTCTGGTCGCCTGAAGCACGCTAAAAGCAAGAGCCTGCCCTACAACTGAGACAATTTGCGCCTATTTTTCCATACTTAGATCTTGGGGATATTGAACCAAGCATCCTTCAGGCAATCAAAAAGCCCCGCTCCTTTTCAGAGCGAGGCTTGAGTCATTTCAAAGACTAGCAGTTGTTTATTTCAGATCAGGAACTGCGATGTGGTCCATGTCGGTGAACTCCTGATTTTCACCGGTCATACCCCAAATGAAGGTGTAGGACTGGGTGCCGACACCGCTATGGATGGACCAGCTTGGGGAGATCACTGCCTGCTCGTTGTGAACGAACAAGTGGCGGGTTTCCTGCGGTTCCCCCATCATATGCACAACGGCGGCATCGTCTTTCATGTTGAAGTAGAAATATACTTCCATACGACGATCATGGGTATGCGCTGGCATGGTGTTCCAGATGGAGCCCTGATGCAGTTTGGTCATGCCCATGAGCAATTGACAGGTTGGGAGTACATCCGGCACGAAGTACTTGTTGATCGTGCGTTCATTGCAGTTTTCAGCATCGCCCAGAGTGACCGGAGAGGCTTCTGCCAGTGTGACCCTCTTGTTTGGATAGGTTTTATGAGCCGGGGCACAGTTGTAATAAAGCTTGGCCGGGTTCTGCTTATCGATGCTTTTGAAAGACACATCTTTTGCACCCATACCAACGTAAAGCGCTTCTTCCTGTGCGATTTCGTAGGTTTCACCATCTACTGTGATGACAGCCGGGCCACCCACGTTGATGAAGCCGATTTCGCGGCGTTCCAAAAAGTAGGAAACGCCCAGCTTCTTGCCGTAGTCTGCCGCCAAGACGACTTCTGTGTTCACCGGCATCACACCACCTACTATGATGCGGTCTACGTGGCTGTAGGTCATGGTGATTTCATCGGCAGCAAATATGCTTTCAATGAGGAACTCACGGCGCAAGCCTTCTGTATCCAATGTTTTAGCGTGGTCGCTGTGAATTGCTTGTCTTACTTCCATGGTGTTCTCCTAAAATTCGGCAATTGAGCGCACTTTTCCAGTCGCTCAATTTTTCAACTGCGCGTTATTTGCATTTGGCTTTGTATTTCAGTTAGCGGGCGAGCCAACCGCCATCGACAGCAATGGTGAAGCCGTTGACATATGAGGCTGCCTCAGACGCGAGAAATACGCATGGTCCTGCAACATCCGCCGGTTCGCCCCAGCGCTCCGCCGGAATGCGTTCCAGAATGGCCTGATTACGATCAGCATCTGCCCGGAGCGCTGCGGTGTTGTTGGTTGCCATGTAACCGGGTGCGATCGCGTTGACGTTGATGCCGTGTTTCGCCCACTCATTTGCCAATGCACGGGTCAGGCCCAGAACAGCGCTTTTGGAGGCTGTGTAAGATGGCACGCGAATACCGCCCTGATAGGAAAGCATGGAAGCAACATTGATGATTTTGCCGCCGCTGCCCTGCTTCACGAACTGCTTTGCAACCAGCTGAGAGAGGAAGAAGAGTGAGCGGATGTTGAGGTTCATCACCGCATCCCAATCGTCTTCTGAGAAGTCCAGAGCCTCTTCGCGGCGGATGATGCCTGCGTTGTTGACGAGAATATCAACCTGACCTGTGGCCGCAACAGCATCAGCCACGATGCCCGGCAGAGCTTCCTTGTTACTCAGGTCGGCACGCAGATCGAAGAACTTGCGGCCTGTTTCCGCCATCAAGTCCACGGTCTCTTTTGGTTCGACCACGTTGACGCCGACCACATCACAGCCCGCCTTTGCCAGACCAACGGCCATGGCCTGACCGAGGCCTGTATCACAGCCGGTTACAATTGCGGTTTTTCCATTCAAATCAAACTGTTTCAGCATATGTCCTATTCCTAAACAACACTGTGAGAACTTGCAGGTTTGCTGAAGCAAACGTTGGTGACATGGCCGAGTTCCGCCTCTTCCGTCGACCAGCCTTTCGGCAGCGGTGCGGGTCTGTGGATCACAACATCATTGCAACGGACGTTGTTGGCATGATCCAGCCAGAGGCCCGGCAATCCGTTCGGATAGGGTTCAAGGCCGAGGACTTGCCCTGCCTCGTTTTTGACCCATGCGTTGCGGCGGCCTTGCTCGGGATTATCAAGCAGGTTCACATCGTGCGGGCTTGGGCGCAGGTCGAGATAGTAGGCATCCGAGAACTTGCCGGTTTCCAGTGTGAGCTGGATGTTGCTGAGCGAGACGCTCTCGATCTTCTGGGTTTCGTGACCGACAATGTTGATCGCTCCTTGAGCGCGACCCGTGATGCCATCAGCAGATACATCGCGCACGTAACCCGGCACGTCGCCAGCGACACGCGGCAAAGCATTAATGGTGATCGCCTCTCCGCTGCCCCAAAACCCATCCGGCGTCTGCTCACACTGCACGGTGCAGTTGGAGAAGCGAATACGCTCGATATCTCCGCCATCACGGGAGAAGATGCCAAAAGCGCGGTTGGATTCGGTGATTGTGCAGGTGGTGAACAGAACATCCCGCACATCCTGATAGGTTTCCGTGCCGATCTTTAGCGCGCAAGACTTTGAGGAGAGAATGGAGTTGCTGACGATGATCCGTTCTGCCGGACCGTTGAGGCTTTCATCTTCTTTGCGGCAGGTTTTTACGCAAACCGCATCATCGGCTGCGCGGATCACGCAGTTGAAGATGGAGGCATCGGTGCAGCTGTCGAAGTTGATGCCATCGGTGTTTGGCATACGCATATCATTGAGAATGCGTAGACCTTCTGCCTTTACCTGATGACAGGCGATCAGGTGGATGGTCCACATGGGTGCTTCGACAATGGAAATGCCAGTCAGACTGACGTCTTTGCAGTTTTCGAAGACGACGATACGCGGGCGTAGCATCTTGGGCCAGAACGTCCCTTCAAAGAGACCTTCACGACCGCACCATTTTGCGCTGTGGCCATGAATGGACCCGCTGCCGGAAATAGAGATGCCTTGCTGATCGCGCGCTGTGATGAAGGCGCGATCGGAGTCCTCTGCGATGACAGAGACTTTGCCTGCTTCATAGTCTGCATAGTTGGTGGAGCAGGAAACCTCACAGCCGTTTGGCAGGTGCAGGCCTACAAAAGACTTGAGTTTCAGCGCCTTTGAGACCCACTGCCCTCTTGGCAGCACGACCTGACCACCGCCAGCTGCGTGAACTGCATCAATTGCTTGCTGGACGGCCTGCGTTATGTCTTTTTCGCCGTCTGAGACAGTGACATGGTGTGTATTAAGCGACATCTTGCAATAATTCCTCAGCGGCAAGAAGTTCAATCAAAAGAAGGCTTGCCAGTGCCTGCCCGTATGGTGTGGGAGTGTTCGGAATGTTCCGATAGAACTCAAAATCGTGCCCCATGGCCGTACCATCGGAGACTTCCTGCACGATCCCAGTTGCATCAATCCGCTGCAGAACCGCAGCCGCAGCCTTAAGCGCTGGTTGCAAGTAGCTTTCCGGCAGGATACCTGTTCTCACGCCCCGCAGCAGACCGTAGGCAAAGCCTGCGGTGGCGGAGGTTTCTGGTGGGGAATCCGGCTGATCTAGAAGAGTTGGCCACATGCCGTCTTCCAACTGGAGAGGCAGCAAGGCTTCCACCTGACGGCGGTAGAGCGCTTTAATCTGGCGTGCTGCCGGACCATAACGTTCGCCGACCAGCTCAAACAGTTCCGGCACGGCTATCGTGATCCACGCATTGCCGCGGGCCCAGAAAGCTTGCGCGTAGTTGTGGTTCCCCAGGAACGTCCAGCCATGATACCAGAGGCCGCTCACCGGATCTGACAGGTACCGGCCATGGACAAGGAACTGGTAGTAGGCTTCTTCCACCCAATCCGGGTGGTTCAGCCAATCACCAGCCACCCCCATGAACAGGCCTGCCATGAACAGCGTGTCATCCCAGAGCTGACCGTCATTCTCCCGCTCCTTGACCAGATGCTGGAAGCCGTCATCAACGGTTTTCGGCATATCGTTGATCAACCACTCAGCCCAATCGGTCACAATCTGCTTCCAGCGCTGGTTGTTGGTTTCTCGAGCCAGCAAGGCAAGGCAGAGCATGGGTGCTGTTGAGTTGATCTGGCGCGGAGGCAAACCGCGGGCGATCTGCATGTCATACCAGTTGGCGAGGTTGCGCTTCATGCGCTCATCACCTGTCTTGCAGGCATGCTTGTAAAAGCCGTAGAGACCCACACCGACTTCCCAGTCCCATTCATCAAAGTGAATGGAGCCGTCATTGTCGAGTTCTGACGGGGTATCGTTGATGCCCTTCAGACTGCGGAAGCCATCTGCTGTCAGAGCCAGAGCGTCTTCAAGCCTGGATGTCTCAAACATGAGCTTCCTCCTGAGTTAAGCTGGACTGATCAAGCCGTTTCAGACCGATGCGTGGAACCGGGCTGAGGTTTTCGAAGACACTTTGCTTGCCGTTGACACGCAACTCGCCTTCCCAATTGAGTGAGAGGTTGCCCTGCCCCTTGATCGCAGCGCTTAAGGACAATGTTTCTGCATTCCAGCTGATGTTGCAGGCGAGCAGACGTGCCTTGAACTCTGCGAAGGTTTCGGTTTGAGCTGCCCCTGTTACGGTCACCCATGCATTGCGGCGTCCTGAACTGCGGAACTCAACACCGGCAAAGCAGCCGGTTTGCAGTGGCTCCATGCCATTTGCGGTGTAGAAGGCGGTGAAACCATCTTTGACACGAGCAAAGAGCCAGTTGCCAGTGAGCTCATGCTCATCGCAGATGTGCAGAGGTGCATAGAGGTGGGTGAAGTCAACCTCGTTTTCGGCGGCATTGAAAATCATCAGACCAGCCGCGCCCGTTTGATCCGCACGCGGAAGCGTTCCGTTGCCGGACCAGTAAGAAGGCCGACCACTGCCCCAAACCTGGGTTTCACCTGGATGGTTGATCCAGAACCGTGCGTATGGATTGCCTGCGAGCATGACATCCTGCACATGCTGCTGGTGGCCGTGTTGCCCGGTTTTGTGGTCTACGACGGTAGAAAGCTGTGCGTCCGCAGTTTTGTAAAGCTTCAGCTTACCTGCGTGCTCATGGCCCTGCGCGTAGCTGGTTTCCAGTGCACGTCCTTCAGGTACCGACGCATATGTGCTGGTTTCTTCCGGTGGCGTGTAGTCGCTCAGCGCAATCAGCGTTGAGGCGAAGTTGCCGGAGGACACAAACCCGTTGCCCCATGCGAAATGGCAAAGTGTTGCCAGTTCACTTGCCGGGCCTGCGAAGATATCCTTGTCGTAACACCGCCCCATGGAGCCAGCAGGCAGGCCGGACTGGGTGTGCAGGGCCATCATCTGGAAGATGGAGTCCATGAGCGCTTTGGAGCGATCACGGATGTCAGCATCCGGTGCCAGATGATACAGTGCTGTCAGGCCGATAAAGTCGATCGGGTAGTATGGAATGGAGTTCCACTCTGCCAGACCGTCCCGTTCCACGGTTTCAAACCACTTCAACAGCCGCTCATAGCCAACCTGTTTTTGCTGCTGGCCCTGTCTGCCAGAACAGAGGAAGAGATCTTCCGGGAACATGGTTCCAGCAAGGTACTGGGAGGCATGGAAGCAGAGCGTGTGGTTTTCACTCCAGAACCACATGGCATCGTTACCCGGTTCATCAAACCAGTAGCGGAAGCCGAGAATTGTAGAGCGGACACGGCGCCAGGTTTGCTCTGAGAACTTTGTCCATGCATGATCTTTCCAGATCCAGAGCAATGACAGGAACGCAAAGTCGGCGCAATCTTCGCGGCGGGAAATCTTGCTCAGCGCTTCAAGAAGCAGCTTCTCGGCTGTGTCCAGATCAATGCCCGCATGTAGCTTTGCCAAAGCATGGGAGAGATGGCTTTCGCCTGTCTGTGCGCTGGATGTTAAGAGCTCATTGCGGCGCTCTTCCAGTGTTGAGCCAGTGCCCTTTTCCAGATCCTTCAGACAGACAACGCCCACTTCCCGTGCAACACCAAGGCCTTGGGTGAACAAGGTGACCCGCACGAGGTTGGTGGCCGGAGCCAGATCATCGACACGTGGACCGACCAGACGATTTGCGCCTTTAGGCAAGGTGTAGGTGCCCTTACTGCCCGCCAGCGTTGGCTTCAGCAATGGCAGGGTTTCAACGTGGATCTGAGTGTCTTCTGGCAAGGAGCCTTCAAACTGCAGTTCCACATCTCCTTCAGAGTAATAGAGCTTGTCTGGCTGGACGCTGGAGATAAACGCTTCAGCTGTTTTCAGGGCCTCCGCATCGTATGTAGCGCTCAGGCCGACTTGCAGATCAGCGTCAGTTTCCTCTGAGCCCTCATAGAGAAGCTCGAGAGAATAAACGGTGTCGCGCTCGGCAATGTCTTCCAGATGCACGATGATTTCATTCGCACCTTTGGACAGAGCAAGCGTTTCAAGGCTTTCCTGCGGTTTATTGCGAACCAGAGGCTCGAATGCAAAACCGGGCTCACCGTTCACCCAAACACGTACACCGCCGGCTGTGCGGACGCGGAACTGATAGTTCCCTGTAGCTGGTGCGTTCACCACACAGCGCAAAACGCGTTGCAGATGGGTTGGGCAGAACCAGAAGCCACTGAAGTCCAACACGGACTGTGACGGCTGGATGCGAGTTTCAGCCAGTTGGGAATCATGCGGACACGGAACATCCCTGCCCTTCATGTCATTCCAGAAGGCAATGCGGCATGGGAGGTCGCCGACATCGGTAAAACCGTTGATGTAGGTGTAGTTCACCTTGTCGGGCAGAGTATCTGCCTCGCCAGCAAAGGGTGTCTCCGTCAGCCCAGAGACCTCCCAATAGCTTAAGGGCTCACCCTTTTTGATCTGCCAGGGGAATTGTGTCTTTGGCACAAAACCACTCCTTGTAAATGGGGTATCTTTTAAAGGACTTCAGGTAAGCGAAAGCTCGATTTGCTCGATACAACTGACCAGCTCGTGAAGCGATGCAATGGTACGGGTTGACTCTTCACTGGCATCTGTCGGCATCACATTGCGGCGCTGCGTCCATTTATGGAAGATGCTCTTGTGACCTGCTTCGTTCGCACCTTTGATGTCACGTTCAAGGTTGTTGCCAACCATGACGATACTGCCTGCATCTGCTTCGCTCAGGCCGAGTGAAGACATAGCGCACTCAAACATTCTGTAATCTGGCTTCAGAACACCCACATCACCTGAAATGGTGTGGCTTTCGAAATGGTCCCACAGGTCGTGCTGTCCCAGAATATTCTCAAAGGTTGCGCTTGGGCCGTCAGCCACGAGAGCAAGGCGGTAGCCGCGGGCAGCCAGCGTGTTCAGCGCTTCACGGGCATGTGGCAGGAGCTCAGCACCGTAGGCGACATCACTGCCTTCCTTTTTAATCTCAGTGCCTTCATCGATGAGCGTGTCACCACAATCCAGAAAGATGGCTTTGAGATGCGGAAGGATTTCGCGCAGATCATTGATGAGGTACTTCACACGCTCAGGGATCCAGCTTTCCGCACGAACCCATGGCACCAGATCGCCTTCAGCACAATCCCAGCGCAGAGTTTCGCCGTAGGATGGTTCCATCATCAAACGCTGCATTTGCAGGCGTGCGAGGCGGTGTTCATATGGAGTGACCTCACCAAACTCTTGCGAGAATGGATTCCCCATATGAACACCATGTAACCCCGCCCCCAACGAGCACTCGTAACGGGTGTGAGCTTCACGTTCCTTCATGGCATCACGGGATGCAAAGTGGGCGTGTTTGCCAGGTTCCGCCCAAAGCGTGACGCGGCCATTTTCAATTGGCAGCGCGTCACCGTTCTTCATTTCAACGCGCTTGCCGTGCTGAGATGCTTCAACGGCGACAACCTGATCGTCTGCATCGAGATGAACCCAGATGTGTTCCAGGTCGTAAAGATGCTGAATGTCATAGTCCCAGAAGATCGCGTATTCGATGACGCGGTCAGCTTTAGGCGCAATCTCAAACTTGCTGCTTGGAGACTTGGCTGCCTCCAAAAAGACCGTGAACCCAATAGCGGTCGGGCGCCATGGTTCTGATCTGTCCAGTCGCAGCACTGGCGCAAATTTACGCGCAAGGTTGAGTTCGTCGGTTTCCTGAAGACCCTGCCTCAAGGCAATGAGGCTTCCGTTTTTATTGGTCATAGTTGGCCCCTTGTAGCTTCAGGTCAGCAGAGTGGTGGCAGCGGACGAACCTACCACCTGCTGTTTCAGTCAATTCCGGATTGGACATGTGGCAAAGCTCAGACGCATGCGGACACCGGCTGGCAAACGCACAGCCCACTGGCAGGTTCGCCGGATCGGCTACCTCCCCTTTCACGAGGCCACGTTTCTTGGCACGGGCACGCTTTGGGTCAGGGATTGGGATAGCGGCCAGCAGTGCTTCTGAGTATGGATGCAGCGGCTGTTCAAAGAAGCTGGCTGTGTCTGCCACCTCAACCAAACGCCCTGCATACATCACGCCAATGCGATCACTGATGTGTTCCACCATACTCAGGTCATGGGTGATGAAGAGATAGGTCAGCCCCATCTGCTCTTGCAGGTCCTGCAGCAGGTTGATGGTCTGCGCAGCGATGGACACATCCAGTGCTGATACGGATTCATCAGCTGCGATGAATGTCGGGTTCAATGCCAATGCGCGAGCAATGCCGATGCGCTGGCGCTGACCACCACTGAATGCGTGAGGATAGCGGCTCATGTTCTCAGGGCGCAGGCCCACTTTGCTTAACAGATCCGCAACACGGTCTTCCAGTTCGCTCTTGTTGGTCAAGCCGATGTTGACGAGCGGTTCGCTGACCAATTGCAGCAGTGTCATACGTGGGTTGAGCGATGCATAAGGATCCTGAAAGATCATTTGCATGTGCTGGCGTAACTTGCGCATTTCAGCTTCGGACTTGTGCGTCAGGTCATGCCAGACACCATCCGGATCTTTGAAGCGTATTTTCCCGCCGGTCGGTTCATAAGCTCGCAGCAAAGCACGTGCGGTGGTGGATTTTCCGGAGCCACTTTCACCCACAATGCCCAGAGTTTCGCCTTTTCTGATGTAAAAAGACACGTCATCTACGGCTTTGACTGCGCCCTGCTCTCTGCCCAGAAATCCCTTTTTAATCGGGAAGTGCATCTGCAGTTTTTCAACACTGATCAGCGCATCATCAGGTACATGAATATTTGTCATGAGAGTTCGCCCTTATGCCTGATGGAGATGGCAGCGCGCCATCTGATCGTTTTCAAAATACGTCAGCTCAGGGATCTGGCTGGTGCATTTGCCTGCCACCTTTTCAGCGCAGCGCGTGTGGAACACGCAGCCTGTTGGCAGGTTGAACGGATCAGGCACCATGCCTTCGATTGTTTGCAGACGGCGACGCTTTTGCCCATCCAAACGCGGGATGGATTGCAGCAGTGCACGGGTGTACGGGTGCTTTGGATTGTAGAAAATGTCATCTACGGCAGCCGTTTCCACCGCATTGCCCAGATACATAACCGAGACACGATCTGCGATTTCTGCCACCACACCGAAGTTATGGGTGATGAAGATCACTGCCATGTTCAACTCGTCCTGCAAGGACATGATGAGATCGAGGATCTGCGCTTCTGTGGTCACATCCAGCGCGGTTGTCGGCTCATCAGCCAGCAACAGGCTTGGGTTACAGGAAAGCGCCATGGCGATCATGGCACGCTGTCGCATGCCGCCAGAGAGCTGATGTGGGTACTTTTTGAGCATTTCCATAGGCTTTGGCATTTGCACCATAGCCAGCAGATCTGCTGCCCGTTCCACCTGTGCCTTCTTGGAAAGGTCCGTATGCAGGCTTAGCGTGGTCATGATCTGTTTGCCGATGGAATGCACCGGACTGAGAGCTGTCATAGGCTCCTGAAAAATCATACCTACGTGGCCGCCACGCAGTTCACGCATCTTCCGGCTTTCTCGCTTTTCAGCAAGGATATCGACAACTTCGCCATCGCTCTTGCGGAACTTTACAGAACCATTGGTGACTGTTGCGTTACGGGGCAGCAGGTTCATGATGGAGCGGGCACTCAGGGACTTTCCGCTGCCGCTTTCGCCTACGATGCCGAGCACTTCACCTGGTTTGACCGAAAAGTTGACGCCATTAACGGCTTTGACGGTCCCCTCACGCATTTCAAAGCAAATGTTGAGATCTTTGATTTCGAGAATGGTTTCATCCTGCATGATCCGTTCTCCTTATTTCTGATAGGGATCGGCAGCATCACGCAAGCCATCGCCGAGGAAGTTGAAAGCAAGGATTGTCACAACAATCGCCACGCCAGGAATGAGGAGCCACGGTGCCAGAGCGATTGAGCGCAGATTCTGAGCATCCTGTAGCAGCACACCCCAACTGATGACCGGAGGACGCAGACCCAGACCAAGGAAGCTGAGTGCTGTCTCACCGAGGATCATCTCCGGGATTGCCAATGAGATTGCTGCGATCACATAGGACGTCATGGATGGCAGCATGTGACGGGTCACGATGCCGGTTTTGGAGGCACCAGACAGACGAGCTGCCAGCACGAAATCCTGATTGCGGATGGTCATGAAGTGGCCACGCACCACACGGGCAAGGTTGGTCCAGCCGATTAATGCCAGAATGACCGTGATGAGCAAGTAAACGAGGATCGGATCCCAATTCACCGGAAGAGCAGCTGCCAAACCAAGCCAGAGCGGGATGGTTGGAATGGAGCGGACGAGTTCGGCCATGCGCTGGATGACGGTATCAATTGTTCCGCCGATGAGACCTGCCAGACTGCCGAGTGTAATACCGATCACGAAGGAGAAGAACACGCCGATCAAACCAACGGAGAGCGTGACACGAGCGCCATAGACCAAACGAGAGAACAGGTCACGACCGAGTTTGTCTGTCCCCAGGATGTAAACCCGGTTGCGACGACCTTCGACGCCGAACAAGCGCAGTTTGGTTGGGACGAGACCCCAGAACTTGTATTTGTCACCTTCGACGAAGAACCGAATGCGATTGATCTTGCTGGTATCTTCCTCAAAAGAAAGACGAGCGGTTTCCGGATCACGTTGGCGCTTCAGGCCATAGACGAACGGGCCCTGGAACGTGCCATCCTCGCTAAACAGGTGGATGGACTGCGGCGGCACGAACGGGTGAAGCCTGTTGTGCTTGAATGGATCATACGGCGCCAGAAAACCAGCGAATGCAGCAACCAGATAAAGCAGGATGATCACGCCCAGAGACCACAGGGCCAGTTTATGTTTTTTGAAACGCCACCACATCAGGGTCAGTGGCTTGGCGGTGTAGGAGGAGTTCTCCTTCACCTCGACTGCAGGTTCAACAACAGTATCACTTAAAGTTTGCTCTGACATAGTGCCCTCACGAATGACGAATGCGTGGATCGGTCAGCACCAGCAGGATGTCTGAAAGCAACGTGCCGATGATGGTGAAGACGCTCAGTATGAGAATGAAGCCACCAGCCAGATACATGTCCTGGTTCTGCAAGGAGCGCAGAAGCAGTGGGCCGGTTGTCGGGAGGTTCAGCACCACTGCTGTGATGACATCGCCAGAAATGAGTGCAGGCAATGCCCAACCTACGGTGGAGATGAACGGGTTGAGAGCAACGCGCACCGGGTAGCGCCAGACGACCTGTCGTTCGCTTAAGCCTTGTGCATAGGCGGTCTCAACATACGGTTTGCCCAGCTCTTCCAGCATATTGGCGCGCATGATGCGCAACAGGCCAGCTGCACCACCGGTAGAGAGTACGAGAACGGGTACCCAAAGGTGGGAGAGAAGGTCGCCGAATTTAGCAAAGGACCACGGTGCATTTTCGTAGGCTGGCGAGAACAATCCGCCAACGTGGAAGTTGAAGTAGAGGAAGCCCATCCACATCAGCACCAAGGCGAGTAGGAAGTCTGGAATACCGCGCCCGAGGAAGCCAAGAACGGTGAACAGATGGTCAAGGAATGAATACTGACGCGTGGCGGAATATACGCCGATTGGAATAGCGATCGTCCATGTCATCAACAATGAGAGCATGGAGATCAGCAGGGTGAGACCGATACGATCCCAGATCAGCTCAGATACCGGAAGTTTCCAGTCGAGAGACAGCCCGAAGTCACCATGAAGCAGGATTCCGCCGATCCATGTGAGGAACTGCTCGTACATTGGACGGTCCAAACCAAACTCATGACGAATGTGAGCAGCTGTTTCCGCATCAATAACTTCACCAGTTTCTACCAGTTCTGCAATGTATGCTGTTACATAATCACCCGGTGGAAGCTGAATGATAACGAATGTGGCAATCGTGATAACGATCAATGTCGGGATCGACCACAGTAGGCGATGCGCAATATAACCTGCCATATCCCTTTTCCGTTTTATTGTACTTGTAAGGACGCATTGAAGTTGTGAACTGGCGGCGGCATCGGGATCGCCACCGCCAGTTCAACCGCAAGGCAGGTTAATCTTGGGAGAAATAGAGCTGCTGCGGATATGCGAGGCCAACGCCGCGTAACGCGTCGTCGTGGACGAACCCCGCAGGGAAGTTTTTCAGGCTGTTTTTGCGCACGTAGATTGCAGGCGTTTCACCAACGAGCCCCACATGCCAACCGTATTGTTTGTGCAAGGTCACCATCTGCTGCGCATAGGTATTAGCTTCTTCAAGGCTATGTGCAGTCTGGGCGCTTTCCCATGCTTTCCAGACTTCTCTGATCGGATGATCTTTCGGCGGCTCTTCACCGGCCTTACCGTTGGTGCTCCACCAGTTGAAGTAGCTCTGTGCAAAGCCATAGCGACCAAGGAACCGAAGCGGGTCAGCTGTAATGACGGAGGAACGATCAAACGTGTCGAGGACCATATCGAAGTCCGCCGTATCAACGTGCTGCTGGTAGAGCGTGCGATCGATGATA
The DNA here is from genome assembly GCF_001623225.1 of Pseudovibrio sp. Ad13. Taxonomy (NCBI): domain Bacteria; kingdom Pseudomonadati; phylum Pseudomonadota; class Alphaproteobacteria; order Hyphomicrobiales; family Stappiaceae; genus Pseudovibrio; species Pseudovibrio sp. Ad13. The sequence goes on along the minus strand of NZ_LMCC01000013.1, from coordinate 203,954 downwards.
CGCACCAGAACTTCAATGCCAACATCCTGCCAGTAGGTACGGACCACTTCGAGCAGTTCACCCTGGATGTCCCAGCGAGTTTCCAGCACGAGGCTGAGACGACGGCCATCTGGCATCAGACGATAGCCATCCCCATCTTGCTCGGTCAGGCCGATCGCATCCAGAAGCTCTGCAGCTTTGTCCGGGTCATACTCTGTCCAACGCGCTTCAGCTTCCTCGTCGTAGAATGGAGAACCGGAGATCGGCGAAGCCTGACGCGCCTCACCTAAACCGGAGAACGCCAGTTCGTTGATGGTTTCGCGGTCAACTGAGATGTTTAGTGCTTCGCGGAAGCGAATGTCTTCAAACAGAGCCTGCTTGACTTCATCTTTGGAATTGAGGTTCGGAATGATCGACCATGTCAGCGCCTTGGTCCATTTTTCAATGGTGTAGTCGCCCTTGGCCTCGTTTTCCTTCAGCAATGTGAAGTCAGCCACATTGATGTGGCGGTTTTGGAGGTCAATCTCGCCCTGAATCGCCATGAAGTTGATGGCTTGCGGATCCTGGAACAGGCGGTGCTCAATCTGGTCGATGTAAGGAAGCTGGTTTCCTTCTGCATCCACGCCGTAGTAATAAGGATTGCGCTCCATAACCACGGTGTCGGAGGGCGGTGGTGTCTTCACGCGCCATGCGGTGAGAACCGGCATATTGGGGTTGAACCACCACGCCTGAATTTGGCCTTTGGAATCCCAAAGATCTGTCCATTTCTTGGCACCATACTTGGCAATGGCTGCCTCCAGCTTGGCAGGATCAGCGTAGGCTGGGTGGTAGTCTTTGAGGTAGTGGAATGGCTCAATAAAGCCTGGGCGATCCAAGCCCGGACGGCCTGTGCTTTCCTTGGCCAGAACGGTCAGGAACAGCGGGTATGGCTTCTCAAAGGAAACAGTGAAGGTATAATCATCAGCAAAAGACAGCTTCATTGGCACACCGTTGGAGGTGTACAGCGCTTTGATGGATGGCATCAGGTCTTCGTTGAGGAAGACGTCTTCATACCAGAACCGCACATCGCGGGTGGTGACGGGAGCACCGTCAGACCAGCGCAGACCTTCGCGGATTGTAAAGGTGAACTCACGAGCGTCCTCACTTGCAGAGTATTCGCCGATCCAGCCTGGAACCAGAGACAGGTTCTTGTCTCCATCCATGTAGGTTTCAACCACACGCTCTTCCATGAGCTTGGTTGGCCCCAACGGTCGCTTGGACCTTTGAACGCACGCTTCAGGACACCACCATAGGTCCCGATGCTGTCGTAGACAGGAATAACGCGTGGATTTTTCGGCAGACGCTCTTCAACCGGTGGCAATTGACCGGCTTCAACCAACTGCTTGAGCATGGGCGCCTCGTTATAGGCCCAGCCATTGGCGGCCAGAAACGGCAGCGTCAAAGCAGCAATCGACGTGAGTGTAACGCTCTTCATCAAATTCTCCCCCAACACGTTTTGCCAGATCCTCCCCGCCAAAACGCATTACTTCTATTAATGCAACAAGCCCACCCCACTGCACATCGCAGCCTGAATATGACCTTGTTGACAATCGGTTACCTGGCAAAGATGACAGGAGCCCCGTTTGACAACAAGGCGCCTTTATGAAAACTTTTTCATGATTGGTTCTTCAACTTACTTGAAGGTCATCACTCAATCTGGCTCATTTGCCACCAAAAGTTGGGCAATGCAGATTTTCTTGTATTTATTCATCAGCTTAGATCATAATAACGAATGCGACTGCGAAGTTGTTTGTGTATCAAATGCGTATTGGATAAGTAATATTCATCAATCAGTTCCTTTCAGTGATACACAGCAGCACGCACGTAGGCGTTGCACATGAAAAGATTTTCATTCAATAATTGCCTGTCTTATTGATGAATGGTGGAAGTCGCGTGGCAACGGGTATCAAGCAGATCGCAAAGCTTGCGAACGTCTCAATCAGCACTGTTTCCCACGTTTTGAACGCTTCTGCTCCCATCGGCAGTGAAGTGCAGGAACGTGTGTTAGGCATCGCGCGTGAGACCGGTTACCTCGCTAAGCGGAGACGCAAAGCTTCTATCTCCCTGCTCTCTACAGTGCTGCTGGTTGGCACCAAGAAAGCCTTCCCTAAGTCTGACCGCAACTTCGTGGCCTGGACCATGCTGAACGCCTTCAGGAAAGAATGCCAAAGCCGTGGTATTCGCCTCATTCCTCAGATCGAGGAAGAAAATGAAATCAATCCGGACAATATTGTAGAGGCCGTTGCAAAACACCGCCCCCAAGGCATCGCAGTCATGCAGGATGACAGGCAATGTCTCATCGATATGCTTTACAAACTGCCGTCTGCCTCCGTTATTCTGAGTGGGCAGGATCAGTCGATGAGAGTGGATACTGTTGCCCCCAGCAACCGTTTTGGGGCAAAGCTGGCGACTGACCACCTGCTGGAACTGGGCCATAAAAAGATTGCGCTGCTCACCTGGGGCAATCGGCGGGTTGCGAAACAACGGACTGAAGGGTTTCTGGATGCCTTCAGACAAGCTGGGCTCGACGTTCCTGTCTCCGATATTATTGATGTTGGCGACTATCAGCAGGATGTGGTGGAGACCAACTTCAGCAAATGGCTGAGCGAATACAATGGTCCCTCCCCGTACTCCGCGTTCTTTTGCTCAGCAGACAACGTTGCGCTTGGTGCGATGAAAGCCCTACAGACCCACGGCTACTCTGTCCCCAACAATGTTTCAATTATGGGCTTTGACAATGCATTGTTTGGCGAACTGTCCAGCCCTTCCCTCTCTACCATCCACGTTCCCATGGAAGAGATCGGTCACGTCGCGCTGAATCTGTTGGAAGAAGCTTTAACCCTGCCTGATGGCGAGCGCAGTGCGCGCCGCGTGGAGCTTGGGTGCCGCTTGATCCTGCGCAACAGTACGGGCATCCCAAACTCGTCTTTTTCCAAGTCATAACACGCCAACACGTTCCCTTAGGGGACCTCTTTTAGATTCAAGTAAGGTTAGAAGACGTTTTCTGCAGCCATATTTTGGCGGGTTTACCTTGCTTTCTATTGTCATCACATCAGGCCTAAAGCCCTATAGCTCTTACTTTTACCGCTGTGTCTGATGAGACCAAAACCATTGGTTACTCAGAGTGTTTTCTCTTGATTAGCAATCAAACAAAATTTGCGGCGTCCCGAAAGCAAATCTCTAAGAGGGCTGTTCTATATTCCCGCAAAGCACTATTGCGCATGGGTTCTCACCTACTTCTCCTATCGGCTTGCGCTGATGATGTTGGGAAATGTGCGGAAGTATTCCAATTTCCGCCGCAACATGAATGTAGATAATGGAAAACAAGATTTCATTATATCGTCCGCCAGCACCCTATCCGGGAGAAGCCGCAGAAGGCTGGAGAAACTTCAGTAATTATTTGAGCTCTGACCCTCTTGGTGTCATCCCAAAGGAGCTGTACGAGTGCGCGATTTTTCAGTTTGACGATGATGACCCGCGTAAATTCCTCGTAAATGAGCCCAAGTTGCTGTCCAGAGTCCTGGAAGAGCAACAAGCGATTTTCCCAAAAGGCGGCGGAATTGCAGAGTTGTTGAAGCCGATCCTGCATAATGGTCTGGTTTCTGCAGAAGGTGTTGACTGGCAAGACCAGCATGAAATGGTTGCGCCTATCTTTTCCAACACAAGCGTCCGCATCTCGTTTGGCTATCTGCAAGAAGCACTCAGCTCCTTTGTTGAGCGTTTTCAGCAACACGCTGAAACTGGTCAAACCGTCAAACTGGCTGAAGAGATCAACTTTCTGGTTGCCGATGTTAATTTCCGCTGTGTGTTCTCAAAGCCCATTGAGATCCAGCTGGAGCACCAATGTTTCGACTCCATAATGAAATATGAGGAGGAAGTTGCTGGGACAGCGTTGGATCTGAAGCGCTTTACCGGTCGATCACAGCCTGTGTTTACAGAAGCTGCCTTGAAGACCGCAGAAGACGTGCGTGCTGTCATTTCGCAGATCATTGACGAGCACATGCATAACAAGCCTCCGAACTCTCAAAACTTCTTTCAAGTGTTTCAGGATGCCCGTGTTCCATCGACCGGCAAGCGTTTTACGAAATCACAACTTGTTGACCAGGTCGCGAGCATTTTCCTCTCCAGCCACGAAACAACATCTGCAGCGTTGTGTTGGTCTGTCTATATTCTTGCGCAATGCCCAGAGATAGTTGAGCGCATTCGAACAGAAGTGCAGCTGGTGACAGCTTGTGGCCGTATCTCTTATGAGCACCTGCCCCGCCTGCGTTTTACGCGTGACGTCTTTAAAGAGGTCCTGCGTCTTTATCCACCCGTGCTTTATCTTTCCCGCGTTGCCCGAGAAGACACGACACTTGGGGACACTCTAATCCCTAAGGAATCCATGGTAATCATCAGTCCATGGGTTGTTCATCGCCACCGTTCATTCTGGGAAAATCCAGATATGTTCGATCCTGATCGATTTTCGCGCGGAGAAGCGAAAGCAACACTTGGGAGCTATTTCCCCTTTGGTTTGGGCCCGAGAATGTGTACGGGCGCCAGCTACGTCACCTTCCTTGGAATTAAAGTGATCGCGCGATTGTGTACCATGTTTGATTTTGAAACGCTCAACACTGATGACGTGCGCCCAGACAGTACTCTTTATTTAAAACCGTCGAGACCTGTTTTATGTAAAGTACATAAAAGGAAGTTTAGTAAGTAGTCGGAAGATCAAACGTCGAGGTTACCCAATGGACCCCAAAGAACTACAACAGCTAAAAGCAGGCATTCAGAAGGCACGTAAGCAAGAAGTCAACTTTGCGTATTCGCCAAACAAGAATCCAAAGGAAGACGACGCTTTGATGATTCACCCGCGGAAAAAGCCAAAGATGCTTTTGGTCGCGGTGAAGAAAGAGACCCAGAACCCCAAGAGCATGTGTGGGGTTGTGACCATTAAAAGTAAGGAAATGACCATCGAATGCGTTGGTAAGCCACCTACCCAAGGGCTTATCAAGATGATGCGTAAGTTCCTAATCAGCCAAAAGCTGAACTTCAAGATCCATGTAAAAGATGAAGAGGGCAACACCGTTCACTCTGATCACGCAGAGGAAGAAGGTGCAGAGACTCCAGATCATATGCTGGATACGTTCTCTCATGAAACTGATGAAGTTTCAGACTCCGGCAGTGATGAAGCCTTTACTGATGAAGAACTGGCTGCCAGCGGCGAAAATCTGGAAGACACTGAAGACGACGAGGACACATCTGCTGAAGATGCCGCAGCAGCTGTCGCGGAAGACGCAGCACAAGAAGAAATTCTGCGCGACAAGCTGACGTCGATCCTGGCTGCACTCACCCATAAAGTTGAGAAAGCTCTCGGCAAGGATGAGGAATATGATGGCAAGCTGAGGCAGCAACTTGCAGCGGTTGAAGCCTCCGTCAATGCACTGGACGATCCCGGTACGCAATCAGGTGTGAAAGCGATGCTTGCTCTGTTGGCGCAGGCTCCAACACCAGAGAAGGTCGACCAGAAAGAGGTCTTTGCCGCGATCAAAGAGTTTCAGGTTCAGCGTGCAAATGTTGAAACAGACATTGGTAGTCTCCTTGCCAAGCTGAAAGCACATACGGACCCACGTATGCGGCTCATTCAGGCTAAGGGCCCCTCTCAGGCATTGACTGGTGCAGCCAGTGTCCTGCAAGGAAATCTGGATGCAGTGCTCAGTGATCTGAAAGACTGGGGCGCAGCTGATCCAAAGCAGAAAGTTGCTGTTACGAAAAAGCTCTCTGCAAGTATCACAACGCTCAACAAGCATATGGCCTCAGATAGACTGATCGACCTGCTCGAGAAAAACCCACTCGGTGTAACAGTTTCAATCAAGAAGCCGATTGAAGCTGCGCTGAAAGATATCGAACAGAAGATTTCTATCTGATCTAAACGCCCCATGCTGCAGTCTTTGTAGCATGGGGCGACCTTTGTTTACGGGAACAAGCTGAAGGAGCACCCCGCATTGCCTTGCTTCTGTTTTTGTCCAGATATCATTCCCGACATCAACCTCAACCTACTTGTTCCTCTTGTGTTGAAGGCAGGAGAAGCGACGGCGTTGCCGCGCATCAAAGGGCCTTCTCTTCGTGTCACATCCCCCCATCTGTTCATGCGGTTTCGTCCGTTCAACTTCCTGAGCCTTGCGCAACTTTTGGCGTTGAACGCCAGCATCAATCATCGCCTGACTGCAGCTGCAGACCTGGCTCTTCGCGTGACAGAGTCTGCGTCACTTCCCGCCGCTAAGCTAAAACTGAAAAAACTTGCGCAAACCTCAGCGAAGTTTGCACTCCCTCTTGCGCTGAAGCTTGGTTCCCTTCCCGGCCATATCCTTGCGAAGCTGGGGCTTGCCGCGCAACTCATCCTTCAGATTAAGGGGCTCGGACTGAACCCGTTTAATCTCAATCTTGGCAAGTTGAATCTCATCCTCCCGAAAGCAAAGATCAATCTACCTTTGCTTGGGCTCGTTGATCTGGGACTGAAGCAGAATTTGAACATGAATGCTCAGGCTGACCTGAAGGCTCTTGCTAAGATGTTGGCTGACTTTGGCAACTGGAACCTTGGCTTCAAGTTCGACCTGAAAGCAGCATTCAAAATTTTGGCCGCTTTGAACATTATTGGTCTTTTACAGCTGGCCTTTGGCGAAAGCCTGTTTTCAGGAAACGTCAAAGCCTGGGCCCGCATTACTGCAAAGCTGAGCCTCTTTTCCAGATTGCTGCCACAGCTGAACCTGAAACTGCCGACAGCTAAAGTGGATTTGAGTGATCTTGACCTGAACATTGGTCAGGCTGACTGGCTTCGCAATGCAAACCGTATTTCCATGAGGGCATCTGCACGCGCATCACTTCGAGCATCCGCACGCCTCAATGCGGGTTTATTTGCCCGAACGGAGGCTGCCATTGGGCTTGCCTACGCCCTCTCCGCAGCTCTTAACATCAAGCCCACGACTAGGTGCTGTAGTCGCTGTGCGTTAATATTCTAACGCGCTCACCCGGCACAAATTTCAGCAGTTGAGTAACCATTTGCCGCCAGTCTGGCGGTAATTTTCTGAGGTCAGGATTGCTCTGCCGAAACGCAATGGCAGCTTCATATGTGTCCTTGATATGATCCCGATGCCCAAACATCTCGTGTATAATCAAGCCTAGTGCATACAGGTCTGCTTTCTCGGTGATTTGATCCGTACCTAACCCGAGTTGTTCTGGTGCGGCATAGTTCAAATGACCAGTAAAACTGCTACGGGGTCTTATAAACGGCAGCTCGTCAGCAAAGGCACAATAGGCAAAATCCAGAATGACTAAGCCATGCTCTCCCTGGTTGCTTAGCATGATGTTGTTGGGAGCGAGATCCAGGTGAGCAATCCCTGCGTTATGGAGATGATTGATCGTCAGAACCAATTGTTTACAGAGTTGGACACATTCTTTTGAGGACAGCAACGCCTTACTCATCCTGTCGGCAAGAGTTTGGCCTTCCACCAACTCCATCACCAGCTTGATGTTTCCGTTTCCGTCTTCGGCTTTCAGCTCCACAAACTTTGGCGCAATGGTGCCTGACAGGCGCTGCAAGGCTTTCGCTTCTCTAAAAAAAAGTTGCTGCGGAGCAGATGATGAGATGATCGTCTTCTCTGCCAACATGCGTTTTGTCGACGGGCACTTGTAAAACCTGACAGTGCTTGTTGATGTGTTCTTTGCAGGTTCCAACACAATATCCTTATATCTGTCAGAGTGTTCTGGTTGCAGAGATACTTTTCCCTATCAAGTCAACGAGTTAATAACGATATTACCAGTTCCTCTTATACTGTACACACAATGAAATGATCTTGCGGAATATTATAGGCCCATCTCGAGTGGTCGCCCCACTCATTTGGCAACCTCTACCAATCCTATGCGCAAATAATTGGTAGTGATCGGACTTCCAGTCCCAATAAGCAGTAGCAGAGCGGGATAGATTTCGAATGGATCCAACGGCTTCCCTTCAACCTATTGAGGAGAATGCACCTTGCGGGCCGGATCTTGAATACGATCCTGACTTCCTGACGATGGAGACTGCTGCCAGTGGCACCCAAGATCACCAGATCGGGGAAGCCATTATCAAAGGGGAAGAGCCTGACTGGAAGGAAGCGCTGCGCCTCTCCACCCAGCTGCTTACACGGACCTACGATCTTCGCGTTGCCATCATTCACGCACAATCTCTAATTGCAATTGAAGGGTATCCAGGCTTCGCCAAAGGCATGGATTTCATTGCACAAATGCTGGATTCCTTCTGGGATACGCTACATCCAGAACTTGATCCTGCAGAGGGGCATGACCCGATCATGCGTGCGAATGTCCTTTCCGCTCTCAACGACAGACGCACAACGCTTGCTTTGATCAGAAATGCCGCTTTAGTTCAGTCTCGTATCTTCGGAGCATGGTCTCTCAACGAGATCGCTATTGCCCGCGGGGAGACTGAACTGCCTGATGGTCGTGATAGGCCGGACATTGCCTCTTATGACGCTGCTCTCAGAGAGACTGATCGCGAAAACATTGCAGAGGTTGTTAATGCAATCGAAACCGCGATCAAAACATCCGAGCATATCCGGGATTTTTTCGCGCAGCACGGTGGCCTGATCCTTGACGACCTGCTGCGAGAGTTGCGTCAAGCGCAGTTTTTATTGGCTCCAGCACTGGAAATCGAAGAGGAAGAGGAGGAGGAAGATGGAGAACCTGACTCTGAGGAAGATGGACCAGTCAAAGCCCGAACAGGCAAGAAAAGCGCAAGTTTTACTGGAACAGTTATAAACCGAACTGACGTGTTAAGGGCTCTTGATGAAGTTTGTGCGTATTACAAGCGTAGCGAACCTTCAAGTCCGGTTCCACTTCTACTGGGTCGGGCCCGACGTCTTGTTGATCTCGACTTTTATTCCATCATCAAGGACCTCGCTCCAGATGGGGAAGCACAAGTTTTGAATATCAGAGGGGTACGCCCCGACGACGATGACGAGCATTCTGGTTCAATCGAATAACCCAGGTCTGAATAAGAACAAAAGTACCGGGAACCCGATCACATGGCAAAACAAAGTAGTCAGAAATTTATAGCGAGGAACAGAGCCCCTCGAGTGCAAATTGAGTACGATGTTGAATTGTACGGTGCAGAGAAGACCATCCAGCTGCCTTTCGTGGCTGGCGTGATGGCTGATCTTTCTGGCAAGCCCGAAGATCCACTTCCTCCTGTAGGGGATCGTAAAGCCCTTGAGATCGACGTCGACAACTTCGATGAACGCATGAAGTCGATGAAGCCACGTGTGGCATTCCGGGTTCCCAACACCCTCACAGGCGAAGGCAATCTCAGTGTTGATTTGACCTTCGAGAGTATGGACGACTTTTCTCCGGCAGCCGTTGCCCGCAAAGTTGACGCTTTGCGTACCTTGTTGGAAGCCCGTACTCAACTTGCAAACCTGATGACCTATATGGACGGCAAGTCCGGTGCCGAGGAGTTGATCGGTAAGGTTTTGAATGATCCTGCCCTTTTGCAAACACTAGCTGCCACACCGAAGGAAGGTGATGCTGCTGCTGAAGAGAAGGACGAAAATAATGGCTGAAGCTGAAAAACAACCGGAAGTCGAAGCCGAAGAGGCACAGGTTGAAGCTATTGATCCCAATAACTTTGAATCTCTCCTCACTCAAGAATTCAAACCCAAGTCAGACAGCGCAAAAGAAGCCGTGGAAGGTGCAGTGGCAACACTGGCTGAGCAGGCTTTGGCAAACACGACGCTGATTTCAGACGATACGCTGAAGTCAATCGAGTCAATTGTTGCCGAACTTGACCGCAAACTTTCCGAGCAAATTCAAACGATCCTTCACCACGAAGATTTCCAGAGCCTGGAAGGTACCTGGCGCGGACTTCATTATCTCGTCAATAATACTGAGACTGACGAAATGCTGAAGATCCGGGTGATGAATATCTCCAAAAAAGAACTGAGTAAGACCCTGAAAAAATACAAGGGTACGGCTTGGGATCAGAGCCCGGTCTTCAAGAAAATCTACGAAGAAGAATACGGCCAGTTCGGTGGTGAGCCTTATGGTGTGCTGATTGGTGATTACTACTTCGACCATACGCCACCAGACGTGGCACTTTTGAACGAAATGGCAGAGATCGCCGCGGCGGCTCATGCTCCGTTCATTGCAGGTGCAAGCCCTAGCCTCTTCCAAATGGAATCCTGGCAAGAACTCTCAAACCCCCGCGATCTCACCAAAATCTTTCAGACACCAGAATATGCCGCATGGCGATCACTACGAGAATCTGAAGATTCCCGTTATATCGGCCTTGCAATGCCGCGTTTTCTGGCCCGGCTGCCTTATGGCCCGCTTACTGAGCCAGTGGATGAGTTTGATTTTGAAGAGGACACATCAGGTGCCTCCTCCTCGAAGTACGTCTGGTCCAATTCTGCTTTTGCAATGGCAACCAATATCACCCGTTCATTCAAGATGTACGGCTGGTGCTCCCGCATCAGAGGTGTTGAATCTGGTGGCGCTGTTGAAGGTCTGCCTTCACATACGTTCCCAACGGATGATGGCGGCGTGGACATGAAGTGTCCAACTGAGATTGCTATCACTGACCGCCGTGAAGCTGAACTTGCAAAGAATGGCATGATGCCATTGTTACACCGTAAGAATTCAGACTTAGCCGCGTTCATTGGGGCACAGTCTTTGCAGAAACCAGCAGAGTATACGGACCCTGATGCGACAGCAAATGCGAACCTTGCAGCTAGGTTACCTTACTTATTTGCAAGTTGTCGGTTCGCTCACTATCTAAAATGTATTGTTCGAGACAAGATTGGCTCGTTCAAAGAACGTCAGGATCTTCAGAACTGGCTGCAAGATTGGATTATGCGTTACGTAGATGGCGATCCTGCAGGTTCCAGCGAGCAGACAAAGGCGGAAAAGCCTTTGGCGTCAGCCGAAGTGGTCGTCGAAGCCGATGATTCAAACCCAGGCTACTACAGCGCGAAGTTCTTCCTGCGTCCTCATTACCAGTTAGAAGGTCTGACGGTTTCCTTGCGACTGGTTTCAAAGCTTCCGTCAGCCAAGGGAGGATAAACCTTAGGCTGACGCGGAAGACGGCAGCGTTTTTATCAAACCCATTCAAAACGCTGTTAATCGGCACTACGCCTCATGCGGCAAGCCGTTTAGTGCCACAACAAAGTAAGCAACAAAAAGTGGAGCAAGCGTCATGTCAATTGATGCATATGTAATCTTTGAGGGGCCCGGTGCCGGTGCTATCGCCATTGAAGGCGAAACACAAGATGATGAAATGGCCAAAAAAAAGGCCTTCGAGATCGCCACTTTCAGCATGGGTGCTGAAAACACTATGGACATCGGTTCCATGCGTGGCGGTTCTGGCGCTGGTCGCGTGAAGTTTAAAGAATTCCAGATTGAAAAGAAAAGTGACCGCGGTTCGCCAGGCCTTTTCCTTGCTTGTTGTAACGGCGGTATTTACGAGACAGTGACACTTTTGCTTCGCCGTTCTGGTGGTGCATCCGGTAAAGCTGGTGTGATCTTCCTTACCTTCACAATGAAGCTGGTTGCCATCAAGGAAATCAGTTGGGAAGGTAACGACGAAGAGTGTAAAGAATCCATCCAGATGGAATATGGTGCTGTTCAGATTGATTACACCATGATGGATACCACTGGTGCGATGGGCAAGACACTTACCGAAAAGTGGAGCCGCATCAAGAATACTCGCGACCTCGTCGTCAAATAATCGAGTATTTTCCCTACCTTATCTGTTTGCCGGGGCTTCCCCGGCAAACCTTCCTCATCGCAATAATCTGGAGTGATCCCGTATGCCTGCGAAGGAACATCTAGCCACAGGTAATTTACAAGAAGCGCTCAAGATCACTCAGGAGCAAGTGCGAAAAAAGCCTGAGGACGTCAAAGAACGCATCCTCCTTTTCCAGCTCTATTGCGTCAATGGAGACTGGCTCAAAGCCAAAAAACAACTTCCAATCATCCGGCAGTTTGATGAAAGTGCCGTGCCTATGGTGGAGACTTATTCCCGCTTGCTGGATATGGAGCAATTGCGCGAAGAAGTCTTTTCAGGTGACAAGACGCCCCTGCTCTTTGGCGAACCCAAAGAATGGCTTTTTTTTCTGGTTCAAGCCCTCAAGTTCGATAGTGAGAAGAACGAACAAGCGGCAATTGAGCTTCGGGATAAAGCCTTTGAAGAAGCAGACGCAATTTCCGGAACCATCAATGGTGAAAAGTTCGAGTGGCTGGCAGATGCCGACCCGCGACTTGGCCCCGTTCTTGAGCTTATGATGAGCAACGCCTATTACTGGGTTCCGTACTCCGCAATCAAATCCATCAGAATTCCAGAGCCTCGTGATCTGCGGGACATGTGCTGGACACCTGTGAATCTTCTTTGGGTCAATGGTGGCCCTGCAAATGGTTTCATTCCAACACGTTACGTTGAGACTGTTCATTCAGACGACCCAAACCTCAAGCTTTCCCGTTTAACTACCTGGAACGAAGACAGACCGATCGGGCAACGTATGTTTGCGCATGAAAGCGCAGAGATCCCTCTGCTTGAGGTGCGAGCGATCAACTTTGACACTGAACTGGATATTCATAAGGACATCGGCCCCGTAACGGGCACAGATGATGCCGCATCTTCAACGGAGGGAGGCCATGGCTGAACGCCCTCTTGCTGATCGGTTGGTCCCGTCTTTGTTGGATCGTCTTACAGATGACAACCCGTTTCAGCAGGTGGAGCCTCGTGAAGCCCGTGTCACCAGTTCGGTTAATCTTCGGTATTCCATTCAACGTGATTTGGAGTGGCTTTTTAACACAACCCGCCTGGCATCAGACATTGATTTGACACCCTATCCCGAAGTCCAGTCCTCCGTCTTAAATTTTGGAATTCCAGACCTAGGCGCGATGACAAGCAAAAGTGCTGAAGAGATTGAAGACATCTTGCATGAGGCAATCGTACATTTCGAGCCACGTCTTATTGCAGAAAGTCTTTTGGTTTCTATCGTTGAACCTAATAAGCCACGCCGTTCCAATCGTCTGGATTTCCAGATTGAGGGGCAGTTGTGGTCTCAACCTTTGCCACAAGCCTTGTACCTGCGCACTGAGTTCGACCTTGATGTGCATGCGGTGCAAATAGCTAAACCGCGCCAGCGAGGTTCTTGACATGAAGCCTTGGCTGCTTCCGTATTACAACAGAGAATTACAGCATATTCGCGAAAGTGCCTCTGAATTTGCAGAGGCTTACCCCAAGGTCGCTGGGCGTCTTGGGTTGAGTGGTTTTGACTGTGCTGATCCGTACGTTGAACGTCTTCTGGAAGGCTTTGCGTTCCTAACTGCGCGTGTTCAATACAAACTGGATGCCCAGTTCCCTCAGTTTACGCAGCACCTTCTGGAAATGGTGTATCCGCACTTCCTGGCACCTGTTCCGTCCATGCTCATTGCAAGTTTAGAGCCGGATATGACGCAGGGCTCCCTGAAGGATGGATATGTTATTCCTCGCGGAACACAGTTACGCAGCCGTAAGAGTGCACGCGGAGCGACGCCTTGTATTTATAACACCGCTCATGAAACAACCCTTTGGCCAATTACGATAGAGGCCATTGATTATCTGGCGAGCCCAAGTGAGTTGGCCGCTCAGAAGGTTGAAGTGAAAAATGGAGCTAAAGCCGGACTTCGCATTCGATTGAAAACGGTTGGCAATATTCCGTTTAATGAGCTCGCGCTGGACGAACTTCCGCTTTATCTGCGGGGCGGTGGCTCACAACCGGTGAAACTTTATGAGCAAATCATCGGTAATTGCACTGGTGTTGCGATCCGCCCAACAAGTTTGCCTACGCCCTGGGAAATCAGCCTTTCCTCCGAGATCGTGAACACGCGTGGGTACGGAGATGAGGACGCACTTCTTCCTTACGGACCGCAATCCTTCAGTGGGTACCGTCTGTTGCAGGAGTACTTCGCATTTCCGCATCGTTTCCTGTTTGTTGAACTGACCAATTTGCAACCTGCCGTTCGGCAATGCGAGACGGATGAGATGGATGTCTTTCTGCTCTTTGATCGGATTGACAAAGATCTGGAACGTGCCGTTGATCGTGCCAACATCTCATTGTTCTGCACGCCCGCAATCAACCTGTTCTCAACGCGCCTTGACCGTTTGCATATCAACGATAAGCGCAGCGATCATCATGTGGTGCCTGACAGATCGAAACCGCTCGACTACGAGATTTATCAGTTACAAGAGGTTGAAGGGTTCAGCTCACAAGGCGATGCCCCACAGATCTTCAAGCCGTTCTACAGCCTATCAAGTACGCAAGACTTACAAAGTGAAGGCGCCTATTACACGGTGAACCGCAAACAGCGGCTTGCAACGGCCAAACGCCAGATGACAGGTGGGCGGAGTAATTATCTTGGCACCGAAATTTTTGTCAGTCTCGTAGATGCGAAAGATGCTCCCTATAATCTGGCACTCAACCAGCTGGGCATCCGCGCACTTTGCACAAACCGGGATCTGCCATTGATGATGCCGATTGGTGCGGGAAAGTCTGATTTTTCCCTTCCGGAAGGTGGGCCAGTTGAAGCGGTCAAATGCATTGATGGTCCTAGTCGCCCACGTCCCTCAAACATCTTTGGTGAGACCGCATGGCGTTTCATCAATCATCTTTCACTGAACTACCTCAGCATTGCAGACAACAACGATACTGATGGTGCGCAAGCACTGCGTTCCATCCTGCATCTGTATGCGCCACTGGGTGACAGTTCCACAACACAACAGATCGATGGCGTACGCTCAATCAAATCCACACGAGCTGTTCGCCGCCTCCCCGGACAAGGCCTTTCATCCGTGGCGCGCGGACTTGAGCTCAATATTACGCTTGATGAAGCCGCTTTTGAAGGCACGGGTGTGTTCTTGCTTGGTGCTGTGCTCAATGAGTTCTTTGCCCGATACGTTTCGATCAACAGCTTCACTGAGACAGTGATCAGATCCAACGTACGCGGTGAAGTTATGCGCTGGCCCTGCCAGATCGGGAGGCGTCACAGACTATGACCGGCTCGCAAACACCACCTCCCCCCGGCTCATCTGGCCCACCCAAACCTCGCGATGGGCAAGGCGCATTGCCCGTACCGGTTAAAGCAGACGTAACGCCTGAAGTTCGGTGGAAGCAGCGTTTGCGCTCGGCTGAGAAAGATTACCTCAGTTACGAATTTTTGCCTTTGGTGCGGCTTATTGAGTGTTCTAACCCGGATATGCCTCGGATCGGAACGTCACGGCGCTGTCAGGACGACCCTGTTCGATTTTCTCATGAACCGCATTTGCAGTTTGAAGCCTCAACGATCACAGCATTCAAGCAAGGTGTTGGAACAAAACCCAGCCGGTTAACCAGCAGGTTTTTAGGGCTATTTGGACCCAACGGTCCAATGCCGCTTCATCTGACTGAGTATGCCTTTAAGCGGGAACATCAACACCGCGACACCACTATGCGTGCATTCGCGGATGTCTTTCACCACCGTATCCTGAGCTTATTTTACCGCGCGGCGATTACGGGAGAGCCCGCGTTCAGCTTTGATCGCCCCGAACAAGACCGGTATTCGATCTATACCGGAGCGCTCGCGGGATTTGGACCAACTGAGTTTCGGCATCGTGATGATCTGCCGGATGTGGTGAAGTACCACTTCGCTGGCCGTCTCGCCTTGCAAACCCGCGGAGCTGATGGGTTGCTGGCTATTTTGAGCTGTTACTTCAACCTTCCCGTCGCTCTGGAAGAGTTTATCGGAGAGTGGCTGTATCTACCCAAAAATCAAGTGACGGCCCTCAACGGCTTTCGCAATGCCGGACTTCTCGGTGTTGGAGCTGCACTGGGGGGGCGTGTTTGGTCCAGCGACACAAAGTTCCGTGTGGCGTTCGGTCCTTTGAGCTTACGTGACTATGAAGGTCTGCTTCCTGATGGCGTTTCCATGCCGCGTTTGCTTTCAGCCGTCAGAGCCTATTGCGGCGATGAGCTGGAGTGGGATGTGGCTCTTGTCCTTAAGCGCAATCAGGTGCCGACTACCCGGCTTGGACAATATGGAAAGCTTGGCTGGACCACCTGGTTGTCTCCTAAAAAACAAGGAGATCCGGTCCGAGATCTCAATTTACGCCCACGACAAGTCACTGAAAAATCAAAAGCATCTGTTCACAACAACAATCGTGCGAAGGCTGCCTAGGAGTTCCCATGAGTGATATCAAACGAGCGTCCCTCTTCGGTAAATTGAATCCGACCTGCTATCAGGCAATCGACAGCGCTACGACCTTTTGTAAGATGCGCGGCAATCCTTATGTGGAGTTGGAGCATTGGTTCCAGCAGTTGTTGAGTGGTCAAGATTCAGATCTGCACCGCATCTTGCGGGATGCAGAGATCGATGAGGCCCGGCTCGCGAGTGATCTCACCAAAGCCTTGGACAAGTTGCCCCGAGGAGCCAGTTCTGTCAGCGATCTGTCTCAGCACGTGGAAGAGGCCGTTGAACGCGGTTGGGTTTATGCCACTTTGATGTTTGGTGATAATGCCATCCGCAGCGGTTACCTTCTGATTGGCATCCTAAAAACACCGGGCCTTCGCAATACGCTCTTTGGCATTTCGCGTCTGTTTGAGAACATTTCAGCTGATGATGTTGCGACACGATACAAAAAGATCACAGAAGGCTCTCCTGAAGAGGGAAAAGCCAAGGATGGAACGCAACTTGATGCTGGCGAACAGAAAGCCACTGCTCCGGGGCTAAAGTCAGCTGATGAAGCGTTAGACGCCTACTGCACAGACATCACGGCAAAGGCAAAAGCTGGACAGTTGGATCCGGTTATTGGCCGTGAAGAAGAAATTCGCCAGATCATCGACACGCTGATGCGCCGTCGTCAAAACAATCCGATTCTGACTGGTGAAGCTGGGGTTGGTAAAACGGCTGTGGTTGAAGGTTTGGCCATCCGCATTGCAGAGGGCGACGTGCCCCCATCCATCAAGGATGTGCGCGTTCTATTGCTTGATGTCGGGTTATTGCAGGCTGGTGCTGGCGTAAAAGGCGAATTTGAAGATCGCCTGCGCAAGATACTGGATGCGGTGCGCTCCTCTGTACAACCGATCATCCTGTTCATTGATGAAGCCCACACGCTCATTGGTGCAGGAGGTGCTGCGGGAACCGGTGATGCAGCCAACCTCTTGAAACCAGCCCTTGCCCGTGGTGAGCTTCGGACGATCGCCGCAACAACATGGTCTGAATACAAGAAGCACATTGAGAAGGACCCTGCCCTTGCTCGCCGCTTCCAGAACATTCTGGTTGAAGAACCAGATCCAGACAAAGCCGTTGCTATCATGCGCGGTGTAGCTGCGATGCTTGAAGAGCATCATCAGGTCCAGATTCTGGATGAAGCACTTGAAGCTGCTGTACATTTATCGATGCGCTTCATTCCGGCACGGCAGCTGCCAGATAAGGCAATCAGCCTGATAGATACAGCCTGTGCCCGGGTCGCTCTTTCACAACATGCCACGCCAGCCGCTGTAGATGACTGCCGTAAGCGTCTCGTTATGATTGAGACGGAACGGGATATCCTTGATCGAGAAGCGCAGTCCGGGTTTGATGTCGGAGACAAGCTAACTGACGTGCACAAGAAGCTTGCAGAGCTTGAGAAAGAGCGTGAGGCTCTTGAAGCTGAATGGTTGAAAGAGCAATCGCTTGTTACAGAAATTCTGAAACTGCGTGAGGTGTTCCGTCAGACCAATGGAGATGAGAACGCAGATACGGCTCCAATCAAGAAAGAGCTGGATCAGAAACTTGAGGAACTGACCGAACTACAAGGTGAGCATCCCCTCATTCTTCCTGAAGTAGATAGCCAAGCTGTCGCAACGATTGTTTCTGACTGGACGGGTATCCCAACCGGGCGCATGGTCTCTAACGAGATTAAGACTGTGTTGCATCTGAGCGATATCCTGAGGAAACGGATCATCGGTCAGGATCACGCCATGGAGGTGATCGCTCGCCGCGTAAAAACCTCCCGTGCCAATCTTGATAATCCAAGTCGCCCAATTGGTGTGTTCCTTCTGGTTGGACCAAGTGGTGTTGGTAAAACCGAGACAGCCTTAGCGCTTGCAGAGACCCTTTATGGCGGTGAGCAGAACCTTATCACCATCAACATGAGTGAGTTTCAGGAGTCCCATACAGTCTCCACGCTCAAGGGCTCTCCACCAGGTTATGTGGGTTATGGTGAAGGCGGCGTTTTGACGGAAGCTGTGCGCCGTAGACCTTATAGCATTGTGTTGCTGGATGAGGTGGAAAAAGCCCACCCCGATGTGCACGAACTCTTCTTCCAGGTCTTCGATAAAGGCATGATGGAGGATGGCGAAGGCCGGAAGATCAACTTCAAGAACACTTTGATCCTGCTGACCGCCAATGTGGGCAGTGACCTCATTTTGGATATGTGCGCAGACGAAGATCTGACACCGGATCCAGAGGGAATTGCCAAGGCTTTAAGACCCCCACTCCTGAAAGCCTTTCCGGCAGCCCTTTTGGGCCGGCTTGTAACCGTGCCTTACTACCCGCTAAGCTCTCCTGTCATTCATAAGATCATCAATCTGCAACTTGGCCGAATTGGTGATCGTATCCTTGAGAACCACAATGTGACGTTCACTTGGGATGACTCAGTTGTTGCTTTGATTGAGAGCAGGTGTGCGGAAATTGAGAGTGGTGGCCGTATGATCGATGCGATCCTGACCAACACCCTTCTCCCGGATATCAGTACAGAATTCCTAAAGAACATGAGTGAAGACAAGAAGATCACAGAACTCAAGGTTCTGACTGATGGTGATGCTTTTGACTACAAGTTCAAGAAGTCACCTGTGGCTAAAAAAGATAAGCACAAGAAGAAATAGGCTCTTCACAGACCATTCAGATAAATCTGAAAGCAAAATCAAAACATAGGCTTATTACTTTTTTTACCACAGAAACTAACTGAAACAAAACACGTCGGAACTACTTTTCCAAGTGACGAGGAGTCCAACGATGCAGAAAGTTAAACAATCGGCGAGGAGAGGGTCGACACGCATTCCTGCGTGGCGTCTTACTTTGCGCCGTATTGTTCGTTCTGATGCCTTTCAGTACACCTTTCTCATCTTGATTGTTGTCAACGCCATCAGCCTGGGTCTGGCGACGTCTCCCTCCGTGCGACGCTTGACCGGAGATGGTCAGATCATTTTTGATGATGTGATTATCGGACTTTTCATCTTGGAATTTGTTCTGAAAATCATGGCTTTTGGCACGCGGTTTTTCAAAAGCTGGTGGAACATCTTCGACATTTCAGTGGTTAGCTTCTCACTGCTCCCACAGTCGGGTTATCTCAGCGTTTTGCGTGCCCTTCGGGTTATGCGGGCCATGCGTGTCCTGTCCTTCCTGCCACAATACCGGCAAGTGATGCAGGCTCTGTTGGACGCGCTGCCCGGCATGTTCTCCGTGATGATCGTTCTGGCGCTGATTTATTATGTGTTTGCGGTGATGGCGACTGGCCTGTTCGGCGCAAGTTTCCCGGACTGGTTCGGGGACATTGGCCGATCCTTGTACTCGCTGTTCCAGATCATGACGTTAGAGAGCTGGTCCATGGGGATCGTACGTCCCGTAATGAAGATCTATCCCTACGCCTGGGCTCTTTTCATACCCTTTATCTTCCTGACTGCATTTGCGGTGCTCAACCTGTTTATCGGTCTGATCGTCAGCTCCATGCAGGGCATATATCAGGAAGAACACAGTGAAGACGTCGAACGCCTTCGCCTCCTCGTATCCGCAGAAAACCGTGCAATCGCCGCTCAATTGGAAGCTGCGCAGTTACAGGTAATCAAAACCCTCGAACGTCTTGAGGACCAGATAGAAACCAATAAGAGAGATTCTGATGAGTGACTCTGACAAGGACGATGATCTTGACGCACTGCTCAATGACATCATAGAGGAAAGTGATGCTCCCACAGAAGGTGAAACCGCTGAAGGTGCATCCGCAAGTGTTTTTGAGCCAGATTTTGGCGAGGTCACATGTGAAGCCCCAAAGCTCAACATCACGCTGGATAGTCCGTTCCATCTTGCTGTGATCGGTGATTTTTCTGGTCGTGCCAACCGTATGGCTCTTTACAATGCTGATGAGCTTGCTGTGCTCAAGGGGCATAATGTTGATGTCGATACTGCAGAAGATCTCCCTGCCCGTTTCAAGATCAACATTGAACTTGACCTTGCTGGTGATGAAAAAGTCATTCGGTTTGAACCGAGCTGCATTGAAGACTTCCATCCTGACGAAATAATCGATGAGTTCGAGATATTTGATGAGCTGAAAGCGCTGCGTTCTTCCCTCAAGAACCCCGGAACATTCAGCAATGCGGCTGCAACCATTGATGAGTGGCTGGAAAACAAAGGCGAAAAGCCTGTCTCACAGCGCAACTCGCGTGGATCAGTCATTCCAGTTGACAAGAAGCTGAGTGACTTTTCAGCTCTCATTGATCGCCCAGTTGAAGAACATGAAGAGGCCGACGACTTTACAGATCTGATTGGTAAGATTGTCTCGCCCCACATTACTCCAGCCGACAACCCGCAGCTCGATGATTACCTTGAGATCGTCGAGACTGTAATGACCACAACATTGCGTAAAATCCTTCAAAATGCAGATTTTCAGTCTCTGGAGAGTGTTTGGCGCGTAATTGATATGTTGTCACGCCGAGTTGAGACCTCAACGGCACTCAAGATAACGCTCTATGACATTTCTGCGGAAGATTTTGCAAGAGACCTCAGCGCGACCAACAAGCTTGAAGAAACAGGTTTGTATCGTCTCTTCGTGGAAAATGCGCTGCAGGATGAAGGTGTTGGCACACCGAGTGCAATTGTTGGCCTTTACACATTCGACATGACGCCACCTCACGCAGAGCTTCTGGGGCGTATGTCAAAGATCTGTGCGCATGCGCATGCACCTTTCCTGACATCCCTGGACCGCAACAATGCCACCAGAAAATTTGCTGAGCTTCCTAAGATTACCGAAAAGACGTGGCAGAGTCTGCGTGCCATGCCAGAAAGCAATTACATTGGCCTGAGCTTGCCACGCTTCATGCTTCGAATGCCTTATGGCGCAAAGACCGACCCTATTGATGCATTCAGCTTTGAAGAGTTTGACGAGCAAGTTGGCCTGAAAGCCATGTTGTGGGGCAACCCTGCAGCCCTGATTGGTCTTGTGCTTGCAAAAGACTATGAAACCAATGGCGGCGGCATGAAGCCAGGATCGATCCTGACACTCAACGAAATGCCCTTCCACTACGTTCACGACCAGTACGGTGATCAGGTTGCCCTGCCCTGTACTGATCGCATGATCAGTCATCGCAGCGTCGAGCCACTAATGAGACAGAGCTGGATGCCTATTGTCTCTATGAAGGGGCAGCCCGAAGTTCGCATAGCCTCTCTTAATGGCCTGGCCGGTGACACAATTTCTGGACGCTGGTGCGATCAGATTGCAGTGACCAAAGCTGCCGAGACACCAAGCCCAAGTGCTGGCGCGCGTGTCAGCATCAGTGGTGGCGACGGCTTAACCCCAGGTATTCAGGCAACAAAAGGTGCTGTTGTTGTCGAGACCATCATTGATCCTAAGAAAACACCAGAAACCATCTTCAGAATTGAGGCTGATCCGCCAGAACCTAAGGTGAGTGAACCTGAAGCGGCAGAGGACGAAGAAGACGACGTTGAAGAGGTACCAGCACCTGCGCCAGCCGCAGCAGCTGCCCCGCCTGCGCCTGTCCATGACACAACAGAGTTGGACAACCTCCTAGCCGATCTTTCAGCAGACGATGAGGAAGAAGCGGATGAAGAGGGTATGGATCCGGAACTCGAAGCACTGCTTGCTGATCTGTAACAATTGATAATGGAGTTTCAAATGGCCGAACTCATTGAGATAGAAGAAGTACCTGAGATTTACGTCATGGAGTACGGCGGCAACTATTATCTTGTTCGCGGCGCCGCTTATCTTGACCAGATTCTGTTTGGCAAAGAGCCACTCAGCTTCCCCGTGCTCATCAAATCCGTAAAAACCTGGGATGAGGTTCTCGTGAATTGGGAGAATACCGGGGGCTCCATGCCCTGGATCCTCAATCCCAGCATTGTTGAACGGATGGAACGAGACAATCGCAAACTGACCTCAGACAGCTTCAACGCCTGAGACCGAACGAGAAACGTTTTAGAAATAGGCAGGTCCTGGAATGTGTGCGAGCAAAGTAACTGAAAATCGGCTGTTCACGATCAGCTTCGATGGTGGAGATGACAGCTTCCACCTTTGGAAGATGAAGATGACCAGCGAAATGAGTGAGCTCTACGAAATGGTCGTAGATTGCCGATCATTCGAGCATGACCTGAGCCTTGATAAGATGCTTGGGCAGACACTTACGGTTGAAATGAAAAAAGTGTCCGGCACAAGCCTGTCTTCTGACCAGTATCTGAATGGGTTTGTAACCAAGGCCATCTATACGGGACAAGATCATGGCTATTCAACTTACCGGCTTATTGTACGCCCGTGGCTTTGGTTTTTGACTCTTACCAGCAACTGCCGGATTTTTCAGGAAAAGTCGACGCCAGACATCTTGAAAGAAGTCTTTCAGGAAGCTGGTTTTACCGACTTCAAAAACAAGCTGAGTGACAGTTATGATCCCCGGCCCTATTGCGCTCAGTTTCAAGAAACCGACTTCAACTTTATCTGCCGCCTGATGGAGCAGGAAGGGATCTATTATTACTTTGAGCATGAGGATGGCCAACACACGATGGTATTGGCAGATTCCTATAGCGCTCATGAAGACATCAAAGGCGAGTCCAGCCTTCCCTTCTATTCTGAGGAAGATCATTTCCGTCGCGGAGCTGATCACTTTTGGGATTGGCGACACAATGAAGAGATCCAGACCGATGAAGTTGAAATCAATGACTATGATTTCACTAAGCCCACGAGTGATTTGAAAGCTAATGCTAGCGAAAAGAAGTCCCACCAGCTGTCTGGCCGCACGCGTTACATGTATCCAGGCCATTACGAGGAAGTCAGTGTAGGTGAAAAGCGAGCCAAGGTGCGCGTTGAAGAAGCCAGTGCGGCTTACGCCAAGGTATATGCGCGCGGCAACGTCCGTGGATTGCGACCCGGATACCTTTTCAAATTGGATCAGTTTTCAGACGACCCAAGTCAGGAAAAAGAATACCTGATCACGAAGGCGATCTGTGAAGTCTCCATCGAGTTTGCGCGCGATGAAGAGCAGGAATTTTATGACGCAATCACCTACGAGATTGAGGCAGTCGATTCCAGCGTTCAATACCGTAAAGCCTCTACTACACCCTGGCCTAATATGAACGGGTTGCAGTCCGCAGTTGTTACTGGCGCGGATGGTGAAGAGATCTGGACCGATGAGTATGGCCGGATCAAAGTGCAGTTCCATTGGGATCGTGACGGACAGAACGATGATAAATCTTCTTGCTGGGTGCGTGTAGCGCAAATGTGGGCAGGTAAAGGTTGGGGTGGTCTCCACATTCCCCGTGTTGGGCAGGAAGTCCTCGTTGATTTCTTAGATGGTGATCCCGACCGACCTATTGTTGTGGGCAGTGTTTACAATGGAGAGCAGACTGTTCCTTATGACCTGCCCGGTGAAGCCACAAAGTCTACGCTTAAGAGTGAGACATCCAAGGAAGGCGGCGGGAACAACGAGTTCCTGTTTGAAGACAAGAAAGATGAGGAACTCGTTCAGCTCACGGCTGAAAAGGACTATGAGCGCACCGTTAAAAACAATGAAACCGTCAAGATTGGTTTCGACAAGCAAGAAGATGGCGACCAGACAATCGAGGTCTATAATAATCGCAGTCTGACGGTTGATCAGGGTGACGAGACCTACACAATCAAGACCGGTGGCCGAACCACAACTGTCGAAAAAGACGATGCCCTCTCAGTCAAGTCTGGCAATCACACTATTACAGTTGAGAGCGGCGACCAGAGCATCTCCATGAAGCAAGGTGCGCAGACTGTTGAAGCCATGAAAGACATCGGTGTGACCTCGCAAACCGGCGATGTGAAAGTGGACGCATCTGCTGGATCGGTGAAGGTCTCCGGAACCCAAGCCATTGAGCTCACCTGTGGTGGCAGCTCGATCAAAATGGATCCCATGTCCATCACCCTTACCGCTGGCCCCAGCTCGCTCAAACTTGAAGCCGCTCAGGCAGAGTTGAAAGGCTTGATGGTGACCGTAAAGG
Organism: Pseudovibrio sp. Ad13; assembly: GCF_001623225.1. NCBI lineage: Bacteria > Pseudomonadati > Pseudomonadota > Alphaproteobacteria > Hyphomicrobiales > Stappiaceae > Pseudovibrio > Pseudovibrio sp. Ad13. The sequence goes on along the minus strand of NZ_LMCC01000013.1, from coordinate 179,663 downwards.
GTGATGTTCAGGCGACCGTTGACGGGACATTGACCACCTTAAAAGGCGCTGGCATCACGACGGTACAAGGTGCTCTCGTCAAGATTAACTGAGGCGCATTATGGAAAATAGCGTGACAAATACTACACTGCTCCTCAACTCCTACAAGGATCTACTGGAAAAAAGACCTTTAGAACTTGGAGATGAAGCAGTACCATTGATAGAGGGACAGAAGCCTTCTATCGAAGTTGTGGATACCTTGGCAGAAGCGGAGCTCATGTCTGACGCTATTAAGGTTCTCGCTCACGCCCTGAGTAAACCACGCGCAGTGTGGTGGGCCAGTCAAGTCAGCAGAGCTACCTTTCCTGAAGGCAGTCAACCGCCCGATAAAGACGAAATAGCGCTGAAAGCCGCCGAGGATTGGGTCCGCAAACCCGAAGAAGACATGCGCCGTGCAGCAATGAAAATTGCTGATGACGGAGGATATAAAAGCGCCGCTTCTCTTGCCGCGGCAGCGGCTGGTTGGAGTGGCGGTAGTATGGGATCTCCCGAATTTGACCCTGCACCTCCCCCAGAAAACCTAACTAGTATTGCTGTAGGGTCATCTATAGTTTTGTCTGTATACGACAGTAACGTGGAGGACCCTGAAGAGTTCTTAGTCAAAGCTTACAAGTTGGGACGAGCGCTCGCAGATAATGAAATAGAGGCCCTATGAGTTTCCCAGCAGCACGCATGACAGACATGCACGTCTGTCCAATGGTGACCGGTATCGTTCCTCACGTAGGAGGCCCGATATCTCTTGGAGCACCGACGGTTTTGATCGGAAACTTACCAGCGGCGCGCATGACTGACATGTGCGTGTGTGTTGGGCCTCCAGATACAATTATGAAAGGCAGTGTCACCACTTTGATCGCCGGACTGCCGGCGGCGCGCATGCTGGATGTCACTGCTCACGGCGGCACCATCATCCTTGGCTGGCCCACAGTTTTAATCGGGGGCTAAGGATATGACTGATAACACGAGCATGGTTTTAGTACTCATTTTGACCAAGGGGCATGAGTTGGTCGACACAGGAAAATGCACGCGCATACTGCGACAGGAACGCTGCGTCATTGGACGTGGAAGCAGTGCGGATTGGATTCTTCCCGATCCTGCAAACCAGCTTTCGCGCCGTCATTGTGTCGTTGAGTGGAACGACGGGGCCTACCGCGTCGTCGATACCAGCTCCAATGGAACCTTTGTTAATGATTGGGACGAACCAGTTCCCAACGGTGAGGCCTGTGGCCTTCAGGATGGCGATGTTATCAGGGTCGGAAACTATTACATCAGCGCACAAATGTTGCCAGAAGATGCTGATGCCCGTCTGAAAGTGGATGACTTTCTTGCAGAACCTGAGAACCCTGATCCACTTGCAAATCTTCTTCCTAAAGAACTCGACATGGAGGATGACGACTGGGTCGATGACCAGATCGTTACCCCTGAAGACGAACTTTCCGAGGTTCTGAATGACCCACTGGAGTCTCCAGAATCTATTCTCAGAAAAGCGACTGAAACACTGGACTCCTACCCTGCCAGCGCTGGGAAAGAACCTATTCCGCCAGTTAGTTATGGATTTGAAGGATACAAATATTCCAGCTCAGTACCGTTTGAAAGTGAAAGCGGCATTTCGAGTGAGGAAGGTGCAAGTGCGTGGGATCACAACCGCACGGAATCCGATTCATTTAAATTGCCCAGAACGCATCACCAGACCATTCCTGAGGACTGGGATGTAGCCCCGAAAAAAGACATTCAGAACAAAGCTCGTAAACCAAATGACGATTAGCCACATCAAACGCATTGCGTACATTTTGCTTTTGAGTATCGGTCTGGCCTCCTGCTCCGCCGAGATGCCGATGCCTGTCATGATCACGACGACAGTCATCGCGGACAAGGAGTTGAACCAGAACGCAGATGGGATGTCGACGCCTGTTCAGGTGAAGATCTTTTACCTTACGTCTGATGCCGAGTTTAAAACTCATGACTTTTTCACTTTGTTTGAAAAAGGAGACCAGGTTCTCGGCAAAAACCTGCTTGCTATGAAGGAAGTTTTCATAGCTCCCGACAAGATCATGAAGGTAGCAGTCAAGGTTGACCCCAGTGTGGCATTTGTCGCTGTGCTCGGTGCCTTTCGGAAAGTGGATACAGGAACATGGAGTTCGGTGATTATGGTTCCAAACAATCAGCCATCGAGCCTCATTGCGTATTTGAGCAAGCTTGAAATTACTCTGCAGCCCGACAAGACAGTAAAAGAAGGATGGTTCTATTAATGACCACTCATAACAAAGTTGTCTGGTCAGAAGGTCTGTTTCTACAGCCGCAGCACTTTCAGCAGCATGATCGCTATCTGGAACAGCTGGTCAGTGACACTATCTCGAGCATTCGCCCTCACCCCTGGGGCCATACAGAGATGAAAATAAATCAGGAAGCCCTGAAACTGGGCCAGTTTGCACTCAATTTTGCCAGCGGTCTGATGCCGGATGGTACGCCTTTTAAAATGCCACAGGAATGTGACGCTCCTGCGTCTATTCCAGTTCCTGAAAGCGTAAAAAACTCGGTCGTTTATCTTGCATTGCCTATTCGCCAACCTGGTGCCTACGAATATGAATATCCAGGTGTGCAAGAAACCGCTGCGCGCTATGTGGTGCATGAATCCGAGGCGCGAGATGCAATCACCGGCAGTGACGCCAGCGTCCAGATGGAAACTGGTCGGCTACGGTTCTCTTTTAAGTTCGACTTTGAGGATCTGGAAGGCTGGATCTGCTTGCCTATCGCTCGTGTGATTGAAGTACGGGCAGATAAGCAAGTTATTTTAGATGACGAGTACATCTCCACGTGCCTCGCCTCACATTCCTCCTCAGTGCTTTATGGATACATTCGCGAGATCTGGGGCATGCTGAGCCACCGGGCAGATGCACTTGCAGGGCGTGTTTCGAACTCCGGCAGTAAGGGTGTTGCAGAGATTTCGGACTTTCTGCTTTTGCAGACCGTCAATCGCTATGAACCACTCTACGCCCACTTTGCGCAAACACCCTCGCTCCATCCTGAAGCGCTGTACCGGATTTCGATCCAGCTGGTTGGTGAGCTTGCAACATTTACAGCGGCAGCACGGCGCCCCTCAACACTTCAGCCTTATCGGCACGAAGCCCTGACAGAGACATTTGCTCCTGTGATTGCTCATTTGCGACAGCACCTTTCTGCTGTTCTGGAACAGACTGCCGTGCCGATACCGCTGGAAGAGCGCAAGTACGGCGTTCGTGTTGGCATGCTGCTCGATCGCAGCCTGATCAAGTCGGCTCGGTTTGTGCTTGCTGTTAGTGCTGACCTGCCATCGGAAGTGATCAATCGACACTTCCCGGGGCAGATTACGATTGGATCTGTCGAACAGATCCGAGACTTTGTGAATTCCGCTTTGGCCGGCATCGCAGTGAAGCAACTGCCAGTCGCGCCAAGACAGATCCCGTACCACACGGGCACAGCATATTTCGAACTGGATCCGGCCTCATCACATTGGGACGAAATCCGTGTTTCTGGCGGTCTAGCGATGCATGTCGCGGGTGATTTCCCGAAACTTGTGATGGAACTCTGGGCGATCAGAGAGCAATAAGCGGCTAACGGACTGAGGAGTTGAGATTATGGCAAAGAAGGATTTCACTGCCCTTTCGGTGGACTCAGTCGACACTGTCATCTCGACTGATGCACCCAATCCTGATCATCCTGACGCAGGTAGTACCAACCTTCCGGCGCAAACGCCTGCAGGCTATTGGTTCCTTGGCGCTGACGATATTCAATTTGTCCCACTTGGGAATAATCCTCTTATCAAAGCAGCCTCCAGTTTGTTGGCCTTAGCTGCCCGCTTGCGAAATCACGCTCAGCATCGTGATGTGAATGCCCTGCGCTCTCATGTTATTTCTGAGATCCGCTCTTTCGAACACAACGCTATGCTAAACGGTCTTTCTTCTAAGACCATTCGCATTGCCAGATATGTGGTCTGTGCAACCCTTGATGACATAATTCTCAATACTCCGTGGGGTAGTCGCAGCATTTGGGCAACGCAAAGCCTTGTCAGTAACTTCCACAAGGACGTGTCCGGTGGCGATCGATTTTATGATCTATTGAGGAAGACGCAGGCCAACCCAAGTCGTGACAAAGATCTTCTGGAATTATTGTATCTTTGTATTTCTTTGGGGTTTGAAGGTCGCTTGCGGATCATGCCGCAAGGCAGCAATACGATGTCGCGCCTGCGTTATGGCATATCACGCCTCATTCGCTCGCTGCGAGGAGATCAGGAAACTGATCTATCACCTCACTGGAGAGGTGTTGAAGATGCGTATCGACCTTTAAAGTGGTCTATTCCTGTATGGGGTATCTTCTTTGGAGCAGCACTCCTCGCCCTGCTGATTTATGCTGTGCTTGCGCTTTGGCTTGGAGAGAAAAGTGAGCGCATTGCGTTCCAGTATGAGTCTTTAATCAACACAAGCCCAATTGATCTGACTCACCAACCTGCTCCGCCACGAGCAGCTCTACCGAACTTGCCACAACAACAGGCAGCACCTGGAACACCTTCCTCACCTCAAGTCGTTCGTAACAGCACGTTGCCTGCTTATCTGCAAGTTAGCAGGTTCCTTGCTCCTGAGATCCGGCAAGGTCTTGTCGTCGTGATGGATGTGCAAGGCAACGTGGTGATACGCCTGACAGGTTCTGGCATGTTTGCAACTGCTAGAGATACGCTCACTGCCCGCTTTATTCCAGTCGTCAATCGTGTCGCTGAAGCGGTGAACACGCAGCCTGGTACCATCAATGTAGTTGGCTTTTCAGACAATATTCCAATTCGAAATGCCCGTTATCCGAACAATGTTGCACTTTCCAAGGCGCGTGCTCAAACAGTTGCAGATCTCATCAAGGTCAGACTGACAGACAGGACACGTGTCAAAGCCATCGGCAGAGGATCAGCTGATCCAATTGCGACCAATGCAACAGCTGAAGGGCGTGCTCAGAACAGGCGCATTGATATTACGCTTATTCCGCCTTCTGGCCAGGGAGGCCAGCAATGAAGAAACTCAAACGCTTTTTCCCCTTTTGGTTTGTTACGCTCCTCATCACACTAATATTGTGTGCGGTCATCTGGATTTATGGCCCAAGTCTATCGATCTTCGGCGCAAAACCTTTTGCGATGGCTGTCGTTCGTATGCTGATCGTCATGGGCCTTTTGATGATCTGGGCCGCGATCAATATTGGACGCCTTTCCCGGCGAGCAAGAGAAGCAGAAGCCAAGAACGAAGAAGAAGAGGAAGAAGAAGAGCCTGAAGTCGATCCTGAAGAGCTGGCGAAGAATGAAGCAGCGCTGGTCTCTGGCAAGGTTGAGAAGAGTCTGAACATTCTCAAAACGGCAAGTGTCGATGGTAAACTAGGCCGTAAGGTGATCTATCAGCTGCCCTGGTATCTGATGATTGGGCCAGAGGAATCTGGCAAGACCACTGCTCTTTTACGTTCTGGAATGAAGTTTCCACTGGCTCACAAACTGGGCCAGAAAGTGGATGCAGCGACGATTGAGCCCACTGCAGAATGCGAATACTGGTTCAGCAACAACGCGATCATCGTTGACAGCGCTGGCCGTTATACCATGCAGGACCAAGATGAGGTCATCGATGCTTCTGGCTGGAACACACTGCTTTCATTGATTAAGAAAAACCGCCGCCGTCAGCCGCTGAACGGCATGATCATTGCGATCAATCTTGCAAAGCTCGCAACAATGCGTTCGGATCAGCGTCTGGATATGGCGCGGACGGTCAAACAACGCTTCAAGGAAGCTGAGAAGCAACTGGGCCTTCGCTTTCCCATCTACGTGATGTTCACTAAGCTTGATTTGATCGCCGGTTTTGCCGACTACTTCCAAGTCCTTGGCAGAGATGAGCGACACCAAGCCTGGGGTATGACTTTCCCCGTTGATGACGGCAAATCCTCCGAGAATGCGATCAGTCATTTCGATGAGGAATATGAGTTGCTCATGGAGCAGCTCAACTCGCGCGTCTACGACTACCTGAATAAAGAAACGGACATACAGCACAGAAGTCTGATCTTCAGCTTCCCGCAACAAATGGCCTCGCTGCGAACCGTGCTGAATGATTTCCTGACCGAGATGTTCCGTCCTAATCGTTATGAGGACCGCAGCTTTTTGCGTGGGGTTTATTTCACCTCTGCCACCCAGGAAGGTCAACCTGTTGACTTGCTTGCAGGTTCGATTGCGCATGCCTATGGGATTGGCCGACAGGCACTTCCCTCTGCTCCCTACGAGAAACACGCGTATTTTCTGGAGCGCTTGTTCTTTGACCTGATTTTTGGCGAAGGCAACCTTGCGGGCGAGAGCAAGCAAGTGATGCGCAAACAGAAGATCCGCAAGCGCCTCTCTTTTGCTGCTTGTGTGATCGTTCTTGCATTTTTAACAACGGTTTGGGTCATCAGCTATGAGATGAACCAGGAAAACATCATCAACCGCGCCCAAGCTGACTTGAAAGAATACCCCAAATTTGCTGACCGAATTGATGCTGTGCGCGTCAATGATGCCAACTACCTATCTGTGTTGCCGTTGCTGAACTACCTTCGAGACCTGCCAGGCGGCTTTGCGGATCAGCAGGAGAAACCACCTCAAAATGAACGTTGGGGCCTTAACCAGATTCCGAATGTTTCAGAGGATGCGGATGCGCTTTATCACAACGGACTGGAGCGCTATTTGCGACCACGCATGATGCTCCGCCTTGAGCAGCAAATGGTCGCAAACATAGACAATCCAGAATTCCTGTTTGAAGCCTTGCGGATTTATCTGGAACTGGCGGATAAAGGTCCCCTGGAACCGGAGGTTATTCAGCGTTGGGAAGAAACTGATTGGCAGTCCCTTTACAGTGACCCTCGACAAGTAACAGAGCGCGACCAACTTTCAAATCATCTTGCAGCGTTGCTGGACCAGCCCTTTAAGGTGCGAATTGATGTGAATACAGAGTTGGTTAGTCAGGTTCGAGAGATTCTGAATGCAACTCCAATCGCGGAGCTGGCTTATTCCTTTATCAAAGCAGGACAAGCCGCTCAAAGTCTTCCGGAGTGGCGTCCTGACGAAGCTGCAGGATCTGCTGTAACTCGCGTCTTCACACGATCTTCAGGCAAACCTTTGAGCGAAGGTATTCCTGGCCTTTACACTTATGAAGGTTTCCGTGGTGTGTTCCTTCCTCAGTTGGTTGATAGCATTCAGAGTTTCGTTCGAGAAAGCTGGGTGCTGGGTCCAAACGGTCAGTTGGAAAACAAGGAAGAGACTGTCACCCGTATCGAACGTGGCGTTTTAGGGCTTTATCTGGATGACTACGCGCGCATGTGGGATGCGATGCTGGCTGACCTGCGCATTGTGAAGTTCACAAGCCTGTCGCAGGCGACAGATGTCATTAACACCGCTTCCGGGCCCAATTCACCTATCCGCAATCTTCTCGTCTCAGTGGCTGAGCAAACACAGCTTACTCGGACTGAAGCTCCATCCAGTGCTACCGGCGTTGCTCAGAACGTTGCAGGCGGAGCAGCTCGTATTGCGCAGGAAGAAGCCCGCGCGACCACCAACCTGAGACAGCAGCAGCTTGTTGAAGTGCTTGGTGAAGCTGTTCCGACGAGTGAAGGTGGCCCGAAACCGGTTCCACCGGGCACTTCTGTGCAGGCGCGCTTTGAGCCTCTTGATAGTTTCACGTTAGGGTCAGGGAGTGGCACCACTCCACTCGACGCTTTGTTGATGAAGGTCACTGATCTTTATCGTGAACTTAACCGGATTTTATTGGCTAACAACACTCAGCAAGACGCCCTAAGCTATATTCTTGGCGGCGGGAGTGATGCGGTTAAAACACTGAAAGATGAAGCACCTAACGTTCCTATGCCGCTGCAAAGCTGGATACTGGAAATGCTTCAGTTCTCCTCACAAGTTACCGTAAACGATGCTCAAAAAGCCATCAATGCAGCCTGGGATTCAGAGGTTTTACCTTTGTGCAGCAATGCTCTTTCTGGCCGCTATCCGGTGGCAAATGGTCAGCAAGCTTCGGTGATGCTGGACGACTTTTCGACCCTGTTCAAACCGGGTGGCAAGATTGAAGCGTTTTTCAATACCAACATCAAATCATTCGTCGATACCTCCTCCACACCGTGGAAATGGAGAGAGAGCGACAACGCCAAGATTGATGTCTCAAAAGACAACCTTGAAGTCTTCGAAAAAGCTAACAATATTCGCAACGCATATTTCGCAAATGGGGGGGATAAACCATCTGTTGCATTCACGATGACACCCTTGGATCTGGACGTCGGATCAACCAGAGTTGCCCTCACCGTGGATGGGACAACAGTGAGCTATGCGCATGGTCCAACACGCCCGATTGAGTTGAATTGGCCTGGCGAAGGTGTACCAGCTGCAAGTCTCGCATTTTTCCCTGCGATTGCCGGAGAATCGAACTCCATCAATCTCAGCGGACCATGGTCCCTCTTTCGTTTATTGGAAAAGGCAAGCGTGACAAAAACTGAGCTACCCGATCAATACAAGGTGAGATTTACGCTTGGAAATCGATTTGCCACCTTCAACCTCATGGCCAACAGCGTGAACAATCCATTCTCAGCCAGGCTGCTTCAGAATTTCACCTGTCCTAAGGAGCTCAATACATAAAATACAGGTTTAGTGGTTCTCGATAATAATAAAACCAATTGGAGCCTCGAATGTCTGACGATCAACTAACGCCCCAACAACTTGAGTGGGTGAAATCAGTTTATAGAGCACTCGGCTGGGCCTTTAAGGAACAGGATGAGGCTGAGCGTGAGACAGCCGCAGCAATCAAAGAAAAAGAAGAGAAAGAGATTGCACAGGCGACAGCTAAGACAAAAGCTGAAGACGACAAAAAAGTTGAAGCGGCTGTTACAGAAGCAACTGCTGAGCGCATAAAAGCAGAGAGTGATGAAAAGCTCAAAGATGTCACCGCGCAACTCTCTGAGTTAAAAGCCGACGTTAAAGACCATTTTGTTCATGAGAATGAAGACACCGATGCAGATGCTCTGGCAGCGCTTGCAAGCCAGAGTAAGCAGCTTCTGGAACGTCTCAACTCTATTTATGGACATAAAAAAGATTTTGAAAATTATCCAAGCGAAGCAATTGCTTTTGACAAAAGCTATGAAAATGCGAAAGCGCTCATTCAAACCGCTGCTTTGGAGATCAAAACCAAAGATACGGATGGTGCACATAACAGCCTAATAGATGCCGAATCCACCGTTGATGATATGCAGACGCTTTGGCAAGGCGTTGTAGCCGCGGCCAAGAGCAAACCAGCAGAACCTCCTGTTCCGGCTGAGTTGAAGCCATATGTCATGGAAGTTGGTCAGGGTATCAAATCGATGACCGGTATTGGATTTTCCGGACCAGCAACACGCCTTGGAAAAACCTTGAAGGACGTCAGAGCAGCGAAGGTGCCCAAAGACGATCCTGCCTGGGAAATCCTGCTTTATGAGAATGAGATGGCCATGGCTGCGGTTGGGGAGTTTGATCAGCTCAAGAACCATATTCAAAAGCTGGCGACAAGTTTGCGCAACTCCGGTGTTGCGGACGCTGCTGGCGACATTGAAACCACACTTGATAATTACATGTCGGACGCCTCAAGAACGGTCCCGACCATTCGCAGTTTGCTTAGTTCTCTCAAGGCCTCCGCAGCACACAAGAACAGCATGAGAAAAGAAGCGCGATGGGATGCGGCGCAACTTGGTGAGCGTACAGAGCGCTTCCGCGATGATTTGAAGAAACTGGTCCTTTACGACAAGCAGGGAAATCTGGTCACCAAACCTGATGAACGTCGTGCGATCAAGCGTGCGGGAGATGTCCCTGGCTTGAATCAGGACGTGATGATCCAAATTCCACGTCGCCCCAAAGATGCGAAGGAAATTCCGCGCAAAACCATCGACAGTCTTCTTCAAACATTTGACTTTCTTGATGAGTTGAAAGCATCCGGTGTGACAGGTGTGGAAGATATAGCTGTTGAGGAGTTCCTGAAAGCTGAAGCCATCCTTTCCGGCATTCAGAAGGATCCCGGTGCCTATAAAAAGCTGACTAAAAACCTAGATAAGCTACGCGAGAAAATCGACAAGATCTCGAAAGGCAAGGAAGGTGCTTATTACATCGAAGAACGGTTGCGCCTCACGGATGACATCGATGAACTGGAAGAAGAAGCCCTCTCCATGAACATCGAAAAAGCGCTGGCTTCATGCACTGAAATGGAGGCCAAGCAATTACACCCACTCGAAGAAGGTGTTCGTAAGGCCGTCAAAAACCGAGAGTTGTTCGACACCAAAGTTAAGATCATCGAGAACCAGTTTACAGAGATCCCAAAACTGCTCGCACAAATGGGGAAAGCAGATCCCAGCCTTGCCAAGATGGTTGGTTCTCTATTCGCGCCAGATGAGATCAAGCAATATCATGGTGATCTGGATGTCTTTTTCGATCAAGCGAAAGACCTTGCCTACAACGCAACCACAAATGACGAACTGGCTCATTCACTTGATCTGGCGAACCGCCTGATCTTCCGCGTTGACCGTTTTGTCCACGAACTGGAAGGCCAGTTGAGCCATCTTCACAAGCTTGCTGAGATGGAGAAGAGAGGCGAGAAAATCACAGATGCAGATCGCTTCAGTAAGGCAGAGCTGAAGTACTTCAAAAAACTGGAAGTCGATTACAAGAAGGGTGTTGCCCGACAGAAAGATCAGAAGGAAGCTAAGAACGCCTTCCTCACCAAATCCGGCCCGCTTAAAGATGAGCTGGATATGATGACGTCGAAAGATATCTCCATCAAGCGTATCCTTGCTTACTACAAGGGTGTTGATCGCGTTGACCCCAGCAAGTTTGATACATCTCGTTTGAAAGAACTTCGCATGGAAATCGCGGAGCTGGAAGATCAGTCTGACGCTTCTCATACGCACAAAGAAAACCTTGCTAAACTGAAAGAGCTGGAAGGTGCTCTGGATGCAATGCGTGGTGAAATTACGGGCTTCAGAGAGGACATTGCGAGAGACATCTCAACGTTTTCTGATAAATGCATCGCACGCCTGATCAAAGCCAAGCAGTATATCGACAGCTCTTTTGTCAATGCAGTGAAAGACAAGCAGGATGCCGGTGAAGAAGCGGTGGATGTCGCTGCTTTGCGAAAGTTCTCGTCGTGCATTTCTCAACCGTTGGCCCTTGCAGAGTTGCCAAAGCAAGTTGCAGCTATTGCTGACAAATCAAAAGACCTGAAAGAGCGCAAGAAAGCCCGCGAAAATGCCCTAAGGCAAGTGCGGCCACTGATTGCGCAACTGGACAACAGTCAGGCTATTCAGCTCTATATGCGACACCCCTTCAGCGATCTGCCGAATGATCTGAACATACTGCGTCCTGAGCTGATTCAGCTGGAAGTGAAGCTGCTCTCTCTTGGTGGCTAAGATACAACAAGAAGGATCGAAAACGATCCCACACTGGAGTTTATCATGACGTTAACTCCGTCTCAAATTGACTGGCTCTCACAGGCTCAAGGCGGCGTGGAGAACTTCGAATCTGATAGTGAAAACGAAGAGAAGAAATCTGCAGAACTGACCAATATTTTAGCTAAATTGGATGCAGATAAGTCGGTTATTCACCAAGCTCAGGATTTTCAAATTGAGCTCGCCCGAAGTCCAAATGTTTTTAAGCGCAAGCTGCAAAAAAGCAAAATGGACTTTATGACCGGTGATATGAAAACCGAGGTAGATTCCTACGCGGACGTGACTTCTGAAACGCCTCTCATTCAATCTGAAAATGTTGATGCGCTCAATGCCGCTTTCGGCAAAATCCTCGAGCGGCAGGCAGAAATGATTGCGGCGAAGAAGAAGGATGGGAAGACACGGCTTTTCAGTGATGCAGATATCACCCGGGAACTTTGGACTCCGCTGGTTCGCGAAGGGATCATTCCCTCCAACATTGTGCCGGATAAATACAGTCAATTTGTGCAGATGTTCCAGGGTGCCTCTGAGATCTATGAGGGAAAGCTGGAGCAACATAGTGAAACGGCTTCAAAGTATGAGAACACGCTTGAAGCCATTGGGTTTGCCCGTGATGTCGTCTCACTGGCCGGAAGTCTTGGCAGTAGCGCACTGACCATTGCCAACTTTGAAGACCAATCTCGTTCACTAGCAGAAAAACGCGAAATTGCAGCCAAACGTCAGGTTCTGAAGGGGAAGCAGGGTCAGATTGCCGGAGACCTTCGGACTGAGTTCAAAATGGGTGCAAACACTTCGGATGCAGAGGTGCTGGAAGAAGCTGCCCGACGTGGTGAATATAGTTGCGAGATCAAAAGCTACCAGAATGTAGAAGCAGCCCAATCACAGCTCGTTGAGCAGCTAATGGGGCAAAACAAGCTTTTCGAAGAGGAAAAAGCTTTACTGACGATGTCCACGTCGTTGCTGGATGGCGGTCTTGCCATGGCAGAAAAAGGTATCCAGTTTTCGGAGAGACAAAAGAACGCAAGAAACACACTCGCCTTTGCCCAAGACGCTGCTGATATCGTTGCTGGCCAACTTAAGCTTGCATTGGAAGCAACAGGCAAAACCTACGAGCAAGAAGAGCACCAAACCACAGACCAGATAGAGTTTGAAGGCGCTGCAGATAAGGATACGCTCCAGAATATTTCTTATGCCGCAGGTGCTGTGAGTGTCGCTATTGAAGCCAACCAAGTTGCGCGGAAGATTGCCTTAGCAACGCAAGCAAAAACGAACAAAGAGCGAGAGAATGCAGTTTTGCAAATTGCCGGCTCTATCGCAGACTCCCTTGCTGAGGCTTTTTTTGCAGCAGGTGACGTTCAAGGCCATGTCGATACGGGTAAACAAGATTCTGCACTGACTCTCAAGGATGAAAGCAAAGCATATGCCTACGGTGATCCTGGGCCTGGTCCTGGAAATGAGAATGACCAGACCGAACTGATTGGTGTTTCAATCAAGGCTTTTTTTGTCTTAGGTGTCAACACCGGCACTGCTGTTAAAGCGCTCAAAGATAAGGATTACAAAGCCTTTTCTGAATCCCTTGTTCTAGGTTTAATGCAGCTAGCTTCTTCTGCTACCACGGGCCCCCTTGCCGCAATGGCCAAGCCTGATCTTCCTCTCAACACTGATGAGGAAAAGGAAGAACTTAGTGAGCTCTCAGCCCGCGAACTTATGGATCGGAAGCTGGAACGATCTGGTTGTACGTTTAAACGAACGGAGCGCGAGGCGTTTCTTGATGGTTTTCAAGATCCACAATACTTGCACAAAATCACGAATAATATGCGTGAAATGCAAGATGCCTTCCGTGAGGCAAATGACAAGAAGAAGATGGATGCTGAAACGGTAAAGCGAACGAATGCTGCCATTCAGAAGATGGAAGCGAAGAAATCCTGGGACGCACTTGCCGATTTTAAGAAGAAACAGTCCAACAAGAAAGAACGCGAAGAGTTTATGGAAAAGCTCGAAGCGGATGTGGAAGCAGAAACAAAAGCGCTGAAAAACCTGATCGAGGAGGCTTCCCCTCCTCCTGATCCTGAAGACACGAAGGCTCTTCAGAAATCAATGGAAGCGGTCGAAAGACTGATTGCTGACATCAAAGCCTCTGAAATGAAATACAAGCTGATTGAAAAGATTGCCAAGGGTGGTGTTCAGGTTCTGGTGCGTGTTGTTCCGGCAACGGGCATGGTTGAGGCTTGCAGAAAACTTGCCTTTGACGCAGTTGCTCTTGGTAAGAAAGCAGCTGAAGTTGAAAAGTGGCGCAGAAACGTGAAAATGGCTCAAACCGCCAATTCGCCCTATTACCACGCTTGTAAGGAGCGCCATACACAGGCCGCGGTTCAAGTCAGTCAGAAGACAATCAATACCTTCCTATCTATCATTGGCGTGGCTACAGAGGCCACGCGTCTGGCCGATTCAACGCAAGCCTCTACGGGGCTTTCTCTTGCAAAGAACATGGGTCAGGCGCTCTCTGATTTTGGCTATAAAACTTACGGACGCGCTAAGGTCGTTTTTGGATGGCGGAAGTATCTTGATGCCCGCAAAAGTCCAGAGAACCGCAAGAAGGCCCGCGAGGCCATTGCTTGGAACTCGACACTTGCCAAGTGTGTGCTTGCCTACGGCATTGTTGAAGAACGGGACCCGATCGCACAGCAAGTTGGACGCAACTGCGGTTTGACACCCGAGGTCTTGGTATCAAACAGTGATGTTTGTGCTGCGGTTGTGCGGTATTTTGAGACGCTTTACAGTGAAGATCCTGTCGTCTTGCGGCGTGTTCCGAAGGTTGCAAACTGGCACCCTGGAACACCGGATCTGACACTCAAGAGTTGGTTCAGCTTTAAACGTGCAGCGACCAAGAAAGCCTATCCTTTGATGGCTAAGGAAAGCTGTAAGACGCCAGCTATCGAGCAAGCTTTGAAGGCACTGCACACCTTGTGTGGTGGAGATCCGTTCAACTACCCTTCTGTTCGGGATGACATGATTTCCGAAGATAACTGGCAGGAAAAGATCCTGACCTATGCTCAGGATGTTCAAAAGCATCTTGAGACTCTTGAACTGGAGTTCAAGGGATATCGCCCAGTCACTGCTGAACCAAAAGACAAGAAGACACAGGCTTGGACGGGTGGCCGATTACATACCGAAATGATGGAAGTCGCGGATTCTTTACGAGCACAAGCAACGTTGATCCTCCGCGATGCCAGAGCAGATGTGAAGACTTATAGTTCTTAACCCGTTCTCCTGAACACGTTGGAGTTTGTCATGCCCCTTACCGGAAAACAGCTCGATTGGCTCAAAACAGCGCAACAAGGCGCCGGCAATTTTGAACAAAATGCCGAACGTGTTGCAGCCAAAGCTGGACGATTGAATGACATTATGACCAAGCTGGATGGAGACAAAGAAACCATTCGCGAGGCACAGAACTTTGAAGTAACGCTGGCGCGGAATGAAAAATGGTTCAAGCTCCCCGGCTCGGGTACTAAAATGCCCTGGATGACCGGGGATATGCAGACAGAGATTGACACCCGCGCTGATATTCGTGCCGATAGCGGGGCAATTAATGCTGAGACTTTGAAGAAGCTCAACGCTTCCTTTGAACGCATTTTGGCACGACAAGCCGAGATGATTGCGGCCAAAGATAAAGATGGCAACGAGATGTTTTCTGAAGAGGACATCACACGCGAACTCTGGACTCCGCTGGTTCGTGAAGGGATCATTCCATCAAACCTGGTCCCTTCCCGCTACAGCCAGTTTGAGAAGATGTTCAAGGGTGGTGCAAAAATCTATGAGCAAAAGCTTGATGAACATAGCGAAACCGCTTCCAAACACGAAAATACATTAGAAGCCATTGGTTTTGCGCGTGATGTCGTGACGCTTGCCTCATCTATCGGATCCAATGCAATCACTCTGGCCAATCTGAATACAGTTGCGGGTGATGCGCCTGACAAAGACCAGATTTCTGCCAAACAGGATGTCCTGAACAACCAGAAAGGCCAGGTAACAGGCGATTTGCGCAAGTCGCTTGGAATGGATGCGAATGCAAGCTCAGAGGATGTCATCAAAGCAGCAAAAGATGCCGGGAAGTATGGAGATCAGCTTCAGAAGGTAACCAATATTGATTCAGCTTTAAACTCGCTGGGAGAAAATCTCTCAAAGGACGCCAATTGGGTGGCTGAACAGCGTGCGTTGTTTACTGCAACGACTACATTGCTCGACACCGGTCTTGCAGCTGCGGAAAAAGGTATTGTCTTTTCAGAGCAGAAAGGCAAAACAGCCGCAGATAAGCTGAGCTTTGCGAACGAAGCTGGCGAGATGATTGGTGAAGAGATCAAAAAGGTTCTCTCTGCTGGCGCTGCTTTTGACAAATCCGCGTCTGACCGCAAAGGCGAGGATGACCACGGCAATATCTTTGAAGGTGTTTCTGGCCTGATTGATGTTGCTATGGCTGGCGGGCGCGTTTCAGAGAAAATTTTGCAGGCTACACAAGCTCCTGACAAAGACGCCAAGCAAGAAGCGGTGATGTCCATCATCGGAACCCTGGCAGATTCCCTCTCCACGGCAATTTCGTCAGGCTCGCAGTTGAGCGGTACGGAATCCACCACTCCCGAGATTGTTGGTGAAGCGCTTAAAGCTGCAATGATTGCAACGACTGATGCCGGTACAGCGACAAAAGCGTTGATTGATGGCGACTATCAAGCCTTTGCAGAAGCCCTCACAGGAGGCCTGGCAAACCTCGCCAGTGCTACTGGTTCTGATGCCATTGGTGATGCCATCACGAGCAAGATTCAGCCAGATCAAGGTGAGTTGACAGAAGAAGGCGAAGCTGAGACTGAAGGCCTGACACCGCAGCAAATTCTTGAGAAAAAGCTGAAACTTGCTGGTCCAAGCGCGGGTGTCCAGAGCGTTGAGAAGAGCATGGAGCTTCTTTCTGACGAAGACATCATGGCAAATGTCAACGCTTTGCTGACCGGCGGTCTCGATAAGTTCAAGAAGCCAGGCCGCGATGAAAAAGACGCTGAGATCGTCAAGAAGAATACAGCAGCTGCGCTGAAAAAGATCGAAGAAGAAAAAACAGGCAATGCACTTGCTAGTCTGAAGGAAAAGCTTGCTGATCCTAAAGAGCGCAAGGCTTACATGGACGAAATCGAGAAGCGCGCAGACGAGGAGCACAAAGCTCTGCAAGATCTTATTGCAGAAGCTTCCTCACCTGATGATCCGAATGATGAAAAGGCCGTTGAGAAATCTTTGAAGGCCATCGACACTCTGCTTGCTGATATCAAAGCCTCTCAAATGAAGATCAAGATGATCGAGACCATTGCGAGTGGTGGTGTGAAGGCTGTCACAACGATCTTCCCAGCAACAGGCCTTGCAGAAGCGATCAGAAAATTGACCATGGATGCAATCGCATTGGCGAAGAAATCTGCTGAGGTCGAGAAATGGCGCAAGAACGTCAACATGGCTGAAGCAAGTAACTCGGTCTATTATCATGCCATCAAAGAGCGACATACACAGGCCGCTATTCAGGTGAGCCAGAAGACGCTGAACACCTTCTTCTCCGTTGTTGGTGTTGCCGCTGAAATTGCACGCTTGGCTGATGCAACACAGGCTTCTGCCGGCATCTCGGCAGGTATGAACATGGGCCGTGCGCTATCTGATTTCGGTTATAAAACCTATGGCCGCGCGAAGATTATTTATGGCTGGAAGAAGTATCAAGAAGCGCGGATGGACCCTGCAAACCGTAAAGCGGCACGTGCTGCGATTGCAGGCAATTCCACGCTTGCCAAGTGTGTGCTCGCCTACGGAATTGTGGAGGAAAAAGACCCCATTGCCCGCCAGGTTGGCCGGAACAGTGGTTTGACGCCGGAGGTGCTGGTTTCCAGCACAGATGTATGTTCTGCAGTTGTGCGGTACTTTGAGACGCTTTACAGCGATGATCCTGTTGTACTGCGCCGAGTGCCAAAGGTGGAGAACTGGCATCCTTGTACGCCTGATCTGACCCTGAAGTCCTGGTTCTTGTTCAAGAAGGCAGCTACCACGCGAGCCTATCCACGAATGGCCAGAGACAGTTGTCTGACACCAAACATTGATCGTTCCATCAAGGAGCTGCATAACCTTTGTAATGGCGATCCATTCAAGTACCCAGAGGTGCGGGATGAGCAACTGAGCAAACCGGATGGTATGAAAGCGGTGTTTGATTATGCCACACAGGTTGATACAGAGCTGGATAACCTGAAGAAGGCTTTGGATGCCTACTCTCCGGTGACAGACAAGCCGGAAAACCCCAAGATCGAGAAGTGGTCAGCAGGGCAACGTCATTCAGAGATGGAAGCCGTTGTTGATGCGATGTCAGCTCAAATTGAGCTCGTACACCGTGAAATCACGGCAGATCTGAAGCTCTATAAGACCTGATCCACCCCGTAACTTAAACAGCAAAGAACCGGCCTGAACTTTCAGGCCGGTTCTTTTTTTGCAGTGTTGTAAGCGGCTATCAGAAACGTTTCAGGAACCGCATCAGGACTGGCCAGTGATCGCTGGCGCCCTGATTATTGTCGGGATTAAAGCGCTTTGGGCGTACTCTGTTTCTTGCATCCTGTGCGTACTGGCTCGGGTGCGTGACAACTGTGTGGAAGCTGCCCAAATCAGCAAACCATGTACTGTTGCTGTCTTGATCGGGACGCAATGCACCAGAAACGAGGATCATATCCAGGAAGGACCAGCTCTGATCCTTATAGTAAAATGCGCTGCCCGGGGCTGCACAGCCGACAATCTCAGGCGGATAACTCCAGTTCCCTTCTCTCGCCAGGGCCTGAAACTCACCATTTTGAATGTCTGTGCAATTGAAATTGAAGTCGCCAGCAGCAACCACATTTGCGTCATCAGGAAGCTTTGCGCGCTCCTTGTTCAGTACTTCCATCGCATCTTTCCGGCATTGGTAGGCCGCGCCAGATGGAAAGTGAACACCAAAGACGTACATTGTTTCGCCGTCTGGCATCTCAAACTGAGCTTTCACAATATCCCGCGTTGGCTGGCAATCGTGGGGATTGTCGCCATCTTCGCCGAACACTTTAATTGTCTCTGGCTCCCCCTTAAGCGGCAAGCGCGAGATGATGCCAACATCGATACCGCGATTGTGCTCATTGTTGGAGGTGTCCAGCTGAATGACTGAGGTGTAGTCCAGACCGGCCAGTGCTTTATTGACCAGATCATCAAGCACCTTTTTGTTTTCTGTTTCAGGTAAAACCAGAATGTCCGGTGTTTCCGGGAAGGAACGAATGACAGCGCCCAGTGTCATCAATTTTTGCTTGTAGCTTTCCTCGCCCCAGTTCAGCTCAATGCATTGTTTGTAATAGTGAGAACCTTTATCATTATAGCTTTCACACGCGTCTTCATGATCCTTACCACGGGCTTCTTTTGCTTCTTTGGAAAGGTAGGTGTCATCTCGTGGATTGTTCTCATCATCAATGGTGTCGAAGAGATTTTGCACGTTGTAACTGACGATCGTGACAGGCTTGTCTTGAGCAAAGGCTGTCGGCATGGCCAATCCGATGATCGTTGCACCCAGTAGCAAGGATTTCATGGGTTTCTCCCTTTTTTCTTTTGGGAGTACCAAACATGGGTTAGTGGCCCGTTCCGAGTGTTCTTGCAGTTTTAAGTGTTTCCGCAAAATGGCTGAGCAAAACAAAAAAAGCTGACCTAAAGGCCAGCTTTCCTATCTTAAACACATTGGTTGCTGCTTACTCTGCTGCGACCGGCACCACTTTAAGCGCAAGACCACCCTGTGAGGTTTCTCTGTATTTTGCCAGCATATCCTTGCCGGTTTCGTACATGGTCGCGATGACTTTATCGAGAGAAACACATGGATCTGAGTTTCGGCGCATAGCCATACGTGTTGCGTTGATCGCTTTGACAGAGGCTATTGCGTTGCGCTCGATGCAAGGCACCTGAACCTGCCCGAGAACAGGGTCACATGTGAGGCCCAGATTGTGCTCCATACCGATTTCAGCTGCAATGCAGACCTGAGCCGGGCTCGCACCCAGCAGCTCTGCAAGGCCTGCTGCTGCCATGGAGCACGCAACACCAACCTCACCCTGACAGCCAACTTCTGCACCGGAGATGGATGCATTGGTCTTATACAGCGCTCCAATGGCGCCTGAGGCGAGGAAGAATTTTGTGTAGTGCTCAGGCTCAAGACGCTCAATAAACTTGTCATAGTACGCGAGAACCGCAGGAATGATACCTGCTGCACCGTTGGTTGGTGCTGTTACAACGCGGCCACCTGCTGCATTTTCTTCTGATATGGCCAGCGCGAACATGTTGACCCAGTCAACCGTCGCCATCGGGTCGTTGCTGCTGCGCTCTGTCGCCGTCAGCTGACGGCGTAGTGCTGCTGCACGGCGTGGGACTTTGAGCGGACCCGCCAGCAGACCTTCCGTGTTGCTGCCACGCTTTATGCCATCGCGCATCACATTCCAGATACGACCAAAGCTCTCACGCAGTTCTGTTTCACTGCGGAATGCTTTTTCGTTTTCCAGAACAAGCGCGGAAATGCTCATACCGTTTTGGCGGCAATGCTCCAGCAATTCTGAAGCGTATTTGTATGGATAAGGCACCGAAACTTCGTTTTCTGAAGCCTTACCGAAATTCTCTTCATCCACGATGAACCCACCGCCGATGGAATAGTAGGTTTTGGAGAAGATCTTTTCTCCACCTGCAAAGGCATGGATGGACATGCCGTTTTCATGCAACTCAAGTGCTGGACGATTAAATGTGATTGCATCATTCGGGAAGTCAACCACGTGGCAATGCATGCCAACCGGGAGGCGACCGGTTTGTTCTACGCGCTGAATGAACTCTGGAATGCTGTCAATATCAACGGTTTCCGGAGAGTTGCCACCAAGCCCCATAATAATTGCTGTGTCTGTGTGGTGGCCTTTGCCTGTCAGAGACAGAGAGCCGTATATGTCAACTGCAATACGCGTCACATCACGCAGTTTATCCTGAGCACGCAGGCTATCAATGAACTGCTTTGCCGCTTTCATAGGCCCGACTGTGTGGGAGCTGGATGGACCTACACCGATTTTGAAGATGTCAAAAACGCTGAACATAACGTGAACCTCAGTGGGAGAGAAAAACCGGTGTCCGAAGACACCGGTTTATTTTTGTTAGTTGGCCTTCTTAGAAGAGGCCTTTTACGATCGCAGAGATTGCGACAATGCCCATGATGGTGATGAAGATGTTGGACAGCGCACCGTCGTACTTCTTCATGCTTGGGACTTTTTTGATTGCGTACATTGGCATCAGGAACAGGATTGCTGCGATGAACGGAGCACCCAGGCCTTCAATCATGCCAAGAACGGATGGGTTGATGATTGCAACACCCCAGACGGAGAAGAAGAAGAATGCAACAAGCAGTGTGTTGAATTTCTTTTCGCCCAAGCCTTCAACAGCTTTTGGAGCAGCTTTCTTAGCAATGCCTGCAAGACCTTCTTTTGCGCCAAGGTAGTGACCGAAGAAGGAAGAGAAGATTGCAAGGAACGCAACCAGTGGGCCCATGAAGGAGATCAGCGGGCTGTCAAACACGTTTGCAAGGTAAGACAGGACTGGCAGGTTCTGCTGTTTTGCTTCCATCAGCTGTTCAGGTGTCAGTGCAAGAACGCAGCTGAATACGAAGAACATAACGAAGCCGAGGAGCATCACAGATGCGCGCTTCAGGATGATATCGGACTTTGCCACCGCATTATCGCCATGTGCTTCGCGCTGAGCCAGAGCCATGGAGGAGACGGCTGGGCTGTGGTTGAAGGAGAAGATAAGCATTGGAATGGTGAGGTACACCACTGTCAACAAAGTGCCGGTTTCTGGGATCATATCAAAGCTCATGGCTTCAAAAGACCAGGATGGGATCAGGTATACAGACATACCGAACAGGATGATCACCAGTGGGTACACCAGAAGCTCAGTTGCGACGAGCATCAGGCGGCGACCAAGGATCATTACGCCCATCATCATTGCAACGAGAATACCAGAGAGGAGCCAGCGTGGAACTGCAGGCATTGCCAGCTGGTTGACGATGAAGCTGTCGATGGTGTTGGTAATCGCGTTACCGTAGATCAACACGATTGGGTAAATCGCGAAGAAATAGAAGAAGGTAATCAGCAAGCCTGCTGCTTTACCAAAGTGTTCTTCAACCACGTCGGTGATGTCTGCATCTTTGTTCTTGGAGGAAAGAACAAAGCGAGCCAGTGCGCGGTGAGAGAAGTAGGTCATTGGACCTACGAGAGCTGCGATCAGGATCAGCGGCCAGAAGCCTTCAAGACCTGCACGGATTGGAAGAAACAGAACACCGGCACCGACGGCGGTACCGAACATGGACAAAGACCAAGTAAGATCTTCTTTTGTATATTTAACCGTTTCTTTCGGGGCGACTTCGACTTCGGTCGCATTGATGCTTGACATTTCTTTTATTTCCCCATGTGCCACTCATGTGCCCTAGGAGAATTTCCCAATCTCTCTAGGACGGGGACCTGATATACTTATGTTAAAATTTTAAGACCATACGTTTTAATACACATCCTGCGCGCCATAATAACGCAGCGATACTGAATACGACTTCAGTTTAATAGCGCGAGACCCTAGTGCACGTGCAACAATCTGCCGCGGCGCTGTAAATAATTATATTAAATAGGATTTTTCACCGAACTCCTATTAATCAGCTTTGGCTCTTCGTCAGACCTGCAGCTCACGCAATATACGCGCATTCTAATATATGCAGTCAACACACTGTTTCCCAAGCGTATATCACTGACCTAGAGGTACTTTGGCGTCATTTGAGTAATTCGCATAAGTAAAATTGCATTCAGGTGTATGCCTGAATCTAATGCGTTCACCTGTCCTCAAATGATGACAATATGCCCCTTGCACGCGCACTTTGTGCGCCTGGAAAAACACCGTATTTTCGCTAAGGCACACAAATGCATACATTAATTATAATCGGAGGAAAAATTTCAAATGCGACATTCTTTCCCCCTGTTTTCAATCAGAGGGTTTGAATTGTCTTCAATGCACCTTCTAAGGCTTCGCCTTTTTCATCCAAAAGCGCGGCTTCTCTGAGACGTCTGAGCCAATCTGCGGCGTCTTTTCTGTCTTTCAGGAGTGTGAGAGAGGAAAGAACCCGGTCAAATTTGGAGTACCCGCGTTTATGTGTGTCCGAATATCCTTTGATGAGCCGGCGACAAGTGAGGATCTCAACAGCCAGATCGTAGTCTGAGTGCACGGTTTTTATCGCAAGATCCCGCCAGTTTTGGAGATGTTCTGTTTCAATTTCATGGCGCAGAAAACTGCGGCGCCAGGGTTTCAGGCTGCTGATGAGCCAGAGGCTGAGGAAGCCTCGGACGGAGTGCGTTCTTATGCGTCGCCCTTTGTTCACCCTTCTATCCAGCCAGCTAAACACTTTAGGACGGGCTTCAATCCATTTACCGAGCCAAATTGGCAGAGTTCCGCAGATTTCCTCCATGCGTGGGTGGAGATATTCTGTCAGTTCCAGCTGATTTTCTGCGCCTAACCCAATTTCCCTTTCAACGCGTTGCAAACGTGTTTTTTGCGTTTTTATGTCGGCAACACGGATCGTATCGTCATAACACATAGCATTTGCGATATACTTGGCCGCGACTCTGGTGAATTCCCAGTTGCCATTTTCGGTATCACTTGCCAGTACGATTTCGAGGTGATTGAGATACTCCTCACCGTATTCCAGATCCTGAAACTCAACGGTCTTACGCAGCCCTGCCAGCGCCATCTCGTGAACCTGTTTTGGAAGCGCTTCAATGCGGGATAAAAGCAGTTGCCAGGCTGTGCGTTTTTTCTCAGGTCCGCGGACTGTGAGTGCCTTTTCAGGCTTGGGTTGTTCTGGTCGTCTGGTACCAGCGCTTCCAGCAGCAGCTGATGACTGGGCATGATCAAAGCTCGCATTGAAAGAGGCCAGACTTGCTTTGACGCCTTTACCGCCTTTGCGGATGGTGTCTTCATAGGTGCTTTTGGGAAACGGAAGTGCTCCGGAACCGGCAAGTGCGCCGAACAGGCTGGAGGAGATCACGCTGCCATTGTCTGCGGCGACCTCTTCCATATTGAAGGCGACCAGTTTTTGGGAGGCATTTCCGAGACGAGAGAGGACGACATCACTGTCCTGCTCCCCTTTGCCCGGCACGATCTTTTCCGAGACCGCCAGAATGCGGTGAGATGAAGCAATGAGTGTCGTCTTATCAGCAGTTACGAAACCACGGATAACAGCGCGGCCTGCTTCCATGAGTTCGGCGCAAATGACGATGTCAACATCGCCTTGCGCTGGACTGAGGGAGAAGACAGGGGCTTTGCCAGTATCAGGTGCCATTTCGACGTAATAGATTGTTGCGCCCGTGCGCTGGGCGACACCTGCGACAGAGGTGGACTGGGCTTTATAGCCATTGGCTTCAGCTAAGCTGACGATCCAGTCTGTGAGGACACCACCGCCCTGCCCGCCAACGGCGAAGATAGCGATTTTCGTGATGGTGCGGGTTTCATCCTCGCCTGTTCCCAAGGCCTGCCATTGAGTGTCGATATCCATACTTATGCCTCCTCAATGATCAGAGATCGGCGCTCTCGCCAGTTTTGCAGCGCGGAAATGATGCGACCGCGTATCTTACTGAAGAAGCGTTCGGATTTACCTGGGTTGTGAATGGTGTCGGCCTGATAGAAGGATGGGCAGAGGATGGCGGCGTCCGCAACCTCTCCGCAATTGCCGCAACCAACGCAGTTCTGGTCGATGTGGGCGACGGGATCATCACGCAGCGGGTCGTCCAGATCTTTGACTGTCAGCGACGGGCAGCCGGATAAGCGCATACAGGCGTGATCCCCTGTACAGACATCTTCATCAACACCAAAGCGGGTTTTGACGACGCGCTTTTGCTCTTTCACGGCCTGATTGATGATCGGCTTTTCGCGGCGCTGTTTGTTGAGCATGCATTCTGAAGACGCGATGATGACCTTTGGTCCTTTGACATCGGTGGTCAACGCTTCTTTCAGGATTGATTGCATCTGGGTGACGTCATAGGTGCGGTCAAGCTGACGAACCCATTTGACACCGACGCCTTTCACCGCTTCGGTAATCGGGTGTTTGGTGGACTTGCTTTTGTTGTTTGCCCTTGAGGACAGGATGTCCTGCCCGCCTGTGGCCGCTGAATAGTAGTTGTCGACAATGACGATCACGCCGTCATTTTGATTGAAGACCGCATTGCCGATAGAGGTGGTCAGGCCATTGTGCCAGAAGCCGCCGTCTCCCATGAACGAGATGGACCTGCGATCCGTTTTTGTTGTGTTGAATGCAGAGGCCGAGGCCGGGCCTAGTCCATACCCCATGGTGGTGGAGCCAATGCCAAAAGGGGGCATGATGGAGAACAGGTGGCAGCCGATATCGGAAGCTATGTGATGCGGGCCAAGTTCATCTTCCACCAGTTTGGTGGCAGCGAAAATTGGGCGTTCCGGACACCCCACGCAGAACCCGGGCGGGCGCATGGGAACGACCTCTTGCAGCTCTTTGATATCTGGCAGGGCTCCAGGTGTGTTTGGTGCGCGTCCTTTGCCGGGCAACGCATCGCAGTGGGTTGCAAGGAAGGTCTGGATGCTGTCCAGCATCACCTGTCCGGTATATTCACCAGCTTCGGGGAATGGCCCTTTCCCTTCCAGTTTGGTGGTGAGGCCTTCCTTTTGCAGCATGGCGCCGACGGCTTGCTCCAGATAATCAGGATAGCCCTCTTCCACCACCAGCACGGCCTCTTTGGTGCGGCAGAACTCGGTGATTTCAGCTGGAACAAGCGGATAGGTTACATTCATGACGTAGAGCGGGATTTGCGTTTCGCCGTTGATGTCGGCAAGGCCCAAACGCTGTAATGCGCGGATGACGCCGTTATACATACCGCCTTGCAGGATAATCCCGACATTGCGGCCTTGAGGTCCAAACAGCTCGTTCAATTTATGCGTTTGAATATAATCCAGCGCGGCAGGTAAGCGCTTTGTTACCTTCTCCTGCTCATGGAGGAAGGAGGCTGGTGGCAAGACAATGCGGTTCAGGTCACGCTTTGGATTCTCCAGCGCGTCTACCACACTCATGGATGGGCGCTGGTTGTCTTTGGTGGTGAACTCACCATGGACATGACAGCTGCGGATGCGCACCTGAAGCATAACCGGTGTGTTGGAGGCTTCGGATAGCTTAAACCCATCGCCAACGGCTTTGACGATGGACGGCAGATTGGGACGAGGGTCAAGCAGCCAGATCTGGCTTTTCATTGCAAAGGCATGGCTGCGCTCCTGCATGATGGAAGAGCCTTCGCCGTAGTCTTCTCCGACAATAACAAGGGAACCACCCGTGACGCCGCCAGACGACAGGTTTGCCAATGCGTCAGAGGCAACGTTGGTGCCGACTGTCGATTTGAAGGTGACTGCGCCGCGAATGGGATAGTGAACGGACGCGGCCAGCATGGCGGCGGCGGCAGCCTCGCTGGCGCTGGCTTCAAAGTGCACGCCCAGCTCGCCAAGAATATCCTGCGCATCAGCCAGAACATCCATGAGGTGACTGATTGGCGAGCCCTGATAGCCGCCAACATAGCCTACGCCATTTTCCAGCAGTGCTTTGGTGATGGCCAGAATGCCTTCACCGCGGAACACTTCGCCCTCACCTGCGCGAAGTTTTTCGACCTCTTTGACAAAAGATCTTTCTGCCATACTCTCTCCCCAGAAAGCATGACAGATCCAGTTGGTGCGAGCTCAATGAAGAAAAACGCGCCCTAGAAGTCGTGCTTTCGTATGTTTGCCAGCACCTTGCGCAGTGTCACCAAAAAGGCGTCATGCTCGGCTTGCGAGACGCCAGTGAACATTGTGCTGTATTCATCGCGCATATGCGGCCACATTTCAGCAAAGGCAGACCGTCCAGCCTCAGTCAGAAAAATATGGCGCACGCGGTTGTCCTGCTCGCTCGCTTTACGGTGGATCAGGCCTTCCTTTTCCATCGCATCCAGCGTGCGGCTCAAAGTCGATTGTTCGATCACCGAATAAACCGAGAGTTCGTTGATCATCAGCCCGTCCACGACTGACAGAACAGCGAGTGCTCTCATCTTGGCGACCGACAACCCTGATCTGCTCAGTTTTTCGCGCAGACTCTCGTTGTATCTGCCCATAATCCGGTTCATCAGATAGGGCGCAAAATGGCCCAGCCCGACCTCTCCCAGAGTTCTCGGCGTGGATACAGGTTTTGAGTATTGTCCGTCCTGTTCAGTTTCGGGAGCTTGATCACCGAGAATCTCGTTCATGTGGTGCACTCTTTCTTTTTTGAACAAGCCCCACCTCTCTCGTAGAGCTTGAAAATGATTATATGCATTTACATATTTATATCAACTGCAATCCTGTAGATTTTAGCGCAAATATGTGATCATTCATTGTTTTCGAGAGTCTCGATCATGCGAGAGAGAAAACCTTTCACCTGCGTAATATCATTCATGCCAAGCTGACGGATCAACCGCTCTTCATGAGCACTGGCCTGCGTGACGAGTTGACCGGCGAGTTCCCTGCCCTTCTCGCTTAAAAAGATGCGGACACGGCGGCGGTCTGCTTCATCAGAGCGGCGTGTCACCAGCCCTCTTTCTGTCATCTGATCGATGGTTTTGGTGAGGTGAGATTGCTCCATCAAAGCGAAGCGGGCCAACTGAGTGACCATCTGGCCGTCATTGTCTCTAAGACACGCCAGTACGCGCCATTCCGGGACACGTACGCCTGCGCCCCGGATTTCTTCGTGAAACTGCCCGCTTGCCAGATGGCTTGCCGATGCCAGCAGATACAAAAGGTACCCGTCTACAAAGCCGGATTCCTTTTCATACGTGTCGATTTCATTCAGGTCTGCGTCCACCGGCCAGCCTCTTCTTTTGTTTTTGCCGCGCTACATTGAGTACGGAATGATAAGTGCGAGTCCCGGAACTGCAATTAGCAGGATCAAGCGCACAACATCCATAGCAACAAATGGAACTACACCGACAAATATCTTTTCGACCGGCACCTCAGGCGCAACTGAGCGCATAACAAACACGTTCATGCCGATTGGAGGCGTGATGAAACTCATTTCCGTGACGATAATGACGAAGATACCGAACCAGATTGGGTCAAACCCAAGACCTGTGACGATTGGAAAGAGAATCGGCACTGTGAGCGTGACCATGGACAGGCTTTCCAGCAAGCACCCCAGCACCAGATAGATCAGCACGATCATGGTGATGATGGCATAGGGCCCGACGCCAAGGGCATTTACCCATGTGCGCAGGTCCGTCGTCAGACCGGAAATGTTCACATAGTTTAGGAAATAGAGAGCCCCGAACAGAATGAAGAACATCACAGCTGTGGTTTTGGCTGTCTCAAACAGGGTGTTGAGCGTCTCCCGATAGGTTAGTTTGCCCCGCATTGCGGTCAGAACCAGCGCTCCGCCTGCTCCGATGCCAGCCGCTTCAGTGGCTGTGAAGACGCCGAGATAGATGCCCCCCAGCACGCAGACAAACAAAAGCAATGCCCACGACACACCGCGCAGAGCGATGATCCGCTCTATCAGGGGCAGTTTGCTCTGAACTTCCAGCTCCTCCTTAAACATGAAGAGCGACAAGCGCACGGCAAGCATATAGCCGATGACACCGACAAGGCCCGGCAGGATGCCAGCCAGGAACAGCGCGCCGATGTTTTGCTGTGTGAGAATGCCGTAGATGACAAGAATGACGGAGGGCGGAATCAAAATACCCAGCGTTCCACCTGCTGCGATGGAAGATGTTGCCAAGCGGTCCGAATACCCAAACCGGCGCATGGCTGGCAGAGAGACGCGTGCCATGGTTGCGGTGGTCGCCAGAGATGATCCGCAAACTGAGGAAAAGCCGCCACAGGCCACGATGGTTGCCATGGCCAGACCGCCCTTACGGTGCCTCAGCCATGCGTTTGCCGCCGTATACATGTCACTGGCGATGCCAGACTGGACGATGAGATTGCCCATGAGCAGGAACAGGGGCACGACCGACAGGGTGTAGCTTCGACCGCTGTCAAAATAGACCTGTCCGACAAGGTGAAATGCAGGAGGCAATCCAATGATGGACGCAACTCCGAAAAAACCAACGGCAGCCATTGCAAAAGCAATTGGCACGCCTACAAAAATCAATGCCATCAGAATGGCAAGACCCAGATACCATTCCATCAGGAACCGCCCCCAACACCTCTAGGAATTCTCAGGACAGCAAGCACGAATGTGATGAATGCGCAAAACGCACAAATGACACCGGCTGCTTTTGCAAATGGAGCAAGAGGGATGCGTAAATACACCGTCACTTCCTGATAACTCGCAAGCTGCGTTCCGTGTTGCCAGAGCTCCCAGGCCACAACGGACAGGACCACAGCTACAAACATGCGTGAAAAGAACATTTGCAGGGCGGCTACTCCGCCTTTGAATTTGGAGGTGAACAGGTCTACCGTGATGTGTCCATCATCCAGACACACTGCTGGAAGGCCTGTAAAGATCACCGCCATGAGCAGCAGTTCTGTATATTCCGGCGCTCCGGGCAATGGACTTGAAAACAGGTAACGGCCAATCACATCAATGACCGTTACAGCGACCAGCGCCAGAAGCAGTATTCCGCAGAGCACAGAGGCGCCCGAACGAAGCTTTCGTCGGGCGCGCGCTGCTAGATCAACCAGATTCCCACTCATTTTTCAGAGGCAACCGCTGCAACTTCTTTTTGGAGCATGTCCATGGCAACTTCAAAGTCGATGCCTTTTTCGCCGTAGGATTTGGCAACACCGTCAAACATTGGACGGGTGGCTTCTTCCAGTTGAGCACGCTCTTCTGCGGTGGCATCGTGAATGGTCACTTTGCCTTCCATCTGCTCCAGACCCCATGCATCCGCAGCATTCCATGCAGCGCCCGCAAGACGGGAGAAGGCTTCACCAGAGATGGCCTCAATGGCTTTCTGATCCGCTTCTGACAAGCTGGAGAACTTGGCGTTGTTGGCGATGAAGAAGAAGGAGACGTTGTACAGACCACCTTCTACGCGCAGGCCGTTGCTGAGCAAGCCATCCAGTTTGAAGAACGGGATGGATTCAGTCGGGAACACGATGCCGTCCGCAATGCCGCCAGACAGGATCTCATAGGACTGCGGTGCTGGTGCCTGAATGGCGACCATGTCCATAGCCTGAACCAGCTGGTTGGTGATGCTGCCGGCGACGCGGATCTTTGCGCCTTTCAGCTCGCTCAAAGGTGAGACGGCACGGTCGGTTGTGTAAAGCAGACCGGGACCGTGGGTGAAGACGCCCAGAACCTTTGAGCCACGGTGCTCGTTGGCTTTTGCCAGCGTGCTTTCATAGAGACGCCAGTAGGCAACGGACAGGCTGGTGGCGTCCGTTGCAAGGAATGGCAGTTCTGCAATCTGTGTGAGTTTAAAGCGGCCTGGTGTGTAACCGTGCACGCCGTATGTGAGATCAGCAATGCCGTTTGCGGCGAGGTCAAAGTGAGCTGGTGGCGGGCCGAGCGGTGCGTCGAGGATTTGCACAGAGACGCGTCCCTCTGTGACTTCCTTCACTTTGGCCGCCCAAGGCACCATCATTCCTTTTACGATCGGGTGTGCCGGCGGCAGCCAGCTGGACATGCGCAATACGGTTTCCTGCGCCATGGCAGATGCGCTGACAGAGAGCGCGGTAATAGTTGCAGCTGCAAATATCTTGAGTTTCTTATTCATGTTCTCCCTCCCCAGAGAATACAGGATGAATGAGAAAAATGTGCACACATACCGTGGGTTAATCAAGCACAAATATGAAATGGAAACTATTTCCAGTTCATGCATTGACATTGTTTTATATGATATCGCATATTATATTTCTCATTTATGCGAGAGGAGACTCTCCTTGTTTTGGCTCTGAGGGAGGACGCCAAAAAGCATGAAAACACTTATTATTGAGGGGGTTCGGACGGCCGCCCCAAAAATCAAACAGTTTGTTCTCAAAGCCGAAGATAATGCGCAGCTTCCGCAATTTGAAGCTGGTGCACATATCGCAGTTCAACTTAAGGATGGTTCTTCTCGTCAATATTCTCTGATCGATTTTGGTGAAAACTTACCCTACGAGAATCAGCGATACACGCTCGGTATACTTTTGGAGCAAGACGGAAGTGGCGGTTCGGCTTACATGCATTCTTTGCGGGTGGGCGACGCTGTTCAGGTTGACCTACCAAAGAACGATTTTCCGCTGATTGAAGACGACAGACCGGTTGTTTTGATTGCAGGCGGCATTGGTGTGACGCCGATCATCAGCATGGCTGCTGCGTTGAAGCGCGCAGGCAAAGCCTATGCCCTGCACTACTCTGGCCGCACGCTGGACGGGATGGCATTCAGGGATGAGCTTGCAGACCTCTGCGGTGATGCTTTGAACATCCATAGTGATGACGATCCTGAGCGCTGTCTGGATCTAGGCGCTCTCATTCCAACGCTCGATACTCGCAGCCATATCTATGTATGTGGCCCGAAGGGGATGATTGAAGCCGTGCGCGAGACGGCGCTGACTGCTGGCTTTGGCAAAGAGCAGATCCACTTTGAACTGTTTGCTAGCCCTGCATCTTCAGGCGATGATGCCAGCGGCGGGTTTGAGGTGGAGGTGAAATCCTCTGGCGAGGTGTTTTGGGTGCCACAGGATAAATCCATCGTGGATGTGCTGGAAGACGGCGGCGTAGACCTTGTTTACGATTGCCAGCGCGGGGACTGCGGGATTTGTCAGGTGGATGTGCTTGAGGGTGAGCCAGACCACCGGGATGTGGTGCTGAGTGATGATGAGAAAGCGGCTGGTGACGTGATGCATATTTGCGTATCGCGCGCCAAGTCCAAACGACTGGTGCTGGATTTGTAAAAGATAATTTCGCGTATTTTCCGGAGGGACGCATTTTTAGCTCCGGTCAGTATGCGCTCTAAGCTTTTTGGGAGGGGAGCTTATGACCATGAAATACAAAGATAACCCGCAGGCGGTGGCCAACCTTGTGCGCCCCGCTGAGGTTCATCGTGATCTTTACATCGACGATGAAGTGTTTGCCCTGGAGATGAAGCATCTGTTTGTCTCCACATGGGTTTATGTGGGGCATGAAAGTCAGGTGCCCAATGCTGGTGATTATTTCGCGACCGATGTTGCTGCTCAGCCTATTTTGCTGGCACGGCATACGGATGGCGAGGTGTATGTGCTGCACAATCGCTGCCCGCATAAAGGCACCAAGATCGTCATTGATCGTACAGGCAATACGGGCAAGTTTTTCCGCTGTCCTTACCATGCGTGGTCGTTCCGCACCAATGGCAAGCTGCTTGCGATCCCGCTGAAGAAGGGGTACAAAGACACCGGTTTTGAGCAGAGCGAGGCTGGGCAAAGCGGTCTGCCGCCTGTGGGTGCGGTGAAGAACTATCGCGGCTTTATCTTTGTGCGCATGAACCAAGAGGGCATCAGCTTTGAGGAGTACTTCGGCGGCTCCCTCTCCTCTCTCGACAATATGGTGGACCGCTCTCCGATTGGTAAGCTGGAGGTGGCTGGCCCGCCGCTGCGCTACATGCACAATTGCAACTGGAAGATGCTGGTCGATAACCAGACAGACACCTGTCACCCGATGGTTGCTCATGAAAGTTCCGCTGGCACCGCGGTTGAGATCTGGGAGAGCATAGACAAGGACGAGAACACCAAAACGCCTATGGCGATGGAGGTGATTGCGCCATTCATGTCGCCCTACGAGTTCTTTGAGGATATGGGTATTCGCACCTGGCCGAATGGTCATGGTCATACAGGTGTGCATCATTCCATTCACTCGGATTACTCTGCTATTCCGGGCTATCTGGAGATGATGGTGGAGGCCTATGGCGAAGAACGTGCCAAGGCTATTTTGGGTGAAAACCGGCATAACACGGTCTATTTTCCGAACATCATGATCAAAGGCCCTATCCAACAGTTGCGTGTGTTCATTCCACTAGCCGCCAATAAGACGCTGGTTGAAAGCTATATCTTCCGCCTTGTTGATGCACCGGACATGCTGCTTGAGCGCACGGCCATGTACAACCGCCTGATCAACGCGCCAACCTCCATTGTGGGGCACGATGATCTGGAGATGTATGAGCGCGCTCAGGAAGGCTTGCATTCTCAGGAGCTTGAGTGGGTGAATGTGCAGCGCCTTTATGATGCTGACGAAGACCTGGATGAAGAAGCCGTTGAGAACGGGACAACGGAACGCCAGATGCGCAATCAGTTCCATGCCTGGAAGAAGTTTGTTGTTGCAAGCATGGAGGCCGAAGCTCGTGACCTTACCGACGCGTGATGACCTGACCGACTTTGTCTACCATGAAGCCCGGGTGATTGATGAAGGCCGCTTTGATGAGTGGCTGGAGCTTTGGGGCGCTGACAGCTACTACTGGATGCCGCTGGATTATCAGCAGGACAACCCGAAAAACATGACCTCGCTTATGTATGAGGATGCATTTTTGCGGAAGCTTCGTGTTGAGCGCCTCAATGGCCTGCGCACCTTTTCGCAAAAACCCAAGAGCCGCTGCTCTCATGTTTTGAACCGCCCAAGCATCGAGGCTTTTGATCCGAAGGCGGGCCAGTTTATCACCCGCACTGCTGTTCATTATGTGGAGACGCGGCTCGATGACCAGTTCTTGCTGGCGGCTACGGTTCATCATCATTTTGAGATGGCCGAGGATGAGCTGAAAATTAAGCTGAAGCGGGTTGATCTGCTCAACTGTGATGCTGCCTTTGGCAACATCCAGCTGTTCATTTGAGAAAACAGGTTGTTTGAATGATTGAGCATAAATCTGTTTTCGATGCATTTTGCGCCACTGCTGAAAAGTGGCCAGATCGTCCGTTTGTGAATGCGTTGCCTGAGACTGCCGAGCTTTACAGCATTGAGGCTGGAGAGACCTTCTACGCAGAAGCATTGGTTCAGGCGCAGGGTGCGGTGGCGCGCTATCGGCAAGCTGGCCTTCAAGCTGGAGACCGTGTTCTGGTTCTGCTTGAAAATCGTCCCGCCTTCTTTCTGCACTGGTTGTCCCTGAATGCGCTTGGTGTGGTGATTGTTCCGATCAATCCTGACCTGCAAAGCTCTGAGCTTGAATACATCGGCAGACATGCAGAGCCTGTTCTAGCGATCTCAACACGTGAGCGCAAAGCAGATATGGAACAGGCAGCGCGTGACAGCGGGCAAGGCTTTGCCTGTGCCACACTGGATGATGCGCTGCCCGTTGTGCGCACGCCTTCAGATGAGATCTATTCGCCTGCGCAAGAAGACCCTGCGGCGATGCTCTACACCTCTGGCACCACCGGGAGCCCGAAAGGCTGTGTGCTGGCTAACCGCTACTTTCTGGAAGCGGGGCATTGGTACGCCAATGCAGGCGGCACGTGTGCGCTGAATGAGGATGGCGAGCGGATGATTACTCCCCTGCCGATCTTCCATATGAATGCGATGGCATATTCTGCCATGGCGATGATTGCTGTTGGCGGGTGCCTGACAGTTCTGGACCGGTTCCACCCGCGTTCCTGGTGGCAGAATGTGCGGGATAGTGGCGCGACTTGCCTACATTATCTGGGCGTTATGCCATCGATCCTGATGAGCCTACCAGAAGCGCTGGAAGACAAAGCCCATTCTGTTCGCTTTGGCTTTGGGGCGGGTATTGATGCCAAGTTGCATGTTCCGTTTGAGGAGCGCTTTGGTATTCCTCTGGTGGAAGCGTGGGCCATGACGGAAACAGGCGCTGGATCTGTGATTGCTGCCAATCAGGAGCCTCGTAAGCGCGGCATGAACTGTCTTGGTAAGCCCGGCCCTGAGATGGATGTGTGCATCATCAGTGATGACGGTGTGCCTGTTACGGGAACCGAGTCTGGTGAGTTGCTGGTGCGGCGCAAGGGAGATGATCCGCGTGTCGGGTTCTTTTCGCATTACTTCAAGGATGAAGCGGCCACCAATGAGGCCTGGGAGGACCACTGGTTTCATACGGGTGATATCGTAAAGCGGGATGAGGATGGTGATTTCTTCTTCGTGGATCGCAAGAAGAACGTGATCCGGCGCAGCGGCGAGAACATTGCTGCGGTGGATGTGGAGTCTGTTCTCATGCAACATCCGGACATTGAGGCGGTTGCTGTTTGTCCAGTGCCAGATGCCATTCGCGGGGATGAGGTGTTTGCCTCTATCGTCTGGCGCGGCGAACAAACGAAGGACGCCGCAGAAGCGATTGTGCGCTGGGGACTGGAGCGCATGGCTTATTACAAGGTGCCCGGCTACATCGCGTTTTGCAGCTCGCTAAAACTGACCGGCACGCAGAAGATCCAGCGGGCAGCCCAAAAGCAGATGGCACTTGAACTGCTTGAAACATCAGAGGCGTTCGACACCATCCATTTGAAGCGGAGGCAGCTGGTTTCATGATCAAGCCACGCAAACGCATGGGGTATGACGGGGTTGTTGTGGCAGCCCCTGCCAGCACACCCTATGAGCGTTACTCTACCGAGACTGCGCATTGGTGGATTGCCAAGGCGCTGCGGCAATCGATCAAATCTGCCGGTCTTGCACCGCGCGATATTGACGGGTTTTCTGTCGCCAGTTTCTCGCTGTTTCCTGATACGGCTGTTGGCCTGACTCAGCATCTGGGATTGGTTCCGCGTTGGCTGGATCATATTCCGCAGGGCGGCGCCAGTGGCCCAAGCGCGCTACGCCGGGCTGCGCGGGCGGTGCAATGCGGGGATGCCTCTGTGGTGGCTTGCGTTGCGGGGGATACCAACCACGTGGACAGTTTCCGGCGTATGCTCTCCAGCTTTTCACGGTTTGCGCAGGATGCCTCTTACCCTTATGGCGCTGGCGGGCCGAATGCCTGTTTTGCGCTGCTGACTGACTATTACATGCGTGAGTTTGGCGTGGGCCGCGAAGATTTTGGCCGGATCTGCGTTTCTCAGCGGGACAATGCGTTGCGTAATGAGAATGCGGTGATGAAGAAGCCACTGACCATGGAGGCTTATCTGGCAGGGCGTGAGATCAGTGATCCGATTACCCTGTTTGACTGCGTGATGCCTGTTGCTGGTGCTGAAGCTTTTTTGGTGATGCGCGAAGAAGATGCGGTCGCCTCTGGGATTCCGCATGCGCATATCAGCGCGACCATTGAGCGGCACAATGCTTTTGCTGAAGATCCAATCCAGATGCGCGGCGGATGGGAGATGGATATTGATGAGCTTTACGGGATGGCGGGCTATGGGCCGGAAAACGTTGATCTGTTGCAGACCTATGATGATTATCCGGTCATCGTAATGATGCAACTGGAGGACCTGGGCTTTTGCGCAAAAGGTGAAGCGGCTCGGTTTATTGCGGATAAGGACCTAACGGTTTCCGGTGACTTTCCGCACAACACCTCCGGCGGACAGCTTTCAGCTGGTCAGGCCGGAGCTGCTGGCGGGTTTATCGGTTTGGTAGAAGCGATCAGACAGGTAACGGGTACGGCTGGGGCGACGCAGGTGGCGAATGCCAGGCGGGCTTTGGTTTCCGGCTTTGGGGTGATCAACTACGACCGCGGCGTGTGCACCAGTGCGGCGATTTTGGAAGGGGCGCGTTGATGGTCACACCGCTTCAAAAACCACCCAAAAAGAACCCGCAGGTACGCACCCGCGTACCCACATTGCCTTCTCATTATCGTAGCCGTTCTGCACTATTTATGGCCGCAGCTGCCGCTGAGGGGCGATTTATGCTGCAGGTCTGCGCAGAGCCGGATTGTGGGTTTGTTCAATACCCTGCGCGGGATGCTTGCAGTTCCTGTCTGTCTGATCGGCTCGTTTGGCAGGATGTGTCGTCGCGCGGAAAGCTGATTGCAACGTCTACTGTGCGTACGAGCACCAACACGTATTTCCGTGAGCGTACACCGTGGCGGCTTGGGACAGTGCATCTGGAAATTGGCCCCTCCGTTATGTGTCACCTTCACAGTGAGGTGGCGGTGGGGGATGAGGTGCAGCTGATTAATCGGCTCGATAAATCCGGACAAAGTGTTTTGCTTGCCTTGCCCATGGAAAAAGCTCAATTGCAGGAGGATGATATGCAGCTTCGTGAATTGACGTGCGATCCGAAGTTCCGACGCATTCTGATCACAGATGCACGCAATCCGAATGCGTATGCGCTGGCAAAGAGCCTGCTGGAGGCTGGAGCTTCTGCTGTGTTTGTTGGAGAGGCTGAGAGTTGGCGCCCCTACCCTGACCGCGCCAAACTTGAGTCTCTTCAAGGTGTTGAGCTGGTTTCTTTAGATGTGACTGACACTTCCTCCGTTCAGGAACTTGCAGGCGAGTTTGGTGGCAAGGTCGATATTTTGATCAACAATGCCCGCTTTGTGCGGCCCGGTGGTATTCAGGGTCGTGGGGACGTGGGCTTTGCTATGGATGAGATGCAGATCAACTATTTCGGCATGATGCGGCTTGCGCAGGCCTTTGCCCCTGCCATGGCCGGACGCAGTGCGGATGGGGTGAACAGTGCTGTGGCGTGGGTGAACGTGCTCTCCGTCTACTCGCTGGTGAGCAACCCCGGCTTTGGCAGCTTTTCAGCCTCCAATGCAGCCGCGCATTCACTCTCACAATGTTTGCGGGCGGAGATGGCGGCTTCTGGTGTGCGGGTGGTGAATGTTTATTGCGGGCCGACTGAGGATGAATGGCATCAGCCTTTGCCACCACCCAAGGTGCCTGCGGGTGCGTTGGCGCGGGAGCTGGTGAAAGCTCTGCAAGCAGGGTTGGAGGATGTGTATGTGGGTGACATTGCCAAGGACATCCGGCGCAAGTTCATGGAGAGCCCGAAGGTGCTTGAAAAAGAAATGACAAGTCTGGAGGCACTGTGACCATGGAAGCCTTGAAAGAAAAACTGGTGAACCCGGTTGAGCTGCTGAGCTCTGCTTTGCTTTCCGGTGATGTGGAAGTGGTGGACCTGACGCATACGCTTGATCCGGATTTTCCCGTGATCGTGCTACCCCCCGAGTTTGGCCAGTGCGCGCGCTTTCGCATGGAAGAGATCTCCGCCTATGATCATCGCGGTCCTGCATGGAAGTGGAACACCTTCACTTGCTCTGAACACACAGGCACACACTTTGATGCGCCGATCCATTGGATTTCCGGCAGGGATTTACCCAACAACACGGTGGACTCCATTCCCCCTGAACACTTTGTCGGGCCAGTGGTGGTGATTGATTGTTCTGAAGGGTCTGCACAGGATGATGACTTTGAGCTGACACCGGAGATCATTGCCCGGTGGGAAGCTGAACATGGGCGGATTCCGGCGGACAGCTGGGTGTTTATGCGCACAGACTGGAGCAAGCGCCGTGGTGCGGCTTATCTGAATATGCGCGATGACGGGCCACATTCACCCGGACCGACACCGGACGCAATTCGGTTTCTGATTGAGGAGCGCGGCATTCGCGGGTTTGGGACAGAGACTGTGGGGACAGATGCGGGCCAAGGTGTGCATTATACGCCGCCCTATCCGGCACATTTTTATCTGCATGGGGCTGGCAAGTATGGATTGCAATGCATGTGTAATCTAGACCAGTTGCCCGCCACGGGTGCCATGATCTTATGTGCACCGTTGAAGATCAAAAACGGGACAGGTAGTCCTCTGCGCGTTCTGGCACTAGTGCCGAAGGGAGGCCGTTGATGTCTGGTAAATTCACAGCGGTCATTACAGGCGGCAACAAGGGCATTGGGGCTGCGCTTGCCAAGGAAATGCTAGAGGCTGGTTACACGGTCATTTGCCTTTCTCGCCGGGAACCGGAGTTCACTCATCCCAAACTGCATTTCCATCAGGCGGACTTGCTGGATCAGGCGCAAGTGAGCGCTGCTGCTGAGGCGATTGCAGCTGAGCATGAGGTGACGCATCTCATTCACAATGCGGGGCTTATCTTCCCCAATTTGATTGAGGATGCCGAGGCTGACGATATTGCCGGACTTGCCCAGCTTCATCTGGGATCAGCGCTGACGCTGCTCAAAGCCTTCTTGCCGAGCATGAAGGCGAAGCAGTTCGGACGGGTGTTGTTTAACGGCTCCCGTGCTGCATTGGGAGCGAAGACACGGACGGCCTACAGTGCATCTAAGGCTGGAATGATCGGGATGGCGCGGACGTGGGCGCTGGAGCTGGCGCAGCATCAGATTACGGTGAATGTGGTGGCGCCTGGCCCGGTGAAGACAGATAATTTCTGGGGCATCATTCCCAAGGGCAGTGAGCAAGAGCAGAAACTGGCAGATGGCATTCCTGTTGGGCGCATTGGCAGGGTAGAAGACATCACCAATGCCTTCCTTTTCTTTGCGGACCCGAAGTCCAGCTTCATCACCGGACAAACGCTGTTTGTCTGTGGTGGGATGAGTGTGGGAACTGCTCTGCTGTAATTGCGTGCAGTTAAAGTTCTGAATCAGATTCAGGTCATGACTGCAGGTGATTGATGCCGCTGAGTCAGTGTTCTTCTGCTGGCATTTTCCGACGCCACCCAAGCAAGTGGGCGCCTGCTCCATCACTGCTGAGTTTGTCTTCCGGGTTCAACAGGTGGCAGTCTGTCAGGGAGAGGCAACCGCAGCCGATGCATTCGTTAAGGCCCGCTCTCAGGTCCTGAAGCTCTGCAATGCGGTTGTCCAGATCCTGCTGCCACCACGTGGAGAGTTTGGCCCAATCCGCTGCCGAGATCTTCTTCTCGTTGGGCAGTTGATCCATGGCCGCTTTGATTTCCTTAAGAGACACGCCCAGCTTTTGCGCGGCCTTGATCACAGCGATCTTACGCAGGACGGCTGCGGAGTATCTTCTATGGTTTGCGTTGTTGCGCCAGGAGCTGATGAGCCCCTTTTCTTCATAGAAGTGAACAGCAGAGACTGCAATGCCACTGCGCTCTGCAACCTGCCCGACGGTTAACCCTTGCAAGGAGACCATTGTCATTCCTCTATTTTTCGCCTTGACCTCAACATTACTTGAGGAATTAGAAGAGATCATGACAGTAATCAAGGCCCAATAAGGAATGGCAGATGAACAAGATTTACGCGGACCTGTGGCAAGTCCCGCTCGAAAAGCGGTTCGGAACGCTCCTCTCGCATGCATATTTTTT
This sequence comes from Pseudovibrio sp. Ad13, assembly GCF_001623225.1. Classification (NCBI taxonomy): domain Bacteria; kingdom Pseudomonadati; phylum Pseudomonadota; class Alphaproteobacteria; order Hyphomicrobiales; family Stappiaceae; genus Pseudovibrio; species Pseudovibrio sp. Ad13. Next base: position 139,965 of record NZ_LMCC01000013.1, on the reverse strand, counting down.
AAAAACGCCAGCCAGAAACATCCTAATCACAGCCTTTGAGAATTTGGATGAGGCGGCGCAGTTGCGCGCGTTAGGTGGAGTCAATGAGCATTATCTCACGCACAATCACGAGATCACTGAGGGTTTGAGCGAGCTGAAGTTCGTTCTTGGTGCAACGCTGATCGGACATGAAAACATTCAGAAGTTCTTTAGTGGTGATGTCCAGCCAGATTTACTTTTAAGGGGTTCAGGGCCATTTGTGGGCTCTGACGGAATTCAGGCGATTTACACTCCGGGGCATACGGACAACAACCTGTGCTTCTATTACCCCTCACCCACTGGCAAGAATTATCTGTTTACCGGTGACACGATCTATCTGGACAATGGCCGTTTCAAAACACTGGTCATGTCCAGTGATGGCGGCAACAAGCAAGAGCTCGTCACCTCACTGAAAAACCTGCGGGTCCTGCCGGTAGATGTGATCTTTTGCAGTGTCGCCATGGGGAACTATGAGATTGTTGAGGTCACCCAGCCTGAATGGCACGCTCTGATGAATGAGAAGATTGCAGAGCTGGAACGCTGATGCAAAAAAGCCGGAGTGTTTCCACCCCGGCTTTCAGAATTCTGCATTCCTGAGACTTACGCGATGCGCATTTCTGAGGAAGGATCAAACGGGATGGCTTTGTCCATATTGATCGCGAATGGCACGTCCTGCCCGGCAACGACCTGTGCATCCGCACGCATGCGTGCATTGCAGTCTTTGCCGCCGAGAGATGACATCACGTAGGTATCAGAACCAGCTGGCTCCGTTACGATGACGCGGTTTGTGATCTGCTCGATGTGGTTTGCCTTGCGGTCAGCCCCTTCAGGGTCGGTGATCGCTTCTGGACGGATGCCCAGCACGATTTCCTTCTGATCAAAACCTTTCAAAGCTTCGGTCGGATTGGAGAACTTGAGGTTCACCTGATCACTGAGGCCCGTTGGAAGCTGGGCGAAGATGCCATCACCACTAGCAACAACCTTAGCTGGAACAAGGTTCATGCTTGGAGAGCCCATGAAGCTGGCGACAAACAGGTTTGCCGGGTTGTCATAGATCTCTTTTGGCGTACCCAACTGCTGTACGTACCCACCGTTCATGACAGCAATGCGCGTGGACAGCGTCATTGCCTCAATCTGATCGTGTGTCACGTAAACAATGGTTGTTCCAAGCTTTTGGTGCAGTTTCTTGATCTCCGTGCGCATATCAACGCGCAGTTTCGCATCAAGGTTGGAGAGTGGCTCATCAAACAGGAACACATCCGGATCACGCACCAATGCACGGCCCATGGCCACACGCTGGCGCTGACCGCCGGAGAGCTGGCCCGGCTTACGGCCCAACAGCGGTTTGATCTGCAGCATCTCGGCAACGTCGCTCATTGCCTTTTCGCGCGCTGGCTTGGCAACACCATGCATTTCCAGACCGAACGTGATGTTCTGACCGACCGTCATGTTCGGGTACAAAGCATAGGACTGGAACACCATTGCGATGTTACGCTTGGACGGGTGAACCCCGTTCATGGTCTGCCCTTTGATGGCGATGGTGCCGGAGGTGATATCCTCCAGACCAGCAATCATGTTGAGCAGAGTGGATTTTCCGCAACCGGACGGCCCGACGAGCACGAGGAATTCCCCTTCCTGCACGTCGATATCGATGTTGTGAAGCACCTTGGTTGAGCCGTAAGACTTGGTCGCATTGTTGATTTTCAGAAAGCTCATAGGTCTTATCCCTTCACCGATCCGGCCATCAGGCCTCTTACGAAGTAGCGGCCAGCCACGATGTACACGAGCAGTGTCGGCAATGCGGCGAGGATCGCTCCGGCAAAATGAACGTTATATTCTTTGACGCCCGTTGACGAACTGACGAGGTTGTTCAGCGCAACCGTCATTGGCTGGCTGTCCAGATCAGCAAACGAGGCACCGAACAGGAAGTCGTTCCAGATGTTGGTGAACTGCCAGATGACAGAGACAACAATGATTGGACCGGAACTTGGCAGCATAATGCGCCAGAAGATGCGGAAGAACCCTGCCCCATCAATCTGAGCTGCGCGGATCAGCTCTGTCGGGAACACCTGATAGTAGTTCCTGAAGTACAGCGTGGTGAAGCCGAGGCCGTAAACCACATGCACCAGCACCAGACCCGGCGTTGACCCTGCAATGCCGAGGAAGCCAAGCACACGCGCCATTGGGATCAAAACGATCTGGAATGGAATGAAGCAGGCAAACAGCATCAAACCGAACAGAATGGTATCACCCTTAAAGCGCCACTTGGTCAGCACGTAACCGTTCAAAGCACCCAGAACGGTTGAGATCGTAACTGCCGGAAACACCATTTTGAGGGAGTTCCAGAAGTACGGCTTCAGACCTGTCGGTTCTACGCCGATTTGCGCGCTGTTCCAGGCTTTGAACCAGGGTTCCAGCGTGAAGACCTGAGGCAGTGACATCATGTTTCCGCCAGTGATCTCTGAAAGAGGCTTAACGGAGTTGAGAACCATAATGCCAAACGGCAGCAGGTAGAATGTCGCGAACAGGATCAGCATCAGGTAAATGAATGCACGGGTGATGCGCCCTGTGCTGATGGCATTATCTGTCGAGGCTACGGACATTATTTTTTCTCCCGCAGTTCGGCATAAAGGTAAGGCACCATAATCGCAGCGATGGTCATAAGCATGATAACAGCGGAGCTGGCGCCAATGCCCATCTGGTTGCGGGTAAAGGTGTAGGAATACATGAAGGTCGCCGGTACTTCCGTCGCTCTGCCCGGTCCACCACCCGTCAGTGCCACGACAAGATCGTAGGACTTAATGGCAAGGTGAGACAGGATCACGAAAGCTGACAGGAAGGCTGGACGCAGTTGCGGGATAATGATCCGGCGATACATGTTCCAGTTGGATGCCCCGTCGATTTGTGCGGCCTTCAGGATTTCGTTATCGATGCCACGCAGTCCGGCCAGGAACATGGCCATAACAAAGCCACTTGTTTGCCAGACAGCTGCAATCACAACCGTGTAGATGGCGAAGTTACGGTCCTTGATCCAGTTAAACTCGAAGCTCTCCCAGCCCCACAAGTGCATTGTGTGCTCAAGGCCGATGCCCGGATCGAGAAACCACTTCCATGCTGTTCCCGTTACGATGAAGCTGAGTGCCATCGGATACAGGAAGATTGGACGCAAGAAGCCTTCTCCGCGGATCTTCTGGTCCAGAAGAATCGCAAGACCCAAGCCGATAGCTGTGCAGACTGCGATATACAAACCTGCAAAAATGCCAAGGTTTTTGATGGCAATGGACCAATGCCGTAGCCGGAACAGCTTTTCATAATTCTCCAGTCCGACCCAGTCATAGACTGGCAGAATACGGCTTCCTGTGAAGGAAAGGTATACGGAGAAAATGATAAATCCATAGACAAAGACCAAGATCAAAGCCAACGAGGGTGATAACACCAGTTTGGGAATGAGATTTTGGAGTCTTGTCCGCAGGTCCGGTTTTACTGCCGTTGGCGTCGCATATTCAGCGGCCATGGCAACGGATGAGTTGGTCTGATCGACCATGATCCCTGCCCCCAGATTCTATGTTGTTTTGGGAAAAATGGGGCCAACACATCGTCGGCCCCACTTAAAATTACTTAGCGATGGAGACAGCGTCTACCAGCTCATCAACAGCGGTAGCGGAATCGAACTCACCGTTGAAGTGTGCTGTTACAACGTCATAAATGGCGTTTTTAACAGATGCTGGTGCAGAGTGACCGTGCGCCATGGAACCATAAAGGTTGCCGCTTGCAGCAGCTGCAGCCAGATCTTTCATGCCCTGTTTTGCACATGCATCAAACGCTTCGTCGGAAACGTCTGTGCGTGCAGGAACGGAGCCCTTCACCACGTTGAATGCAGACTGGAAGGCAGGAGACAGGATTGCGCTTGCAAGGGCAGCCTGCTCTTTAGACACTTCACCACCCTGATCGAACATAGCGAACTGGTCAGCGTTGAAGGTTACCTTGTCCTGAGTGCCAGGGAAACGGAAGCAGAGGAAGTCTTCGCCTGGCTTTTTGCCAGCACCGAGGAACTCACCTTTTGCCCAGTCACCCATCATCTGGAAGCCAGCTTCACCGTTGATGACCATTGCAGTTGCAAGGTTCCAATCACGACCAGAGAAGTTGTCGTCTACGTTTGCACGCAGAACAGACATGCGATCAAACGCTTCCTTCATGGTGTCGGAACCAAGAGCAGCTTCGTCCAGATCAATGAAGGCAGCTTTGTAGAAGTCTGCGCCACCAGTGGCCATGACGATTGCATCAAACAGAGTTGCATCCTGCCAAGCCTGACCGCCGTGTGCGAGCGGCGTTACGCCTGCTGCTTTCAGCTTCTCAAGCGCTGCTGTGAACTCTTCCCAAGTGGTTGGAGTTGCGATGCCGTTTGCATCCAGAACTGCTTTGTTTGCCCATACCCAGTTGGTGGAGTGCACGTTTACTGGTGCAGCAATCCACTTGCCATCGTACTTTGCAAAGCGCTGAAGTGCTGCAGGTACAACTTCGTCCCAGCCTTCTTTAGCTGCAACAGCGTTGAGGTCTGCCAGAGCGCCTTCTTTTGCCCAGTCCTGAATGTCGAACCCAAGCATCTGAACGGCTGTTGGTGCGTTACCAGCGGTTACGCGTGCACGCAAAACAGTCATTGCGCTTTCGCCGCCGCCACCAGCAACAGGCATATCTGCCCAGCCAATGCCCTGAGTTTCCAGATCCTGCTTCAGAACGTTAAGCGCAGCTGCCTCACCGCCTGCTGTCCACCAATGCAGGACTTCCACGTCTGCTGCCAAAGATGGAGCAGCTGTTGCTGCCAACAGAGCCAGAGCCGATGTGGTTTTTACTAGTAGTTTGTGCATGTGTTGCCTCCCGATCACAACTTAAAATTTCTACACAAAAATACGACTAACATAGTACTTATAACGTTACAAATATCGGATCTGTCAATGCAAAAAGTGAACCCATTGACTTGAATGATCTTTTTTGTATCAAATGATACTCACCTATTTTGTTGTATCGTTATAACGAAGATCTAACTGATTTACGGGAGGTAACTGGCTTCACATGTCGACACAAAAACCGCCAAATTCCTCCACTCATACCACCTCGAAACCTACGCAGAAGACAATTGCGGAGATCACCGGCCTTGCGGTGACAACTGTCTCGCGGGCACTTCAGGGTGATGAAAAGATTGCACAGGCAACCCGGCTGCGCGTAAGTAAAGTTGCTGAAGAAATCGGCTATGTTCCGGACCGTGCTGCGCAAAGATTACGCACCGGAAAGACTAAAGTAATCTCACTGATTCTTGACCCCCATAACGAGATTCTGGGGTTTGGGAACTCGCTGATCACAGGTGTGGCTCATGCATTGGCCGGGACTGACTACCATCTTAATGTGACACCGCAGTTCCTTGGTGGTGATCCGATTGAGCCTGTTGAGTACATTGTGCGCAACAAACTGGCTGACGGAATCATCTTTTCGCGGACGCGACCTTTTGATGAGCGGGTACGTTTTTTGAGAGAGCGCAGCTTTCCGTTCACCACACATGGGCGAACTGAATTCGGCTATCAACACTCATATGTGGATTATGACAACGAGAAGTTCGCTTACGAATCTGTCTTGCGATTGATGCAAAAAGGGCGGCGTAGGATTTGCGTTATTCTACCGCCCAACCATTTTACGTTCCATCAGCATCTGAATTACGGGTATATGCGGGCTATTCGGCAAGAAGGTTTGCAGTGCTACATTCCTGAGGGCATCAACCTTGATTCAGATATGCCTGAGATCTTTGAATGGGCGCAGACGATTGCCGGGACAAGCGATGCACCGGATGGATTTATCTGCCCTGGTGAGACTTCTTTCCTTGCGATCGCGAACGGGTATCGGCAGGCAGGCAAAGAGCGTGGGCGGGATTTTGATGCGGTTGTGAAATCAAGTTCACAAACGCTGCATCAGATTGATTCACAGATCGACAATATCAGCGAGGATATTCGGCAGGCCGGTGCTTTGCTGGGAGCAAATCTGCTGAAGACGATGTTGCACCCGGACGGCCCGTTTGAGCAGACCATCCAGGATCCGGACATCACATTCCCAGCTCTCAAATCCTATCAGGACTGAGTTCTCAGGACGCGACTTTCGGTGCTTCCTCTTCGATCCAGAGGTCATCGCCTTCCGGATAGGTAAAACCTGTTTCTAAGGCCAGTTGCTTCAGGAAGCCTATCATGTAGTCGGTGCGTTCGCGCGCGACTTCACGGCCTTCCTTGGTCTGCATGGTTTTGTGCAGTTTGAGCAGTTTGAGCGCGAAATGATCGACGCCGAATGTCTTGTCGTCGAGGTCGCGTTCGCTGGCGAAAAGGTCGCCACCATGGAACAGGTTGGAGTTCATGGTTTTGGCGATATAGAAAGTGCGGGCAATGCCGATTGCGCCGAGGGATTCCAGACGATCTGCGTCCTGAAGGATCTTGGCCTCAATCGTTTGCGGCTCGATTTCAGCTGAAAAGCTATGTGCCTCAATGGCATGCTTGATCTTCTCGATTTTTGCTGCAGAAACACCCAGCACAATCAGGATCGGTTCAGCCGCGTCAGCTGACAGCTTGGAAGCCTTTGCACGATCCGGTGAATTCTTGGGAACATTGACCAGATCATGTAAGTAGGCAGCTGCAATCAGCACCTCCTCATCGCCCTCACCGCGACGCTGAGCGATGTCCAGCGCTGCCAGTTTTACGCGGCGTGCATGGTACAGATCATGGCTTGCATCATCACTCTGATCGTGCGCTTTCAGCGCCGCTTCCAAATTCTTTTCGAACTCAATCATCGGAACTCACAGTTATCAAATGAGCCCGAAACCTACGTCAGGTCAGTGTGCATTTCGAGGCAAAACTGGTCTGAACCCCCGATAAAATTCCGCGGGCTCAGGCTGAGGTTATCGATCGCCGCTTACATGATACAACCAAGCATCACGACAACACTTCTTTATCACGCTAGCGGTCTTTGGCGTTTGCAGCGTAGTTCATGACATTGAAGATGTAATTCTGCTCGATTGTGCCATCAAACAAGTGCGCCCATGGACCTCTTGCATAAACCGCAACATCTTCCCCCGAATGGGTTTCTGAGGGCGTTGGAAGCAAGGATTGCTGTTTGAAATCGGGATCTGTTGCTTCTTCCTGTGACAACACTGAACGCGTGCCGAACCAGTTGTTTTCTTCTGTCAGGATTGAGCCGGGGCCGTTCAGATAACTGGCAACGGAATATGGTTTTCCATCCAGCATCAGGTGCATTTCATTGGTGTGTTTGACGCCGTTATTGTCAATGCCCATGCACAGCCCGTTGATCGGCGTACCGCGTCCGCAATAGCCGTTGAACGACAAGGTGTGGGCATGGTCCGCAGTGACGATGATCAGAGTGTCCTGATCGCTGGTCATTTCTTTCGCCATGGCGACAGCGTCTGCAAATGCGACACCGTCTGTGAGGGCGCGATAGAGATTTCCGGCGTGATTGGCGTGATCGACACGACCGCCTTCAACCGTGAGATAATAGCCGTTTTCATTATCTTGAAGTGCTTCAATGGTCCATTTCACCATATCAGCCAGAGAAGGTTGGTCTTTTCTATCATACTCATACTGCATATGACCTGCTGCAAAAACGCCAAGAACCAGCTTGTCAGCAGAGGGATCAAGGTTATTGAAGGAGGCCTCATTCCAAGCGTAAGACACGCCAAGCGCCTTGGCTTCTTCGATCAGGTTGCGCCCATCTTTGCGATTGCCAGCGGTGCCCTCGATGGTTTTTCTGGTTTCAGGCAGCATATGACGTTGCCCGCCCCCAAAGGCGACGTCAATAGTGCCATTCTTGACCTGCTCAATCAGCTGTGCAGCGATGTCCGGCACATCGCATCCCTCAGGTAGATCGGAGTCATCCTCGAACCTGCGATTGGCGACGTGGGCATAGGCTGAAGCTGGTGTTGCATCCGTGAGGCTGGCCGTTGAGATGATGCCGACCGCCTTGCCTTCTGCGGCCATCACTTCTGCAATGCTCGCGATACTAGCGCTTTCAACGGCTGAGCAGTCGCCAACATTCAATGTTTCATCCACCCCGAGGACACCGGCTTTGGTCTTCACGCCTGAATGGAATGCTGTTCCGGTGCCTGCGGAATCTGGTGTTTGCGCATTTACATTGTAGGTTTTGACCAAGGCGCTGTGAGGAAATGTTTCTTGTGGCAACACATTTTCTTCACCCAGCAATCCGTTCTGCTGGCCTTGAAATATCCGCGTTGCATAGTTTGTCGAAATTCCGTTGCCATCTGCAATCATCAAAATGATGTTTTTGGCCGGTTTCGTGATTGGCTGCTGAGCAAGTTTGCTCTCAATTTCCGCCTCTGCAGCCTCAAACCATCTGTTGTTTTTTTGAGGAAAATCAGACTCTGCCCAAGCATAGGATGCGGAACAGGCCAGCAGGAGCGCAACAAGTGGCGTTTTCATTTCAAATCCTCAAAAGGTGATGTTTCGGGCGCAGTGTGTACTTTACAATTCTTAGGGTTCGATATGCTGAACAGGAAGAATTCGAGTTATTTTTCTTCTTGATTGCAATGGCCCAAGCTTCCGCTGCGACAATCCGGCGCAATACGTATTTTTGTGTAGATCAGCAGAGTTGTCTGCTTCACACTTGGCCTTTCTGGCTTGAAGACCAAGAGGGGCATGCTTTGGGTAAGGTTGACGATATGTTGGAAGAGGCATGTGCTGTGCAGCAACTTCCGGAACATCCACTACGCCAAGCCATTCTTGCGGAAGTTCATGCCCGTCCCTTCGTTCCCATGCATGGTGAATGGCAAATTCTGCAATACGCCTTCATGGTCGACCAAGATAAGAAGCAAGCAGAACAGCAAGCTCTGCTTAGGTTTACATCAGAGGAAACAAACCCGGCATCAAGGGCCTCAGAGCACTATCTCCATCAGACTTTCGAAGATTATTCTTTACGTTGGGAGCAACACAGCGAGTTTTCTACCTATGCCGTGGAACGGCCTCTTCCTTCTAGCTTCCGCACACAAGATATAACTCTCTTTACCAAGGGCCTGCTTGATCCTCCTGGGAAGTTGATTGCAGCTGTTCAGTTAACGATAAAAGTCGCAGCTGAGCCGGAGGCTGGCGATCTGTCTGAAAAGTTTGACCTTGCGAGCTTGAGTGTTTCCCAAATCATTGAAGGACGTGCGACGCTGGTCACCGACTTCAAAGCCGGTGATGATGGTATTGTTTCGTTTCTGCTGCTGGATCATGGGCTGTCTCCGTTGGAACTGGGAGCAACCGTGCGGCGTGTTCTGGAACTGGAGACCTACAGAACACTCTCTTTGTTGGGGCTTTATGAAGCGCGGAAGCAGCAGATCGTTGTAAGCCGCATTGAGCAGGAACTCGTGGGCATAACCGCTCAACTGCGCAATTCAGGAGATGCAGAAGCACATTCTCTGGCGCATAATGAGGAGCTGCTGGCAGACCTTTCTTCTCTTGCGGCAGATCTGGAAGCTTCTGCGATGGAAAGCCTTTTCCGATTTGGGGCAACACGGGCCTATTCCGATATTGTCGGGCGGCGTCTGGACACTCTTGGGGAGAGCAACGTCTCTGGTTACGACATGATCGGGCGGTTTTTAAATCGGCGGCTCGCGCCAGCTATGCAGACGTGCCGTGCTATTGAAGAGCGACAAGCCAACCTTTCGCGAAAGCTGACGCGAGCTGTCGGCCTGTTGCGCGCCCGGGTGGATGTGGAGCTTGAACGGCAGAACCGAGACTTACTGAAGTCGATGGATCAGCGTGCGAAGTTTCAACTTCGATTGCAGCAGACGGTGGAAGGGCTTTCGATTGCAGCAATCTCTTACTACGTCATCAGCCTGATCGGATACGCTTTGAAAGGCGCCAAGGCTGTTGGCTCCCCGCTTGATCCGGCTGTTGGTATGGCCGCATCTGTGCCGCTGGTGGTTGGTGTGCTTTGGTATGCCTTGAGAAGGCTGAAAGCTGCACACTAGAGCTTGATGGCGGCGGTTATCGCCGCCATCATGAGCACTTACAGATAGGCCGCTGAGACCAGACGTTGTGTGTATTCTGTCTGCGGCCGATGCAGAACATCCAGTGTGTTACCAGCTTCGACAACGTTTCCGTGCTGCATCACCATGACGTTGTGACAGAGTGTTTTCACCACTTTCAAATCATGACTGATGAAGAGATAACTCAGCTTCAGCTTCTCTCGCAGGTCTTTCAGCAACTCGATAATCTGCGCCTGAATGGACAGGTCCAATGCAGAGGTAGGTTCATCCAGCAGTATGAATTTCGGTTTTAAAACGATGGAGCGTGCAATTGCGATCCTCTGACGCTGGCCACCTGAGAACTCATGGGGAAAGCGGTCCATGGTGCTGCGTGGCATCTGTACAGCATCCAGCGCTTCAGCCACCATGGCCTGCCGTTCCTTATGACTTGCCCCGATGCCGTTGACCTTAAGGCCCTCACCCACAATCTCCCCCACAACCATGCGGGGATTAAGCGAGGAAAACGGGTCCTGAAACACAACCTGAAGATCGGTTCTAAGAGGCTTCAGCTCTTTTCTGGTGAGGTTGTCGATCCTGTTTCCATCAAAGGTGATAGTGCCAGAATCTGCTTTTAAGAGCTGAAGGATGGACATGCCCAATGTGGACTTTCCGGAACCAGACTCGCCAACAATGCCAAGCGTTTCGCCTGATCTGATGTTGAGCGAGATGTCGTTGACTGCCACCAGCTCTTTGGTTTTGCGCCTGAACAAGCCACCATGTTTTGAGGTGAACGTGACACGGACCTTATCTGCATCCAACAGCTCGTAGAGGCCCTCCTCCAATTTATCTGGCACACCGGACGGCTCACTTTCAATCAAGTGCCGGGTGTATGGATGGGATGGTGTCTCAAAGACCTCTTTGGTGTTTCCGGTTTCAACAATCTTTCCTGCGCGCATCACACAGACACGGTCACTCACCTGACGCACCACATTCAGATCATGTGTGATGAGGATGATCGCCATGCGGTGGCGCTCTTGCAGCTCTCGCATGAGTTTTAGGATTTCAGCTTGGACAGTCACGTCAAGAGCAGTGGTTGGCTCATCTGCAATGAGCAGGTCAGGCTCGTTTGCCAGTGCCATCGCGATCATGACACGCTGGCGCTGACCGCCAGAAAGCTGATGCGGATATTGACTGAATCTGGCTTCAGGGTCTGGGACCTTCACCTCATCCAACAGCCGGAGCGTTTCTTTTTTAGCGGCAGCCTTGGAGATTTTGCGATGTGAGCGGATCATCTCAATGATCTGATCCCCAATACGGTACACTGGATTGAGGCTTGTCAGAGGTTCCTGAAAGATCATTGAGATGCGATTGCCGCGGATCTTTTGCAGCTCCAACTCACTCATGGTCGTCAGGTCTCGATCCTCGAAACGGATCATGGAACCTTGAGCCAGTGTCGCGTTTTCGGCGAGCATGCCTATGATTGCGCGGGCGGTGACCGATTTGCCGGAACCGGACTCCCCGACAATGGCCAATGTCTCGCCTTTTGCCACGGCATAGCTCACCCCTTTCACTGCTTCCACTGTTCCGGTCACCGTTTTGAAGGTGACGGCCACATCGCGGATGGTGAGCAGGTCTTTGTGTTGGGTTTGGTCGATACTAGGCATTGCTGTAGGGATCCATTGCATCACGAAGGCCATCGCCTGCGGCGTTGAAGGCGAGTACGGAAATGATGATCATGCCGACTGGAGCCATCATCCACGGCGCAGCGCTAAACGACTGGAAGTCGAGGACCTGGTTGAGCATGCTGCCCCAGGACACCATCGGCTGTTGAATGCCCACGCCCAAAAACGACAGGAAACTCTCCAAAAGAATGATCTCGGGCAGCTGGTAGGTTGCCCAGACAATGATGTGCGAAGATGTGTTGGGAACGATATGTGCACTGATGATGCGGCTGCTTGAGGCTCCAACGGCTTCTGCTGCGCGGACATATTCCAGATTGCGCATGGAGAAGACCTTCCCGCGCAGTTCGCGGCACAGATCTGCCCATCTGAGCAAGACGAGGATGCAGGCAAACATGATGAAGATCGTGACCGGCTCCGCACGGCGCGGCAACAAGGCGACCAAAGCCAGATAAAGCGGGAGATCGGGGAAGGCCTTGATGAACTCGACCATTCGCTGAACCACAAGATCATACAGGCCACCGAAGTATCCTGAACTCACTCCAAGAATGATCCCGATCACGCAAGCGGCCCCCATCACCATGAGCGCCATGAGCAGTGTGATGCGTGTGCCAAAGATCATGCGTGAGTAAACGTCACGGCCCAGATTGTCAGTGCCGAGGATATGGAACTTGCTGCCATCTGTTGTGCCAAACAGATGTGTTGTGAAGGTGAGACCCAGAAACTGCCAGGGTTCTCCTTCCACGAACAAAGCAACATGCGAGATCTTATCAAAATCAGGAATAAACGTGATCTCAAAGGTTTGCATGTTCATTTCTTCTTTGAAGCCCGTGACATACGGCGTTGTAAGGCCGCCATCAGGCGCGAAGAAGTGAAGCGTTTGCGGTGGTGAGTACAGCGCTGCCCGGTTGGCAGTTTGCGGTCCATACGGCGCGATGAAACCAGCGAAGATCGCTGCCAGGAAGATCAGCATACAGGCGATGAAACCTACCATGCCGTACTTGTTACGGATGAAGCGACGAACGACGAGACCCCAATAAGAAATAGAGGGCCGGTCTTCTGCCAGTTGCTGAGCGTCTACGCTGCCGTGTTCGATTGCGTCGGTGTCGATCTGGGTCATCACGCATTTCCTTCCATAGCAGCTTGACGGACACGTGGATCGATGAGAGCGAGCAGCAAATCCGCAACCAGATTTCCGACAACCATGATGGTGGCAACGAGCATGAAGATTGCAGCGACCACATACATATCGCGCTCGGCGACTGAGGAGAGGATCAGCGGGCCGATGGTTGGAACGCCCAGAACGATTGCGATCTCAATCTCACCTTTGACCATATACTCAAAGCGGCTGCCGATGTTCATGATGACAGGGTGCAACGCATTGGGGATGGCATGCACCAAGATGATGCGACCGCGAGACAGGCCTTTGGCGCGAGCTGTTTCGATGTATTGAGATTTCACCACATCCAGCAGGTTGCCGCGCATCATACGCAAGGTATAAGCCTGCCCGGCCCAGATGGAGATGAGCAAGATTGGCCAGACGTGTTTGAAGAAATCCCAGAGCTTATCGAGTGACCAGTGGTCCTGCAGAAGATACTCGGGTGATTGCAGTGCTCCGATGTAAGGAGAGTGCCAGACGAAGGCGAGATAATACAGAATTATCAGCGAGATAACGAATTTCGGAATAACAATGCCAAGGAAGGCAACAATTGTCGAAACGGTATCGCCGATCTTGTACTGGTTCATGGCTGCATAAACACCAAGCGCACCGCCAATGAACTGAGCCAGCACCATGGCAGTGAAGGCCAGAGCGAGTGTGCGCGGCAGACGCAAGCCGATGACTTCTGTGACCGGCTTGGAGAAGAAAAACGAGTCTCCGAAGTTGCCAGCGGTGACGATACCGACAATCCATCGCCAGTATTGCACGACAACGGGCTGATCCAGCCCTAACTGTGTGCGTAAAATTTCCGCCTGAGGTTCCAAAACTGCACGTGACTGTCCGGTTTGGGCGGCTGTTGTCGCCATCCACATGTCAACATAGTCACCTGGAACAGCTTGTATGATCGCGAAGGAAACAATGGAGATCCCGACCAACAAGACCAGTGTTGCAGCTGCACGTTGCGCTAAAAAGCGTAACAAGCCCATTTATCTAGCCCTCCCAGCTATTGAGCATTTATTGCTTATTGCGTTGGAAGACGGGCCAAAATTGACCCGCCTTTCCTGCCTTAATATTCAGCGATCGTTCCTGGGAGGAGTTCTTTCAACTGCTGATCCTTTGGTGTCCAGAGGCGCTCGCGCACAACACCATCTTCTGCCCATTCAAACATGTTGACGGGTGTGCCCGGATGCGCGTTTCTGATGCGTTTGTTGACGAGAAGCGCAGCAGGAGCCTGAACGGTGCCAATGGTGTAGGCATTCTCAGTCCACAGACGCTGGATGGTTTTGGCTGCATCAGCTGCTTCAACCGCATCCCAGGTGGACAGAATGGTCTGATAGGCATCGACCATCTCGATTTCAAAATCCATCAGGTTTCGCGTACCATCTGAACCAGGAAGGTGCCGGTCAGGACAGCTGTTTGCGATTGGCAGATGGAAACAGGTTTCACGAGTTGGGAGCGCCCATTCTTTCCGGCGTATCAACATGTTGAAGTCGCCGTTCTTCGACGCTGTATCAATTGTATCTACGTTGCGGATCAACACACGAATGCTTGCTTCTGCCAGCATCAGAATGATGGCATCTGCTTGTTTTTTCTCAGTGACCTGTCTGCGATCTGTCATCATGTCGATTTCCAGATCAGCCCCTGAACCTGGCATGTTGCGAATGCCGTTGCCATCGGTGTCTTTGAGGCCCAAAGCATCCAGCATGGCGTTGGCTTTTGCCAGATCATACGGGTAGTAGACGGTGCTGTCGTAATCGTAATAGGGAGATCCGCTGGAGAAGCCACCGGAGTATGGATACATGAACGGACCACGCGCGACTGACTGGCCGATCGCCTGACGATCAAGCGCATGACTGAGAGCAACGCGGAAGTCTTTTTGCCGGAAGAACTTGCGGAGTTCAGCGTCCACTTCATCCTGAACACCGTTTGTTTCAGAGAAGTTCAGTTCCAGACGCCATGAGAGAACACGTGGGCCAAAGTTGGCTTTAACCGGTGCATCTGCAGACAATGTCTGCTTGAGTGCTTCCACGAAGTTGCCCGGGTTTTCCATGTTAGAAAAATCAGCAGTCCCGGCGACAGCTTGCGTTGTGCGGTCTGACCAAGTGGACAACTTGAAGTGCATCTCGTTCAGGTATGGCAGCTGATTGCCAGCTTCATCGGTTTTCCAATAGAACGGATTACGGCGCAAGATCACCAGTTCATCTGCCTTGTGGCGCACTGGCACCCAGCCTCCCAGAACAACTGGTGGAACTGCGTCCGCAGGCATTGCATTGCGGTAGTCTTCGTAACTGGCATCCTTGTTGTATTTTGGATGTTTAGCTTTGAGTGTGTGCGAGGGACCGGGGCAACCTTGAATATAGGCCAGAGATTTCAGAATTTCCGGGCCTTGTGGTTTGGTGAAAGTGAACTTGAATGTGTAAGCATCAATCACCTCCAGCGTTGTGCCCTCACCAAGGCCACCTTTTGGCAGACGGGATGCAATATTTTCATTTTGAACGTTGTCGTCCCACCAGAAGCGGATGTCTTCTGTATCAAAGGGATCACCATCGGACCATTTGATACCTTCAACCAGATGCATGGTCAGTTCGGTTTTGTCGTCGCTCCACTCCCAGCTTTTAGCTAGGTTTGGTAGCGGACCGGACTGCTCCTCTGCCTTTACTTGCCAGAGCGGGCCGTTGCGTACCAGACATTCCTGAATGGCCATGTTGATGCCGCCCCAGCCATGATGCTGACCAGCGAGCCAGTTCCAGCCTTCCGGACGACCGCCGATAACATGACGGAACACACCGCCGTAAACGCCGATACCCTCAGACATGGCTTTGGTTGACATAACCAGCGGCTCTGCTGGCAGTCGCTCGCCAACAGGTGGCAACTTGCCAGCTTTGACCAGTTCACTCAGGAACGGGGCTTCGCTATAACCATTCAGTTTCTGATAGGTCCACAAATCACTGCGAGACAGCAGATCATATTCCAATGTGGACATGGACTGCTCAACCGGCATTTTGTCGGCCAGTGCTGAACTTGCCGCGATTGCGCAGGCACTTACGCCTGCTGCTAAGCAAAGTTTAGACACAAGGTTTGTCGAAGACATCAATTCCTCCCCCATTTCATTACTCCCAACACCATCATGGCCACCCGCGCCGTCTCTTTTCCTCCGGCTTTCTATTCATAAATTCCGATTTTCTTCGTAGACGCTTTTAAACTGCGTATTTCTCTATACTATACACATGGGAGAATATTGAGAGCCGAACTCTCGTATTAATATCGATTCATTCGGCTTTTCAAATATTGATGCAAGAGGAGGGTGTACAATTGAGTATTAGCGATGACTTATATCGCCAATATCTGGATCAGAGTGTCATACCCTCGACAGATAATTTTCTGATTATGCGCCATAAGCCTCACGTATTCTCCAAAAGGCCTTATCATCACCACGCTTCTATTGAAGTGAACTTCCTGATCAACTGTGAAATGGACTATTCCTTCTCAGGAAGTCATGTGACTGTTCACCCCGGTTACATGATTTGCTTCTGGGGCGCCGCACCGCACGGCGTTGTTGGGGTGCGCGGGGATGGCGATATGGTCAATCTCTACATCTCCTTTGCACAAATATTACAGTGGGGTTTGCCGACACGCATCACTGATGCACTCATTTCAGGAGATGTGATTTGCAACAAGGCGCCTTGCCCGATTGATGCGGTGCGCTTTGGCCATTGGGCAAGTGAGTTCAAACGAGATGACATCAACTGGCGCAAACTGGTTCTGAGTGAAATCTCGTCGCGGTTTACGCGTCTGGCGCTGGACGGTTGGAACACACTGCATCATGACTATCGTCAGTCCAGCACGGTGGTTGGTCGTGGAAAGTCCATGTTGCATGTGGAAGAGATGTTGCGGTTCATTTCAGAGAACCATACCTCGGACATTTCTGTCACTGATGTTGCTGACTGTGTTGGTTTATCGCCGAGCCATGCAATGACCTTGTTCAAGCGCATTGTAGGGCTGCCAATCAAGGAACATTTGACGCGGGTCCGGCTTTCTCATGCACGCATGTTGCTTGCTGAATCTGAGATGAAGATCTTGTCCATCGCTATGGATGCCGGGTTCAGGTCTCTTTCGAGCTTTTATGAGGCGTTCCAAAACCACTTCAGCACTTCTCCAGCTGCGTTTCGCAAAAAGGCAAGAAACATTGGCAAGATATAGCGGGCAGCTGCCTACCCGCTACTTTCCCTTTAGCCTGTCACGACAACACCGCCATCAATGACAAGGGCTTGGCTGGTCATCATCCGGCTGGCTTTGGATGCCAAAAACAGTGTTGCATCAATGATATCGTCCGGTTCGAGATGCTCCTTCAAACACTGACGGCCCAGATGGGCTTTCAGATCTTCCGGCGTTGCCCAGAGGTCTTTCTGTCGTTGTGTGAGGACCCAACCCGGCATCAGAGCGTTGACGCGGATGTTGTCTGGTCCCAGCTCACGCGCCAAAGCTCTGGTCAGACCAGTGATGGCTGCTTTGGACGTTTCATAAGCCGGATAGCCTGCGTTGCCCATCATGTAGGAGATGGATGAGAAGTTGATGATGGAACCACCACCAGCCGCTTTCATGCCTGCGGCGGCGGCCTGAGCGGTAAAGAAATGGGGACGCAAGTTCACGTGCATAGATGCATCCCATTGATCTACCGTGAACTCTTCAAGGGTATGGCGAGTATCGTTTGCAGCATTGTTCACCAGCACAGTAATCGGGCCATGAGCCTTTTCAGTCTGCTTGATGGAGGCCTGAAGTGCATCAACATCGGTGACATCACATTTGATGAATAGAGGTGCTACGCCGTGCTTTTCCTTCATATGCTCAGCAAATTCTGAAGCATCAGAGCGCTGCACAAAGGCGACTTTGGCACCTTGTTGCATGAAGCCATCAGTGAGGCTTGCGCCGATCCCTGCCCCGCCGCCAGTGATGAACACACTTGCGTCCTTCAGATCATGAAAAGTGACGTTCCCAGACATTTATTCCCCCAGGGAGTGCTTGGCACCCATCTTTGATATATCAGAATATACATAAGCGGCAGCCTCGTTTCAGGCAACCGCTTATGTCATCGCATTTTTCTAATTGGCAGCGCTCTTGCTATGCAGTTTCAAGCACTTGCTTCTGCGTCCAGGCTGGCAACCAGTCTTTATGCGCTTCCAAAAGCTCATCCACCATGGCCCAGATTTGGTCCAGATCCAACTCCGCAGCGGTGTGCGGATCAAGCATTGCAGCGTGGTAGATATGCTCGCGCTTCTCCGTCATGAGTGCCTCAACAGTCAACTCCTGAGGACCAATGTTTGTACGCATCAGAGCGGCTAATTGTGCTGGCAATTTTCCAATGTGCGTTGGCTGGATGCCGTTGCGATCCACAAGACAAGGCACTTCAACTGCGCAATCCTGTGGCAGCGAGGTGATGTAGCCTTTGTTTTGCACGTTGCCGTAAATAACTGCTGGCTCACCAGTCCAGATGGAGTTCATGATCGTTGAGGCGTATTCATGGCTGCGCTCTACTTCAATGCTCTCTGCATTTTTGTAGTCTTCCACCTGAGACTTCCAGCGTTCAATTTGCTCTACACAACGGACCGGGTATTCGTCGAGCGGGATGGAGAACTTCTCCAACAGGTCCGGGCGATCACGTTTGATAAACCATGGAACATACTCAGCAAAATGCTCTGAGCTCTCTGTTACGAAATGGCCAAGACGGGTCAACATCTCGTAGCGCACTACGTTTTGACAGCGTGGGTTCCACGTGGATGGTTTCGGATAGCGGCCTTCGCGGTAGCCTTCAATCAGCCTTGGAGTGAGATCCTCGAATGTGCCGTCTTCCTTGATCTCTTCCAGATACTGATAGAATGCCATGTGATTGATGCCTGCACATCTAAAGCGGATATTTGCAGAGTCGATATCAAGGTCGTGGGCCAACTCTTTGACTGTACCCTGAACAGAGTGGCAGAGGCCTACTTGTTTGATTTGTGGGTACTTTCGCGCGATGGCCCAGGTATTGATCGCCATTGGGTTCACGTATTGAAGCATGACCGCATCCGGGCATACTTTGAGTATATCTTCGCAGATGCTCCAGAGGTGCGGAACGGTGCGCAGGCCGCGCATTATTCCGCCGATGCCGAGGGTATCCGCGATGGTCTGGCGGAGGCCGTACTTCTTGGGAATTTCGAAGTCGGTGACGGTGCACGGCTCAAAGCCACCAATCTGGAAAGCAACGACTACAAAGTCAGTAGAATCAAGCGCTTCCATCTGATTGGTGTGCGTTGAAACTGTTGCGCTCACTCCCAGCGTTGAAATCAGTTTACGCGCTACAATCTCAGATTCACCAAGGCGTTCCTCGTTGATATCCATCAGAGCGACATGTGCTCCAGAGAGCGCTGAACGCTGCAGAATATCACCAATGATGTTCTTCATAAACGTGGTGGAACCGGCACCAATAAAGGTGATTTTGGGGTTTCGGGCCATGCTTTTCTCCCATTTTCTGAAGAGCTCGCCAGCACTTCAGATTGCATAGTTCTTGAGGGGATAACCGGAAAGCCTTGAGACGGGCGTCTCTGAGCTGTCCTTTGATGAAAAACTATGGATCAGCGCCTCTCTTTTCTTCCTGTTTTCTATTCTAAATTTCCGGAAACCGCGGCAATTCTGGCTCTGTTTTGTATTATTGACCCCAAAACCGCACGTATTGGCTACGCCATTGCCTCTGTGGCCGTTGCAAGCCGAGAAGAGATAAACCCGTTATTATCCAAAACCTTAGCCGTTTTGAAGAGGTGTTCTTCGCCATAGCGTGGGCCGATGAGCTGGATACCGATTGGAATGCCGTCCTGGGTATCATGAGTGGGGATACTCATGGCCGGAAGGTCAAAAAAGTTTACAGAGCCGAGGTAGGTGTTTGTTTTTGCTATCTCTTTAAGGCTCTCAACGGATTTGATATCCGCACCTGCCTCGAATGCGTTTTTTGTGCAAACGGGTGAAAGGATTACGGGATATTTGCGTTGAAATTGGTCAATCAGGCGATGGTAGTGCGATCTTGCGGCTAAAGCCTGCGCATAGCCATGATAGTCCATGGGCGGTACCAATTGCGTGTAGTACTCAAATATTGCCTGTAGTTGCTCTGAGCCAAAACGCTCGATCACGCTCTCCTTCTGGAGTGCGACTTCGGTGATCAAAAGCGATGTGTAGTGTGTGTAGGCTTCTTCGATAAAATCAATGCTGGTGTTATCCACCTTGTACCCCTGCTGCGCCAGAACCTCGCCTGCTTGCTTCAGAGCTTCATTGATTTTCGGGTCAGCATCCGGTGGTGTGATGAGTGCGACCCTGTTTGGGAAGATCTTATCCTCAATCATATCCGGCAGTGACCATGTATCCAGATCGGAATAGCCTTTCATCACATCGTAAGCGAGTTTGAGATCATCAAGCGAACGTGCGAGTGGTCCTTGTGCTGAGGAGAGCTGGATGGTGATTGGGCGTTCTGCAGCTCCGGTGGCATTGTAAAACGGTATGCGTCCATGAGAGGGGCGCAAGCCCAGCACACCGCAGCAAAAGGCTGGCAGGCGTATGGAACCACTGAGGTCGGACCCATGGGCGATGTATCCGACGCCAGCTGCCAGTGAGCTCCCTGCTCCACCGCTTGAACCACCTGGCGTGCGGGATGTATTCCACGGGTTGAGGGTCTGGCCGAACAAGGTGTTGTCTGTATGAAAGCGCCATGACATTTCTGGTGTGTTTGTGCGCCCAATCGGATTTGCCCCTGCCTGTTTCAATCTCTGGACAAGAGGAGCATCCTGCTTAGCAATCAGGCCCGCAAATGCTTTCACACCGTTGTTTGTGGAGGCGCCGGCCTGATCGACGTTTTCTTTGATGGTGACGGGAATGCCGTGGAGTGGACCTAACGGCTCGCCGCGCTGCACCGCCTGGTCTGCCTGCTCTGCTGCCTGACGAGCCTGATCATCAAAGCGTGTGGTGATGGCATTCAGATGCGCGGTTTCATCAATGCGCGTCAGATGCTGCTCTATTACCTCACGGCATGTAATCTGCCTGTCACGGATTGCTTGAGAAACTTCGCTTGCCGTCATTTTGAAGATGTTTTCAATCATTTACGGGTTCCTCAGCTTACAAAAAAGAGTGAGAGATCAGGCAGGAAGGTGACAAGCAGCAACACGCAGAGCATGATCAGGACAAATGGAATGACTGACCTTGTGACAGTCCAGAAACTTTCCCTGAACGCCTGAGAAGCAACGACAAGATTGATGCCGACAGGTGGTGTCAGCAGGCCAATCTCCAGATTGATGATCATGATCACGCCCAGATGCACTGGATTGATGCCGTAGATTGTTGCCACTGGGAGCAGAATGGGCGCCATGATCAGCAGCGCAGAGATGATCTCCATAAAGAACCCAACCATCAGCAGAAGGATGTTGAGGCCGATCAGGAACATCCATTTTTCTTCCACGTGCGAGGACAGCCATTCTGCCAGCAGGCTTGGCACCTGCTCTGTGGTCAGCACCATGTTCAAAGTCGCGGCAATCGCAAGAATTGGGAGCAGGCCGCCGAGCATCTGGGTTGTGTGAATGACAGCATCCCAGAGCTGGGCCAGTGTGAACTCTTTATAAATGAACAGCTCGACAACGAGCGCATAGGCCAAGGCGATGGCAGCACTTTCTGTGGCTGTGAAGTATCCAGAGTAGATGCCCCCAAGCAGAATGACTGGCAAGAGCAGGGACCAAATTCCGTTGGTGATTGCACTGCCAGCTGCGCTCACGTCAAAGCCTGTGCGCGGGATCGTTCTGTTGGCCCAGGCTGAATAGATCGCCAAAGCGATGGTAAGCAAAAGCCCTGGAATGACGCCCGCCAGAAACATGTCAGTGATTGAGGTTTCGGTGACCAGACCGTAGATGATCATCGGAATGCTGGGCGGGATGACGACACCGAGTGTTCCTGCACTCGATAACGCTCCCAGAGAATAACTGGTGGAATATCCCTGCTCTCGCAGCGCCGGATACAGCACAGACCCGACCGCGAGCAGCGTAACCATGGAGGAGCCCGAGATTGCAGCAAAGAAGGCGCAGGAGAGGATTGTTGCTACGCCGAGACCTCCTGACAAAGATCCAGTCAATGCTTTGAGGACTGTGACGAGCCGCTCTGCAATGGCACCGCGACTCATGATGGAGCCGCACAGCAAGAATACGGGAATGGACAGAAGCGCTTCGCGATCCAGCGCGGCCCAAAAGTCCTCCGCCATGAACATCAGCTCGCCATCGCTATACAGAAGCTGTACTGCCCCGCCGAGCACCATCAAGATAACAATGAGGTTCTGCCGCAAGATCAGCATCACCAGAACAGTGAGTGTGAGAAGGAGCGCATAGGTCATGCCGCGTCTGCCTCTTCTGGCTTCAAAGAAGGCGACAGCGCAAAGCCGAAATATCTGAGGGCATTGGAGCAGAAGGCGTAGGGCATGATGGACTGGAACCACCAGAGCGGCCAATCCACCACGGGCACCAGGAACCCGATTTCATAGGAGGACTGCACGAGCCCAAACGAGACATAGCCCGCGAGCAGGAAGAGAGCGCCGCTCAAGACGTCTCCCAGCCGCTGCAGAAGGTTTTGCCAAACTGCCGGCAACAGCTGGTCAGTGATCTTGGGGCGAATGTGGTTGCCGGTGGATGTTGCAAGGCCAAGGCCCAGCATGCCAGCAAAAATGGCTGCAAACAGCGCGATCTTGCTGCTGTGCATCAGTGAGAGATCAAAAAACTCTCGTGCAACGACATCCGCCAGCATGGCTAACACCACGATGATGTAAGCCAGAGCAGCAAGTGTCGCTTCAAATCGGTACAGCAACAGGAAAAATCGCTTCATGCAAATTGAAAAGAGCCCTCAAAATGTAGTGGGCTCTTCCTTTCAGGTGTCTTGGAATCAAAGCACACAGGCTTTCTTTGCCTCTAGAATCTTAGGCCAGACTTCTTGTGCCTGCCCGCCGATTGAGCTCACCAGTTCCTCACGCAATGGCAGGACGGCTGTTTTCCATTCTTCGCGTTGCTCCGCTGAAAGCTTATGGACGTGCCCGCCCTTTTCCTGAAAACCTGCGAGCATGTCCTTTGCCATGGAGCGGACTTCATCTCGAAGACCCTGGACAGGCACCAGAGCGTTGGTGATGCTGTCCTGTTCGTTCTTACTCAACTTTTTCCAAGTGCGCATGCTCATGACCAGTGCTCCGGACTGATGTAGGTGCGCAGAAAGCGTGAGATGGGGAGCCATCTTGCCCATGCCCATGGCCACGTAGGTCATGGCTGGCAGTGTTCCGCCTTCCACCATGCCGGTTTGCAGTGCAGACGGCGTTTCGGCAAGTGGCAGAACGACACCGTTTGCGCCCATACCCTGCCAGAAGTTGACCGAGTATTTGGCAGGTGCTGCACGTACTTTCACGCCTTTCACATCACCAGGAGCCAGAAATGGTTTTTTGCCGAAAGTGTGAATCCAGCCCAGCTCATTCCATTGCAGGAACTTGAAACCCTTTTTTTCAAAGAGAGGTTCAAAAACAGGTGTCAGGTGTTTGTCCATTGCGCAATCAATTTGCGCGTAGCTGTCCCACAGGAACGGAACACCCATGAGAGCCATTTCCGGGACAACCGTGGAGAACGCCGTCATGGAGCTGCCGAGAATATCTATCCGTCCGCGAATGGCTTTTTGGACCATAACCGGTTCTGTACCGAGTTGACCTGCATGAAATAATTTCGCGCTTATTGCCCCGTCTGAGTTGGCCGATATTTTGCTCGCAATGGCCTCCACATGGTTGACCCATGGGGTACCTAAAGGCGCACTGGTTGCAATTTTAAGCTCTTTGGCAGCCTGTGCCACGCCCACAAATGCAGTGAAAGAAAATGCCACCCCCAGCAATAATTCGCGTAATTTCATAGTCCCCCCAATATGTTCCCAAATCACACATGCATTCTGCTATTATCAGTGGCCCCAAGCCAAGAGATGTTATAGTTTGGCAACACAATTATCATTATCAAAAACAGAACTTATCATCTAGTTTGAGTGTAAAATGAAATCTTATAAGCCAAAACAAAAACGAGGCTATGAGGCGGAGCAGAATTTCCTGCAAGCTGCAAAAACGATTTTTGCCAAAGAGGGTGTAGCGCGGGCGCGGGTTTCAGACATTGTTCAACTTGCAGGTTCGTCTACGGGTAATTTCTACTTTCGCTTCAAGAACAAGGAAATGTTGTTCGAGCGCCTTTTTGAGATTTACGAGGAGCATGCTCAGCGCCTTATTCAGGATCTGCAGGATCCCCTCGGCTCGCTTGAGAGTACTATCTACTTTGTGACAGCTCTGAATCACAAACTGCTGCAGGAGAATGTTGGCCTGTATCGCGCTGCTCATGAGATCTCAGCAAAGGAGCCTGAGACCTGGAAGCGCTTCCAGCAGCTGACCATCATGACAGCAGAGCGTATTCTTGAGCTCAGCGCCCCTTATAAGGACCAGATTCCATTTGAGGACTGGGAGATGCAGGTGCGTCAGACGGTTCAGCTCATTACCGGGTTCACCGCCAATCAGGCCATTCGCAATGCCGGCCCTGCCCGTTTTGGGTCGCAGGCAATGGTTGATATGCTTTTCATGGCAGCTATGGGCTCACTTGGCCTTGCTCCTCCTCGGGATTTTGAAGAGGAAAAAGAAAAAATCCATAAGATATTGAATGATGAACGATATTCCTAAAGCGTAAGCTGAAAGAATATTCTAATATACGCGTATAGGTTTTAATTTTGGGAGGAATTATGACTGATACACTTAGTGCTCCAACCTGGACACCTACTGTATTCACCAAGCCAATTGATGTGAACGGTTACAGGTCTGTGATCGAAATATTTGAAGAGGCCAATGGCCGATTTGCAGACAATGTCGCCTTCACCAATTTTGGCCAGTCACTTACATTTAAAGACGTTGATGAGAAATCTCGCGCAGTTGCTGCCTATTTGCAGAATGAGCTGGGCCTGAAGAAAGGCGACCGCGTCGCCATTATGCTGCCAAATATTCTGGCGTTTCCGGTTCTCATGTTCGGCATATTGCGCGCCGGGCTGGTGCAGGTGAACGTCAACCCTATGTACACACCGCGCGAGCTGAAGCATCAGCTCAACGATGCGGACACCGATACGATCTTTATTTTCTCGGGCTCCAGCCCGACGCTTGCAGAGGTTGTTGCGGATACATCAATCAAAAATGTGGTGATTGCCAATGTAGGTGATGCGTCTGGTATGGACATGCCCTCACCGCCTCCACACGAGATGTTTGCAGACCGCCTGACAGTCTCAGATGTTCTTGAAAAAGGTGAGCAGCTGGACTTCACGCCGCCGCAGATTAATCCGAGTGACCTGATTTACCTGCAGTATACGGGCGGCACCACGGGCCTTTCTAAAGGCGCTGCGCTGAGCCATGGCAATCTGGTGGCCAATATTGCACAGTTTGATGCGGCGACAGACGGGTTTATGCGGGCTGGTGAGGAGATCGTAATTACGGCGCTGCCGCTCTATCATATCTTCGCGTTGATGGTGAATTGCGTGTCATTTTACTGGTTGGGATCCCGCAACGTGCTGATCACCAATCCACGCGATATGCCGGGGTTTGTCGAAGAACTTAAGAAGTGGAAGTTCAGCGTGATCACCGGAGTGAACACGCTTTTCAATGGCCTGCTGCATACCCCGGGCTTTAATGAGCTGGACTTCAGTAACTACAAATTTGCCATGGGTGGTGGATCAGCCATTCAGCGGGCAATTTCGGATAAGTGGAAACAGGTTACCGGTCACCACATCATTGAAGGATATGGTCTGAGTGAAACCTCGCCGATCCTTTCTGTGAACCCGTTTGATAGCACCGAGTTTACTGAGACCGTTGGCCAGTCCATGCCGAAAACGGAGATCAAGCTGCTGGATGCGGAGGACAATGAAGTTCCGCTTGGCCAGCCGGGTGAGCTTTGTGCACGCGGGCCACAGATTATGCAGGGATACTGGCGCAAGCCGGAGGCAACCGCTGCGGTGATGACGCCGGACGGGTTCTTCCGTACCGGTGACATTGCGATCATGGACAAGCGCAACAACTTCAAGATTGTCGACCGCAAGAAAGACATGGTGCTTGTGTCTGGCTTCAACGTATACCCCGCAGAGGTTGAGGCTGTGATAGCTGAGATCAAGGGTGTGGTTGAAGTGGCTGTTGCAGGTACATCTGACGAACGGACTGGCGAAGCGGTGAAAGCGTTTGTTGTGCGCAACAACGAGGACGTTACGCCAGAAGCCGTGCAGGATTACTGCCACAACGCGATGGCAGCTTATAAGGTGCCGAAATACGTGGAGTTTTTGGAAGAACTTCCGAAGTCTACCGTGGGTAAAATCTTGCGCCGGGAATTGCGAGAGAAATAAGTTTCTCACCAGAAGACATAAAAAGAGCCGCAGTTTGATCGCTGCGGCTTTTTTCGTTTCATCCGATGCAGATGCCCGTTAAGCGCCTTCCACGATGATGATGTTGGCAATGCCAGCGTTCTCGCGGTGCTTCTTGGCCGCCTGATACTCTTCGCTGTTGTAGCACGCCATTGCGGTTTCCATGTCGGCAAACTCGATCACCACGTTGCGGGGATGGTTTGTGCCTTCCAGATCCTCAAACTTGCCGCCGCGGGCCAGAACGTTGGCACTGTACTTTTTGAAGGCGGCAGAAGCTCCGTCTGCGTAGAGCTTGTAGGGTTCAGGATCTGTGACTGTGACGTGAGCGATCCAATAGGCTTTTGGCATTTTCTCTTCCTTTGAAACAGGAAGAAGCGGCGCATGATACGCCGCCCCTTCTTCTCGTTATTTAGTGTGTGTTTGCCTGTTACTTGTTCAGGATTTTCGCCAGAATTAGGTAGGCGATACCTGCCACGAACAGACCAACGAACCATGCATAGGTGTAGATGGTTGCGAACAGTGGTGAGGCTGGACCGGAAAGGCCTACGCCTGCCAGGAAGCCTGGAAGGTTTGGCAGGATGCCGATGATCAGCGCGAGCACGCCCGCCCAGTTCCAGCCGTTTGAGCCGGAATAGATGCCGTTGTGCTTGAACAGGTCTTCCACGTTGAGCTTGGTTTTACGCAGCAGGTAGTAGTCTGCCAGCATAATCCCCGCAATCGGACCCAGCAGCGCTGAGTATGC
Source organism: Pseudovibrio sp. Ad13 (assembly GCF_001623225.1). Taxonomy (NCBI): domain Bacteria; kingdom Pseudomonadati; phylum Pseudomonadota; class Alphaproteobacteria; order Hyphomicrobiales; family Stappiaceae; genus Pseudovibrio; species Pseudovibrio sp. Ad13. Next base: position 112,912 of record NZ_LMCC01000013.1, on the reverse strand, counting down.
GATCAACCAGCCGATGATGTGGTTCACGAGGATCCATGGGAACATCACAAGGCCAATAGCTGCTGTGATGTAACCGCCGGTGCGCAGGTTGATGGATTTCGGCGCCAGGTTGGAGAACCCGTGTGCCGGAGCCACAACGTTTGCCGCCAGGTTGGTGGTGAGTGTTGCAACGATGAGTGCGAACAGAGCGATGATAATGCTCATGCCGCCCATTTTCTCAGCCAATACAATTGGATCCCAGATTGGTTCACCGAAGATCACCACAGTTGCGGAGGTCACCGCAGAGGCGATGAACGCAAACAGCGCCATTGGGATTGGAAGGCCAACAGCCTGCCCCATGAACTGGTCTTTCTGGCTTTTTGCATAGCGCGTAAAGTCCGGAATGTTCAGTGCAAGGGTTGCCCAGAAGCCGACCATACCTGTGAGGCTTGGCCAGAAGACGGACCAGAACTGGCCTTCTTTAGGCTGACCTTCAGCAAACTGGCTTGGAGTGGAGAGCATTGCACCGAACCCACCAGCATTGACATAGGCCCATGCCAGCAGCGCCAGACCCATTGCGAGCAGGAATGGTGCTGCATAAGTTTCCAACCAACGGATGGATTCTGTACCGTTTTTGATGAAGTACAGGTGCAGTGCCCAAAACGCCATGAAACAGGCAAACTGGCCTGCATTGATGCCCAGAATTGGGAGCGGGTCACCGGCCAGTGCTCCACTCATGAGCGTGTTCAGGATCACGTAGATCGCGGAACCACCAACCCATGTCTGAATACCGAACCAGCCACAAGCCACGATACCACGGGCGACTGCTGGAAATTTTGCACCAGCTGGACCGAAGGACGAGCGCAGCAAAACCGGGAACGGAATACCGTATTTGGTGCCTGCATGGCCGATCAGAACCATTGGAATGAGAACGATTGCGTTGGCAAGCAGGATCGTCATGACCGCCTGATCCCAACTCATGCCTGCGCCAATCAGATAGGACGCGAGCAGATACGTTGGGATACAGACCACCATACCGACCCAGAGCGCGGAGATGGAAACCCAGTTCCATGTACGAGCCACTGCAGCAGTTGGCAGCTGATCTTCGTTGTAAAGATCACCGTCGATTCCGACGAGTTCCTGATGGATAATACCAAACTCGTCCGGGACGACATTCCCGGTTGAGCCTAGAGTTGAATCCGACATCGAGTAATTCCCCCTCAGATTAAAAGCAGCAGATCCCCTCTAAAAATACTACTGCGTTTAATGACCAGCCCGCGTACCCCACGCGGACCTGATGGCATATCGCAGTGCTCTGAAGCTCCGCGACATGCTCTAAATTGCTGTTTTCGGGCGCATCCTTATCCGAAAGCCAGTGCCCTCTGTTCTGAGATGCGCCTTTTGCTCTGTGTGCAGGCTTATACGCCTGCTGGCATCAATTCTGGCCGGCGCTCAACTTTGCGCGGCGCTGTGATTTCCTTCCACTTGGACAGAGCGGCGCCGACCGGAGCATTTGGCTCGCGACCAACGAATTCACCGTGACCTGGTTCGGTTTTAACCGTGCTTTCCTCAATCGCGACTTTGCCGCGGGTGAGTGTGAAACGTGGCAGACCGACCACTTCCCTGCCTTCAAACACATTGTATTCGACGCAGGACTGCTGATTTGTAGCAGTGATTGTTTTTGAGCGGTTAGGATCCCAAACAACAATGTCGGCATCCGCCCCTTCAAGAATTGCACCTTTTTTAGGATACATATTCAGGATCTTGGCGATATTGGTGGAAGTGACAGCTACGAACTCGTTCATGGTCAGGCGACCTGTGCGCACGCCGGTTGACCAGAGCATTGGCATGCGGTCTTCCAAACCGCCTGTACCGTTCGGGATCTTGGTAAAGTCGCCAACACCAAAGCGTTTCTGCTCCAATGTGAAGGCGCAGTGGTCAGTTGCGACCACCTGCAATGAGCCAGACTGCAAGCCTGCCCAAAGGCTATCCTGATGCTGTTTGTTGCGGAATGGAGGCGACATGACGCGCTGCGCGGCGTGGTCCCAGTTCGGGTTGGCGTACTCGCTGTCATCCAGTGTCAGGTGCTGAATGAGCGGCTCCCCATACACACGCATGCCTTTTTGACGGGCGCGGCGGATGGCTTCATGGGCCTGCTCACAGCTTGTGTGCACGATGTAGAGCGGCACACCAGCCATATCTGCGATCATGATTGCACGGTTGGCGGCCTCACCCTCCACTTCCGGCGGGCGAGAATAAGAATGCGCTTCCGGGCCGTTGTTGCCTTCTGCCAGCAGTTTTTGCTGCATGGTGGCGACCACATCACCGTTTTCAGCATGGACAAGCGGCATCGCACCAAGCGCAGCACACCGCTGGAAGGATGCGAACATTTCGTCATCATCCACCATCAAGGCGCCTTTGTAGGCCATGAAGTGCTTGAAGGTGTTGATGCCACGATCCACCACTTCCTGCATCTCATTGAAGACCTGCTCACCCCACCATGTGACGGCCATGTGGTAGGAGTAATCCGAGCATGCTGCACCGGATTTTTGCTGCCAGATGGCAAGCGCTTCCATCATGGATTGGCCGGGGGATGGCAGACAGAAATCCACCACCATGGTTGTGCCACCAGCAAGACCAGCCCTTGTGCCGATTTCGAAATTGTCTGCAGAATGCGTTCCCATGAACGGCATTTCCAGATGCACGTGCGGGTCAATCCCGCCCGGCATGACATAACAACCAGTGGCATCCAGCGTTTCATCACCGGAAAGGTTCTCACCGATCTCGATGATCTTGCCACCGTCAACCAGCACATCAGACTTGTAGGTTCTATCGGCAGTTACAATCGTGCCGCCTTTGATAACTTTAGACATATTGCAGTCCTCAACTCTTTCAAATCTATGGGTTATTCGGCTGGCTCGGTGGTATCTTGCTCAATTTCCGCGTACTCAAGCACTGCATGGAACAGCACGTCAGCACCTGCGGTTGCCCACTCTCTTGAAATCTCTTCGTCTTCGTTGTGGCTCAAACCATCCACGCATGGGCACATGATCATGGCTGTTGGCGCTACACGGTTGATCCAGCAAGCATCGTGGCCTGCGCCGGAAATGATGTCGCGATGGGAATAGCTCAGGCGCTCTGCTGCATTGCGCACGGCAGAGACACAGCCTTCATCGAAGGTGACCGGATCAAAGTGACCCACGGCTTCGATCTCAATGCCCAAACCAAGTTCTTCTGCGATTTTCGGTGCCTCAGCTTCCAGTTTAGCTTTCATGCCATCCAGAACGTCCTGATGCGGGGAGCGGAAATCGATGGTGAAGACGGTTTTACCTGGAATCACGTTGCGGCTGTTTGGATAGACGTCGCAATGTCCAATGGCGCCAACGGCTTCCGGCTGGTTTTCCATTGCAATCTGGTGCACCAACTCTGTGATGCGCGCCATGCCGAGACCTGCGTTTTTGCGCATTGGCATTGGGGTTGAGCCGGTGTGGCTATCCTTTCCTGTGAGGGTGATCTGCAGCCACCAGAGGCCCTGCCCGTGGGTGACAACACCGATGTCCTTTTCCTCGATTTCGAGGATTGGCCCCTGCTCAATGTGGAGTTCAAACATGGCGTGGAGTTTGCGGGCGCCTACGGGTTCCTCACCTACATAGCCGATGCGCTTCAATTCATCGCCAAACTTCTTGCCTTCTGCGTCTTCGCGTTCATAGGCCCAATCCTGCGTGTGCATGCCAGCAAACACGCCAGAAGCCAGCATTGCCGGAGCAAAGCGGGTGCCTTCTTCATTGGTCCAGTTGACGACTTCAATTGGGCGTTTGGTTTTGATGCCACGCTCACGAATGGAGCGGATTACTTCCAGACCTGCAAGTACACCAAGCACACCATCATACTTGCCACCGGTTGGCTGCGTATCCAGATGAGAGCCGATCATGATCGGGTCAAGGCTCGAATCTTCCCCTTCCAGCCGCGCAAACATGTTGCCCATGGTATCGATGTGCATTGACATGCCTTCAGCCTCACACCAGCTGGTGAAAAGCTTGCGGCCCTCGGCATCTTCGTCTGTAAGCGTTTGCCTGTTGTTGCCGCCACGAACACCGGGTCCGATTTGGGCCATATCCATAAGGCTACGCCACAGTCTGTCACCATTAATACGATGATTTGAGCCAAGTTTACTCATAAGTCTCTCCGATAACGCTTTTACAACGTCGTTTTATTCAACTTACCCGCGCTCTATTCTTTGAAAACGCAACGGGCTCGCCATAGTTATCTGGTCTCCCGAAGGAGTATAAAACTGATAAAACCGATGAGGACTTTCGCAGGATTCAAGCTGTATCTCTTTTTTTGACAGGACGGACGGATTGCAACCGCACATAAACAGGCTGCAGGCAAAATATGTCAAAAATTCAATCTACTAGATTTCCCGCAGGGTTATTTTTCCCATTTGGAACAGAGTAGGTATCGTATGCAGAGGTGGCCCCCTCATACAATAGCTTAGTTCAGCTTAAATCTTGGATATTCCCCTCCCAAAACTTTGGGTAAATTGGACCAAACAGTCAATTATCTGTCAACCCACCTTCAAAAATGGATCAATTTCACCAGCCGACTTCAAAATTTCTCCTGATATTCCAATAGGTAAAACACTTAGAGGCCCTCCCAAAACTGCGAGATAAGCGCGTCGCAGGTAAGAAAACTCCACAGCTTACTAAGTTTTTTTGATGTTTTTTTCTAAATCATCGGAATCAAAGTTTCCCCATCTACTTATCAAGGGAAACAACACACTGGAAAGGCGGATATTTATGCATGTACTGCTAAAATTTTGCACAAATAAGATTTTGATAGTTCAATATTGCAAAGCACCTTTACAAAAATCATTGCAAAATAAAGCTTTCCGTTGCTGAAACAGACCCTTAACATTGTTTGTTTTATTTGCATTGCAGCATATTTATTCTAGCCGAGAGATAATTCTCCCTTGACTAACTGTTAGTTGCAGATATTTTTTGACCGAGAGGTAAAAAAATTATGCTGACTGCTGACCAAGCGCGATACCTGGGGGAAGTGCAAGGCTCAGATCTTCGGGATCTGATGCAACAGGCTGCTACAGTAAAGCTTCAGTATTGGGGCAACACTGTCACCTACTCCCGTAAAGTTTTTGTACCACTGACAAACATGTGCAGGGATACATGTACGTATTGCACATTTGTCAAACACCCCAGTTCGCCCGAAGCCAACATCATGACACCGGAGCAAGTGATGCGTACGGCGCGTCAGGGTGAAGAGACCGGATGTAAGGAACTGCTGTTCAGCCTGGGTGAGAAACCCGAACTGCGCTACGAACAGGCGAAAGCAGCTCTGGCAACGCTTGGCTACAGTTCCATGGTCAGCTATCTGGCAGATGCTTGTGAGATGGTGCTGCGGGAAACAACTCTCCTGCCCCACGTGAATGCGGGTACGCTGAGCGATGAAGAGATTGATCAGCTGCGCCCCTTTGCCGCCTCCATGGGCATGATGCTGGAGACAACCAGTCGCCGATTGATGAAAGAAGGCCAACCGCATTACGGCTGTCCGGATAAGGCTCCTGTCCAGCGCCTGCGTACACTGGAACGTGCTGGACAAAAGAAGATCCCGTTTACCACCGGATTGCTGATCGGCATTGGCGAGACGTGGAAAGAGCGCATTGAAGCGCTGGAGGCTATCAATGAAAGCCACGCTCGCCACGGGCATATTCAGGAAGTGATTATCCAGAATTTCCAGCGCAAGCCGGGTATCGGAATGGAAAATCATCTGGAACCTTCGCTGGATGACATGCTGCGAACACTCGCCGTAGCCCGGTTGATCCTTTCGCCTGAGATCAGTCTTCAGGCACCACCGAACTTGAGTGAACGGCATATGGAATACCTGAGTGCGGGTATCAACGACTGGGGTGGCATTTCGCCGGTTACCATTGATTTCATCAACCCACAGCACCGCTGGCCGGTGATTGATGAGCTTGCTCATTCGACCCAGTTGGCAGGGCAGAAACTGGAAGAGCGCCTGACCGTCTATCCGAGTTATTTGCACGATAAAACCGAGTTTGTTGACCCTGCTGTGCTTTCAAAATCACAAGGGCTTTGGGAACAGATGGGTTCCTCTGCCTCGCTTCAGTCAGGAGGCACCCTATGACCCTTCACAATTTCCCGCAGCGCACCGGTGATACGCCAGAGTTTCGCAGTGTCAGCGCTCCCGTTCGTGATATTTTGGGCAAGGCGCTGGCTGGTAATGAGGTTTCTCAAGCTGAAGGCGAATGCCTGTTCCGGGCCACAGCAGAAGAGTTTCCAGCTATCGCCTATGTGGCGGATACCCTTCGTCAGCGGCGCAATGGTGATCGGGTGGGCTTTGTCGTTAACCGGAACATCAACTTCACCAATGTCTGCTACATGGGGTGCAAGTTCTGCGGGTTTGCCAAGCGAACCGAAGATCCGGGTGCTGAATGGCTGGTGCCTGAGCAAGTTGTTGCACGGGCACAAGAGGCCTGGGACCGAGGGGCGACTGAGGTCTGCATTCAGGGTGGACTACACCCGAAAATGGAAGGCACTTATTATCGTGAGCTCGTGTTGGCGATCAAAAAAGCGCTGCCGGACATGCACATCCATGCGTTTTCGCCGTTTGAGGTTTGGTATGGTGCGGCCAAGACCAAGCAGTCTTACACGGACTTTCTTCAGGACCTGAAGGATTGCGGGCTGGGTTCCCTGCCCGGCACAGCGGCTGAAATTCTGGACACAGATATTCGCCAGCAGCTGACCCGCAATAAGTTAAGCACTGAGAAGTGGGTAGAGATCATTAAAGCGGCCCACGAGGTTGGAATTCCCACCACCGCAACGATCATGTACGGCCATATAGATGGACCGGAGCATTGGGCGGCTCACATTGCCTTGCTGCGCGATATTCAAAAGGAAACCGGAGGCTTCACCGAACTGGTGCCCCTGAGCTTCGTGCACTCCGAGAGCCCGCTTTATACGGCGGATCCGAAAAACGTGCGCCCCGGCCCGACTGATCTGGAAGTACGCAAGATGCATGCAGTTTCGCGGATTATGCTGCATGGCTGGATCGACAACATTCAGGTTTCCTGGACCAAGCTTGGTGCAGAGTTTGCCTCTGATCTTTTGCAATGCGGTGTGAATGATCTGGGCGGCACTTTGATGAATGAGAGCATCTCCCGTTCTGCTGGCGCTGCTCATGGGCAGGAAATCACAGCCTATGAAATGTGCCAAGTCATTCAGGAAGCAGACAGAGAGCCTGTTCAGCGCAACACCATTTATGGCGTGATCAATGATTTTGCCGATGGATTGCCAGAACAACAGGCGCCTCTGATTGCCCGCGCACACTCCGGACTGCTGAACTTCCTGACTGAGGCTGATGGTGCGCCTGTACAAGCGATCGGAGGTGCTGGATGAGCTCAAACACACCTATCAAAGTTACTCTGATTGCCGGAGGGGTCGGCGGCGCCAAAATGGCGGAGGGCCTGTATCATCTGGAGAATGTGGAACTTTCCATCATCGGCAACATTGCAGATGATGAGGCTTTCCACGGTCTCTGGGTTTCGCCGGACATTGATACCCTCACCTACACACTGGCCGATGTGATTGATCGCCAGCAAGGTTGGGGTGTGGCGGATGAAAGCCACCGCGCGTTAGACACGCTATCAAAACTGGGTGACGATACATGGATGTCACTGGGAGACCGTGATTTTGGTCTGCACATCTACCGCACACACAGGCGTCGGCAGGGAGATCGCCCAACGCATATTGCACGTGATATCGCCAAGAGCTTTGGTCTTCAGTGCGAGATGATTTTGCCAACGGACGACATGGTTCAAACGCGTGTGAGAACGGAGGCTGGTTGGCTGAGTTTTCAGGAATACTTCGTCAAAGAGCGCTGTGCGCCTGAGGTTCGGGAACTGCACTACGATCATATTGAGGATGCACATGCGACCGAGGAAGCCCTGAACGCACTTGCGGAAGCAGACTTAATTGTGGTCGCGCCAAGCAACCCTCTCGTGAGTATTCTGCCAATCCTGAAAGTTCCCGGTATTCTGGAAGCAGTAAAGGCCTCGAAGGCTCCCAAGATTGGTGTTTCGCCGATCATCAATGGAGGGGTTGTGAAAGGCCCTGCGGATCGGATGCTATCTTCCCTTGGCTATGAAGCGTCAGCCTTTGGTGTTGCCCAGATCTATGCGGATTTTCTGGATTGCTTTGTGATTGACAACGCAGATGAGCAACATGTGACTGCCATCAATGGCCTTGGTCTGCGCACTTCTTTAGACACGATCCTCATGAAGACGCGCGATGATAAAGTGCGGCTAGCAGCGTCGCTGCTTGCCATTTCCGGTGTTGGCAGCGGGGATGCTTTCGAGGCTCAGGAGCTGAACACATGACGGAAACCGCAGTTAAAACGCTCGTTGTTGTTCCGGTAAAGGATTTTGCGAGAGCCAAGTCGCGTCTGGGACCGGATCTTGATGCCAATGAACGGGCCATCGTGGCTGCGAACTTGTTTGCGCAGACCATTGCTTTCCTGCAGGACGCGCAGGCACGCAGCAGCACGCCCTTTGACATCGCGGTGGTCACCAGTTCAACGACTATCGCAAGAACCGTGACTGATCATCGCCTTCACCTGATCTTAGAGGGACAGGAAGATGGACTGAACGCTGCGCTGACGACTGCTGCTCTTTGGGCAAAAGCGCATGATTACGAGACACTCTGCGTTTTACCTGCCGATATCGCAGCTCCTGACTTTGGTGAGTTTGAGCGACTTCTGGGCCTTGCGGGCTCTCCCAGTTCACTGGTTCTTTGCCCGGCGCATGACTACGGTACCAATGTGCTGATTGTAACGCCGCCGGATGCCATTTCGTTCACCTATGGCAGTTCATCCTTCCTGAAGCATCAGGCCCAGGCGGCAGAGCTTGGTTTGAACTGCGTGATCGCCCCGTCCTCCTCCTTTTCCAGAGATATCGATTACATGGAAGATTTGAGCGCACACCAGCCTCGGCTCCTTGAGAAACGTTCTGACCGGAGAGCTGTTTGATGCATACACTTTCTCTACATGCGATCCCGAACATTCCAGAGATCAATCCCGGTGATGATCTTGCTGCTATTTTGGGCGATGCCATTGAGGCAGCTGGGCTTTCTTTGCAAGACGGAGACGTCCTAACATCTGCGCATAAGATCTTTTCCAAGGCGGAAGGCCGCATTGTAAGACTGTCAGATGTCACTCCTTGTGAAGAGGCGCAGACCTATGCGGAAGAGCTGAACAAAGACCCGCGTAAAGTTGAGATCATCCTGCGGGAAAGCACTCGCGTGGTTCGTCATTTCAAGCGCCCAACACAGAATGAAGGGACGATGATTTGTGAGCACCGTCTGGGCTTCATTTCCGCCAATGCCGCAGTGGATGAATCCAATAGCGGCACAAATGAAACACTCATTTTGCTGCCTGAAGACCCGGATGCCAGTGCAGCGCGGATGCAGGCGGCGCTTTCCAAACGCTTTAACGCTGAGATCGGCTTTGCCATCACGGACACATTTGGACGGCCGTGGCGACTTGGCCAGGTGAACGTGGCTGTGGGCCTTGCCGGTGTTCCGGCAACAATCAAAGAACAAGGCAACTCGGATGCACATGGGCGTTTGCTCAGCGTGACCGAACCTGCCTTTGCAGATGAGTTAGCCGCTGCTTCCGGTCTGGTGATCAGCAAAGCCGGGCAGACACCTGTTGTGCTGTTCCGCGGACTGAACTGGACGCTGGAGACGAGCTCGGCACAGGATTTAATAAGATCGAAGAAGGAGGACATGTTCCGATGACATTAGCGATTATCGGAGGAACCGGGCCACAGGGTCAGGGGCTTGCACTCAGGTTTGCTCGCGCGGGCGTTTCCGTTGCGCTTGGCTCTCGTGATGCAGCTCGCGGCAAGGAAATTGCCGAGGAGTTGATGACCAAGCTCCCAGAAGGTTCTGCGCAGATCGACGGCATGGGCAATGAGGATGCAGTGGCAGCAGCGGGTGAGTGTGTGGTGCTTGCTGTGCCTTATGCAGCACACGATGCAACGCTTAATGCTTTGAAGCCGCACCTTGCTGGTAAGATCCTGATCGACATTGTTGTTCCGCTTGCGCCGGGTGACCCAAAGACCGTCGAAATGCCACCAGAAGGCTCTGCTACTGAGGCTGCACAAGCATTGCTTGGGCCAGACATTCCGGTTGTGGGCGCATTGCACAATGTTTCTGCCACGACTTTGAACAATCTGGATTGGCCGATCAACTGCGACATCCTCGTATGCGGTGACAGCCTTGCTGCCCGCAAGGTGGTGATGGAGCTGGTGAACAAGCTGGATGTGAAAACCTACAATAGCGGCAATGCAAAAGCAGCACGTTGCATTGAGGCGATCACCCCAATCCTCATTCGTCAGAACATTTCAAAAGCTGTGCCGTTTACACATGCGGGAATCCGCATCTGGGCACCGGATCACTAAGACTTTTTCGGGCGTATCCTTCTTCGAAAGCCAACTGCCGTTTTTCGAGGGTACGTTTTGAACAACACCTTACTATTTGTGGAGGAGAGACACATGGACTTTGGTATTTGCTTTAAAGGGTTTGTAGAACCAGAGCGCGCTAAGGCACTGGTTCGTCAGGCCGAAAATGCTGGTTTCAAGTATTGCTGGTTCTACGACAGTCACATTTTATGGCGTGAGAGCTTCGTTGCTATGGCAATGTGCATGGAACACACCAAAAACATGCGTTTTGGACCGTGCGTGACCAACCCGAACACCCGTGACTGGTCTCATGCAGCCAGCTTGTTTGGTTCGCTTGCCAAACAGTCCGGCGGTCGTTTTGATATTGGTCTGGGCCGCGGCGACAGTGCTGTGCGCGTGATGGGTAAAAAACCTGCCCCGCTGAAGCGTCTGGAAGAGTTCACTCACACTGTTAAAGCCCTGATCCGTGGGGAAGAAGCACAGTACGGTGAATGCCCTGAGCCAGTGAAGTTCCCATGGGCGGATGGTTATGAGCTCCCTGTCTGGGTTGCGGCTTATGGACCAAAGGCGCTGAGTTCAGCCGGCCGCGTAGGCGATGGCCTTATTCTTCAGATTGCGGAGCCTGGCATTTGTAAATGGCTTGGCGATCAGGCAGTTGCAGCTGGTGAAGAAGCTGGTCGTGACATGAGCAACTTCGGCATTATGGCAGCTGCTCCTGCTCACACCGGCACACTGGAAGAAGGCATTGAGAAGACCAAATGGTTCCCTGCTATGGTAGGTAACCACGTAGCGGATATCGTTGAGAAGTATGGATCAAACACCGATCAGGTGCCTGCATCTCTGACGTCTTACATAGAGAACCGTCGTGGTTATGACTACTCCAAGCACGGTCAGAGCGACAATCCGTTCCTCGACTTCATTACCGATGATATCGTTGAAAGCTTTGCGGTTCTCGGCCCACCTGAAAACCACATTGAAAAGCTGAACAAGCTTAAAGATGCGGGCATCACTCAGTTCAATATCTATCTGGACAGTGGTGACGAAGAGAAGATCATCGCAGATTACGGCGAAAAGATCATTCCGGCCTTTAACGCAGACAGCGCAAAAACACCGGAAGCTGTCAGCTAAGCAAACACGGGCCGGGTTCCATATGAGCCCGGCCTTTCTCTTTCCAGAGCAGGCTGTGTTCATGTGGATGCACGCATCAAGCTCTAACTCTTTATTTTTACGCGTATTCTTGTCCGAGAACCGGAACCACTTTTCGGGAATACGCTTTATTGCAGAAAAACAACAATTATTGGGTGAGCTGCCTCATCACGACTTTTCTACTAGTGTTTAGCTTGATATGAGCACTGTGTTTTCGTAGGTGCTAACCTACTCATATACCGAGCGGGTATTTTTAGGTTCGGTGCTTAAGAAATTTGGAAAAGAGTATGGCTAAGGCTTCTGAAGCAAAAGGCAAAACACGAATTCAGATGGAAAAGACTGAGAAGATCCTCGCAGCTGCGCTGGATGTGTTCTCAACCTATGGATTTCGTGGATCTACGATCGATCAGGTCGCTCAGCAAGCTGGTTTATCCAAGCCGAACCTTTTTTATTATTACGATAGCAAAGATGCCATTCACGCAGAGCTGATTGAACGGTTGCTGTACATCTGGCTTGATCCGCTGCATCAGCTCAATCCTGAAGGTGAACCCATTGAAGAGATTTGCGCGTATGTACGCCGCAAACTGGAGATGGCGCGGGATTACCCGCGGGAAAGCCGCCTGTTCGCCAATGAAATCTTGCAGGGTGCTCCGCGCATCAAATCTTTGATTGCCGGCCCCTTGAAGTCATTGGTGGATGAGAAGACAGTTGTTGTTCAAGGCTGGATGAATGAGGGCAAGATCGCCGAGACAGATCCCTACCACCTGCTGTTCTCAATCTGGTCCACGACCCAGCATTACGCTGACTTTGACAGTCAGGTGGAGACGTTGCTTCCGGCAAATAAGTCCAAGGACCGCTTCAAAGAGGCTGCGGCATACCTTGATCGTATGTTCCGCAAGAGCCTTGCACCCGAATAATCGAAGGTCTTTTTACAAACGTGTTGTGGGGGTGATCACAGGCCCCTGCTCTGTTTGCAGAATATGGGCTTTGACACGATAAACATCCTGCACGCGTTCTTCGGTCAACACGTCTTTTGGCGTGCCATACGCGACCAGCCTTCCTTCTTTTAGCATCGCGAGCCGCGTGCAAAGGCGCGCTGCGTATGTCCAGTCATGCAGGCTGACAAGCATGGACGTGCCTTGTTGTTGCAGCTTTTGAAAAATCTCCTGCAGCTCCAACTGGTGTTCCGGATCAAGTCCTGCCGTTGGCTCATCCGCAATGATCAGTGGTGTTTTCTGCATCAAGGCCCTGCCAAGCAGAGCACGTGCTTTTTCGCCGCCAGACACCTGTAAGATTGAAGCTTTTCTGATTGCTTCCAGCCCCAAACTTGCAATCGTTTCTTCCAATTCCACCTTGTGTTTGAGCGTCCGCACGGAGCCCCCAATAGCTTCACAGCCCAAAGCCAGAATGCGTTCTACAGACAAATCCCACGCAACGTCACGCTCCTGCGCCATGTAAGCAACATGCTTGGATAGCTGCTTGGCCGAGATGCTTTTGAGGAGCTGGTTGTCGTAGCTGATCTCTCCATAAGACAGGATTAATCCGACCATGGCTTTCATCAGTGTGGATTTGCCTGAGCCGTTGGGGCCGATCAAGCCAACGATCTCACCTTTACCAATCTCCAGATTGATTGAGGACAGGATGTTCTTGGGACCGTAGTTGACGGAAAGGTCTTTGAGTTGAAGCAGCATCAGATCAAAGCCCTGCGTTGTTTGATGATCAGCCAAAGGAAGAACGGCGCACCGACAATTGCCGTCAGCACTCCGAGCTTGAGGTTTGATTGTGGGCCGAACAGTTTCACTGTGATGTCTGCAAGCGTGAGCAAGCAAGCCCCTGCAATGGCACTTGGCAGCAGAAGGCGTTGCGGCTCTCCGCCCACCATTTTACGTAGCAGATGAGGGACAATCAGACCGATGAAACCGATTGTTCCAGTCACAGCTGTCACAGCACCAACACTGGCCGCGGTTCCCGCAATGGCGCAAAACCGCAGATGTGGTAGAGACACGCCCATGGTATGAGCAGTTTCCTCACCCAGAGACAACGCATTGAGGCCTTTGCCCGTGATGAGCAAGAGGCTCCAGCCGATCACGATGAACGGCGCAATGATGTAAAGGTGTTGCATGGACCGGTCGTTTAATGAACCCAGCATCCAGAACACGATTTCCATGGCTGCAAACGGGTTAGGCGACAGGTTGAGTGCCAATGACGTGAGCGCAGTCGCTATGCTTGAGATCGCAACGCCTGCAAGGATCAGTGTCAGCGTCTGCCCTCGCCCGCCTGCCAGCATGGGCAGCAAAACTGCTGCAATCGCTGCGCCGAGCAATGCAAACGCTGGCAGTGCGAAGGGCATGGTAATTGTCAGTCCTGTGTAAATAGCTATGACTGCGCCCAGACTTGCGGAGGAGCTGACGCCGATCAAACCAGGTTCCGCCAACGGATTGCGCAGGAGGCCCTGCAATACAGCACCGGACAGGCCTAGTGTTGCACCCGTGATTAAGCCCAGAAGGGCGCGCGGCACGCGGATTTCCCAAAAGACGATGGAAACGAGTGTTTTTTCTGCGGCGACTGCTGCTTTAATCAGCTGCATGAATGTTAAATCAGCAGCGCCGATCATGAGCGAGGTTACAAACAAGACAGCAGCGATCAGGCATAGTGTCATAATCAACGGAGCATCCGGATGCTTTGTCATTCGGCTTGCGCTCCTAATTTGGTGGCTTGGTTGGCCAGTTTACCAATAGCTTGCGTCACAAACGGCAGACCACAAATGGTGTATTTGTCTTCAACCATGACGCGGCCACTGTTGCCGAGTGTTCGCTTCAATGCCGGGTGAGCGAGGAGTTCAAAAGCCAGTGCTGGTTTATCTGAGAACTGAGTGCCCTCAACAAGCAACTGTGGGTCTTCGAGGATCAGCAGCTCCAGAGGCAGTTTACTTGTGCCCTTCAAGCCCAGATTATTGGCAATATTCTGCAGGCCTGCCGTTGTGATCAACTCATTGACGAGGCTACCATCTCCCGCCGTGTACCCATTGGCGTAGTAGACCCCTGCCCGTGCCTGTTCATCTGGCTGGACGTCGATTAACTGTTGGATTTCGGAGGTGAACTGCTGTGCAAGCGCTTCAGCTTGTTGTTCACGTCCCAATACCTTACCGAGACGTCGTAGCTCTTTGGCGATGTCTGAGATCGTGCGAACGGGCGGCACTTGAACCACCGTTATTCCGAGACCGCGCAGCATCTGGACTGTGGTTTGGTTTGTGTATGTCCCTGCGATCACCAGATCAGGGTTCATCAGATAGATTTCTTCCGCCCCGCCGAAGTTGACCGGATAGGCCTTTGCCTCTTTACTCATGACGGAGAGCGTTGGGTCAGATGCTAATTTGGAGACTGATACAAGTTGTTCTTTGCCCGCAAGTAGCATGGAAAACTGGTCGGTGCACAGGTTCATGGAGACAACTCGCCGGGGTGCCTCCGCCTCGCTCTGGTCCGCTCGTACAACAGCAGGACTGATTGCCAGAGCCATCAGAAACGCCATTTGCATGATCTTTTTGATCTTATTTCGCATTTCGACCTTTTGAAAGGCGTACAGACATTGGAAGGCAGCCCGAGCAGAGCCATCCCCTGCAAGATGCCGCTCAGCTTTCACCGAGCGGCATACTTAATCAGAAACTGGCAGTAAGACCAGCGTAAACGGAAAGACCCGGTGTCTGATAGCCGTTAATTAGCTCATAATCCTGATCTAATAGGTTCTCACCGCGAACATATAACTCTACCTCTTTGCTCACATCATATGAGGCTTTGGCACCTAACAGGAACACATCTTCCATAGCTACGATGTTGGGCCAATCAGATCCAAGATTTTCACCAAGATAGGTACCATTCACATTCAGCGAAATGTCGTCTGTAAAACCATAGTTCATTGCCACACTCAGATCATGAAGAGGAACATGAGCTAAACGTTCCTTATCTGGACCAACAGAGTAGGTGTATGTATAGCCTGCGGTCAAAACCAAGCGATCGGTTGGCTTATAACTAACTTCCAACTCTACACCTTGACTGCGCGACGTCCCTTTTATCTGATTATATTTGCTGATCGAATTATCATAATCAATCAAGTCGTCAGTCAAAATATTGAAATAAGTAGCGGAGGTTGAAAGCTGCCCATCCAGCCATTTCTTATCTACGCCGACATCGAAGCTAAGGCTTTCTTCTCGCTCAAGCTCATGATTGCCATAGCTAGGGTGATTAAGTTCGTAAAGCGAGGGAGCTCTAAACCCATTCCCAACACTGGTTCGAACTCTCAAATCTTCATTAATTTCATAAGAAGCAGTCAATCGTTTCGAAACAAAACTGCCAAATTCACTATGTTGATCAAAACGCACTGAACTAGCCAAATTCAACCCACTGAGTGGTTCAATCATAAGCTGAAGGAAAGCTCCACCAATGGAACTGCTGTCGTCGATCGGGTCATTTGTTTTTGAGAACTCTTGGGACCAATCTCCCCCAAAATTGAGCTTTGTCTTTTCGTTAACTTCGTACTCACCAAGGTAGTCGAATTTAACTCTCCTCCCCTCAAAAACAGATTTTTCTTTGGCCGCGTCTGCAAAATCCTGTTCACGCTTGATATCTGTAACCTGAACCGAAAAATCAGAATAAAACCGATCTTCAAACGCCAAGTAGTTCGCGCCTACCTTTACTGAAATCTGCCGATAATGCATGTCATCTTTGACGTTCGGCTTACCTGGGCTGTCAAGTTCAGTGGTCCCCTTGGTACCTCTTGCTGCAAAGTAAACGTTGAGATTCTCAGTTAGATCAAAGGAACCTTTTACTGTCAGCGTCGTATTTTCATAACCATCATCATCGGCTGCCTTACCTTTTGGTGAAACCGCACTAAACCCACTTGTACGAAAATGCTCGACACCTAACGCAATATCAGCACGATCTGATGCTCCTCGAACACCATATGAAACATTTTTTGTATCGTAAGAACCTACTTCAACTCGTGCAGATTGCTTAACTGTTCCTGCTGGAGCACGCTTAGATACAATATTGATTACCCCTGCAATCGCCTGTCCTCCATAAAGAGCACTTTGTGAGCCTTTGAGTATCTCAATACGTTCTACATCTGCGAGCAACATATGCTGAAACGCTGTCGAAGGTTGCCCACGTGTTGGGTCTGTTAGATCCAAACCATCAACCAGAACTTTAATGTACCTACCATTTTGACCTCTCATGCGAAGAGTAGACAGTGTACCGGCTCCGCCATTCTGAGTGAGAGAGATGCCCGGGAGCTGCGCGAGGTAATTCTGAACAAACGTAGCGCCGTCATTCTTTAGGTCTTCTTCGGTGACAACGTGGGTAGTGGAGCCGACTTTGCCGGCTTCGGTTTCCGTTCTGTTGGCGATGACAATGATTTCATCGAGCTCGGTCTCGTTTGCGGATGAGATAACTGTTGAGCTGAAGAGAGCTGAGAGAGCTACACCAGATTTGAGGGTAGCTGCGATCCAAGATGTGTTACGCACGAGTTTGGTCCATCATTCACAGCATCCATGATGGATGCCATGCTGTTGATTGCATTGTGCGTCTTTGAAGAAATCTGGTTCTAACCTTTTGAAATAAAGTCAGATTCATTGCCGCTCAGACGCACTGTGAATGTCACCTGAACGGAATACCGCCCCTTAGCACGCCCCGTGCCGTGGGTGAGTGACTGCATCTGGCAGGTCTCCTGGCTTGCGCGTCCTTACTGTTGCTCCGCCTTCCCAACACTGCTTTAAACAGCTGCGTCAGTGGCATGTGTGAGCAACAACTCTACGCTTACAGTTGCGGGGGCAGCCACGGCTTTTCCAATCGGACCGTGTTCCCTTTTCATTTTTATCTAATCGACAAAAATACCAAATGCCCGGCTATTGATCAGATTTCAGGGGCTTTCGTCAACTGGCTGAATAGCGAACTTGATAAAATTCGACCAATTGCCTGCAAAACTCACAGAAATTGCTGATGCGGCCACACTACCAGATCTTGCGGTGCGGCCACTTGAGGTCGCACCTGCTTGTGGTACTTAGGCAGCATGGTTGCATATCGTCTGTTTAACTCATGAAAATCAAAGCACAGCCGAGAATGACGAGGAGTGCACCAATCCATGCCCCAATGGCAGGAAACTCTTTGGTTTGCCACCACAGGACAGGCAGCATCATCGCTGGAGTGGTTGCAGACAGGGTAGAAACGATGCCCACCTCTCCGCCACTCAGCGCATAGAGGATCAACGTCATGCCGATACCCATGCCAAGCATGCCGGACAAGGAGGCCAGTGCGACAATCTCTTTGTTGATTGGGTTCGCCAGTCTGAAAGGACGGCCCGGCAGGTAAAAGAGCACCAGCAAACCAAAGGCTGCAATGGTGCAGCGCATAAGCGAGATGGCGACGGGATCTGCTCCACTTTCCATAACGGGACGAATGATGATTGACCCGACTGATTGGGAAAGTGCGGCCAACGTGCCAAAGAGGACACCAATGGCAACAGGACCTCTAATCGCCTCCCATTTATGAAGCTGGTCTTTGCGCTTTCCAAACGCAATGGCGAGGATAACGCCGACCAGAACGAATGAGATACCAACAAGTGCCTGAAATGACAGTTCCTCTGACAGAAACAGCCAACCAAGAAGCGCTGACATGGGTGCGTTCATGGAAAACAGGATGGCTGTGCGGCGCGGCCCCATACGATTGAGCGTGAGGAACAACAAAGTGTCCCCCATGAAGATGCCGACAAAGCCAGAGAGAAAGATGAGAGAAGCGTGGCTTGAATCAACCGTATTCCATGTGCCTGTTGCAATGACATAGATACCCAGAAACACCACAACAAACCACATACGCACACAGTTGAAGCCAATGGCTCCAAGGTGTGCTGCAGGCTTTGCTGAAATGAGACCACCAATAGCCCAGGTGGCAGCGGCACCGAGCGCGGCAACTTCAAATAAAAACATGGGGTGACCTAACCGACGAAACTACGGCACGGCGCAGTTTGTTTATAAAAGCCAACCAGCTCTACTGCTCTTGGATTTGCCGCGCAAGCGCAGTCTGGTGAATTTTAGAACAGACCAACAGCTATTCAGGCAATAATATTTCACATCTCAGCAAAAACACAGATGAGCACCGTTAACTAAGTTAGTTTCAAGTGCCCTACCTCAATCTTGAACTTTGCAGGTGCATTCGGTAGAGATTCTACGTAGAGATTACATTGCTGTTCCTGCCTGATTTGCGTTTTTGACGCTCTCTCCGGCTCATTTGATTACACGTTCTAATCTGGAGATTTTCCATGAAAGATATTGAAATTGCCCGCGCAGCAGGCATGAAACCCATTGCGCGCATCGCTCAAAATCTGAAGATCCCGGAGGACGCTCTTGAACCTTATGGCCGGTTTAAAGCCAAGGTTAATCTGGATGAGATGCCAGAGCTGAGCAGCAATCCATATGGTAAACTCATACTTGTGACAGCTGTTTCCCCAACACCAGCGGGAGAAGGCAAGACTACGACAACTGTGGGCCTGGGCGACGCGCTCAATCGCATCGGGCTGAAAACAACCATCTGCTTGCGTGAACCCTCGTTAGGCCCGTGTTTTGGCATGAAGGGTGGAGCTGCGGGTGGCGGTTACGCGCAGGTGGTGCCTATGGAGGATATCAATCTCCATTTTACAGGTGATCTGCATGCAATCACCGCTGCGCATAACCTGCTTTCTGCGATGATCGACAACCACATCTATTGGGGCAATGCAGAGAATATTGACCAGCGCCGGATTGTCTGGCGCCGGGTGGTCGATATCAATGACCGCTCATTGCGCTCCATTACCACTGGGCTTGGCGGCGTCAGCAACGGGTTCCCAAGCGAGTCTGGCTATGACATCACCGTGGCTTCTGAAGTGATGGCCGTGCTTTGCCTTGCTGAAAGCCTGCAGGATCTTCAGGAGCGTTTAGGCCGCCTGTTGATTGGGTATCGCAAAGATAAGACACCGGTTTACTGCCGGGATTTGAAAGCCGATGGCGCGATGACCGCGCTGCTTAAAGACGCTTTCCGCCCTAATCTGGTTCAGACACTTGAGAACAACCCTGCCTTTATCCATGGCGGGCCGTTTGCCAATATCGCCCATGGCTGTAACTCAGTGATTGCGACAAAGACCGCGCTGCGTCTTTCTGATTATGTGGTGACGGAAGCTGGTTTTGGTGCTGATCTTGGCGCTGAAAAGTTCTTCAACATCAAATGCCGTCAAGCTGGTTTGACACCAAATGCCGTTGTTGTTGTGGCAACGGTTCGCGCACTCAAAATGCATGGCGATGTTGCCAAGAATGATCTGACAATAGAGAACATCCCCGCACTTGAAAAAGGCATGAGCAATCTGGAACGACACGTCAAAAACTGTAAGCGCTATGGCGTTCCTGTGATTGTGGCGATCAACCGGTACGGCCCTGATACAGATCAGGAAATTGACGTGATCATGTCACGGATGGAAAAGCTCGGTGTTAAAGCCGTGCCCTGCACACATTGGGCCAATGGCTCAGCAGGCACCGAGGAGCTGGCAACCTCAGTCTCTGAAATCCTCCAGACGACACAGTCAGAGTTCAAACATCTTTATGAAGATGATCTGGCTCTTTGGAAGAAGATACGCCGGATTTGCAAAAAGATTTATGGCGCCTCAAAGGTCACCTGTGAACAGGCTGTCAAAGATCAGCTCAAGTCCTATGAGGAACAAGGCTACGGCCACCTTTCAGTATGTATGGCCAAGACACCATATTCCTTCTCGACCGATCCAGCCTTGCTTGGCGCGCCATCAGACTACAGCATCCATGTGCGTGCGGTTCGACTTTCCGCGGGGGCTGGATTTATTGTGGCACTGACTGGCGATATTATGGTGATGCCGGGCTTGCCGCGCCATCCGGCAGCAGAGACCATTGGGCTTGATGAAAACAGCCAGATTGAAGGCTTGTTCTAGTCTACATCAGACCGGTGTGGGCCGCGGCGAAAGCGGTCCAGATAAACTGTCGACTGTAAGTCATCGCGATCATAATCCCGGTAATGCCCGAACTTGAAGTATTGGGTTTTACCGGCAAACTCATCATTACCAATGTAACCGGTAACGCGTGCGATGAACCTGTTGTTGGCCCAAATCTCGATGATCCCCTGCCCAACACGGCTTCCTTTGACGCGATATCGCATATCAACCCATCCGGTTGTTGGATCAGGCAGTACCGGGTCATCTGAGAGTTCGATCTGAATACCTGGATAATCTGAGTAGGTTTGTGGGTCCGCCAGAAATGGAAACTTAGAGGTGTCCTGTGCTTCAATCGCTTTTTTCAGCTCAGGAATTGAAAGGCCACTGCCAAGGAACTCGTCTGAGGTGCGGCTGGCGTCATTTCTGTTGCGAAAACCTTGTCGATCCAAACTCAGCATTTGCTGGAGCTCCTGCGAGAACCCCTTAAAGTCCTGCTGATAGCTGCCCTCTGCCTGCGCAACCAGTTTGCGAATGTCATTGTGCTGGACAGTGATGTGAAAAACGCCGTTGTCAAACCGTTGCGCCAGAAATGGGCTGCCGCCAGAGTCTTCCTTCCATTGACCAATCACCCAGCGGGTCGATCCGGCAGGCCAGACGGTTCCATCAATTTTAAAGCTGAATGAGTACCAAACCTCATCGCCAAAATTACAACGCTTTTGACGTGCCTCCCAAAGTTCATTTTTCAGGTTGCCTTCTGAATCCAGCTCATCATCGCCGAACACACTGATTGCCAGCGCATGCCCACCATCACGCACCACATCGCTTTCAATCTGGAAATTTTCTGGCCTGTTCATGCGGTGAATATCCCAGTCACTTGCACTTGGGTATTCATCAAAGTCATCAATCATGACGGCACACCTTGACTGACGCATTTCATCGATGTGAACACCTCCGTCTTGTTGCGGCGTCACGATGACATCAGTTTTGTCGGACGGCTTGTCTTTTGGAGTTAGGTCGTCGGCAACTGAGAACTGAGGGCTCACCAACAGGCATAGACCTGCAAGCACCGGGATGAGCAGACCGTATCTTCTGAAAGTATTGCGTAGATCTGAATCCGGCATCTTTTCTCCCAAAGGCACGGTGCTGGATTGATTGCAGATCAGGCCAATCTAGAGAAGAATTATTGCTGCGCTCCCAAGAGGCTTTCGGGATTTTTCAGAGGATTTGACGAAAATCTTCAGGAAACAGGCTCGTAGATGATGTCTTCAGCCTCTTCCAAGGTCATATCAATGATCTTTTGAGCAAGCGAAAAGGGGAAGCCTGCGCGGATCAAACTGCCAAGCTCTTTGTCTCGTCGCTCTTCTTTTGGTTTTGTCCGCCACGGCCCAATGCGCCTGCGTTTGGCATAGGCAATCGCTGCGCGTTGGTCATCATGGTTTTCGTCGTCAAAAGCTGTCTGAATATCGTCTCCAGACACACCTTTGGCATTCAGTTCCAGCTTTATTCGGGAGCTGGATTTGCCTTTGAGTGTCGCCGATCTGATTTTGCTTTGTGCAAACTGAAGATCATCGACGAACCTGTGATCACGGCAAAACGTGACCACAGGTTCAATCAGCTCATAAAACTCATGGGGATCTTCATCTGCTTCTCTGGCACGTTTATCTATTTTACGCTTCAAAACACGTCGTAGACTGTCCTCCGATGCACTGTATCTGTTTAGATAATGCAGCGCTGCCCGGCGCAGATATTCAGATGAAACTTTCTTGCCCACGTGACCTCATCTCCAACGCAATAGAGATGAGCTATCACATATTCCGCTGTGGTTTAGCCCACGAACGCACGTTCAACAACAAAATCACCTGGGTTGTTGTTGGCACCCTCGGTGAAACCGCGTTGTTCCAGCAATGCCTTGGTATCTGCAATCATGTGCATGGAACCGCAAATCATGGCCCGGTCTTCTGCGACGTCTAAGACTGGTACTGACAGGTCGTCAAAGAGCTTACCACTTTCAATTAGATGCGTGATGCGCCCTTCCCGCTTAAAGCGTTCGCGGGTGACGGAGTTGTAAAGATGTAGTTTGCCAGCAGCAACTTCGCCAATCAGCGGATCATTGCTGATGTCAGCCACCAGCTCCTCCCCATAGCGTAGCTCAGAGATTTCGCGTGTGGTGTGGGTCAGGATCACCTCATCAAATTTCTCATAGGTCTCAGGATCACGGATCAAGCTAGCAAATGGAGCAATGCCGGTTCCAGATGAGAACATATAAAGACGTTTTGCCGGAGACAGAGCGTCAAGCACAAGTGTTCCGGTGGACTTCTTCTTAAGAAGGATGTGGTCACCTTCCCTGATCTTCTGCAAGTGCTGGGTCAATGGGCCGTCAGGAACTTTGATGGAGAAAAACTCCAGCTCTTCATCCCAGGACGGGCTGGCGATTGAGTATGCACGGAAGAGCGGTTTTCCGTCGATCATCAAACCGATCATGACGAATTCACCAGAGCGGAATCTGAAGCTTGAAGGACGCGTGATTTTGAACCGGAAAAGACGGTCCGTGAAATGGATCACTTCCGTTACTGTTTCTACAAAGACATTTGCAGGAACTGCGCTCTCCAATTCCGCACCCTTTATGATCTGGTTCATCGTTCGCCTTGCTCCGATTAATGAGGTTGGCAAAGGCTAACCCAAGCTGAAGGCTGTGCTGAGGCACATGCAGCTAATAAACCGCGTGCGAGTGAATATTTCTTTTCCAGTTGCTTCTTTCCGTAGAATACTGTCTTTCGCCTCCCTTTCCGGAGCTTTTGGGAGATAGCCAAGACTGCTAGAAAGTGCGGTGAAGCGGGTTATCAGACATGCGCTACATATAATTATGGAATATATTCATATTATTCAACAAGCGCGGTAAGTTATGCGCATGGCGGCATGATTTATGCCCTTCAGAGGGCATTGATCTGAGCCGTATTGAAATAGAGGTAAGTTGGGTTAGTCGACGTCGCTTTGAGAAACGATCTGATCCAGCGCTTCATCAGAAGCTTGTTTCTTTTCTTCAAGCACCTTCACCGGATTACGTCTATCTGTGAAGATATCCTCCGCAAACTCAAGGTATTTGCGGGCTGGCAATGGTTTGGAGAAGATGTACCCCTGGGCAGAAGACACTCCGAGCTCGCGCAGAAGTACAATTTGCTCATACTTCTCAACGCCCTCTGCGATGATGCCCATATTCATCGTATCCGCAAGTTCGGCTATGGCATCGACAAGACGGAAGGCATTCTCTTCGCTGCCTAATGGGTCGATGAACATCTTATCGATCTTGACGATGTCCATGCCCAGTTTTTGCAAGTAAGCCAGACCGCCATGACCTGTTCCCACATCATCAAGTGCAACACGAATGCCATGGGCTTGTAGCTCTGCGATGATCTTTCTCGCGAGGTCGATATCTTCAAGAGGCTGACGCTCTGTCACCTCCATGACCACCTGATTGAGCGCAATTGGAGAGTCTTCGTAGATATCCAGCAGATCGTCAACGATAGACCGGTCATTGAAGTGTCCTGCGAAAAGGTTGACCGAAAGCTTCAGTTCCGGATGCTGAGAGTATAACTCTCCCAGATCATCAATGGACTGGCGCATAATGCTTCGGGTCATTTCGAAAATATGGCCCGATGTTTCAGCGTAGGTCATGAACTGACCTGGAGAGACCATTTTACCGTTGGGGAGTTGCCATCTCATCAGCATTTCACAGCCCTGTAGCTCACCAGTTACGATGTCCACGACAGGCTGATAGTACGGTATGAACTCGTTGTTACGGATGGAGGCAACAAAGTCGTCTTCCGCATCTTTTTCAGGCTTCCAGGAAAGCCAGACGCCCAAGGCAATCAGGAAAATAGCAATGCCTGAACAGGCGATCACAGCCACGATCTTGAGCTCGCCTACCAGACTCATGACCGCATTGCGATCACTTCGGATCCGCACATTAATCGGGTAGATCGTTGAGGCTGCAAACTCTTCGATGAAGTTGCTGCCCATGATGACAGGAAGGTTGCTGTTGTTTGTCGGATTGACCCAAACATGATCGCGCCCTAACCGGACTTCGATTTCAGAAGCATGGCGCAGATAATCTGGGCCCGGTTCGATCGCGAGTACGGTTGGAGAAATATTGGCAACCAGACGCCAGCCATTTCTAAGTTTCCAGGAGACCAGCGCCGTGCGGATACCC
Organism: Pseudovibrio sp. Ad13; assembly: GCF_001623225.1. Classification (NCBI taxonomy): domain Bacteria; kingdom Pseudomonadati; phylum Pseudomonadota; class Alphaproteobacteria; order Hyphomicrobiales; family Stappiaceae; genus Pseudovibrio; species Pseudovibrio sp. Ad13. The sequence goes on along the minus strand of NZ_LMCC01000013.1, from coordinate 88,115 downwards.
TGATACTCCATCCAGGACATACCAATTCCAACACGCGGGGCATCTGGCTTGAGTGCAGGGAGAATACTGTTACCGCGGCGAACCTGAGCCGGCACGTAACACATGGGGACACCACGGTGATCCACGATCCCTATTGCATTGATAATGACGTTTTCTGAGAGGGTCTTTTCAAATTCACCCTGATTTTGGCGTGTGCAGGATGTCAGGCCTTTCACCTGCATCTGGCGCAGTATTTCTACAGCACCGGAAATCGCGGCCTCGCTTCTTGAGATGTAACGATCTGCGATCGCGTTCATTTCGTTCCGCGCCTGGTGCATCGCGAAGTTCTCAAGGATCATATTGCCAATGAGCAATGGCAAGAGCGCCAATCCCAAAGCAACCAAAATTGCGCGGACAAATACGAAATAATGGCGAGACACAACCACGACCTTAAAAATGCAAAATACGGCTACCTATTTCTATGATTAAGGCTTACTTAAAACTGTAAAAATCATCCAAACACCCTAAACGATCCCCAGATGCTTTCCAAAATGGCTGTGAAATGCAGGGTTCCACCATGTTTTCTCTCAGAGTGGTTTGACTTTTTGCAGTGATATACACGCGCCCCTAACTCTCAATATGCCACTTAGCACCCAAATGCCTCTTAGCGGTCAATCTGGAGCCGAGCTATGCGCAGTTCTGAGTTACGTCGCCATCGTACCTTCCTGGTATTCTTCTTTACCCTCCTCTTCAGCAGTTGCCTTGCTCTTGCAGCGTCAGCACAGATCAATACTGATAATGCTGTCGCAAAGGCCTTTCTTCAGAACCTTCAGGATCGCGGGTTGACCTTGACGCACGTAGGACCGGTTACTGTCGATAATGAAGTGCTTTCTATTGGCGGTATTGAAGGTTATCCGAATGTAGATCAGACAAAGCGTTTCAAGATTGGCGATCTGGCGCTGGCTCAGGCATCCGTGGAAAGTGACGGGCGGATCTTTGTCGGGGCATTTGCAGCTTCGAAGTTCGAGGTTGACGAACCAGACTTCAACTTCACGGCAGACAAGATCGCGATTACGGATCTTTATCTTCCCAATGCCAATGATCTAAGCAATCCAGCATCAAACCTCCCCATGTCACTCTATTCCACTGCAGAGATTATGGGATTGTTGTTTCAGGATCGTTCAACGGGCCAATCTATGCCTATTGAGCGGGTCAGTATCGACTTTGACGTCAACAATGGCGGCTTCCCTATCATTGCCAGTGTTCAGGTTGCTCATATCGTTTTGAGCCGATCTATGTTTGCACCACCACAACAGCAAATGCTTGATGAGTTGGGCCTGACTCAAGTGGATGCAGATATCGACTTTGAAGGTGAGTGGAATGGCGACACGGGCGAAGTCAATATTCCGAGTGCAGCTGTTGTGCTGAAAGATCTTTTCTCTGTGCAGGTCTCCCTGAAACTGGAAGGCCTTACAGATACAGTTGTTGAGCAGATCACCGAGCTTGCCACTAAGGATAACGTCATTGCACTGGATTTATTACAGAGCGCAGCCATCTCCAGCTTCAATCTCTCACTCGTCGATGAAGGCAGTCTGGATGACATGCTTGAACGTCAAGCTCACCGACACGGACAATCGCGTTCTGCCTATACACAGCAATTGACGGAGAAAGCAGAAAAGCAATTTGCGAGAATTCCTGATCGCGCAAAGCAGCTGGAGTTTACGGAAGCGATTTATAGTTTCTTGCAAAATCCGCAGAGTATCACGCTGAGTGCTACCCCTAAGGCACCGATAAGCGTAACACAAATTCTTGGGGTATCTGCGATTTCCCCCGCTTCCATCATTTCTTTGCTTGGCATCGCCCTTCAAGCAAATGTAAACTAGCGGGGAACCCTCCTACTAGCCATAAAAGGTTTATTTAATGCCTTTCCAAAATTTCAAACGGCAGGGATTTTTTGCTGTTTCAATCACTGTATTAGGTTTATCCGCCCAGCCTGCTCTTTCCAGTCCTGCATCAGACCTCATTGATAAGTACAATGACTGGTTCCTTGCAAATGGCGCAGAAATTGCAACATATGCGAAGGCGGTAGAAGACGGATCAAAGACCGAAATTCTTGATCATAAAATCGAAGGAATGTTCACTCTTTCCCTCGATGAAGACAAGCCTAACCTTGGCGTCTACTACATCATCAAGACGCCAAAGGCGATTTATGATGGCTCTTCGCGTGACGGTGGCACCTTCAGCTTCCAAAACGTAACCACCGATGAGATGCAGCTTGAGCTCGGCTTTTTTGAGAAAGCAGAGAATTTCAAAAATGTTGCAGAGGCTCAAGCCTCCGACGATGTCATCAAAGTTATTGCTGACGCCAAAGATTATGTCATTTCCGGTTATTCTGTGAACTGGATTGACCTGCCTGTTCTGTCAGATGGTGTTACCACAGAAGAGTTTCAGCAGTTGCTCGCCGCCGCAACCAGTGTTTCTTATGACCGCAGCAGCTTTGCTGAAGTTGTCGCTGATATGGCAATGGCCGACGCACTTACAGGGACATACACCATTAAGAACGGCGTTTACTCCGGCGCGGAAAATGGTGTTGTGGCTTTGGCCTCAATTGAAGGAATTGAATATAAAACAACAACTTCAATGACGACAGGTGGCCGAGAGGTCTCAACGGTTTCTGAAACGGTATACAACGACTTTTCAGTCAAAGATCAAGACGTACGCCCGCTTCTGGCGCTTCTTGGTGCGGCCAAGGCACCTTCTGATAGGCTGCTGAGCGAGTACCGGGTTGGAAGCTTCTCAAGTACAATAAAAACTGAAGGTGCCAGCGCCTCTGAACCATTCGGTTTTCTAGAAGTGAGTGCTGGTGAAACTACCACCAAAGATGTGCGCATGTCAGGTGGTGATGCTGCCAAGCTTTGGGCTGCGTTTGAGAGCCTCAAAGACAAGCCAGAGGAAGAAGAGGCTGTTGATCAGATTTTCAGTATGCTTGATGCGCTCGGCTCATACTCCGTCGCATATTCAGACATAAACGACATGGTCATCAAAGCGTGGGACCCAATCCGCGCTCGCATGAAAGACACCCAAACACCAAGTTTTGAAGCATCACTGAAACACGCCTCAACGACAGACCTGACAACAAACAGTCTTGGTCAAGTCAAACTTGAAGGCTTACATGGTGCTGTAGAAGGCGACGATGCAGTGTTTGACTTGGACAGCTTTGAACTAGCTGATCTTGCATGGCCTAGCCTGCGTACCATGGTTGAGAGCACTCTTGCGGCAGAAGCTGATCCTGCTGCTGCGATGAAGGCCATTCCAACGATCGGACGCATTTCTCTTGCTGGCCTAAACATGCAGGCAAAAGATCTGCCAACACCAGTCTCCCTTGGTGAGCTTACTATTGAGATGGGCAATCACATTGGGCCTATCCCGACAAGCCTGTCTGAAGTCATTGGTGGTCTGAGCTTTGATGCTGCACTCCTTCAAGAGCCGATGGTTCTGGGTGTACTTGACCGTCTTGGCATAGAGCGTGTTAATCTCACACAGGACTTCAAGATTGCGTGGGATGAGAACACTCAGGATCTGTCTCTGGAAAAATTCGAGTTTGAGCTTGAAAACGGCATAAAACTTCGTGCTGACATTCAGCTTGGCGGAATTCCACGCTCTCTCTTTGAAAACCCACAGGAGGCAGAAGCTGTTGTGGCTCTGGCGACCTTCAAAGGCGCACAGATCGAAGTGATGGATTCACCGCTTATCAGTGAACTTCTTGCAACTCAGGCAGAGCAAGCAGGTCTTCCTGCTGAATTGCTGGCTTCAATGATGATTGATGGTACCCTCCAGCAGGCTGGTCCACTGGCTGAAACCGAATTTGCTCTGGAACTGGCAAAAGCAGCTAAGAGCTTTGCTGCCAAGCCAACCAACATCCGCGTGACACTTGCTCCGCAGACAGCAGTTCCAATCATGCAGCTTGGAGGTATTGTGGCTCTTGCACCTCAACAGCTTCCTGAAATGCTGGGCGCAACTGTGAGCTACACCGAGTAAGCTCAAATAAGATGAAATAAAAAGGCCGCTGTGATATCACCTATCACAGCGGCCTTTTTTGTAGTCTGGAAGAGCCTTACGAAAGCTCGATGGCGCTTCAAGTCGGCCTTATCAACCAATGCGTCGGAAGAACTGACACCCATCCGTCGCCTTTGATGCGCTATCAAGCGTCCGGAGACGCTTTCTGAGTTACTTGATTGCTATTGGTGAACTGGAGTTCACATAGGTGCCTGTAATAACCATCCATCTCATACAACTGATCGTGCGTGCCGCTCTCTAAGAGTTTGCCATGCGACAACACATGGATGGTATCCGCATCACGAACGGTTGAAAGACGATGCGCAATCACGAGTGTGGTACGCCCCTTCATCAGGCGTGCAAGCGCGGTTTGTACTTTATTTTCTGACTCAGCATCCAAAGCAGATGTTGCTTCATCCAGCAATAGAATGGGTGCATCAGAAAGCATTGCCCGTGCAATCGCCAAGCGCTGTCGCTGACCACCGGAAAGGCGTGTGCCGCCCTCGCCTGCATTGCTGTCGTAGCCCTTTTCCATCTTCTCGATGAATTCGTGGGCATTCGCATTCTTTGCAGCCTCAATCACTTCCTCATCCGTGGCGCCAGGCCGGCCGATAAGGATATTCTCCCTGATCGTACGGTCAAACAGGAACGTATCCTGTGTCACGATTGCGATATTGCCGCGCAGACTTTCCATGTTGAAGTCACGAATGTCCTGATCATCGATCAGAATTCCACCCTTATCGATTTCATAGAAACGTTCAATCAACGAGAAGACTGTTGATTTACCCGCTCCAGATGCACCAACAAGGGCAGTCACTTCACCTGAGTTTGCGACCATACTCAGGCCATTCAGAGCTTTTGTCTCACCATAATCGAACTCGACTTGTTTGAACTCGATCCGTCCTTTGATGACCTTCATGTCAGGCTTGTCTAAGGTTCTCTGACTTTCTTCTGGCATATCCAGAAGCTCGTACATCAGACGCACACCAACAAGCTTTGTATTCAGATTGACCTGAAAGCGAGCGAGGCGTTTGATTGGCTCATATGCAAGCAAAAGTGCTGTGATGAAAGCAAAAAACGCACCTGGATCCTGATCCAAGGCAATCACGCTATAACCGCCATACAGGATGATGATGCCAATTGCGATACCGCCCAGAGTTTCCATCAATGGTGATGTTCTGGCAGTTAGCTTCGCAATCTTGTTGGACTGCTGTTCAACACTGGAGACCGCGCTGTCCATCGCCGCATGCATGTTTGCTTCGTAGTTAAAGGACTTCACGACGCGAATGCCCAGAGCCATTTCCTTTACCAAGGAAAGGATGATTGTCTGAGAAACAAACTGGCTCTTCGCGATCTTCTTCACACGGCGAACGAGCTTAGAGACGACATAGACAGCTGGAGGCATGATGCCCAGTGCGATGAGTGAGAGCAGCGGATTCTGCCAGATCATGACAGTCACCAGACCGATCACGGACATAACATCCCGTCCAGCGGACAGTATGATCAGGTCCATAACGCCTCTGGCAGCGCCTGTGTTATGTCCAAATCGTGTGGCCAGATCACCAAATGTCGTATGGTCGAAATATCGGACCCCCAATCGGGTCACTTTTTCAAACATGTCACGCTGGAGTTTGGCGACAATTGAGTTGCCAATCCTGCTCAGTACAACAGTCTGACCGTAGGTCGCAATACCTTTGGTCAGGAAGATGGTCATCACTGCACCAGAGATAATGTAGACCATGGTGATGTCACGGTCGATAAAGACCTGATTGATAACGTTTTTCATTATGGCTGCACTGCCCGCACCTGCGGCGGCAGCTACAATCATGAAGGCAAACGCAATCATGTATTGGAATTTGTATTTCCCGAAATTTTCTCGGAGAAGGCGGCGAATAAGGCTGGGAGCGCCTTCTTCATCCGCAAACAGCTTTTTGCTTATGGCGTCGAACACCTAAAACCCTCAGCTTTTCCAGCGAAATTAAGTATGACGACTTAATTTGCTACCGGTAGAAGATGAAAAGGCGACCGTAGATCTACGACCGCCCTTCCATGAGATTTATAACATTATGACGTGAACCGCCATACCTGCTTTTCTGCCAGCGGCTCTTATGCTTCTGGCAAGTTCAGGCGGATATGAAGATCGCGCAGCTGTGCCGGGAACACATCGCCCGGAGCACCCATCATCAAATCCTGTGCCTGCTGGTTCATTGGGAACAAGGTCACCTCACGCAGGTTCTTTGCACCAACAAGCAGCATAACGATACGATCAACGCCAGCAGCCATGCCGCCGTGTGGAGGCGCGCCGTACTGGAATGCGCGGAACATGCCACCGAATTTTTCTTCGAGCAGGCTTTCATCGTAACCAGCGATTTCGAAGGCTTTTTTCATGACTTCGACCTGGTGGTTACGGATCGCGCCTGAGCCGATTTCATAACCGTTACAGACAACGTCGTACTGGTAGGCGTTCAGTTCAAGAGGCTCAACATTGTTGAGGCCGTCCATTCCACCTTCCGGCATGGAGAATGGGTTGTGACAGAAGTCAACTTTCTTGTTTTCTTCGTCCCATTCGTACATTGGGAAGTCAACAATCCAACACAGTGCGAACTGGTCTTCATCAATCAGGTTCAGCTCTTCAGCAGCGCGAGTACGCGCTTTGCCAGCGAAGTCTGCGAACTTTTTAGGATCGCCAGCTGCAAAGAACACCGCATCGCCTTCATCCAGACCAAGCTGGGTGCGGACTGCTTCAGTGCGCTCTGTACCGATGTTTTTCGCAATTGGGCCAGCACCGGCGATTGCGTCTTCTTCTTTACGGAAGAAGATATAACCAAGGCCTGGTTGGCCTTCGCTCTGTGCCCATGAGTTCATGCGATCACAGAATGCGCGGGAACCGCCCTTTGGAGCTGGGATTGCCCAGACCTGAACCTTTGGATCGCTCTCGATCATACGTGCAAACACTTTAAAGCCGGAGCCTGCGAAGTGTTCAGTCACGTCCTGCATTTCGATCGGGTTACGCAGATCCGGCTTATCGGAGCCGTATTTGCGGATCGCTTCTGCGTAAGGAATGCGTGGGAATTCTTTGGTAACTGGCTTACCTTCAGAGAATTCATCAAACACACCACGGATAACTGGTTCCATGGTGGTCAGCACGTCTTCCTGAGTAACAAAGCTCATTTCCACGTCGAGCTGGTAGAACTCGCCTGGCAGACGGTCAGCGCGTGGATCTTCATCACGGAAGCAAGGTGCAATCTGGAAGTATTTATCAAAGCCAGACATCATAAGCAGCTGTTTGAACTGCTGGGGAGCCTGTGGCAACGCGTAAAACTTACCAGGGTGAATACGGGAAGGCACCAAGAAATCGCGCGCGCCTTCTGGGGAAGAAGCCGTCAGAATTGGTGTCTGGAATTCGTTGAACTCAGCATCATTCATGCGACGACGCATGGAATTGATGATCTTGGTCCGTGTCATCAGGTTTGCGTGCAGAGTGTCGCGACGCAGGTCGAGGAAACGGTACTTTAGACGAATATCTTCTGGGTATTCCAACTCACCGAATACTGGCAAAGGCAGCTCTTGAGAGTCGCCCAAAACTTCCATATCACGAATGAAAATTTCGATCTCGCCGGTGCCAAGGCCCTTGTTGACGGTATCGTCAGAGCGCTTCTTAATGTCACCATCGATGCGGATGCACCATTCGGAACGTACGGTTTCAGCCAGTTTAAATGCTGGGGAGTCCGGATCAACAACACACTGCGTAAGGCCGTAATGGTCACGCAAGTCGATGAACAGCAGGCCGCCGTGATCGCGTACACGGTGCACCCAGCCAGAAAGGCGAGTGGTTTCACCTACATTATTCGCCCGCAGCTCTCCGCAGGTATGGCTTCGATAACGATGCATAGCGTCCTCAGTGGTAATCTAGTGAATCATAAAATTCAGAAACTGGTTGACCTCGTCAAAAGGTCATCCGGCTGGAAAAGACATGTCAGCATCCTAAAGTCAAGTAAGTCTGTAACTTTGGCGCTGTTTCTTGCGGACATTTCCCGAGTTTCCTCTACCTACGTGGTTTTCGCGAGGCTCCGGCTGCGACCCTTTGGTTCATAGAGAGCAAAAATCGACATTTACAACCACTTGATGAGAAAACGAGAAACTTAGATAGGGACAAGCCCGTTCGCTTACGCTATAGACTTTGACACCATGAAGATGATCACAACTACAGAAGAGCTTGCGCAAGCGTGTGCCAAGCTTGCTAATTCAGATTTCGTAACAGTTGATACCGAGTTTTTGCGGGAAACGACCTTCTGGCCAAAACTCTGCGTCATTCAGATTGCCAATCCAGATAATGCTGTGTTGGTTGATGCTCTGGCTGAAGATCTGGATCTTGAACCTTTTTTTGCATTGATGCGCAATACGGACATCGTGAAGGTGTTCCATGCTGCACGGCAAGATATTGAAATAATCTACCATCTGGGTGGCTTTGTGCCTTCACCTCTCTTCGATAGTCAGGTTGCAGCCATGGTTTGTGGCTTTGGGGATTCAGTTTCCTACGACCAGCTGGTTTCGAAAGTGACGGGTGAGCGGATCGACAAATCATCCCGGTTTACAGATTGGTCCCGGCGTCCATTGACGAACAAACAGCTTGCTTATGCACTGGCTGATGTGACCCACTTGCGCGACGTCTACCAGTTCCTGAAAGAGCAACTGGAACAGAAGGGCCGCAACCACTGGGTTGAAGATGAGATGGCAACGCTGTCTTCCATTGATACCTATCGCAGTGATCCTGCGAAGGCCTGGCAGCGCATGAAGTTGCGCGTCCGCAAACCACGCGATCTGGCTGTTTTAAAGGAACTGGCCTTCTGGCGCGAACAGGAAGCGCAAAAGCGTGACATTCCTCGTAGCCGCGTTATCAAAGATGATGCGATTTTTGAGGTTGCAACGCAGAAGCCTCAGACATCTGAAGCTTTGGGGCACTTGCGCACAATCCCACGTGGTTTTGAGCGCTCCAGACATGCTGAGGACATTCTCAACGCGGTAAAACGCGCTATGGAGATTTCTGAGGACGATCTGCCAGAAGTTCCAAAAGGACGGCCTTCTCCGGACGGAGCGTCTGCAGCTGTCGATTTGCTGAAGGTGCTTTTGAAGATGAAGAGCGAAAGCTTTGGTGTGGCACCGAAAGTTATCGCGACGGTCGATGATCTGGACAAGATTGCATCAAGTGGAGATGCGCAGGTTCAGGCTCTTTCCGGCTGGCGCCGAGAGCTTTTTGGTGAAGATGCGCTGCGCTTGAAAAAAGGCGAAATCGGCCTTGCTTTTAATGGCCGTCAGGTCGTCATTTGCGAACAAGGTGAACCGGTTGAGCGTGTTGAAAACAGCTCTCGCCGTCGTGGTGGCAACAAGAACAACAAGCCAAAGTCTGATTAAGATTTTGAATCCACTACTCATCATAACTTACTGATAAATAAGAAAAGCCCCGGCAAAACTTGTCGGGGCTTTCTTGTATCTGTCTCAGATTTATTAAAGCACTCTGACTTCGGCTTCCAGATCCATAACGCGCCCTAGTTGGTTCAAGCGCTTTGTCAAACGATCCCCTTGCATGTCCGCAAGTTCTGCCGGGAGAGCCAGTACGAGTTTGTCGTTCACCAGCGACAGCTTGCTCTTGAGCAACACGCCATTCATGGAAGCGCTGATCAATGCCGCAACACGCAACGTTGCGCCAAGCATACGTGCCAGCTTCATGAGACGTGGATTACTCAGGCTACGAATGGCCGGCGAAAGCGCATCATCCATCAGGCCTTCGTAGCGATAGAACACTGTCAGTGCCAGATATGCCCTACCCGCATGATCAATGCCTACAAACCCGCCATTAGAAATAATGTTCAGTGATTGCTGACGACGGTAGTCCGGATGCGCACGCCAGCCGATATCCGTTAACTGACAGGCCGCGATGCGCAGGCGGCGTTCGCCTTCGCTTTCGTCCACACCAGCCACACGCATGGCCTGCTCGCTCCACTCAACCACTTCGGCTGAATAAGAGGGATCACGGGCACGCAGCACACCCAACTCGTGGGCTGCTGTGAGCAAAGGGTCTTGCTTTTTGCCGTCTTCATCAAGCTGATCATACAAGTACCCTTCCCGCACGCCGAGTGCAGAAAAGACGACCTGATCTGCCTGACAATGCAACAAGGTCTGCCGCATCACGGTTGCACCATACGGCAGCAATCCACGACGCGCTTTAGAGATCACCTGAATGCTTGACTCGTTGCTTAGGTCATCCCGCATGAGCTGCTCGCAGAAATCAATCATGACTTCAGCAGGCACTGTGTAGTCATGCATCACATGCAGCGGATAGCCCTGTTGATACAAGTGCAAACGGCCAAGTGAACGCCACGTTCCACCGATCGCATAGAAGTTGCGGTCTTTTGCCTTACCCAGCCAGTCGGCTTTTTCCAGCTCTTCACGGGCGATCTCATTGGCCAGTGCCAGATCTTTTTCTGAGGATTCCTGCAGCCGAATTCCGCCAAGCGGAAATGTGCGTCCATCACCGATGCCATGAGCACTGATGTCGACCAGCTCTAATGATCCGCCGCCCAAATCTCCGACAAGGCCATCTGCCCGCCAGAAACCAGAGAAAACCCCCATTGCTGAGTAGAATGCCTCATCGCGGCCAGACAGGATCTGAACGTTGGCACGGCAGATGTTTTCTACTTTTGCAATGAACTCTGCGCCATTTTCAGCTTCGCGAGCTGCTGCTGTTGCCAGAATGTGCAGTTTGATGACACCGACATGATCGCAGACACGGCGAAACCGCACCAAAGCACGCAGTGCGGTGGCAACATTTTCTTCACCCAGACGACCAGTCGCGCCTACACCGCGCCCCAGTCCTGCCAGGATTTTTTCATTGAACAACGCTGTCGGGTTACGCGCCAGTCTTTCATAAATTACAAGACGGACAGAGTTGGAACCAATATCAATGATTGCTATTGGTCCCGGGTCTGTAAATCGTCCTCGAGGCTCATCACTCGTCGAGATATCTGTCACTATTTGGCCGTTCTACAAAAAGTTTTGGGCTATCGCCCTGTAGCGAGCTACCACGACCAGACAGAGATGGGTTCGTCATAAAGAACTTGTGTGCGTTGAACGGATCTTCGTCTGGTTCTGCAACAATGCGCTCATGACTACCGTCTGGAAGCAGACGCCAGCTTTGTTGATTATCTTCTAGATTTGCAACCATGATCTGATCAAGAATCTGCTTGTGTACTGTTGGCGTTTTAACAGGAACAAGGGTCTCGACCCGACGATCCAGATTGCGCGGCATCATATCCGCTGATGAGATATAGACATGGGCTTCATCAGAGGGCAACCCGTGACCATTGCCAAAGCAGAAGATACGGCTGTGCTCAAGAAATCTTCCCACAATTGATTTCGCACGGATGTTGTCAGAGAGCCCCGGCACGCCCGCACGCAGGCAACAGATACCACGCACGACCAGATCAATTTGTACCCCTGCCTGACTGGCCCGGTACAATGCATCAATAACACCTGGATCTACCAGAGAGTTCATCTTCATCCAGATCTGACCCGGACGACCTGCCTTGGTGTGGGCAATCTCTTCTTCTGTGTGCTGAATGATGCGCTTGCGCAGGCTCATTGGAGAAACGGCCAGTCGCTCCAACTCGCCCGGTTCTGCGTAACCTGTGATGTAATTGAACACCTTAGCAGCATCACGCGCCATTGCAGGCTCTGCGGTAAAGTAGGACAGATCGGTATAGATGCGTGCTGTGATTGGGTGATAATTGCCGGTGCCGAAGTGGCAGTAGGTTCTCAAACCACCCTGCTCACGGCGGACAACCATGGAGACTTTCGCATGAGTTTTCAGCTCAAGAAAGCCGAAGACGACCTGTACTCCAGCGCGCTCCAAATCTCGCGCCCAACGGATGTTGGCTTCTTCGTCAAAGCGGGCTTTGAGTTCGACAAGCGCGGTGACGGATTTGCCAGCTTCTGCCGCTTCTGCAAGGGCTTTGACGATCGGGGAGTTGTTGGATGTGCGGTAAAGCGTTTGCTTGATTGCGACGACATCCGGGTCCTGAGCGGCTTGGCGGAGGAACTGAACGACAACGTCGAAGCTCTCGTAGGGATGGTGGATCAGGATGTCTTTTTGTTGGATAGCCGCAAAACAATCCCCGCCGTGTTCGCGGATACGTTCCGGATAACGCGGAGTGTATGGCGGGAACTTGAGATCATCGCGTTTGACGTTCACAGCCTGAGACAGGTCATTCAGCGCCAAAAGTCCGTTGGCAAGGAAGGTTTCCTCTTCGGTGACTTCAAGCTCATTTGCAACGAAGGCACGCAGACTTTCTGGTGTGCTTTCTTCGATTTCCATGCGGATCACAGACCCGCGGCGGCGACGTTTCAGGGCGGTTTCAAAAACGCGCACCAAGTCTTCCGCTTCTTCCTCGATTTCCAAGTCGGAGTCGCGCAATACGCGGAACGCGCCTTTGCCGCAAACTTCATATCCGGGGAAGAGATTGCCGATGAACAACGAGATGATCGTCTCAATTGGAATGAAACGAGTTGCTTTTGGCCCGGCATCACGCGGTGTTGGCAGGACAACAAAGCGGCCAATCTGGCTTGGCATACGCAGCAGCGCAGTCATACCTGCGCCTCCATCCACCGGACGCAGATCCAGGATCAGCGAAAAGCCCAGATTTGGGATGAACGGGAAAGGATGCGCTGGATCAATAGCCAACGGGGTCAGAACCGGGAAAATATGCTGAAGGAAGTAGTCTTCCAGCCAATCCGTTTCAGACTGGCTCATGTTCTGCGCTTCAACGATGAAGATACCTTCATCAGCCAGCTCAGAGCGCAGTTGACGGAAGCGGGCTTGCTGCTCACTTTGAAGCTTACTTACCTCAACAGAGATTTGCTCCAGCTGTTCGGTCGAGGTCAGACCATCATCAGAAATGGTCGTCACATCCGCTCGCTGCTGACCGCGCAGGCCAGCAACACGCACCATGAAGAACTCATCCAAGTTGTTGGCAGAAATGGACAGGAACCGGAGCCGCTCCAAAAGCGGATGGCTCGGGTTCATGGATTCTTCCAGAACACGGCGGTTGAACTGCAACCACGAGAGTTCACGGTTTACAAAGCGCTCTGGTTTTTGCATCAGAGCCAGCCCTGCACTCACCTCAAAATCTGCGGTGTCAGTGGTCTCGTCTTCCAAAGCGTTCATTTCCGTAAACTCATTCATTCCATGTACCTCCGCAGCCCGTGGACCGGGTCACCTGTATGGGCGCACCTCGCCCTTAGAATATCTGACGATTGCGCTGTCCGTTGTATGATTCTGGTCATTTAGACCATACATTTTTGACGGGAAAATAAAGCTTAGAGCATGTTGCAGTGCAGCAGCAAGCTCTAAGCTTTATTTACAGGCGTATCTGGAGCCGAAAACCGGCAACCACTTTTCGGAGATACACCTTGGTTCCTACTCGCCCATGCTCTCCAGTATTTTGGAGGCCATGACGCGGGAGATCTTTCGACCCTTCGCCAATGCATGTCTGTCCAGCATGTCTACAACGTTGCGTGCTGCATCCAGTGACCGTTCAATTCTTATCACGAGGTAATCTATCACACTGGAGTCAACAGTTACCTGACGATCTGAAAAATGTTTGGTCATGACCATTGCGAGCAGCATGTCGTCCGGCTCTTCCACCTGCACCGGGGTCGCTGCCCGAAAACGGGACGCCAGATCCTTGGTTTTAAGGTCAAACGTGTTTGGCCACTCGCGGGTGGTCATCAACATGTTGCCACCGGACAGGCGTACTGCGTTGAACAGATGGAACAAAGATGCTTCATCAAAACCTGCGTGCAGGTCTTCAACCGCAACCGGGCCGGCTTCTGCCAATGCCGTAAGGTCAAGAAATTCCAGTTCATCTCCGCCCACGATCTGAGCTCCGCTGAGCTCCTGCCATGCGTTGACCAGATGTGTTTTACCCGATCCGATCGGCCCTTGCAGGGTTACGATCGGAGATGGCCACTCCGGCCAATTGGTAATCAGATTGAATGCAGCCTGATTTGACGTTGAAACCAGATAATCATCAACCCCCAATGCCTCCTCATGGGGCAAGACCAAAGGCAATTGTTGTGGCCCTGTCGATCCTGTCATTCCAGTCCTTCCGTCTTATTGGTATTTTTGTAGTGACCTGCATATAGCGAACTTGCAAGATATTGCCTGAGAGCAAATCTTGCTAGTACCCCAACCACTGCTGCAGCTGGAATTGCTATCAACATCCCCACAAATCCCATTAAAGAACCAAAAGCGAACAGTGCAAACATGAGCCAGACAGGGTGAAGACCGACACTTCCACCTAAAAGTTTGGGCTGAAGGACGTTTCCCTCCAGAAACTGACCAACAACAAATACGCCCAGCACCGCTCCGATCATGAAATAATCAGGCCAGAACTGGACCAAAGCAACACCAATTGACAGACCGAAACCGACAATCGCACCGACATAAGGAATGAAACTGATTAAGCCAGCTGTGAGGCCGATCAGGAGACCAAATTTCAGGCCAACAAGTAACAGAGCAACAGCGTAGAAGGTGCCCAGTATCAGGCACATCATCACCTGCCCGCGAACAAACCCGGCCACTACTGAATCCATATCACTTGCCAGTGCGCGGATGGTTTGCTGGTAGTCACGTGGCAGCCAGCTGTCGATGCGTTCGATCATGTTGTCCCAGTCGAGCAGGAGATAGAACGCGACAACTGGTGTTACGACAGCAAGACCGATGATAGAAATAAGTGCTTGCCCGCCGCTCCAGATGGAAGACAGCAGTCCGCCAACGAAGTTTGCGGCCTGCCCGACGAAGGCACCCCAGTCGATTTTGTTGGTTTGGCCTGACAGGTTTGCAAGTCTGTCCATTTGTGGCCCAAGGCTTTCACGCAGCAAATTTTCAAGATTTCCGGCCAGTTCTGGTAGGTAGTCCAGAAATGCGATCAGCTGTTTGCCGAGAATTGGCAGGAGGATCAGCAGCGCTGCGGTAAAAACGATCAGGAATATCAGGAGGATCGTAACAGTTGCCCAGATGCGCCCGAACCCGTGGGTTTCCAGATAATCCGCAATTGGATCGAGAAGATAGGCCAAGGCCATACCTGCGACAAACGGTAGAAGGATGCTTTGAAACACCGACAAGAACAGGATGAAGGCTATAAAAGCCAGCAACCAGAAGAATAACCGTTTGTTTGTACTCATAAACTATCTCCAGGTGGAGGCATGGAGCCCATCAACTTGCTGGTTTTCCGGCAGCGCGGTCGCTCACAGAGGCATCTTTAAAATTTAAGATGGTTGTAGTTTCCATAGGTTGATTACGTCAAGTCGCAGCATCAGGTTTGCCAGAGTAGCTACTCCACCTTTTCGCCCGCTTAATTTAGGAGCATCTTTGAGAGGGGTGAAAAACTTTCCCCTAAATGAAGAGTTTTTCAAAGCTCCATTAATTTGCAAAAGCTTAGCTGGTTCTGCACAGATCTGCGTTTTTCTGAGATACCAGCGTGGTTTCCTTCCCCTTTCGGCCTTGCAATTCCCTGCAGTTTTGTTTTTATGCCGCCAAATTACATAGGCGGTCATGCCGCTATACTCTTGATGATGCGGAGCAGTATCCATGAGCCAGGACCAGAACGGTAATAACGGCCTTACCTATTCACAAGCGGGGGTCGATATCGACGCCGGGAACGCACTGGTCAAACGGATCAGCCCACTGGTTAAAGCAACGCGTCGCCCGGGTGCTGACAGTGACATTGGCGGCTTTGGCGGTCTTTTTGATCTGAAAGGCGCCGGGTTTAAAGACCCTGTTCTTGTGGCGGCCAATGATGGCGTGGGCACCAAGCTTAAGATTGCCATCGACACCAACGTGCATAGCGGTGTGGGGATTGATCTGGTTGCCATGTGTGTGAACGATCTTGTGGTGCAAGGTGCTGAGCCGCTGTTCTTCCTTGATTATTTTGCCACTGGCGCGCTGGATGTCGACATGGCGACCGATGTTGTGGCGGGGATAGCAGAGGGCTGTAAAATCTCTGGTGCCGCGCTGATCGGTGGTGAAACGGCTGAAATGCCAGGCATGTACGCGGCTGGTGATTATGATCTGGCTGGATTTTCCGTTGGCGCGGCTGAGCGCGGAACGCTGCTGCCGTCCAAGGATATTGGCGAAGGCGACGTTTTGCTTGGTCTGGCTTCCTCCGGTGTGCATTCCAACGGCTTCTCTCTGGTTCGCAAGATCGTTGAAGTTTCCGGCCTGACATGGGCTGACAAAGCGCCGTTTGATGCTGACAAGACGCTTGGCGAAGCGCTGATGGAGCCAACCCGCATTTATGTGAAGCCCCTGCTGGCCGCGATCAAAGAAACCAATGGCATCAAAGCCTTGGCGCATATCACTGGTGGTGGTCTTCCTGAAAACCTGCCGCGCGTTCTGCCTGACGGGCTTGCTGCACGGATCGATCTTTCTGCTATTTCCTCCCCTGCTGTGTTTGGCTGGCTCTCAAAAGCTGGCGGCATTGAACAGTTTGAAATGCTGCGCACCTTCAACTGCGGTGTTGGCATGGTGGTCGCGGTTGCTGCTGACAAAGCTGACGCTGTTCGCGACGTGCTTGAGCGTGAGGGTGAAACTGTTGTGACGCTTGGCAAACTGGAAGCTGCGCAGGATGGAGCTGAGCAGGTTGTGTTTGACGGCTCGCTGGGTTTTGCTAAATGAGCACGCAGCCTAAAAAACGCGTAGGTGTTTTGATTTCAGGGCGAGGCTCCAACATGCTGTCTCTTATTGAGGCAGCAAAAAACCCTGATTATCCAGCGGAAATCGTTGTGGTGGGGTCTAACCGGCCAGACGCAAAAGGGCTGGAGCGCGCTGCTGACGAGGGTTTTGCCACCTTTGCGTTGGACCACAAACTTTATGGCAAAGACCGTGAGGCATTTGAGCGTGATCTGAATGCGATGCTTGAACAGCACAACATAGACCTGCTTGTTCTGGCTGGCTTTTTACGTTTGCTAACACCATGGTTCGTAAGCCAGTGGCAAGGCCGGATGATCAATATCCACCCTGCTCTCTTACCAAGCTTTCCGGGTCTGCATACGCATGAGCGGGCGTTGAAGGAAGGCGTTCGCATTCATGGGGCGACTGTGCATTTTGTAACAGCGGAAATGGATGTGGGTCCGATCATCGCGCAGGGAGCTGTCCCCGTTCTGGACGGGGATAACCTGGATGATCTGGCAGCGCGTGTGCTGGCTGTTGAGCATGAGATCTATCCCAAGGCATTGGAGGCTGTGGCCAGTGGCAGAGCTTCCGTTGATGGCTTTCGCGTGAAGATTGCAGGTGCTAAGCAGGACGATAAAAGCCTTATTTGTTAATGAGATAAGGTTCTCATAAAGAGACACAAAAAAGGCCGTAGGCGCTCCCGCCTCCGGCCTTTTTTCGTTTGCGTTACTATGTGCGTTCGTTTGCGCGATTTGCGTTTTTTCTACGTTGAAAGCGGAGTTGGTCCTACGTTACCGCCTGTGAGACTTGTCAGATCCGAAGTTCACCCTTTTGCAGCACCAAGTCATCCAGTTTCACAAACTGAGATTGCGTCGCAGTGCTCCGCTCGGTCTGAGCTTCAGGCTGTTCGATACCGTCTTCATCAGGTGCGATCTGCATATCAGCATAGGTGACAGTTGGTTCCACTGGCGGTGTCACCTGCTGGGATGCGTGAGCGACCGGCCTGTTGAACTGAGCGAAATATGACTCAAACGTTTTGAACTCGCCTGATGTCTGCAGTTGAGCCATATAGCCATCGATGTAGGCTTCCTTCCCTTCCATGAAATTATTTAGTTCGTCCAGGCTTTGGAAGCTGGTTCCCAAATTACCATTCGTGATTTCAAGAGTACGCCGCGCGGAGTAGCTTTCAGTGTTCTCACCCAAGTTCTGAGCTTCCACGTTCTGGTAGACAGTCCCTGTGTTCAACTGCGCATATGTTGGCGCCACTGTCGTCTTTGGCTCCAGATGATCGTATGGGTGTTGCGGCCGCGGGGTATCGTACTGATGCGGTTGTGGGCGCGGAGTGTCGTATAGAGGTTGTGGTGGCTGGCGTGGAACATCGTAAAGAGGCGATTGCTGAACACGTGGAGCTTCACTCTGAGAGTTGGCAGTCGGCACATTCTCTTGCTGCACTCCAGAGACTTCAGCGCTTCGGGTGCTGCTTGCATATCCCAATATTCGACTCTGGGCACTGGAGACCGCAGCATCCATGGCTTTCAAGCTGCGGATATCGACTTTGGCGGCATCCCCCAGTGTGCGATGAGATCCGTCGTGCTCGTTGAACTCAGTCCTGTCAAAAACGCTCGCTTGAATACCGGCCATCATCGCTTTCAGATCAACGAGACGCTCGGTCCCGGATGAGGCGTGCTTTATTGTGTCTGCAATCGTCTGCTCTGCAAGCTCCAGAAAGGGAGCCCAGTTTTCTTTCGCTTGTTCCGGAGCACTTTGGGTTCGTCCCAGAAGGTTCCCGATGTTTTTTGTCGCGTCGGTGAGAGATTGTTTCACATTGGCAAGGCGGCCATGCGACAACGCACTTGCTGCAGATTTAAGATTATCTCCCAAACCGCGCATGTGCTGCGGCGTGTCAACCACAACGGAGTAAATCCGTTCCCCTGTCTGCGGGTTGCCTTGTTTACTGCCAATAGAAACGATCAAGTCATCAGTATTTAGATTTAACGAGGTTGCATGCTCGACACGAGCCTGATTTACCAGATTTTCAACAGCACCGTGAAAATTACTAGAGTTACCAATAGTTAATCCGCTCATTGCACACCCTTTATTATTATGAATTTGACGCAGAGTCATCAAATTCAATCAGAACTCGCTAATTGGAACTACTTTACGTTTCCTGGCGGAGTTAAGAGTGTCGCTTAGTACTATGAGGGCTCTTTTTTGTTCACATATGCGTTCAATTTTTGTGAACCGAGGAAAATATCACACGTGCATATTGAAGGAGCGAGATCACCGCTCCCAATATGTCGAGGATATCTGCCTTACGCTTTGCGCACCGCGACGTGGATGTCGTGAAAGGCAGCGCCGCCGAAGGGAGCGGTCTGGTCGGCGCTGGTGAGGGTGTTGATGCCGTTGCCACCTTCGTGTGCAGCATTGGGCCAGATGCCTTCTGCGATCAGCGTGCCCTTTTGAGGACGATCCCCCACGGAGGCGTGCAGGATGACTTCGCCGCGATGATTGGAGAGGATGACCTTGTCGCCCTCCTCCACGCCCAGCGCGGCTGCGTCTTCCGCGTGCAGCATGACTGTTGGGCGGCCTTCCTTCTTCACGGAGCTTGGGGTCTCGTTGAACGTAGAGTTCAGGAACGAGCGTGAGGGAGATGTGGCGAGGCGGAACGGATAGTCCCTGGTCGGCGCTTCGTTGATGTCCCAATGATCCGGCAAGGCTGGCATTTGTTGCCATGGGCCCATTGGACCGTTGTTTGGTGCAGGCACCTTTGCCCAGTCCGGCTTGAAGCGGAACTTGCCATCCTCATAGCCAAAGCCGTTTATGTAGTGTGCTTCATTGAAGTCTGGCTGACAGTCAAGCCAGCGGTTTTCTTCCAGCTCGCTCAAGCCGCCCGGATACTTGGAGTTTTTGAGCATCCAGTCGATGTGCTCGCGGGCTGTCATCTTGTGCGCTTCGTGCTCTTCGCCGCCGAGGCGTTCAATCAGTTCGTTCAGCACATAGAGGTTCGGTTTGGCTTCACCCGGGGCGTCGACCAGTTTTGGACCGAACAGGAGGTTCTGGTGTCCGCCACCTTTGTAGATGTCGTCATGTTCCAGAAACTGGGTTGCTGGCAGGACGATATCAGCCATAAGCGCGGTTTCAGTCATGAACTGCTCGTGGACCACGGTGAACAGGTCTTCGCGGGCAAAGCCTTCTTTCACGAGGGTCTGCTCAGGAGCCACTGACACCGGATTGGTGTTCTGGATCAGCATGGCGGTGACTGGCGGGCCGTCCATGAGCGCTTCGCTGTCGCCTGTAAGAACCCGACCTACCTGAGACATGTCGAGTTTGCGGATGGAGCTGTCGTGGAGCGAGTGGGCTTCGACCATGGCCATGTTGAGACCGTAGATGGCGCCGTTGTTATGAAACGCGCCGCCGCCCTCATATTGGTAGTGACCGCCGACAACCGCGATACAGCTGGCGGCATGCATAGAAACCACGCCGTTGCGCTGGCGGGTGAAGCCGTAGCCTAGGCGGAAGTAGGTTTTCTTTGTTTCGCCAACCAACTTTGCGAGTTCTTCGATCTGCTCTGCGGAAAGACCTGTGATCTCGCTGGCCCACTCAGGGCTGCGGGTCTTTAGGTGTTCTTCCAGTTCGGCAGGTGCGTCGGCGTATTTTTCCATGTAAGCGCGATCGGCATAGCCATCGCGGAACAAAACATGCATGACAGCGCAAGCGAGTGCGGCGTCGGAACCCGGCTTCAGGACAAGGCCGATGTCTGCCTGTTTCATTGTCTCGGTCTTATAGACGTCGATGACAACGATCTTGGCTTTACGGGTCTTGCGGGCCTTGATGGCGTGGGTCATGACGTTGACCTGCGTCGCCACCGGGTTGGTACCCCAGATCACAACAGCATCGGCAAGAGCCATTTCGCGCGGGTCCGGCCCAGCGAGCTTGCCGGTGCCAGCGATGTAGCCAGTCCACGCCATGTTGGTGCAGAAGGTCTGGTACATGCCGGAATAACTTTTGGCGTTGCGCAGGCGGTTGATGCTGTCACGCTGTACAAGACCCATGGTACCGGCAAAGAAGTATGGCCAGACGGTTTGCGGGCCGTGTTTCTTCTCAGCCTCCAGAAATTTCTCTGAGACTTCCTGTAGTGCCTCTTCCCAGCTGATCTCTTCGAACTGGCCGGAGCCTTTCGGGCCTGTGCGGCGCAAAGGTTTGGTCAGGCGGTCAGGATGATGCAAGCGCTCGGAGTAGCGGGCGACCTTGGCGCAGATGACGCCAGCGGTATAATCGTTGTCACGGGTGCCATGAATACGGCCTACACGCCCATCTGCATGCACTTCGACCTCGATTGCGCAGGTGGACGGGCAATCGTGTGGACATGCGGAGGCAAACCTTTGTGGTTTTTCGGGCTTAGACATGCGTGGCGTACTCAATAAAACTGGTGTTCTAGACTTGTTCTCGTTGCACAGACAGATCGCGGGTAACACTCAAATTGTCAAGAAAGCGCAGGCAAAAAATTCTTGAGTTGACGATTTCTTGAGGTCCTGCGCGGTCTTTGCGGTGTTCCTGTATTTCCTAATGCTTGCAAGAGGTGCCTGTTCTGGTCTTTCATAGGGAATGGTTTGAAGCTTGAGGCAGTCCATGTTGCAGGATATCGACGTAATTGCGTGGGATTTTGACGGGGTTCTCAATCGTAACATTATCAATGACCGCTTTATCTGGGTGCAGCAGTTTGAAGAGGATCTCGGCATCTCATGGCACACCTTTGCTCAGGAGATGTTTACGGATGACTTCAACGAGGTTCTGGTTGGGCATGAGGATCTCAGAGACCTTCTCTCCCGTTGGGCGGATAAGACCGGTTATCCCGGCGACCTTGATCATTTCCTGCTGTACTGGTTTGAAAAGGACGCCCACCCGGACTTTGATCTGCTGGCCTTGATGCGCAAGCTTACCAAGACCCATGTCCGCCAGGTGATTGCGACCAACAACGGGGCGCGGCGTACGCGCTATATCGAAGAGCAGATGGGTTACAAGGATCGTGTGGAGACGGTGTTTGCCTCCGGGCGTATGGGTGTGGCCAAGCCCAGCGCCGAGTTTTTCATACATGTTACCAAGGCCCTTAAGGTTCCTGCCAACCGGATGCTTTTGATTGATGACCGGGAAGAGAACATTATGTCCGCGTTGGACATGGGGTGGCGGGCGCTGCATTTTACTCCCAACACCCGCGAGCAGATCATCAAGGTGCTGGGGTCGTTTTAGTGCATCTTAGTGGGTCTCTTACTTCCTCACCGCTTCCCATGCCATCTTCACCAGAAACTGCCTGTCTTTATCACAGACAACCCGCTCTGTGCTTAACAGCGTATAGGCCGGGCCTACGATGAGCGCGGAGGCAACGGACCACGGAATGGGTTTCACTGCTCCCAGCACTTGCCAGGTGGCATAGAGCGCCTCTCCCTGCAAATGAACGTTCTCCATCTGTTGCTTGATGGTTTCGAACTCACCTTCCGTCTGGGCTTTGACCTTCAGCTCCTCAAAGAGGCGAAACAGATCAGGATTGGCACTGCCCCACCGCAGCAAGCCATTGACGGAGGCTTTGATGGTGTCTTCAGCGCTAGCGGTTTGAGGTGTGTTGCGTGTCTCTCTGGTCCAACCGGCAACGGCCTGATCCCATAGCGCGACGGCGATATCCGGTTTTCCCTTGAAGAAGTGATAGATGCTGCCGGTCGTCGCTCCGCTTTTGTTGCGGATTTGTGCAATCGAGGTGCTTGTGTAGCCCTGTTTTAAAAACAGCTCCAGCGCAGCATCCAGTATGGATTGATATCTGTTGTTTTCATTGGCCACTAGAACACCATTCCAACCCTGACGAGAGTACCGCTCTATCCCAAGTTAGAACGCCATTCTAATATATGAGCGCAGTGTCAGGTCTGCAAAGAAGAACCGTGGCAGTGCAAAGAGACCTTTAAAAGCAATGGAAGGATTTGAACCTGATGCGTCGTGTTTTTGAGTTTACAGGTCTTGCGTGTCTTCACCTGAGAAGCAGTCATCATGCTGCGGAGAAACGCCTTCAGAAATTGATGCCTTTTTTCAGATGGTTGGCTAGCACTTCCAGGCTTAGATTTGCCATTTTGTAAAGGTCTTCATGGGACATGCCGTGCTGTACCATAATGGAGAGACCCTCAAAGATCGTTGCGTAGAACTTGGCCAGTGAGGTGGCTTCGTCATCGGTTTGAAGCTCACCTTTGCACTGGGTGAATTTGTAGATGAAGTGCTCCATGCCCTCGAGCTTCATCTTGCGCAGCTCCTCCGACAATTCCGGATCCAGCTCTGCGATGTCCATGAGGGTATGGAACCGCATGGCAGTGCCAGCATCATATTGCTCTCGGGAGAGTTCAATAAACTCGTAAAGCACAGCTTCAACTGCCGGGTATAGTTCTGAGTGGAGCGCGAGCACAGACCGGAGCTGGCGGTAGAATTTGGAGAAGTACCAGTGCATGGCAGCTGCACAAAACTGCTCTTTGGTGGCAAAATGCTTCTCGATAAAGCCTCTTGAGCTTCCGCTTGCAACAGCAAGGTCTTCCAATGTGGAATGCTGGAACCCTTGCAGCATAAAAACCTTCACGCAGGAATCTAAGGCGGTTTCGAGTTCAGGTGACAATTCACCATCGCGTATGGGATCTAATGAGGACATGGCGCCAGTATACGTTTTGGGTGGGGGGCAGCAATCTCGTTCTCCCGCTATGGGAAATGAGTACAGAAGAGGTCTCTCCCGTCTTGGTGGATTTCTTTCATCTTCTGTAAAGAGCTAAGGCAATGGGCAGTGAGAAGGCAGTGGCACTCACTTTGATTTCTTCTTGGAGCCCTTCTTTTTCTTGGCCTGGCCGGTCTTCATATGCAATTCTAAAACGCCGAGGCTCGCAACCGCAACCTTGTACATCAGATCACACGGGGTTCCGTATTTGATCAGCTCATAAAGACCTTCAATCACTGTCAGGAAGTAGTGTGCCAACACCTCGATGTCGGCGTCGTCCTTGAGCTCCAGCTTGCACTGCTTGAACTTGTCGAGAACCTGATGTTCCCAATCATCCTGCAGTTCCTCGAAGGAGTTTTTGACGAACTCATCAACGTTGGAAATGTCAATGAACGTGCGGACAAATAACCCTTTGTTGGCGTGGACCTGATCGCAGCTGATTTCGATGAAAGCAAACAGTACCGCTTCCATGGCCGAATAGATGTCCTGGTGCATGGCCATTTCGGTGCGCATGTGGCGGCTGTACTTGATGTAGTACCAGCGCATGGCTTCAGCTGCGAGTTCCTGCTTGGACGTGAAGTGTTCCTTCACACAGTCTCCCGAGCATCCGGCGGCTTTACCTATATCATCCAGAGTGCAGGTTTCGTAACCCTTGAGGAGAAAGACTTTGACACACTGGTCGAAGAGCCTTTCGATTTTGGGAGTTACGTTTCCGGCCTCTATCATATCGCACGGTCTCATGGCCGCGAGTATATGGTGTCGGAGGGTCTCCTCAACGCTGTTTTAGTCACATGGAAAACAACAGTGCAAAGACATAGGGCTTACTGCGCCTATAACTTTCACCTTCTGTAAAGGATTTGAAACGACCGCGATTGAGTATTCTTTTGAAGTATCCTTACACGCCTCAAATTCATATGTTCACTTTATGTTCTTAATCTTATATCGACAGAGAACATAAAGATAACTTTTTAATTGATGCGGTAGGAATCCAGGACTTTCATGCTCATATCAACCACGCGATAGAGCTGCTCTTTTTTGGCGCCATCCTTACATTGACTGGCCAGTCCCTGCAGGGTTGCTGCATAAAAGCGGGCGAGCGTTTCGATATCAGTACCGGTCTTGAGGCTTTCTTTGCAATCGGTGAGTTTGCGTGTAATCGCGCCTACCATGGTGTTGCGCAGATCGGTGATCTCTCTGGTCAGAATACTGTCCTGGGTGGAGATCTCCAGTAAGCCAGATGACAGAAGGCATCCGTCTGACTCTGTTTTATCGCAGAGCACATCGACGCATTCGTAAAGGGCGACACGAATGGCATCACAGCAGTTGGAATGCATGGCAAAGCCAGAAAGCAGCCTGCGGCCATAGTTTTGCAGATACCACCTTGTGGCTGCTGCATAGAGTTCTTCCTTATTGGAAAATGCCCCTTCTACAAATTCATGAGGAACGCCCATGGCGTCCACGACATCATCTAGGGAAGTGGCATCATAGCCTCGCTTCCAAAACATTTTGACCGAGGCTTCCAACATGGCCTCTATGTCCGGAGATATTGTTTCCACGTGCATTTCATCCTTTATAGGCATAAGTACATATTACGCGGCCATGGATAAAGAACAACTGATTATTAATGCTAGGAAAATTACGATTAAGGCCTGATAGACAAGATCCGGACAAATTGAGTATTTCGCCTTTTCGCAGCCTCATTTCGTGCCGGATTTGAGCGTTTTATTTCACAAAAAAGCGGACTGACACTGAGGGCTGCCAGTCCGCTTGTTCTGATCGTTTTTGCTCACATGCACTAGTGTATGACAGGCTGGTTCTCCAATCTTTCAAGGCTGGCATCAGCGAGATTATACAGGTCGGTGCGATCTACCCCATCACAGGCCTGCTTAATGAGGATCGCCATGACTTCGGTATAGAACTCGGCAAGCTCATTGGGTCTAAAACCTGAGGTGAAGCGCTGTTTGCAGTTCTCCAGTTTTTGATAGATGCGTCCGTGGACCTGCTCTTTGAGGTGCGCCATTTCTTTGGCGATGACGCCGTCGGTATCAGAAATCTCCATAAGCTCAACAGAGAGCAAACTGCCATGTGGGCAGTCATCTTCACAAAACAGTTCAATGCATTCGTAAAGGGCAATACGGATGGCTTCGACAGGGTTGGAATGCATGGCAAAGCCGGAAAGGATCTGATGCTCGTATCTGGTCAGATACCATTTGACCACATTTGAGAACAGATTGGCCGTGTCATGAAAAGTCTTGGATAAACGCTCTGTTGGAACGCCCGTCGCTGTACTGATTTGCCCAAGCGACGTTGCTTCCACCCCAAAATTTGAGAACTCGTGGATGGAGGCTTCGAAGGTTTTTGTCAAACTGATCGGGGTCGGTCGGTTCGTCTTAACGGTCTCGATTTGCATCGAAAATCTCCCGTATCTTTATTGAACGAGCATTCAATCTTAGGCCCATTTACGTATGCAGCAACTTACCCTCAGGCGAACGAAATCTATCCTTAACAAAGAGGAGCGGTTTGCCTCAGCTTTAGTGAAAAATGATGTAACCAACTGTTGTGGCGTTATATTATTACGATTTATTTTATCGATTCTTTGTTCTGCTAAAGGAGTATGACCTAACGTCTGCTGTCTTCGATTGTGGCAAGATTTCGATGGTTTGTCGCAGCGAAATAGAAGCCTGTTACAAAGTCAATCAGGGCAATTGAGTGTCCAGATTAAAGCGGCAGGCTGAGACGAGCCATGATTGCCTGCTCCAAAGCCTCAGTTCAAAAAGCCTTTTGAAAAAATACAACTCAAGGGGGGCAAAAGTTGACAGGCACCCTCACCTAAAAAAAGAGCCTGACAGATGTTCATTTCTGTCAGGCTCTTCGGTCGAAATGTGCTGGGCGTACTCATTTTCGGTAGGCTTCCAGCAGCTCCAGGCTTAAATCAGCCACACGGTAGAGCTCATCGCTTGGGATGCCGTCTGCTGCCTGACTGGCGAGGCCTCTGAGCGTTGTGATGTAGAAGCGCGCCAGCACGGGAATGTCTGCTGTGTCCTTCAAGTGGGTCTTGTTGCTGTTCAGCTTCATCAAGATGGTGGCATAGACCTTACGGCGCAGAGACAGCAGCTCCGAGATCAGGATCCGGTCACTGTTGTTGACGGCTGCCAGAGCGTAGGACAACAGCTTGGCGTGCTCACACTGCTTGTTGCAGAACAGTCCGATGCATTCGTAAAGCGCACCGCGCAGGGCTTCCGTGGGATTGGAGTGAAGCGCAAACTCTGACAGGAGCTGTCTTCCATACTGATCCAGGTACCACATCACTGCAGTGCGATAGAGATGTTCTTTACTCTCAAAGTTCTCATTGAGGAAATGATAGGAAACACCTGACTGGCGGCACACATCATCAATGGACGTGCGATGCACACCGAGGCGCCAGAATACTTTGAGGGATGCTTTGAGTGCTTCCTGCATTGACTGTGGGAACGTCTCGGTGAAGTTAATGGTATCACTATCCATCGTCAGCCTCCCTTGGTGTTGGGCAATTCATACCAAAAGCATAGGTGACAGGAGGCTTGGAACAACAAACTCAAGAGTGCATGGGAAATACCCTTAACAGTATCATTCACGATACTCTGATATATTATGTAAATGACATTCTTTAGCTTGCGTAATATTGCAAAATAAAAAAGGCGTGATTGCGTAATTTTATTAGCAATTCACGCCTAATAACGCATTTTTTGCGCCATTTACTTTATCAGAAACGACGAGATGCCTGCAGTACGCTCAAACTGTGTTCTGCGATTTTATGCAGTTCTGTCGGGCAGTTAACGTCTCTTGCCTGAACAGCCATGCCTTGAATTGTGGCGCCAAAGAAGCTGGCAAGGGCCGGAAGGTCAGTTCCTTCGACAAACTGGGTTTCACAGGCTTTAAACTTATCTGCGATGATCTTGATGGTTTGCTGGCGTAAATCAGCCAATTTACGTGCCAATGCGCCTTGAGCATTAGAACTTTCGACCAATCCGGTAGCGATCATACAACCAGAAGGATGGTCTCCACCGACGAAAACCTCCACACATTCATAAAGAACGGTCCGGATTGCTTCATAAACACAGGAATGCAGAGCAAGGCCAGACAGCATTTGCCGGCCATAGCTTGCCGAATACCTGTCGATTGCAGCCAGGTACAGTTCCTCCTTGGAGGAATACGCTGCATACAGACTTGGTGGTGTAATACCCATGGCAGTGACTAGCTCATTTATCGAAGTCGCCTCATAGCCCTGTTGCCAGAACAGGACACTTGCGATCTCCAGTATTTTTTCTTTATCCAACCGACGGGGTCGACCGCGGGGGGCTTTTTCCATTTCCATAGCGATCACTATATATATTGATTGAAATTTTAATCAATCATAGTTTTACCAAGGGTCTTCCTTGGGTTTCTGGCATTATATCACCTCCTTCACCCACACATTACTGATGCATATCAAACTGTTATGCAAAAACCCGGAGCCGATTTCGCCGCGTTTTGGCGCCTATCTCTCCAGCTAAGGTATAATGACAGATTGTCGCAGCCCCTTGCGATCAGCCGGTCCGTTCCCCAATACCCCAGTGATAACGAGGTCCAGTGTTCAGCTTCCACTTTCACGTATGGGATCAGGAAGTCTCTTTCTTTGCCCCACAAAAAAGAGCGGCACTAAGGCCGCTCCTGATGTTGCATTTGCTTTGAGGTGTTGGCTACGCCTTAACGGCAGCAGACAAGCCCAGCAGGCTTTTGGAGTCGAGCACGTTGTCCAGATTGGCCTGAACTTTAAACATTCCGCCTTCACCAACCTTATAGCCAGCCACACCGGTGCAGGCTTTTTGCACGGTCTTACCGCCCATCACCTCAGAGGACAGGCTCATCAGAGCGTTTTGCGCTTCTGTGCGCTGTCCGTAAATCTGTGGCACAATCGACTTATCATTTTGCGGACGACCTGCATTCAGGCTTTCCACTTCCATGAGACGCGCTTTGACGGCTGCATCCAGATAGCCTGTACGATCCTTGCCGGACATGCAGTTGATTGCAGGAACGGCTCCGGTTTCATTGGCAATCAGGTTGACCAGAACGGCAACACCATAAGCATTTCCCGCGGAACGGCGTTGCTTGCCATCGTTGACTGCCTCATGCAGCTGGGTACTGTAACTCTCAAGACGGGCAACTTTACCTGGATCGTTGGCCCCTATTGCATCGGCTTTGGCCTGCTCCACCATTTCGTCCAGTTTACCAATGAGCGGTTCGTTGTGGTTGTCAGCCCATTTCCAGCCGGTGAGACGATCCCCCAGATGCTTGCCGATGGAGCCAGAGAACAATCCCAGTTTCGCAAAGCCGTTGACACCCATGCTGAACGGCAGCACTTCGACCTCTACATTGACTTCAGTTATGCCTTCACCCGGCAAGTCTACCGTGATGGTTTGCTCGCCCTGTGCGCGGCCCCATGCTTCCTGCTGGCCGGTTTCATAGGTCTTTGCCTTGGATGCTGCGGTCAGCAGTGAGGTTGAAACAATTTTCAGCGGGAAAGGCTCTCCCGGGTGATCTGTGCGCCATGCTACAATGTCAGCTGCTTTGGTGGATGCCGCTGCTGTCACCACTTCCTGGGTTCGGGTGTCTGCGCCCTTTGTGGCCAGCTCAGCATCATGTTTGACACCGAACGGGAAGTTCACGCCATGACGAACTGCTGCGTAGGAGGTGGTTTCGCCTTTCAGCTCGCTGACCCACAGGTTTACCGCGTGATCTGTTTCAGAGGTTGCCGTTGAGCTGATGCCGTGTTTTTCATCGGCCTGATAGCCCCCTGCCAAAACTTCCAGTTTTGCTGCTGGCGTTGTGGTGGCTGTGAAGGAGCGCTCTGTCAGTGTAGCATCGCCTGAGGCACCCAGTTCTCTTTGCGTTGCCACATCCAGCTTGACGGTCTCAGTCGTGGTCTGCCAGTTGGCCTCAGTCTTGTTCAATGACTGGGTTATGTGAGCGGACATGTGCTGCTGAAACTCTTTCTTCAGCGTTTTGATATCACTCTTGGATAGTGTTGTCCCCTCAGCAGAAGCTGCCAGTTTGTAAGCTGAGATGACTTCCTTCTGGATGTCTTTGTTCAGTGCTTTGGAAGCCTTGGCGACACCTTTGATATCATCAGGATTTTCTGCAATCTTTGCATCCAACCGATCAAACGCTTCGTTGATGCCCACTTCTGCTTTGATCTCGAAGACATCACCGTTTCCACAAACACCAGCACTCAGCAATTCTTTAACAGCGTGGTGTGCGGCTGGTCTTACATGGGTTTCGGCCCGTTCCTTGATGTTTTCGACAGATGTCGCAAGGCTCTTGTTGTTTTCGGTAAACTGAGCTGTTTTTGTGTTCACCAACTGTTTGGTGGCACCCGCTGCAGCCGGAGCGGTTTCCGCTTGGGATGCACGTGAACTGCCCGTGAAGAACGCCTTGATGCGGGTGAGGACGCTCTGGGTCTCTCTGCCCTCTGCCGGGATGTTTACACGTGCTGCCAAGCTGTGATGGGAAGAGCCTGAGATTTTTTCTCTGACATATGCAACAATTTTAAACAGGCCACCATCCTGGCTCCGCACTTCAGTTGATTTTACGGCTGTGTTTTCAGCGGCATTGGTGTTTGCCTGATTTACAGATGTAGTTTCAATAGGTTGGACAGTTGTCGATGCAGCGACCGTCGGAATTCCCATGCCTAGTTCCCTTAGTTTTGTCTTTTAGCGGCGCTTTGAGCGCGTTCTTGAGACAAAGCATATGGAAAGCTGAGAGGCGTGATGTGCCCTTTGGCACGCCTGTGGGTTGATTGTCTCTGTTAGACAGAGTTCAAATCAAACATCCCGTTTAAAGGAGCACCCGTGTCGAACTTTCAAACAGCCGCTAATGAATTCCTTGAAAGCATTGATTTAAGCCCGATGCTGGAGGATGACCTCGACGGCGAACTCGTGCTTGAAATTAATCAGAATTTCTCTCTGGTATTCGGCTTTGATCAGACCACAGAAACATGCGTGCTCCGCATTCTCTTCAATGACTTGCCAACTGATACCCGTGTTCTCACAGAACTGCTGCAAAACAGCAATACGCTGGATGTGGCGGGTTACAATCTGACCTTTGGTCTTGAGGTTGCCCATTCCTCAGCCTATGGCGAAATCCGTATTCCAGACAGCGACATTGACGTTACGCATCTGAAGCAGGTTTTCCCGGTCTTCCTTCAGGTCTCAGAATGGTATGCTGAAGTAAAAGCCGGTGCGGCTCCTGAGTTGTCAGGCCAGGACCACCCGCAAATGTGGATGTAACTCCTGAGGCTCGCCTCGTGCCTTTGAGACAGAGATAGCGCAAAAACAAAGCCAGCTCCGCACAAACGGAACTGGCTTTGCTAAATTCACTCGGTTTGCTGAGATCAGCGCATGGCTTCTACAGCTGCCTTTGCGCAGGCTGCGTCATTTTCCATTGAGCTGCCCGCAACACCGATGCCACCCACCAGAGCACTTTCACCCACAATGATTGGCAGGCCGCCTGCAATGCCAAGAATACCCGGGAACTGTTTGAAGACCGGTGCCTTCTCCAGAACCTCGTTCACCTGCTCTGTTGGCATGCCCCAGGACAAAGATGTGTTTGCCTTGAGCGTTGCGCCTTTGTAGCTGGCAGGCAGAGCCTCATCCATGCGTGCAGACGCCACAACATCCTCTCCCCGATCCAGAATAACGATGGACATGTTCCAACCGTTTTCCTTTGCCAGAGCCACACAGGCGCTTACGCCTTTGCCTGCAGCATCAAGGCTCAAATAAGGACGGGTATGGTCCTGAGCGGTTACCGCGCTTGCCACCAGTGCCAGAGATGCCCCTAAAAGAAGCGATTTTGCATTAATATTCATGAATTTATCTCGCGTTCCGTTTTCCCACGTGCGCGCGGACTTAATTTTAAAATTGTGTCCGA
The DNA here is from genome assembly GCF_001623225.1 of Pseudovibrio sp. Ad13. NCBI lineage: Bacteria > Pseudomonadati > Pseudomonadota > Alphaproteobacteria > Hyphomicrobiales > Stappiaceae > Pseudovibrio > Pseudovibrio sp. Ad13. Next base: position 56,670 of record NZ_LMCC01000013.1, on the reverse strand, counting down.
AGCAAGGGTGCCCAGCGCAAACCTGAGTTTATCCAGTAACTTTTATGAACCGTCTGCCGATACGATGGAATTTTTGACAAGAAAAGACCCGCCTGACGCAATCAAGCATCAAGCGGGCCTTTTTTGAATTCAGCAGACAGCTGAAATCGATGAGCTAGATTAGCCTACGACTTCGGTGCCGGAGAACCAGTAAGCGATTTCTTCAGCAGCTGTTTCAGGAGCGTCAGAACCGTGTACGGAGTTTTCGCCGATGGACAGAGCGAATTCCTTACGGATGGTGCCTTCAGCAGCATCTGCGGGGTTGGTAGCGCCCATGACTTCACGGTTTTTCGCGATTGCGTTTTCGCCTTCCAGAACCTGAACGATAGTTGGAGCGGAAGACATGAATTCTGTCAGTTCACCAAAGAAAGGACGCTCTTTGTGTACTGCATAGAAACCTTCTGCTTCACGCAGGGACATCCAAACGCGCTTGGATGCAACAACGCGGAGGCCAGCTTCTTCGAGCTTAGCGGTGATAGCACCGGTCAGGTTGCGTTTGGTTGCGTCCGGCTTGATCATGGAAAACGTGCGTTCAATCGCCATCGTTATTACCTGCAGTTTGTCACGAGCTTGCGAAGGGCAGCTCTCATTAAAAATCTTTTTCCTGTAGCGCCTTAACAAAGCGCCACAAAGGTTCGCGCGAGATATACTTAAACTCTCCCTTAAAAAGCAAGAGGGTATATCCGTATTCCCACGTTGTCCTGCGTGAAAACTGCAGAAAACAGGCGATTATGACTCATTGATGACGGTTGTAATGCTGTTATCAGCCCTGCTCCGAGGCACCCCTCCCGTCTCTTCCTTATGGCCCCCTTTGATTTTAAGGGGAGGTTTTCCCAAGGAGGCAATGTCGCGAATGCAGGCTTTTGGCGAAAAGAGTTGAGGTTCCAACAGGTTCTGGCACTGCATGGACAACTACGTCTTTCGGGTTGCGACTACACGTCTCCCCCTACGGCTGATTTTGTTTGAGATGGGTCAATTTATAGAGGTTCAAAGGCGTGCATTGTTCTTGCAACAGACATAGCAAGAGGACACCCCTATGAAAGCAGCATTTGTAATGTATGCCTCCTATAACAAGTGGGCTAACGATCTATTGCTTCAGGAATGCGACCAGATCACTGCGGAAGAGTACCACCGTGATCTTGGCGTTTATTTCAATTCCATTCATGGCACCATGGATCACCAGTATGTGGCAGATAAAGTCTGGCTTTACCGCTTTACCGGCCAGGGCGACCCGATTGACAGCCTTGACGAACAGTTGACCGGCGACCTTGCAACCTTGCAGGAAAAGCGCCGTCTGCTGGACGACCGTATCTGCTCGGTGATTGATCAGATGCAGGAGAAAGACTTCCTGCGCACCATGATTTATCGCACTGTGCGCAAGCCACTGGTGATGCAGCAGCCCCTTGGCGCTGCGCTGTTCCACTTCTTCAACCACCAGACTCACCACCGCGGACAGGTGCATGCCATGCTGACCCAGCTGGGCCGGACACCTGCGGCGCTGGACATGATCTACTTCCAGCGTGAGACCGGGCAATGGATGGCAAAAGAAGAGGACATGATTACCGCCTGACGAAAGGCAGCTGATTTCGCCTGATAATCAGGCGTGTGCTCTTGTTTCTCCCTGAAGAGGTCAATTATGATCTGGTATTGATCATGATCTTTTCAGGGATGCATTTATGGAGCGTGTTACAAAGCCCGGCAAACAGTCAGCTCAGGCGCCTTTGCCTGATGACGTTGCGGCGGTGTTTGCCGCTTACCCTGAGGATAAACGCGTCCACCTGCTGGACCTGCGCTCGCTTATCCTGGACTGCGCCCAGCGCTTATATGGCCCCTCCTCTTTGACTGAGGCTCTGAAGTGGGGGGAGCCTTCCTATCGCCCTTTGCCAAAGCATGGCGGCACCACGGTGCGCCTTCACTGGAAACCAAAGTTCGGCGACCAGCTCGGCCTGTTCGTGCACTGCCAAACCACCCTCATTGCTGACATGCGCACCCTTTATGGCGATGTGCTGAGTTTTGAAGGCAACCGCTGCCTCTGGGTGCCTGTAAATGGCACTTACCCACGTGATCCAGTCGAGCACTTTGTGGCGGAGGCGTTCAGGTATGGGAAGAGGTAGGAGTTGCTCTCTCCAAGCCTAAAAGAAAGCACTTCTTTCATTGATTGAAGTAAAGAAAATACATTAAATTAGAAAGCTGAATCTGATTTAATTCTAATGGGTTAGGTATATTGAAGATCAATTTTTCTTCTTTTGACTGGTGGCATATTTTTTTGCTGTTTTTTTTCGCGGTATTTGCGCTCACCTTCATTACGTTTTCGGCTTACGGAGCCCTGTCGGTATTCGGAGTACTAAGAGGTGCTACCATCGACATCTCACCATCAGAAGACTTTCTAGTGGCGGCACTAGGCGTTGCTGCAACTGTTATTGTTGCGATAATTACTCTGCTCTCAGTTTTGGCAATAAAACAACAAACCGCCACAGCCCAAGAGCAAGCCGAGTACGAACGTCACAGACGAGCGGAAATGTATCGTGCTCGCCTGCCTTTTGATCTTGTAGACCTCAGTAAGTTTATTGACCTTCTCGCATCTCATTACGACCGATTAGTCAACGAAATAAACCGTAGAGAAGAAGCAAGCGAACCCGAAATCTCAATTAAAGAAATTAATGAAATTGGCTTCAGAGACCTTAAAGATCCACGTCGTTACATGGATTCACTTTGTGGTTATCTGGAGTATGGCGATCAGCAAATTGCAACGTCGATCATATCAGTAATGCATGAATTGCAAACAACATATTCCAGCGCATCGTTCAATGAAGAGCGCGACTTAGTATTTGATGCAGAGAGCTATCAATCTGAATTGATCAACTTAGCCAAACTCAAATCTGAAATATTGGATATTCTCATGCAAATGAGGAAAGTCGGCACAGAAGAAATACTTGATATCTTTCAGCCGTCTTTTGAGCGAACCATACGTTCATGGGCATTCAATTCGACTGTAAGCCCCGAGCAAGTTCGATACTGCTTGGATTATTATTCGAGAAATTACGCCTGATCAAATTTAATCCTGCTTCCTGAAACCACGCCAGTATCAGAAAAACTTAAAAATTGGATTGGTTCCCCCTTGCACAACAAGAGGTTTGCGGGCAAACAGCGTGGCATGCTTCAGGTTTCTAATCTTACATATCGCATTGCCGGGCGTCTTTTGATCGACAATGCCTCCGTTACTATTCCAAGTGGTGCGAAAACCGGTCTTGTCGGGCGCAATGGCGTTGGCAAATCTACGCTGTTCAAGCTGCTGTGCGGTGAGCTGTCCGTTGAGAGCGGCAGTGTGCACATGCCGCAAAAGGCGCGCGTGGGTCAGGTGGCTCAGGAAGCGCCGGGCACGCAGGAAACGCTTTTGGAAGTGGTTCTGGCGGCTGATACGGAACGCACCGCTCTTTTGGCTGAGGCCGAAACAGCTGAAGATGCGCACCGGATTGCGGAGATCCATACGCGACTTGTCGATATTGAGAGCCACAGCGCTGAAGCGCGGGCCTCTGCGATCCTGAGCGGACTGGGCTTTTCTTACGACGAGCAGCAGCAGCCGTGTGCCAATTTCTCTGGTGGTTGGCGTATGCGTGTTGCGCTTGCAGCCTTGTTGTTTTCCAAACCAGACCTGATGCTGCTTGATGAGCCGACCAACTACCTCGACCTTGAAGGTACGATGTGGCTGGAGAACTTCATTGCGCGTTATCCGTACCAAGTTGTTCTGATCAGCCATGATCGCGACCTTTTGAACAATGCGGTTGACAGCATCGTGCATATGGATGGTGGCAAGCTCACCTTCTATCGCGGTGGTTATGACAGTTTTGACCGTCAGCGCCGTGAAACCATTTTGCTGCAGAAGAAGGCGGCTGATAAGCAGGAAAAGGCACGCAAGCACATTCAAAGCTTCGTTGACCGTTTCCGTGCAAAGGCCACCAAAGCGAAACAGGCGCAGTCTCGCATCAAGATGCTTGAGAAGATGCAGCCGATTTCCGTGTTGGATGAAGGATCAGGACTGGAGCTGCATATCCCGCAGCCTGAGGCCAAGCTTTCTCCGCCGATCATCAAGCTGGAGCAGGCTTCTGTTGGCTATGATGACACGGTGATCCTGAAGAACCTGACGCTGAACATTGACCATGACGACCGCATTGCTCTTCTTGGTGCCAATGGTAATGGTAAGTCAACCTTCGCCAAGCTGATTGCCGGGCGCCTTGGATTGATGTCTGGTGATATGACTAAGGCCACCAAGCTGAGCACTGCGTTTTTTGCGCAGCATCAGCTGGATGACCTGATGCCCGAAAGCAACCCGATTGAGCATGTGCGTCCGCTGATGCCGGGCGCGTTGGAATCCAAAATCCGCGCGCGTGTGGACCGGTTTGGTTTGCCGACAGACCGGATGCTGACCCCTGCCAAGGATCTTTCCGGCGGTGAGAAAGCCCGGTTGCTGCTGGGCCTTGCCACCTTCCACGGGCCGAACCTTGTTATTCTCGATGAGCCGACCAACCACCTTGATATCGACAGCCGTGAAGCCCTTGTACACGCGATCAACGATTATGATGGTGCGGTCATTCTCATCAGCCATGACAGACATCTGGTAGAGGCCTGTGCAGACCGGCTGTGGCTGGTTGCCGATGGCGGAGTGAGAAACTTCGACGGCGACATGGCGGAGTACCGCAAGTTGATCCTGAAGGGCGACAGTGGCTCCAAGTCCAAGGTTGCGGTTGAGGAGGACAGCGAGAAAGCGAATGCGCAGGCGCGCCGGAAGGAAGCTGCTGAGCGCCGTGCCAAAACTGCTCCGCTGAAGAAGAACATTGAAGCTGCGGAAAAAGAGATCTCCAAGTACCAGAAGTACATCAAAAAGCTAGATGCCCTGCTGGCTGATCCGCGCATCTACACCGAGGCACCGGACAAGGCAAAACAACACGCCATCCGCCGTGCTGCCTATGTGAAGGTGCTGGAAGAGACCGAAGAGAACTGGCTGAAGATGTCCGCTGAACTGGAAGAGCTGACAGGCGGCTAGGCTTATCGCTTTCGAGAGAATGTTATGAACCCGGGACTGGAAACAGTGCCGGGTTTTTTATTGCTACGTGTAGAGCGCCTTATGCGTCCCTGTCAGACATACCTATGTCGGTAGCTTCCCCCAGCGGGAAGGACCGGCGTAGCCCAAATTTCATGGCAAAGGCCAGGATCAAAGCAATCAAGGCTAACATGAGTGTTGCGAAGTAAGCGTCACTTGGCTGGTTGGTGCAGACACTTCCCTTGCAATGCATTGCGACCAGAGATGGCTCGCGCCTGTCGCCCTGCAACTTAAGCAGTTTTAAATATGTGCGCTCGCTGAGGATATGGCTTTTGTCGCGCTCGTTCATCACCACGATCGCTTTGCCCGCAACCTCTAGACTGAGCTTTGCAAATTCAACAGTGTGCTCTTGAGCATCTTGCTTGTAGGAACTTGAATATCTGAGCGCAGGCCACCAAGCCTGCATAGGGACGAAAGTGTGCAAGAGAATTGGCAAACACACCAACAGCCCAAGCTTCACCAGCGGTTGCGTCATCAGGCCTCTTCCAATTCAATAAGCTAGTTATAACAATAGGTTAACTTAATTTTCTAATATACAGATTCACCGGCTTCACAAACTGATTCAAGTGAACGGTTCTCGTCATGTTATGCCTCTGAAACCAGTTTTGACAAGGCTTTCACTCGGTCGTTCTTGGAGCCTGTCAGCTCCACCGTTTCGGACAGGACATCCAGCAATCCGAGCGTGTCATCGCGGAGAATTTGTTTCAGGCGGATGTCGGTTTGTTTCCGGAGTTTTGGGTATTCGATGGCGGCGGTGATCTCATCAGGTGAGATAAGCGGGAGGAAGATGATCAGGTCCAGAGTGCTGAAGGCTTGTTCGATCTGCCTCAGGAGCTGACCTGACGGCTCCCATTCATCGCCGTCTTGTTCACTCAGCACTTCCAGATAAGCCATGAAATCCAGCGGGCAGCGATCGAAGATTATGTTTTGCTCTACACCAGAGGTGAGGATCGTTTTCAGGCTATGACTCAGCTGCTCTGTGAAGCTTCCGATGGTGGGCTCATCTGAGAGTGCAATGCCCTGCTCTGCCAGGTCCCAATAAGGTTCCTGAGTGGCTTCATAGGTCAGGTTTTGATCGACAAAGTCTTCTATGAGTGTTGTTTTGCCGCTGCCGTGGGTTCCGGTGATTGCGATCCTCATGCTGTCCCCTGAAGATAAAACGCCTCTCTCCGTGCTCGAAGTGAGGCGCTTGATTGTTCTCTGCTGGCGCTCGGCTCTAAGCCTTGCGTTTCAGCTCCAGCCAGATGTGGGGGATGTTGCGGCCATCGTCTTTGTGTTGAACGAAGGTTGTTCTTGAAGCCTCTTCGAAGCCATCACCGTAATACTCTGCGATCTCTTCATCTGTCAGTGGCCATGGCGGGCCAGAGCGGTCGCCGGTGCCATCATAGTACCGCCCAAGGATGATCAGCGAGCCGCCGGGGGCGACGAGGCCTTTGAGAGGTTTGACCACATCACCACGCATTTCGATGCCGATGGCCTGCAGGGTAAAGCATTCGTAGACCAGATCGAACTTGCCAACCCAATCTGCTGGCGGGTTGAACAGATCTGCACAACGGAACTCGATTTCACCAGATGGGAAGCGCTTTTGCGCCCATTCGATAGCTGTGGGCGCTACATCAAAGGCGGAGGTTTTCCAACCAGCCTCATGAAGCGCATTGGCGTTATCGCCCAGCCCGCAGCCCACATCCAGCGCGGTGCGCCCCTCACCCTTGTTGTGTTCCAGCCATTCCACTAATGGCGCTTTTGGCTTCAGCTCGGCCCACGGGATCTCGTTGGTGTCGCCATCGGCAGTGGTGTAGACTTGCTCAAACCAGCTTTTGCGGTTTTCCCAGCCCCCACCATTTGCGCCTTCCAATGTATCCAGACGCGCGCGTAGTTGTTTTCGATGGTCTATGTCGTCAGTGGTCATGCTTTGCGATCCCATCCGCCATTGTCGGTCTGCGCCCAGTATGTGAGTTCATGGTCGCCGTTCTTGACCTCCAGCCAACGCTGCCGGGCTTCTTGTAAGGCATCCTGATCGTTGCCGTCGAACATGTAAACGACGCGCTTGTACTGCGCCGGATCTGGCAGAGGCGCGCGGTCTACGAGAAAGCGGACGATTGCCTCATTGGGGTTGTCGTTTTCCGTTGTCAGGTAGATGGGCTGAAATTCCGGATGGCCTTCCTTTTTGGTGCCGTGAGGCAGGAAACCATCGTCAGAATAGGTCCAGAGGTAAGAATCAATGGCATCACACCGTGCTTCCGTTCCAAACTGGATGGTGACAACCCATTCTCTCTCCAAGCACTTTTCAAGGAGAGTGGGCAAGGCCCGTTCCAGCGGAAATTTAGAGAGCTGGTAGAACAGCACTTCACTCATATTCTGGTTTCCCGTTTATCCGGCAGGCTTTTTGCGTCCTGCAGCCCAATACGCCGTGCGACGCATGCTGCATCAGGCTGCGCATGGAATATGTAAAGCCCAAATCACTGTGTTTCTCAATTGACCACATTTTATCCTAAAAATTGTCGTGAATGATCCCAATTACATCGGGATATTCATAGGAATCGTTGATAAACCCAACCCAGACGCTTTAAAGGGCTAGACTTGACCGCATTCCTGGGGAATTTCGGTGTGGTGTTAAGCTTAGCGAAACCGACGCCAAATTATGGAGGGTGAAATGCTCTCATCTCTGTGGTGTTGTGGGACCGCAGGCATTGTATATTTAGGAAACGACCAAATGGCAGCGCGTATTGTATTGTTCTTTGCTCTTGTATCCGGTCTTGTTGGCGTAACAGCTGCAGTGGGTGCAATGCTTCCAGAAGCCTCCAGCTCCTGTACTCATTATCAGACCTGCTGATTGACTGGAAAACCAACTTACTCTTTCAAATATAAAATTTTCTTTGAATATAGCGCTTAGCGCGTTTAACTCTTTTAAGATCAAGAATGCCCCTCTTCAGTTTGAAGTGGGGTTCTTTTTTTGTCGTCCTCAAGACGTTGCTGCTGCCTTTGTGATGAGCAGCAAAAAGGCCGGCCACAACTTCTGTGACCGGCCTTTGTTCGTTTAATTTAGCGCAGGCATTTTGTTGCCTGATGCAAGGCTTAGCCTTCGTAATGATCTTTGATCATGCGGTTCAGTGCGCGCACGCCGAAACCGGATGCCCAGCCCTGAGAGATTGCGTTTTTCTTGGAGCCCATTGCAGTGCCGGCCACGTCGATGTGTGCCCACTTAGCCTCATTCGTGTGACGCTGCAGATAAACAGCTGCAGTGCTTGCACCACCCCAACGGCTGCCGCCGGTGTTACGCATATCTGCATTTGGAGTGTCGACCATCTTGTCGTACTCATCACCCAAAGGCAGACGCCACATTTTTTCTGCAGTGGTTTCACCAGCTTCGCAGATCTGCGCTGCCAGCTCATCATCAGCAGAGAAGACACCTGCGCGATGGCCGCCCAGAGCAACCAGACAAGCGCCTGTCAGGGTTGCAAGGTCTACCATGAATTTCGGCTCAAAACGGCTTTGTGTGTACCAAAGCGCATCACCCAGCACCAAGCGGCCTTCCGCATCGGTGTTGAGGATCTCAACGGTCTGACCAGACATGGTTTTGACGATATCGCCCGGACGGATCGCGTTGCCATCCGGCATGTTTTCCACCAGACCCAGCACGCAGATTGCATTGACTGCAGCTTTACGGCCAGCAAGAGCTTTCATGAGACCGATGACAGCTGCTGCACCGCCCATATCGCCCTTCATGTCTTCCATGCCAGCGCCCGGTTTCAGGGAGATACCACCGGTATCAAAAACAACGCCTTTACCAACGAATGCGATTGGAGCTTCGCCTTCCTTGCCGCCATTCCATTTCATGATTGCCAAACGGGAAGGACGAACTGACCCCTGACCAACGGCCAGCAGTGCATTCATGCCCAGTTCCTGCATCTCTGCTTCGTCAAGGATTTCAACTTCCACACCGAACTCAGAGAGCTGCTGAGCTTTTGCAGCGAACTCAACCGGGCCAAGCGTGTTGGCAGGCTCATCAACAAGAGTACGTGCGAGAAGTGTGCCTTCTGCCACAGCCTCAGCTTCTGCCCAAAGTGGCTCAACGGCGGCTGCATCCTGCACCTTCAACGTGATTTCGCAGGCTTTGTCGCCGTCTGCTTCTTTTTTAACAGTGCGATAGGTGTCGAACTTGTAACCACGCAGCAAAGCACCTTGCGCAAAGTCTGCTGCCTGCTGAGCTGTTGCGGCAGCTGGGAAGGTCACTTCTGCACCTTCCGCTTTGAGCGCAAGCAATTTGCCAGCAACTTCACCGCCCAGATTAACCCAGTCCTGCTCTTTCAGATCGTCAACTTTGCCAAGGCCTGCAACGATCAAACGGTCTGCATCCATACCTTCTGGAGCGAGCAAGTGCATGATACCGGATTTCTTACCTGTGAAATCAGCCGTTTTAGCAGCACGCTCAACAGTTTTTCCAGCGGAGCCCATCACACCCTCAGCTTCTGCTGCAAAGCTGAGTTCTTCACCTGCAAAGACGACCTGAACGGGTGCTGTTGCATCAGAATACTGCGCGATCTTAATGGATGTGAATTGCGTCATTATGTCGTTTCTTTCCTCGGGATGACCTGCGATAGGCAATTTCTAGCAGAATATGCTAGCAACCACAGGCGGACGCGTGGTCCAGCTACTCTTAAAATTCATGGCAGAACATGGCGCGATAATGGTCCCGTTTCAAGGCTATGTGAAGAAACTTGCGAGTTTATTCATTAAAAGATCCGGTGATCCGGCTTTCTGCCGTATTCCGTGTTATTGAGTGGACTTGAATCATTTTGCGGCTTGGCCTCCCCCATAACGAACAAGAAAAGGTTCTGTTGCACGGCACAATGAAAACTATTGAACGCTACATCGTCAAACGCAGCTTTACCGCCTTTATTGTGACACTGGCCGCCATGACTGGCGTCGTCTGGTCCACCCAAGCGCTGCGCCAGCTGGATCTGGTCACCTCAAAAGGCCAGACCCTTTTGCAGTTTGGTTACATCACTGCACTGGCTCTGCCTTTTCTCATCCTGATCGTTGCGCCCTTCGCAATGATGCTGGCGTTTATAATCGTGCTCAACAGCATGTCCCGCGACAGTGAGCTTATTGTCATCAACGCTTCGGGCGCTTCCAAGTCGCTTGTTCTCCGGCCAATCATGGTGTTTTCACTCGCAATCACAGCCCTGATGTATTTCCTGTCCATGTATCTGTCCCCGACAGGCTTGGCGGAATTGCGCAGTGAGTTGACGCGCGTGCGTGTTGATTTGGTCGCCAACATCATCAAGCCTGGACGTTTCATTCCGATCGAAGAGAATCTGACCTTCCATATCCGCAACAGAAGCGGTGATGGGATCCTTGAAGGTCTCTTGCTGGATGATGCCCGCGATCCGGAAACCTCATTTACCTATACGGCTGAGACGGGACGGATTATCGAGGCTGCGGACAAAACACTGCTTGTCATGCTTGATGGGACGATCCAGCGCCGCCCGAAGGGTGGACAGGATATGTCCATCGTCAGCTTTGAGAGTTATGGCTTCGATTTGTCCTCGATGATTCCCGAGGCTCGCGAGCCAACATTCAAGGCAAGTGAGCGTCCAACCTTCGAATTGCTGAGCGCAAGCCCTGATGATTCTTACGCTGCAAAGCATTGGGACAAGCTAGTTGTGGAATTCCACGACCGTTTAAGTGTCCCGCTTTACCCCATTGCCTTTGGTCTGATCATCTATGCTTTCCTGGGTTCTCCCAAGACCACTCGTCAGGATCAAGGCCTTGCAATAACAACAACAATCGCGGTTGCGACCCTGCTGAGAACAGCAGGTTTTGGCGCAACGCTCATCGTGAGTTCGGCTCCTGATATGTTCCCATTGCTCTACGCAATCCCAATAATCGCAATTGCGCTTGCTGCGTGGTCCATTAGCCTGAACAGAAGACCTTGGTTTGTTCAGCGTCTGGTCGATGGAACACAAAGCCTCTTTAATGGCATTGGTCGTGTGTTCTCCAAATTGGTAGGCCGCAAGAACCAAGGGACAGCAGGACTGTAATGACCGGAAGAACGCTTAGTCTTTACATATCCAAACGGTTTTTGAAGTCGATTCTGGCCCTCTTTCTGTTTGCTGCCGTTTTGATCTTGCTGTTTGACGTGCTTGAGCTTGTTCGCCGAGGTGGCGACCGTGAAGGGTTTTCTCTTCTGCGCATTGCTGCAATCTCTGCTTTGCGCGTTCCACTTCTGCTTGAACAGGTTATTCCGTTTGCCGTCCTTTTTGGCTCTATCTGGGCGTTTGTTACGCTCTCTAGAAGCCTTGAGCTCGTGGTCGCACGTGCGGCTGGTATTTCGGTCTGGCAGTTTACTGCCCCTGCTCTTCTGACTGGCCTGTTCATAGGCGTTGCTGCTGTGATTGGTTACAATCCTGGTGCTGTATATCTGCAGCAAAAATCAGATGAGGTGGCAGAAGGCTTGTTCAGTGTGGAGCAAACCTATTTGCTTGAAGGATCTGGAGAGGTTTGGCTCAGACAGAACGGCACCGATGGCGAGTCAGTTCTTCATGCACGCCACACCAGCGGGCAAGGCGCGACACTCAATGGTGTCACGATCTTCTCGTTTGATCGCCAAGGCCAGTTTTCAGAGAGAATCGAAGCACGGCGCGCCGTTCTAGCTGAGGGCATGTGGCGGCTAACTGATGCTGTTGTCTATGCTGTAGACACTGATCCACAGCATTATGGGAACTACTCTGTCAGTACTTTTTTGACCCCAACCGAGGTCAAGGAGAGCATAGGTTCGCCGGAATCTATTAGTTTTTGGAGTCTTCCACGCTTTATTGAGTTATCCCAAAGGGCTGGACTACCCGCGTATAGGTATTCTTTACAATATCAGACTCTTCTAGCCAAACCCCTGTTACTTGTGGCAATGATTGTCATTGCTGCTGCTGTTTCGCTGCGTGTATCGCGTTTTGGGGGGATTGGCCGCTTGATCATTTGGGGCATTATTGCTGGTTTCGTGCTTTATGCCGTTTCCGAAGTCTCAAAGGATCTGGGCGGTGCTGGAATCGTTCCCACAACGGTTGCAGCATGGGCACCTGGCGTATTTGGGGTTCTTATGGGTTTTACAATTCTGTTAAATCAGGAGGATGGTTGATGGGTTCGGCCTTGATCCTGAAACAGAAAATCAAGCGAGTTGGTGCTGGCTGCGTATCGCCAGAATACCTTCGCACTGTCTCTGCAGTTGCTCTGCTGTGCGGCGCTGGCCTTGCGGTCCTCAGCGCGCCTGCAGTTGCGCAGATCGACCTTTCACAGTCTGCCCAGCAGGCTGTTGACACATCTCAACCAATGTTGCTTGAAGCTAAAGAGCTTCGCTATGATTTTGACAATGACGTCATTATCGCGACGGGTAGTGTTGAGATCTATTTTGACAACTACACATTGCTCGCAGATCGTGTGACTTACAATCGTAAGGACGGGAAGTTTTCTGCGCACGGCAATGTGGAAATGACAGAGCCTGATGGCAATCTCATTCTTGCAGACAATCTGACTTTGAGTGATGATTTCTCTGAGGGCTTCGTCAATGCTTTGCAGATTGACACTCCTCAGTTTACGCATTTCGTTGCCGAGAGCGCTGAGCGCTCTAATGACAACGTCACCACATTGAGGAATGGTACTTACTCTGTCTATAAGAAGGCTCCCAAGCCTCCGTTATGGCGGATCAAATCAACAACGATCATCCACAATCAGCAAAAGCAACGCATCTATTTTGAGGGTGCTTCCATTGAGCTGTTCGGGAATACGATTGCCAAGATTCCTTACTTCTCAATCGCAGATCCATCAGTCGGCCGTAAATCTGGCTTCCTACTTCCGCGCTTTGTTACCAAGAATCGCCTCGGTTTTGGTGCCGCGATTCCATATTATTGGTCCCTTTCGCCAACATACGATCTAACCGTGACACTCACGCCGCTCACGCAGCAGGGTGTATTGGGCCAGCTGGATTGGCGGCAACAGTTTGATACTGGTTCCTACAATGTTTCACTTGGCGGGATCTCTCAGGCAGACCCAAGTGCCTTTAATGGCTCCAGCGGCGATGTACGTGGTCGCTTTATTGTCAATACGGACGGAAGCTTCGATCTGAGTCAACGCTGGGAAGCCGGTTGGGACATTACTTATGCAACAGACCGGGCATTCCGCGAGGACTATGGGTTTGCACGATTTGGTAGCGCTCAGGAAGTTTCCAAGCTTTTCTTGAATGGTCAAACAAAGCGGAATCTCTTTGACGCAAATGCATATGCCTTCCAGATTTCGCAGGAAGACAACCCAAGCCCAACGCAGCCGATGAATCCGATTGGGCCATTCTCTCAGGTCAATGCAGATCTTCAAGAGAAGCAGCCTTTTGTTCATCCTGTCATAGACAATGCCATTTATTTTGAGAAGTCTGTCGTTGGTGGACAACTAAACTACGATGGCAACCTCACAAGTCTGACGCGCCAGACAACTGACGCCTTCTCTGTGAATGGCCAGAACCGCTTCCGTGGTGTTGAAGGTACGTTTAGTCGTCTAAGCGCAAATCTGACTTGGCAGCGCACACTTATCGATCCGATTGGTCAGGTGTTCACACCGTTTGCCTATGCAAAGACCAACCTGTATTTCCTCGCGAACGCAGATGATAATGTGACAGCTCTTTCAGATGAGTCCATTGTCTTCCGCGGAATGCCTGCGATTGGTTTGGAATACCGTTATCCGTTCCTTGCAACATTTAACGGTGGCAATCAGGTTATCGAACCGATCGCACAGATCATTGTTCGTCCAAACGAGGCGGAGATTGGGGAACTGCCAAACGAAGATGCGCAGTCCATCGTGTTTGATGCTTCCACGCTGTTTGAGTGGGATAAGTTCTCAGGCTTCGATCGTAACGAGGGTGGTACTCGTGCAAACTTAGGTTTGCAGTACAAGCTGCAGTTTGACAAAGGCTCGTTTATCAGCGGTTTGTTTGGTCGCTCCTTCCAACTTGCCGGCCAGAACTCCTATTCAGTTCCAGGCATTCTCGATTCAACAGGCGACTCCGGCTTGCAGACTGCAGGGTCTGATTATGTGACGAGCCTTTATTTCGATGCCAATACTGGCTTTCGTGTGGGTGGTAACGCACGCTTTAGCGAACATGACTTTGGTGTAGAACGTGCGGAAGTCAGCGCAAGTGGTCGTTATGGTCCAGCTTCGACAGTTCTGTCCTATGCCTATTTGGCGGAGCGTCCAGACGCTGGGATTGATGAACAGCGCTCTGAGCTTGTTGGTGCCTTGAATCTGAACTTGCAGGAAAACTGGCGTGTCTTCGGTTCACTGCGTTATGACATGATCAACGAAAACATTGTTCAGGACACTGTTGGTCTTGGTTATGACGACGAAGGCTTCTCCGCTTCACTCTCCTATGGTGAAGACAGAAGCCGGAACAATGGTGAGCCCGTAGAGCGGATCTTCTTCTTCCGATTCGGCCTCAGAACTATTGGTGATACCAGCCTTTCGACCTCAACTTCTGACTCATCCCCAAATGATTGAGTAAGTAGATAAGCTTAAACCTCTGGCTGTGCACAGGAAATAGCCAGAGGCATGACAGAATGTCGCCTACATTTGTTATTATTAGTTTGAATAAATTTTTCCGGGCTGCACCCTTCTAATTTGAGTCAAGCTGTGCCAAATATGCACCAGTGCTATCTAGGGAGCGTCCATTGAGGGCAATCGCCTTTGGGACGGAGAGCTTAACAAAATGAAACTTACTCGCTTCTGTGCTTCGCTTGTTGTCGCTGCCAGCATGCTGGCGCCACTTGGTCCGATGCTTACTTCTGCGGAAGCCGCAAGTAAAATCGTTGCTGTCGTCAATGGCCGTCCGATTACCAGTTATGAACTGCAACAGCGGTCAAAGCTTATCACGCTCACCACACGGGCACCGTCCAGCGTTGCCAAAAGGAAAGCTAAGGATGAGCTGATTGATGAAGCGCTGAAGCTTGAGGAAGCAAAGCGGGTCGGAGTTTCAATCGCTGACAAGAAAGTTGATGATGCTTTTGCAACAATCGCACAGCGCGTTAAACTCTCGCCTTCTCAATTCAAGCAAGCGCTTTCTCAAAGCGGCGTTAATCCTCGCACACTGAAAAATCGCCTTCGTGCTGAAATTTCCTGGTCTGAAGTTGTCATGCAGCGTTTTCGCGCGACCGTTCGGATTAATGAGTCAGACGTGATTGCTGCGCTTCAGGGCAAAGAAAACAAAGATGACAATGGCGCGACCAGCGTTGAATACGATCTGCAGCGCATCATTTTTGTCGTTCCTAAGAAGTCCAGCAAGTCCTTCAAAAACAAGCGCGTCACTGAAATGAAGAAGCTTCGAGCCCGCTTCACATCCTGTGAAGAAGGAACGCGCATTGCATCCGGTTTGAATGAAGTCATCGTGCGCCCAATCGGCAAACGCCTTGAAACTGATCTGCCTGCGCCTTTTGTGAAAAAGCTGAATGAGATCTCTATCGGCCGCGTCACAGCGCCTACCCCTGTAGACTCCGGATTTGAGATGATTGCTCTTTGTGGTAAAGAGACAATCAACAGTGATGCGACTGCGCGAAGCACTATTGAGGGCGAGTTGCGGAATAAAAAAGGGCAACAGCTTTCTCGCCGTTACCTTCGCGACCTGCGCTCCAATGCTGTAATCGAGCAGCGCTGATCGCCTGATCAGCAGCAGGAGATGTTTTTTTATTATGCGCAGAGTGAAATTGGCGCTCGCCCTGACAATGGGCGAGCCTGCAGGTATTGGACCTGATATTACGCTTAAAACGTGGAAAGTTCGCTTTGAACAAGCTGTTCAGCCGTTCTACGTCCTATGCGATCCAGAGCTCCTCAAAGCCCGCGCAAAGCATCTCGGATTGAAAATTCCAATCAAAGTGGTGGAACCAGAAGCCGCCTGTGACTGTTTTGATGAGGCACTTCCGGTGGTTCCTCTCTCCGGCCCAGTCCAGGTTAGTCCCGGCGCTCCTTCTGGCACAAATGCTGCTCTTGTCATCGAATCCATCGAGACTGCGGTACGGCATGTGAAGGATGGCAGGGCTTCAGCGGTTGTCACCAACCCTATCTCCAAGAAAATCCTTTATGACGCTGGTTTTCATCATCCGGGTCACACCGAATTTCTTGGCGATCTGGCGAAAACCTACTGGGACAAGGACGTGGAACCAATCATGTTGTTGGCTGGTCCTGAGCTAATGGCTGTTCCGCTTACGGTCCATGTTCCAATAGTGGACGTACCAAAGCTGGTGACGAAGGATCTCATCGTCGACCGTTGCCGGGCCATCAACAAAGACATGATCGAACGGTTTGGCATTGCCTCACCACGTATCGCGATTGCAGGTCTCAACCCTCATGCAGGTGAAGGTGGTGCTATGGGGACGGAAGAGATCGAAACAATTTCTCCAGCTATTGCCCAACTGCGCAGTGAAGGCATAGATGCTCGTGGTCCTTTGCCCGCTGACACCATGTTCCACAGTGAAGCGCTGGATACCTATGATGTGGCTGTGGCCATGTATCATGATCAGGCACTCATTCCTGTCAAAACTCTGGCCTTTGATGAAGCTGTGAATGTGACACTCGGCCTCCCCTATGTGCGCACATCACCTGATCACGGAACCGCATTTTCCATTGCGGGAACGAATAAGGCCTCTCCAAACAGCTTGATGGCTTCCCTGCGCCTTGCAGCAGCCCTCGCACAACCTGAGCTCGTTTAATGGCACAAATTGATGATCTGCCACCTCTGCGTGAGGTGATTGCAGAGCATGGGCTCGATGCCCGCAAATCCCTTGGTCAGAATTTTCTTCTGGACCTCAATCTTACCTCGCGCATCGCCCGCAGTGCTGGAGATCTGAGCAACTGCACCGTTGTTGAAGTTGGCCCAGGCCCCGGCGGTTTGACACGCGCTCTGCTTGCAGCTGGTGCCAAAAAAGTGGTTGCGATTGAGAAAGACACGCGATGCTTGCCTGTGCTTTCTCAGATTTCAGAGCACTACAATGGCAAGCTGGAAGTGATTGAGGGTGATGCCCTCAAGTACAATCCTGCTGAGCTTGCTGACGGCCCGATCAAGATTATTGCTAACCTGCCTTACAATGTGGGTACGCAACTGCTGCTTGGGTGGCTGACAACTGATGAGTGGCCTCCGTTTTGGGACTCTCTGACATTGATGTTCCAGAAAGAAGTCGGGCAGCGCATTGTTGCTGAAACAGGCAATAAAGCCTATGGCCGCCTCGGTGTTTTAGCAAACTGGCGGTGTCATACGGATATACTTTTTGATCTGAACCCAAAGGCTTTCACCCCTCCACCAAAGGTGACGTCCGCTGTTGTGCAACTACACCCGCGCGAGAAGCCTCTGGAGTGCCCTTTGAAGGCGTTGGAGCGAGTAACCGCCCATGCCTTTGGTCAGCGCCGTAAAATGCTCAGAGCAAGCTTAAAAGGCCTTAAGCCAGATGCAGAGGCTCATATCGAAGCTGCCGGCCTCAAGCCAACTGCCCGCGCAGAAGAGATCGATGTGGCCGGCTTCATTGCCTTGGCACATGCTTTTGACAAGGAATAGAGCAAGCTCGTTCAGTTTCTAACATGATAAAGCCCTGAGCTCGGATAAGATCTCAGGGCTTTTGGGTGTCATCGCAGAAGTGATTTTACTCCACGCGCATGAAGGCGGTCATGCCGCTTTCCTGGTGTTCAATGATGTGGCAGTGCATGAGCCAGTCGCCTTCGTAGTCCGGGCGCACGGCGACTTGAACGCGTTCGTCTGGCAGCACGAGCGCGGTGTCGGTCCACCATGGGGCGAGCTGGCGTTTGTTGCTCTTGAGCAGCTGGAAGGTCATACCGTGGATATGGATCGGGTGCGTGTGCGGGGTTCGGTTGATGAACTCAAACACATAAGACTTGTCGCGCTTGAGAACTTCCACCGGATCCAGCGGGCCGCGCTCTGCGCCTTGCCATGCCTCTTTGTTGACCGCCCAGAATGAGAATCCCAGACTTCCGCAGATTGGGTTGGCTGGTCGTTTTTCCGCTGTGGCAGAGAACTCCAGCGGGATATACTTCGCGTTTTTCAGATCAGGCTGCGGGATCGGGTTGGCTGGCAACTGTTTGATCTCACGCAGGTCGCGGTTCAAGGATTGCCCAATCGCTCTCAGTGACAGCACTGGCCATGGGGAGGACGACGAGCAGTTTGTCAGCTCAATTTGCTGCCCTTCTCCATCTGGAATGCGCATTGCGATGTCCGCACGCTGCCCCGGCCCAAGTGCCAGCTTGTTGACAGTAAATGGCTCAACCGGATTACCGTCCATGGCGATAACTTTTGCATCTGTGCCTTGTGGGAAGGACAGTTTGTAAATGCGAGTTACATCAGTGACGCACAGGCGCAGGCGGACAAGAGAACCGGCTTTTACCTCCATAACTGGCGCAGATTGCCAGTTAGAGGTGCGGAGTGTTCCAAACGTCCCTGCCCGCGCGGATTTGCGTGGTTGGAACAATTTAACAAACTGACCATCACTGCCAAGGCGGAAGTCACGCAGGTTCACCGGGATGTCATGATCGAACCCCGGATCTTTATCCTCTTCCACGATCATCAAGCCAGTCATGCCGTAAGATAGCTGTTCCAGCGAGTTGCAGTGCGGGTGATACCAGAATGTACCAGCATCATGTGGTGTGAAGCGATAATCAAAATGATCGTCGGTGTACACGTAGTGCTGGGTCAGGAATGCCACGCCGTCCATATCATTAGGCAGGCGCATGCCGTGCCAGTGGATGGTTGTCGGCTCTTCCAGCTTGTTAATGAGACGGCTATGGAACGGTTGCCCCTGCTTCACGCGCAGGGTTGGCGGCATTGCATTCCCAAAGGTGAACATGTTTTTAGTTGCAGGCGCACCCCTCATCAATTGATGGTCGATGTTGCGTGCAATCATGTCATGCCGTTTTGGAACTGCCCAAAGGCTGGAGGCGCCAGCCAAGCCGCCAGCAACAGCAGCCCCACCAAACAAAGCGCCCTTCAGCGCCTGACGTCGTGTGATCATCGCTCTTTGTCCTCAAGTTCAGCCCGCCTCTGTACTTGGCTGGTCAATGGCTATTCACTCACGACGGCTGCTGTTTTGCAGGGCACTTGCTCTTGCAAATAACGCCCTGCTTGTATCTGGCTCATAATTTGATTCAAGTAGCTAATAGTTTGAATCACAAAACCACGTCAACATTCTGAATTTACAAGATTTTGCATTGTTCTTGTCTGATTATTCAGCAATGGTGGCCTTCAGGTCGGCAATCATACCTTTCATCTTCCCAGAGAGCTTTGGCAGGCGAACCCGTTTCAGACGTTCACTTGCGATGATTGACTGCACTGTTGCAACGGCTTTATCCAGGTCATCATTTACAATGATATAGTCAAACTCCTGCCAACCGGAGACCTCGTTAATCGCTGTCTTCATGCGGCGTTTGATGGCTGCGTTATCGTCATCCCCACGGCCCGTCAGGCGGGCGTGCATTTCTGCGATTGATGGTGGCAAAACGAAGATCGCAACAACGTCGTCTCCAGCCTGTTCCTGCAGTTGGCGCACGCCTGCGATATCAATATCAAACAGGATATCCTTACCTGCGTTCAGACTGGCATCAACCGGTTCACGCGGAGTGCCGTAATAGTTGTCGTGGACCTTGGCCCATTCCAGCAGTTCGTTGGCTTTGATCTTGCGTTCAAAGTCATCAGTTTCCAGAAAGTAATAATGAACGCCATGCTCTTCAGTTGCGCGGCGTTGTCGGGTCGTTGCTGACACAGACAGCGCCAGTTTGTCGTCATCAGCCAGCAGCTTGTTTGCAATCGTTCCCTTCCCCGCTCCGGACGGCGCAGCTAACACCAGCATGAAGCCGCGGCGCGCCTCTTCGATATCCTGAGCTGATACGGTTGTCCCATCTGATTTTTTAGAGGTCATATTGGTTTTGTCTTCTTTTGCTTATCTGCACTTCAAACTTTTGTCTTCATGTTCTGCTGCGAAAACCGATCCCTGACTTTCGCAGCACCGCTTCACTCGATGTTTTGAGTTTGCTCGCGAAGCTGGTCGATCACTGTTTTCAGTTCCAGCCCGATCGCTGTCAGCTCGACGCTGTTGGATTTTGAGCAGAGAGTGTTTGCTTCGCGGTTAAATTCCTGTGCCAAAAAGTCGAGACGCCGTCCGATGGCTCCGCCTTTGACGAGCAGGTCACCAACAGCTTCCACGTGCGCGTAAAGGCGGTCCAGTTCTTCACGGATGTCTGCTTTGGTGGCAAGAACAGCTGCTTCCTGATGTAAGCGCTGAGGATCAAGCTGACTACTTGCCTGAATCAGTTCGTTGACCTGAGCTTCAAGGCGGGCGCGAATGACCTCAGGACTACGGGAGGGCAATTTTTCAGCTTGTTTAGCCAACGCCTCAATGGTATCGACTTGGCCTTTCAGAAGAGTGGCAATTGCGCTACCTTCGCTCCTGCGCATTTCAACAAGCGCGTTCAGTGCTTCATCAAAGGACGACAGAAGAGCCGCAATCTGGGCATTTTTTTCTTCTTCACTTTCTTCAGCCTCTTCAAACTCCAAAACACCTTTGTAGCCCAGAATACCGTCGAGTGTTGGTTCGGGTGCATCAGGCAAGCGATTGCGGAGAATGGATATGGCTTTGAGCACTTGCTCCAGAGCTTCTTCATTCACCACCAGCGCCGAGTCAGACTGCGAACGTTGCATCTGCAGGCCTACAGAGACGTTGCCTCGTTTCAGTTTCGCAGCAAGGCGCTTACGCACTTCCGCTTCTACCCCGTCCAGCCCCTGGGGCAGACGCAAGCGGGCATCCATGCCTTTGCCATTGACGGAACGGAGTTCCCACACCCAGCGTGTCTCTTCATAGCTGCTTTCCACCCGTGCAAAGCCGGTCATGCTCGCCAGTGCCATCCCTTGAAACTCCTCATCTGAACACCGTCTATTCGTTGGCGTTCTCATTCAATATTTGCTGGCCCTGAGCTTACCCGTGAAATTGGTCCATGCCCATGAGGTATGTCGTTGCCCCAGCCTTTGCGCCTAACCTAATCTGAAAACCAATATGCATCTTTCAGGCATGATGCTTGCTTTCAACAAAAAACCTGCCCGGTGTCTCAACTGGGCAGGCTTTTCTCATTTTGTCCTGCAAGGTTTGCAGATCAGTTCTTTTTCTTTTCCGCAGCCTGTTTGGCACGGATCTCTTTTTCAACCTTACGCCAGTTGGCTACATTGCGCTGATGTTGCTTGTAGCTCTCTGCGAAAGCATGGCCACCAGTTCCGTCAGCGACAAAGTAAAGATCCTTTGTACGGGCCGGATTTGCGACAGCTTCCAGAGCTGCTGCACTTGGGTTGCCGATTGGCCCCGGAGGCAGTGCTTTGATCTGATAGGTGTTGTAAGGGTTCCTCTCTTTCAGCATGGAGCGCGTGATCGCAGAGCGGTCTTTTGTCCAGGCATCTCCACCGAACAGGCCATAAAGAATGGTCGGATCAGACTGCAACGGCATACCTTTGCGCAGGCGATTGACGAAGACAGAGGCAACTCGTGGATGCTCATCCACCTTGGAGGTTTCCTTCTCCACGATAGAGGCAAGGATCACGAGTTGTTCTGGCGTATCAATCGGCAGGCCCTGAGAACGCTTTTCCCAGATGCGGGCAATGTGATCATCCATTGCCTTTTCCATCTGCTCAATGATGCGCACCTTTGAGGTTCCACGCGTGAATGTATACGTTTCTGGCAGCAAGGAACCTTCTGCAGGGATTGCAGAGATTTCACCGGTCAGGATCTTATTTGCATTCAAACGGTTGATGATCTGGACACTGCTCCAGCCTTCTGGAAAGGTTACAGAGTGGTACACCGCACGGCCACTCACGAGATCTTCCATAACGGTCTTCATGGAAATCCCAACCGGGAACTCGTACTCACCTGCTTTGATCTTGTTCTCGTTTTTGAACAGGCGGGTGCCAGCTTCAAATACGAGTGAATTGGTAATAACGCCTTCGTCTTCCAGCTTTCCAGCAATTTGCGGCAGGCTCATCCCACTCGCGACAATGAAAATCGTCTCTTCTGTCAGCGGTCCGGTCGCGTCAAACTCTCCCTTACCCCAATAAAGCGCAGCACCGGCAACGATAATGCCGAGCACAGCTATGGAGAGAAGAAAGTTGATGGTGATGACAACTGGATTGCGTGCGTGACGGGAACGCGGTGGAGGTGGTGGTGCAGCTTCTGGCTGAATAGCGCGGCTGGGACTGCGCGGCGCAGATGACCCACCCGGTTGAATATGAAGATCGGATTGATCTTTTGGCCCATTTGAGTTGTCTTCAGGCGATTGAGCCATTGTAACCCTCTATACGGGAGCGCTCTAAGCACTCCATTACTAGCGTATCCCTATCGAAAACCGATGCCCACTTTTCGCAGATACGCTTTAAATACTCATTACAGAGCCTAACCCATTCGGGAGCCGCAATATAAAAGGCCAGATTCCGCCATGCGGAGTCTGGCCCTTTTATTTCTTGATCAAGAAAGCGAGTTATGACTCGACTTTTTTGAGAACCAGAGACGCGTTTGTGCCACCAAAGCCAAATGAGTTAGACAGAGCATAATTAATCTCCATCTTCTTGGCTTTATTAGGGACCAAGTCAATCTCAGTTTCAACTGATGGATTTTCAAGGTTGATCGTTGGTGGAGCAATCTGATCACGGATCGCCAAAGCGGTGAAGATTGCCTCTACTGCGCCAGCGGCACCCAACAGGTGGCCGGTTGCAGATTTGGTGGATGACATGGTCAAAGACCCGGCATCATCACCAGCCAAACGCTCAACTGCACCCAGCTCAATCTCGTCACCCAGAGGTGTTGAGGTGCCGTGTGCGTTGACGTAATCAACATCACCGAGAGAAATGCCAGCGCGTTTCAGCGCAGCTTTCATACAACGGTACCCACCGTCGCCATCGGATGCCGGTGCCGTGATGTGGTATGCATCACCGGACAGACCGTAACCAACAACTTCAGCGTAGATTTTTGCACCGCGCGCAACAGCGTGCTCGTATTCTTCGAGAACAACAACGCCAGAACCGTCGCCCATGACAAAGCCATCACGGTCTTTATCGTAGGGACGAGAACCTTTTTCAGGCTCATCGTTGTAGCCAGTAGACAGTGCTTTACAGGCGTTAAACCCGGCAATTCCCAAACGACAGATTGTGCTCTCAGTGCCGCCAGCAACCATAACGTCTGCATCATCCAATGCGATCAGACGGGCAGCATCGCCAATAGCGTGCGCACCAGTGGAACAAGCTGTAACCACTGAGTGGTTCGGGCCTTTGAGTTTGTGCTTGATGGACACATAACCGCTTGCAAGGTTGATCAAGCGGCCAGGAATAAAGAACGGGCTAACACGACGCGGGCCCTTCTCTTCCATCATAATAGCTGTTTCAGCGATACCCTGAAGACCGCCAATTCCAGACCCAATCAGGGTACCGGAACGGTTCTGCTCTTCTTCGGTTTCTGGATTCCATCCCGAATCTGCAATTGCCTGGTCGGCAGCTGCGACAGCATAAATGATGAAGTCATCTACTTTACGCTGTTCTTTTGGGAGCATGAAATCGTCTGGATTGAAGGTTCCATCGGTTCCATCGCCAAGTGGTACCTGACAGGCGATTTTGGTTTGAAGGTCTTCAATTTCGAAGCCCTCGATGCGCCGTGCACCGCTCTTACCTTCAAGAATTCGCTGCCAAGAGATTTCTGCACTGCTGCCCAGTGGGCTAACCATGCCAATGCCTGTGATAACGACTCGACGCATATTTCCTGCACTTTAATTAGATTGGCGCTGTCAGCCCTTTGTGTCGTACCGGAAGACATAAGTGTCATTCTCTGCGACAGGCATGCAGCTGAAAAGGAAACAGGCGCGGCGAGCGCAAATGACCCACCGCGTGCCTAGCTTTTTGAAACAGGATTAGCCCTGTTTGGATTCGATGAACTTTACAGCATCGCCAACGGACTGAATGGTTTCAGCAGCATCGTCCGGGATTTCAACGCCAAATGCTTCTTCGAAAGCCATTACCAGTTCAACGGTGTCCAGGCTGTCTGCACCAAGATCGTCGATGAAGCTTGCAGATTCAACGACCTTGTCAGCCTCTACGCCGAGGTGTTCGACAACGATCTTCTTTACCTGCTCTGCAACATTGCTCATTTTAAGTCCTCAATTGGTTTTCAAGGTAGTGTTTCGGTCCGCTTCGCGGGGCCTTGTTTCACTCGGCTCCCGTGTTGCATACTCTGGTTCTTTTGAAAAGACGCAACGGCCCATATGTTAAGCCGCTTCCAAAGAAAACCGCAGCTTTTCCGTTCCTCTTTCCAAGAGGTCACTTCTAATCGGCGGGTTCCTAGCACAATTAGCACTGGTTTACCAGCCGCCAGTAGTGATTGCCCCATTTGTAAGAGGATCGGACCGGCTGCGTATTTCTTCGTTAAATCATCGCCATACCGCCATTCACGTGCAGTGTCTGACCGGTAACGTACGCTGCTTCATCACTTGCGAGATAAACAGCTGCACCTGCGATTTCTTCAGCAGTGCCCAAACGACCAGCTGGAACGTTGCCCAGGATCGATTCGCGCTGCTTTTCGTTCAGCTCGTCGGTCATCGCGGTTGAGATGAAACCTGGAGCAATTGTGTTTACGGTGATCTTGCGAGACGCCACTTCCTGCGCCAAAGACTTGGACATGCCGATCATGCCAGCTTTTGCAGCAGAGTAGTTCACCTGACCTGCGTTGCCGGTAACACCAACAACAGAGGTAATTCCGATAATGCGGCCCTGACGGCGCTTCATCATGCCTTTGATTGCAGCACGACAGATGCGGAATGTTGCGGACAGGTTCACTTCAAGAACCTGATCCCATTCTTCGTCCTTCATGCGCATGAAGATGTTGTCACGGGTGATACCAGCGTTGTTCACTAGGATATCGAGAGTGCCCATCATTTCTTCAGCCGCTGGTACAAGCGCATCAACACTGTCACGATCAGACAGGTTTGCTGCTTTAATGTGAACGCGGTCACCCAGATCAGATGCCAGCGCTTCCAGCTTCGCTTCGCGGGTACCGGACAAGGTTACAGTTGCACCTTGCGCGTGAAGAGCGCGTGCAATCGCTTCACCGATACCACCGGTCGCGCCGGTTACGAGAGCGCCTTTACCTTCTAAATTGAACATGCCGTTGGTCTCCTCGGCTTAAAATCCGTTTGAAGAAAGCTCATAGGGAGGAACCATAGGTTCCGTCTATACGCAGTGCAAAATGCGGTGCCTTTGAGCCTTCAAAATCTGTGTATTAGCTTTCGACGCCTTCAAGGCGTGCAACAAGTGCATCAATATCTTCTGCCGTGTTGATCGCAACACCTTCCAGAGATTTGACGACACGGCGCACCATGCCACTGAGAACCTTACCAGTGCCGACTTCAACGAGCGTGGTCACTCCGTTGTCGGCCATCCAGGTTACAGATTCGCGCCAGCGTACAGTTCCAGTCACTTGCTCTACCAGACGAGTGCGGATTTCTTCCGGATCAGTGATTGGTGCAGCAAGAACGTTTGCAACAAGTGGAACAACCGGTGCTTTAATTTCAACTTCAGCCAATGCCTTTGCCATTGCGTCTGCAGCAGGTTGCATCAAGGAGCAATGGAACGGTGCGGAGACCGGAAGCAGAACAGCGCGGCGAGCGCCTTTGCCTTTTGCGATTTCACAAGCACGTTCTACGGCTGCCTTATGGCCAGACACAACAACCTGACCGGTTGCGTTGTCATTGGCTGCCTGACAAACTTCGCCCTGGGCGGCTTCTTGTGCAACTTCCATCGCCTGATCGAAGTCCAGCCCCAGTAGAGCTGCCATTGCGCCCTCACCTACTGGCACTGCTTTTTGCATTGCGTCACCGCGAATGCGCAGCAGACGTGCTGCATCGGCAATGCTCAAAGAGCCCGCTGCAGCCAGTGCAGAGTATTCACCAAGAGAATGGCCTGCTACAAAACTTGCAGCTTTGGAGAGGTCAACGCCTTTTGCCTCAAGCACACGCATGGTGGCGAGACTTACAGCCATCAGAGCTGGCTGAGTGTTTGCAGTGAGGGTCAGCTCGTCTGCCGGACCTTCCCACATGATCTTGGTCAGAGACTGACCGAGAGCTGCATCAACTTCCTCAAATACAGCGCGCGCTTCCGGGAACGTGTCGGCAAGTTCTTTACCCATTCCAACCGTCTGGCTGCCCTGTCCGGGAAATGTAAATGCAATAGTCATTTATAAATAGCTCCGTCGCACTCTATATTGCGTCAATGTGGGCCAATCGCCTCAAATGTGGGTGGTCCACTTTGTATTCCAAGATGGGGCGGCTATAAATTCACCAAATACGTGCAAATTATGACCGCCGCCAAAATTAGTAGCACTGCAGATGCCCTATTGGTCAGCTGCTTGCACCTTCAAGAAACCCAAGGAAAACCTTGGTTGCCTGCGTATTCATCGGGGCGACATGAGCCGCCTTGCACGCGCAATGTCAAGACTGCATCTGGAAAAAAGGTCTTTTTCCCCGATAGTACTTGTCTTTTGTAGGGGATTGGCTATAAAGCCCATCTCGTTTCTGGTATTAGGCCGGAGGCTTAAAGGAAGGCAGCCCTTTGGGGTTGTAGGAGTTGAAAGATATCCGTCTTCCCGTGTCTCCGCTCTTGTGTAAACATCTTCTGGGCCTTTTTCTGAGGGCCGTTCGAAGGGGCTTTGCGCCAATACCGGAATTGTTTAACTCAGAAAGGCAATCCACATGGCGCTCTATGAGCACGTGTTCCTGGCTCGTCAGGACATTTCTACTCAGCAGGTTGAAGCCCTCGTTGAACAGTTCAAAACTGTTCTCGAAGAAAACGGCGGCAAAGTCGGCAAAATCGAAACTTGGGGTCTGCGTACTCTGACTTACCGTATCAACAAGAACCGTAAGGCTCACTACACTCTGATGAATGTAGATGCTCCACACGCGGCTGTTGCTGAAATGGAACGTCAGATGGGCCTGAGCGAAGACATTCTTCGTTTCATGACCATCCGTGTAGAAGAGCTGGACGAAGAACAGTCCGCTATGATGCAGAAGCGTGATCGCGACGACCGTCGTCGTGGTGACCGTAACGATCGTGGTCCACGTCCGGACCGTGGCGATCGCGGTGATCGTGGCCCACGCCCTGATCGTCGTCCTGAAGCACCTGCAGCGGAGTAATTGAAAATGGCTGAATCTTCTTCCGCAGGACGTCGTCCTTTCTTCCGTCGTCGTAAGACCTGCCCATTCTCCGGCGCGAACGCTCCGAAGATTGACTACAAGGACATCCGTCTTCTGCAGCGCTACATCTCTGAGCGCGGCAAGATCGTTCCTTCCCGTATTACCGCAGTATCTGCGAAGAAACAGCGTGAACTGGCTCGTGCCATCAAACGCGCTCGTTTCCTCGGCCTGCTGCCTTTCGTAATCAAGTAAATCTTGGTTATTGGGTCAGGGTGTTTTGCACCCTGGCCTTTTTCATGATCCCGACGTGTCGGGATCACGGTTGAGAGATTGATCGCATCAGCGAGAAGCTCTCTCTAACTGCGGATCACACTTTCCGCAGGACAGCAAAGGAGATATTCCATGAAAGTTATCCTTCTTGAGCGTGTGGCTAAACTTGGCCAGATGGGCGAAACCGTAGCTGTTAAAGACGGTTACGCACGTAACTTCCTGCTGCCTCAGGGCAAAGCACTTCGTGCAAACAAAGCTAACCTTGAACGCTTTGAAAGCGAACGTGTACAGCTTGAAGCTCGTAACCTTGAGCGTAAAACTGAAGCTGAAGCAGTTGGCACAAAGCTGGCTGGCGCAAGCATCGTTGTTATCCGCGCTGCTGGCGAAACTGGTCAGCTCTACGGTTCTGTTGCTACCCGCGATATCGCTGGTGAACTGACCGAAGCAGGCTTCAGCGTTGTTCGCTCCCAGGTTTCCCTGCGCGCGCCAATCAAGACCATCGGTCTGCACGACGTATCCATCGTTCTTCACCCTGAAGTTGAAGTTGAAATCTCTGTTAACGTTGCTCGTTCTGAAGACGAAGCTAACCGTCAGGCAGCAGGCGAAGACCTCACAGGCCGTGAAGAAGACAACTTTGAATTCGACGAAGATCTCGACGAAGACGAAGAGCTGGAAGACGGCGAAGAAAACGCTGAAGAAGCTTCTGACGAAGAAGAAGCTGAAGGCGAAGAAAAAGAAACCGAAGAATAATTTTTCTTCACTTTTCGATGAAAAAGGCAGGGTCTCCGACTCTGCCTTTTTTTATGCACTGATCTTGGCAGAATCGGCAAAGGCCCCGCTGATTCTATTCCTCAAAAAAGAGTTTGTTAATAATTGTAGTTGGGGCGAAAATCCCTGAATACGGCTGATTTTAAACAATTATTCTAAGCTTTTCTCGCGTCTAGAGAGTAGCGACTGTCAATTGGCAACCTGCAATTTTCCCCGCTGATTTAATTTTGTTAAAGAACTGGGCTTAAGGTGCGAAGGCCCCCTTTTCCTGCCCGCCTTAAAGCTGTAACCAAGTTGCCAAGCGGCACGAGGGGCGGAATGAAGGGCACAGTCCAAAAATTAGAGAAGGCTAGTGAGACCATGAGAGTGGTCCCGCATAATGCCGAGGCAGAGCGCCAGCTTCTTGGTGCCATTATGGTAAACAACGAGACCTATTATCGTGTCTCGGAGTTTTTAGAAGCGCGCCATTTTTTCTTAGCTCCCCACAAGGATATCTATGACAAATGCGGAGCGTTGATTAAGGCAGGCAAGATTGCCTCGCCTATTACGCTCAAAACGTTTTTCCCGGCAGATGAGAAGATTGCAGACCTGTCTGCAACTCAGTATCTGCTGCGTCTTGCAGGTGATGCAACTTCTGTGATCAACGCAGAAGACTACGGCAAGACCATTTACGATCTGGCGACTCGCCGTAACCTGATCACCATTGGCGAAGACATGGTGAACATTGCCTATGACGCGCCAATCGACATGCCACCGTCCTCTCAGATTGACGATGCTGAGCGTCGTTTGTTTGAACTGGCGGAGACTGGCCGGTCTGATGGTGGTTTTCAGGACTTTGGCAGTGCACTGACCGAAACTATTGAGATGGCTGCAGCAGCCTTTCAGCGTGAAGGCGCCCTTTCCGGTGTTTCAACAGGTTTGCGTGACCTGGACAAACTCATGGGTGGCTTGCAATCTTCGGATTTGGTCGTTTTGGCTGGTCGTCCTGCGATGGGTAAAACATCGCTGGTTACGAACATCGCTTATAACATTGCTGAAAATTATCAGACTGAAGAGATGCCAGATGGCACTGTTCGGACTGTAAATGGCGGCGTTGTTGGCTTCTTCTCTTTGGAAATGAGTGCCGAACAGCTGGCTACTCGTATTATTTCTGAGCAGACAGAGATTTCTTCCTCCAAGATTCGCCGCGGCGACATCAACGAGATTGAATTTGAGAAGCTGGTTGCGGCAACACAGCATATGCAACACGTTCCACTTCATGTGGATCAAACAGGTGGTATTTCCATCGCGTCCCTCGTTTCCAAAGCCCGACGGCTGAAGAGACAAAAGGGGCTGGATATGATCGTGGTCGACTATATTCAGCTGCTATCTGGTTCCTCCAAGAATCAGGGCAACCGTGTTCAGGAAATTACTGAGATCACCACCAACCTTAAAGCGCTGGCGAAGGAACTTAATGTTCCGATCATCGCGCTGTCCCAGCTCTCTCGTCAGGTTGAAAACCGTGACGACAAACGTCCACAAATGTCTGACCTTCGTGAATCTGGCTCGATCGAGCAGGATGCGGATGTGATCATGTTTGTGTATCGTGAAGAGTATTACATGGGCAAAAAAGAACCGCCTGAAGGCACTCCGGAATACGAAGAATGGAGTGGCAAGATGGAGCAGTTGCGCGGCAAGGCGGAAGTCATTATCGCCAAGCAGCGTCACGGTCCAACTGGCATTGTTGATCTGCAGTTCCAGGGCGAGTTCACTCGCTTCTCCGATCTGGCAGACGACGCCCATATTCCTGACAGAATTATGGAGTAAGGCTGGTTCATCCTACTGAATTAGCGATTGGCCCGGGGTAACGCACATCAGTTGTGCAGTGCTCCGGGTCTTTCTTTTTAAATTCAGATATTTTTTGTAGGTTATTGCGCATTCAAAGAATCTGAGGGCAATCGCGTGACACATTCTGCCGCTCCTACATCTGCCCGCGCAGCTCATTCTGCTGGCGGTGCTGCAAAGCTAACCATCGACCTTACCGCTCTACGCTCGAACTGGTGTTATTTGAATGGCAAGGTGGGTGATGGCTGTACCTGCGCTGTGGTACTCAAGGCCAATGGTTATGGGACTGGTGCTACAGAAGTTGGCAAAACACTTTATCACACCGGAGCCCGTGTCTTTTTTGTCGCGCTTCCTGAAGAAGGAATCGACCTGCGCAAAGAACTGCCACATGCAGAAATCTATGTGCTGAATGGCCTCTTCCGTGGCCGTGAGAAATTCTATTACGATTTCAATCTCAAACCGGTCTTAAACAGTCTTGAGGAAGCAACTGAATGGTCTGCCTTTGCGCAAGGTCTGGATGAAGAACTGTCTGCGGCTTTGCACTTTGATACAGGCATGCATCGTCTGGGCATGTCTATTGAAGATGCGCTGAAGACTGGTGAGTCGCCTCATTTCCTTAAGGGCATCAAGATCGATCTGATCATGAGCCATCTTGCTTGCGCCGATACGCCTGACCACGAGCTCAACGCAAAGCAACTGGATCGTTTCCAGCGGGTTTGTGAGTTGTTTCCGGGCGCCCGCAAATCCTTGAGCAACTCTGCCGGTATTTTCCTGGGAGCTGATTACCACTTCGACATGGTTCGCCCAGGCATTGCGCTTTATGGAGGAAACCCAGTTCCTGACGACAGCAACCCGATGCTTCCGGTTGCACATGTACTGGCGGAAATCATCAGTTTGCGTGAAGTTCCCACTGGCGATCCTGTGGGTTACGGGGCTTCCCGTGTAACACCGCGAAAAAGCCGGATTGCCACCATAAATGCAGGTTATGCGGATGGTTTGCACCGACTGGTTGGCAGCTCTGACGACCAGCCTGACGGCGCACGGGTTTATATCGGCGGGCATTTTGCTCCCATCTTTGGCCGTGTCTCCATGGATATGATTGCAGTTGATGTGACGGATATTCCCGAGGAACATCTGTCACGCGGTGCACCGGTTGAGATTATGGGCGCACATGTAAACGTGGATGAATTGGCAAACTTTGCTCAAACCATCCCATATGAATTGCTGTGTAGCCTTGGAGCACGCTATACACGCCACTATAAACGCTAGCGAGCTAAACACTGGCAGGAACCTGAATTCGATATGGCGAAACGCTCCCTTTCATTTGTCTGCCAGTCTTGTGGGGCAACCACACTCAAATGGGCAGGCCGCTGCGAATCTTGCGGTGAATGGAACACAATTCAGGAAGAGCAAGAGGCCAGCGGCATCGGAGCCGGGCCCAAGACCGCTTCGCGCTCCAAGGGACGTGTTGTTCCACTGGTTGGTCTTTCGGGTGAAACCAAAGACGCTCCGAGAATTATCACAGGCGTGGCCGAGCTGGACCGTGTGACTGGCGGCGGCTTTGTAAAAGGTTCTGCTCTGCTGGTAGGCGGCGATCCCGGTATCGGCAAGTCCACCCTCTTGACGCAAGCCAGCGCACATCTTGCCTATCAAGGGCACAATATCGTTTATATCTCTGGCGAGGAAGCGGTGGATCAGGTGCGTTTGCGTGCAGAACGTCTTGGTTTGCGCGATGCTCCGGTTCAGTTGGCTGCCGAGACAAGCGTTGAAGACATTCTTGCAACTCTGGAAGCCAAGAAGGGTGATGAACGCGCTCATCTTGTGATCCTGGACAGTATCCAGACGCTGTGGACCGAGATGGCCGATTCTCCGCCAGGAACAGTAACGCAGGTTCGAGCTTCTGCGCAGGCTCTGGTCCGCTTTGCCAAAAAAACCGGAACAACGGTTGTTCTTGTTGGTCATGTGACGAAAGACGGCCAGATCGCTGGCCCACGCGTTGTAGAGCACATGGTTGATGCTGTGCTTTATTTTGAAGGTGATAACGCACATCAGTATCGTATTTTGCGTGCCGTGAAGAACCGCTTTGGCCCGACGGATGAAATTGGCGTCTTCGAGATGTCCGACATGGGGCTACGAGAAGTAAAGAATCCCAGTGCTATGTTCCTTAGTGAACGAAGCGCAACTGCTCCAGGTTCAGCCGTGTTTGCCGGGATAGAAGGTACGCGGCCATTGCTGGTCGAAATGCAAGCACTTGTTGCACCCTCCCCCCTTGGCACACCACGCCGAGCGGTGATCGGGTGGGACAGCGCGCGCCTTTCTATGATTTTGGCCGTGCTTGAAGCACGCTGCGGTGTTAAGTTTGCGCAACATGACGTTTATCTGAATGTCGCTGGTGGACTGAGAATTAATGAGCCAGGAGCTGACCTCGCCGTTGCGGCAGCTTTAATCTCATCGCTTAGTGGGGTTGCTCTTCCCCTCGAATGCGTCTATTTCGGCGAAATCAGTCTGTCTGGTGCAGTTCGACCAGTTGCTCAGGCAGCTTCCCGATTAAAGGAAGCTCAGAAGCTTGGATTCGGTCAGGCGGTTATCGCCGACGGGAATATGAAAGAAGGCTCCAATGCTCTCGGTCACGTTAAAGGACTTGAGGAGCTGGGAGATCTGGTAGCAAATATTGTTGCCAGTGCACAGAAAATGGAAAACGCTTAAGGGTTTAACCTAGGCTGATTTTAACCGGCAGGCATTTTTGTTGGTTTGCCTGCCAGTCAAACAAGGGACTTGTGTCGACAGATGCCGATCACACTCTTAGACGGAATTCTACTGGTTATCATGCTGATCTCTGGCGTTCTTGCTATGATTCGCGGGTTCGTACGTGAGGTGCTTTCTATTGCATCATGGGTCGCAGCAGCAGTCGCCGCCTATCTTTTTTATGGCAGCCTGAAACCATTTGTGTTGCAGCACGTAACCAATGACACACTGGCAACTGCCATTGCTGCAGGTGCTGTCTTCCTCGTGACATTAATCGTGGTGAGCTACATCACCATGCGCATTTCAGACTTCGTGCTGGACAGCCGAATTGGCGCGCTCGACAGAACTCTCGGTTTTGTCTTTGGCGCAGCCCGCGGCTTCCTTCTTGTTGTCGTTGCACTGCTGTTCTTTAACTGGTTTGTACCAGAGCCACGCCAACCAAACTGGATCATGGATGCCAAATCCAGACACCTGCTGGTGACCAGTGGTCAAAGTTTGGTTGCCGCACTGCCGGAAGATCCTGAACGCGCAATTATGGACCAGATTCGTAAGCAGGGCGGCACGACCGGCTCTGCAACAGGCGCATCCAGTGATGAAGAAGCCCGTTACTCCCCAAGTGAGCGGCGCGGACTGGACCAGCTGACGGCCTCCGGCGAAGGCCGGAACTAAGCTTAATTTTGATATTTGGCCCAAGTAAGAACCAAGGAGTGATGCCATGAGCAGTGGCGTATCAAACAATTCTGCCGCTTTGAAAGAGCTACAGGCAGATTTTGACGGCGATACCCTGCACGAGGAATGCGGTGTTTTTGGCATTCTTGGACATGATGATGCAGCAGCACTGACCGCTCTGGGGCTTCATGCGCTTCAGCACCGCGGACAGGAAGCTGCAGGCATTGTGACATTTGATGGCGATCAGTTCCGCTCAGAACGTCATATGGGTCTTGTGGGTGATCATTTCACTCAGCAGGAAACCATCGACAACCTGAAGGGTCCGTATGCGATCGGCCATGTGCGCTACTCCACCACTGGTGAAGCTGCACTGCGCAATGTGCAGCCGCTGTTTGCTGAGCTTGATGGTGGCGGGATTGCGATCTGTCATAACGGTAACTTCACCAATGCGATGACCGTGCGCCGTCAGTTGATCAAGGACGGTGCGATCTGCCAGTCCACGTCTGACAGTGAAGTGGTTCTGCAGCTGGTTGCCCGTTCCCGTGAGAAAAAGATCGTAGATCGCTTCATCGAGGCCATCAGCCAGATGGAAGGTGCTTACTCTCTTGTCGCACTTACCCGTAAAAAGCTGATTGGTGCGCGTGACCCTTATGGAATTCGCCCATTGGTTCTTGGCGATCTGAATGGTGCTCCGATTTTTGCAAGTGAAACATGTGCGCTGGACATCATTGGCGCTAAATTCATTCGTGAAGTTGAGAACGGTGAGGTTGTTGTTTGTACACCAGGTGGTATCGAAAGCTACTTCCCATTCGGCAAGCGCCCTTCCCGCCCAGATATCTTTGAGTACATCTACTTCTCCCGCCCGGACAGTGTTTTGAACGGTCATTCCGTTTATGACGTTCGTAAGCGTTTTGGACGTGTGCTGGCGCAGGAAAGCGCCGTTGAAGCAGATGTAATTGTTCCGGTACCAGATTCTGGCGTTCCAGCAGCTCTTGGTTTTGCAGCCGAAAGCGGTGTTCCGTTTGAGCTTGGCATCATCCGCAACCACTATGTGGGCCGCACGTTTATTGAGCCGACACAGCAGATCCGTACGCTTGGTGTTAAGCTCAAACACTCTGCCAACAGAGCGCAGATTGAAGGCAAGCGTGTGGTGCTGGTGGATGACAGCCTTGTACGCGGCACCACCAGTGTGAAAATCGTTCAGATGATCAGAGATGCTGGCGCGAAAGAAGTTCACTTCCGTCTGGCCTCTCCGCCAATCAAATTCTCCGATTACTACGGCATCGATACGCCGGTTCGCGAAAAGCTGCTGGCTGCCAAGTATGATCTTGAAGGCATGCGCAAATACATTGGCGCAGATACCCTTGCCTTCCTGAGCATTGACGGCGTCTACCGTGCCATGGGCCATGAGAATGGCCGTGACAACGAAAACCCGCAGTTCACTGATCACTGCTTTACCGGGGACTATCCGACCCCGCTTACAGATCTGTCTGACGATGTGGACACACGTCAGGCTCCCCGCCTTGTAGAAACTGGTTAAGTTCAATGAGTTCGAAAAGACTTGAAGGTCGTGTTGCTGTTGTCACGGGAGCCTCCCGTGGCATTGGTTATTTTGCTGCAAAAAAGCTTGCTGAAGAAGGTGCGCATATTGTTGCGATCGCACGGACTGTTGGCGGACTGGAAGAACTGGATGACGAGATCCAGAAGGCCGGTAACTCAGCTACGCTTGTGCCAGTTGACCTGACTGATTTCGACGCGATTGACCGTTTGGGCGCTGCTATCTTTGAACGCTGGAAAAAGCTCGACATTCTTGTCGGTAACGCCGGTATTCTCGGCCCGACTTCTCCATTGGGTCATGTGGACCCGAAGAAGTTCGATGACGTGATGAAAATCAACGTGACTGCGAACTGGCGTCTTATTCGTTCGCTTGATCCATTGCTACGTCAGTCCGATGCGGGCCGTACGGTCTTCCTGACCTCAGGAGCACCACACAAGTGTCGTGCCTATTGGGGACCATACTCCATGTCAAAAGCGGCTCTGGAGGCGCTTGTACGCACGTATGTGAACGAAACGCAGAAGACCAGTGTTAAGTCCATGCTCATCAATCCAGGCCCGATGCGGACTGGCATGCGTGCAAAAGCAATGCCGGGCGAAGACCCAATGACACTGCCGCATCCTTCCGAGATCTCTGAGGACATCGTGCGCTTCTGCTTGCCAGAAAGCCAGGAGAATGGTCGCCTCTACGATTTCCCTAGTAAAGAACTGCGGGACTTCGTGCAGCTGACCAGCTAAACGGCATAAGCCTACAAATTCGGAAAAGCCCCGGTGATGAGCCGGGGCTTTTTTATTGCGCTATCTAAGGTACTTTAGATAAAGCACTTATCAGTTAGCGCTTTGGTCTGATCAAATACACCCGGGCAAGCAGCAACAACTTTACAGCCGTTCATGACTGCGTTGGCGACGTCAATTTCCTGACACTTCCCGCCAGCTTCTTCCAAAAGGAGCAGGCCTGCCATGCAGTCCCAGGAGTTCATGTGCTCTTCGATATAGCCGATGAGACGGCCAGAGGCGGCATATGCGAGCATAAGACCACCGGACGCGTTGCGGAAAAAGATCCCACCTTCATCCAGCAGTGCATCAACTGCGCTTTTGACAGCCTGATTGCGCCCGCGAGCACTGAAGCCCAGACCGATTGACCCATTGGACAATGAATCGCTCGTGGACACTTTCATTGGCGTACCGTTGAGTGTTGCCCCTTTGCCTTTTTCAGCTGCAAACAGTTCATCAGCACACGGATCATAAGTGACGCCAATGTATTTCTCGCCATTTTTGACGCAAGCAATGATCACACACCACTGTGGAATGCCGGAGACAAAGTTCGCCGTACCGTCTATCGGGTCGATGATCCAAGTATACTCAGAAGTACCCGGTTTGGGATCACCCTCTTCTCCCACGATGCTGTCATCTGGAAATGCTTCGGCAATAGCTTTGCGGACAAGAATTTCAGTATCGCGATCGGCCTCAGAGACCATGTCCTGATGACCTTTACTCTCAATATTGAGGGTTTCCAAACGCGTAAAATATTCGTGCGCGTAGGCACCAGCGCGCTTAACCAGAGCGTTGGCGAACGTAAAACGGTCTTGTGACATGATAATCCTATTAAATGTAGGGAATGCGGAAAGAGAGCGCGATTAAAAGCAGAATCAGGAAGAATTGCAACTTATTAGCGGCACTGACTGATACTTCTAGAGAAAAATTCAAGTACGCAGCAGTGGTCAGAACCCTGACAGTTCCTGGTTCTCTAGGATTTGGCAAAATAAAAGGACAGCTGACTGCTGCCCTTTTATGAAATTAAGTGAAAGCGAAATCACCTTCTCTTCTTGTGGTATGGATTGTCGCCCTTTCTATAGGACAGACGAATGGGCGTTCCTTTGATGTCGAAACGCTCGCGGATACCATTCACAAGATAACGGGTGTAGCTCTCCGGCAGGTTGTCTGGCTTGGAGCTGAACACCACGAAGTGCGGTGGGCGTGTTTTTGGCTGTGTCATGAAACGCAAGCGAACACGACGTCCAGACACAGCTGGCGGTGGATGGTGGATCAGAACGCCTTCCAGCCAACGGTTAAGGCCGGATGTACCAACTCGTTTATTCCACATCTCATAGGCGCGGAACACAGCCTGCATGAGCTTATCGAGGCCCTGCCCGTTGATACCGGATAGGGTGACAATCTCAACACCACGTAGCTGATTCAGATAGCGTGCTTGTGAATCCTTGATATGGCCCCAAGCATCCTCACGATCCTCAATTAAGTCCCACTTATTGAGTGCAATAACGATTGCGCGACCTTCACGGGCACACAGATCGATAATCTGCAGGTCCTGCTTCTCAAAGGAGATGGTGGCGTCGAGCGTTACAACAACAACTTCAGCGAATTTAATAGCGCGAAGGGCGTCCGCAACGGAGAGCTTTTCCAGCTTTTCCTGCACACGAGCCTTTTTGCGGATACCTGCCGTATCGAACACCTTTACGTGGTGATCCTGCCATTCCCACTCAACAGAGATACTGTCGCGGGTGATGCCAGCCTCAGGTCCGGTCAGAAGGCGCTCTTCACCCAACATCTGATTGATGAGGGTAGACTTGCCTGCGTTTGGACGACCAACAATTGCCATACGTAAAGGACGCTCAACGGTGCCAACTGGCTCGTCAATTTCTTCGTCCTCAACATCAACATCTGTACGCGCTTCGGTTAATTCGGAAGAACTTTCCATCTCTTCTGCAGCGTCTACAATCGGGCGCAGAAAATCATAAAGATCGGACAGGCCTTCTCCATGTTCCGCAGAGAGGGGAACAGGGTCACCCAAACCCAGCGTGAACGCATCATAAAGGCCGCCATCGCCTGCTTTGCCTTCCGCCTTGTTGGCGCAAAGAATTACAGGGGTGTCGGCCCGGCGAAGAAGGTTCGCAAAGTGCTCATCAAGTGGCATCAAGCCAGCGCGTGCATCAATTAGGAATAAGCATGCATCCGCATCCCGGATTGCTTCTTCTGTTTGAGCGCGCATACGCCCTTCGAGGCTTGCTGCCTCTGCTTCTTCCAGGCCGGCAGTATCAACGATCTTGAATCGCAGATCGCCCAAGCGTGCATCACCGGACCGACGGTCACGGGTCACACCTGGGGTATCATCAACAAGCGCTAAGCGCTTGCCTACAAGGCGATTGAAGAGCGTCGACTTGCCAACATTAGGTCTGCCAATAATGGCGACTGTCGCAGTCACGCGAATACTCCTCGTCTGGTATGCAGCATTTAGAGTAGTTCGCCTTATGCGCCCTATTCTAAGCTTTTATTTTTGAACGTATCCCAGTTTCGAAAACCGGTATCCACTTTCCGTAGGATACGTTTAGTTGAGCGCTGCAACCGCTCCGTCACTGGTAAGGACGACCATACGTCCACCAGCGACAATTGGTGATACAAATACGCCACTGGTCACTTTCCGCGATGCGGATGCCTGACCGGTTTTTGCATTCACAGATGCAAGATAACCGTTGCTGGACATGGCGATCAGCTGGCCGTTGGCCAGAATTGGACCTGCCCAGTTGACATTCTTGGCGCCACTTTCGCCAGCTGGCAACTTGGCGCTCCAGATAAGATTGCCGGTCTTGCTTGAGATTGCATGCAATATGTCATCCAAGCCGATCAGGAATACTGTACCGCCGGAAACAACCGGAGTATGTACAGCCCCAAAATCAGCCTCCCACAAACGCTCGCCATCTTTCAGAGCAATGCCCAGTGTGCGGCCAGCAACGGAGGTTGCAATAACCTTGTTGCCTTCAATGACCGGGCTTGCAGAAACATCTGTCAGGCCAGAGAGCGCGCGTGTACGGAAAGACCGTGCAACGGTATCAATCCATTTAGGTTCACCGCTGTTAATGTCAAGTGCCATAACCTCGCCTGAGGAAAACGGCACAACAACAGTGCTGCCAGAAATTGCCGGATTTGCAGAGGACAGCAGGCCTGCCTGCTCTGCGATACCAGCAAAGGACCATGCCTGTTCCCCATCTGACTGGTTGAGGCCGATCACTTCATTGTCTTGTGTTACAACAACAACTTTGCCATTGGAAGCCGCCGGAGCACCGCGAACTGGTGTTTCCAGTTGCTTGGTCCAAAGAACGTTGCCGCCTTTATCCAGAGCATAAACATTGCGGTAAGCGGTTGCGACGAAGATCTTGTCTCCATCAAGCACGACACCACCACCTGCGGCGACTTCATTCTCGCCTTCCAGCCCCAGGTTCTTTGTAAAGACTTTGGCACCGCCTGTTGTCAGAGCAACAAGGTTGCCATCAGACTTATAGACGTAGATGCGCTGGCCATCAGAGACCGGGCGTGCTGCGGTACGTGGATTGCTTGACCCCATACCAAAGAAGCCCGGAGAGCGGACCTTACCGATGCTCGAAGACCATGCAACGCCACCGCCGACATTGACTGCGATGTTGCCTGGATCATTGCTCTTAGGTCCAGCAGCAGTTGGCCAGGTTGAGCCACCTGTCGCTGCACCGATCTTAGCATCTCCACCTGCAGCAGATGGCTTTAACGCGCCTTGATACAGTGGCTGACGGTCTCCTTCGAGAAACTCATCATCGCCGCCGAATGGATTCAGACTGGAAAGAGAAGAACAACCAGCCAGCGTCAGCGCAAGCGCGCCGGTTCCAATCAAAGCCTTCCAAGACTTTCTTTTGGTCTCGCTCACTTATTCAGTCCCCTTTTCGTCTTTGCCCAATGCAGAGGTAATTAGTTCAAGATAAATTTGTGCACGTCCGGAAACATCTGACGGAGCGGCTGCATCATTCACAATTTCGCTGAAGCGCGTACGTGCCGCGTCCAGATCACCTGCCTTGTATTCTGCTGCGCCCAGAATTTCCAAAGCAGAAAAGCGCCATGTGTTACCAGCAACAGCCAGTACTTCTGTGTGTTTTTTCACCGCGGCAAGGTCGCCGTTATCCAGCAGCAAGTAAGCCGCACGGATGTTGGCAAGGCCCTTGTAGATGATTGGTGTCGAGCTGTCAGCAGCGACCGCTTCAAAAGCCTTGATGGCTTCGTCAGGTTTACCGTCCAGCGCCAGCTCGGTTCCGATGCGCATCTTGGCCATCATAGGATAGCCGCCAATGCTGCCTTCCATAGAAACGAAAGCTGCCTGCGCTTCTGTATAGTTGCCTGCGTCTGAAAGTTTGATAGCTTCCAAAAATTCAGTGCCTGCTGCCTGAGACTGTTTGTTCTGCCAGTACTCATAGCCGCGAAAACCTGCGGTACCTACAACGATAAGACCTGCTGTCAGATATACAACCGGAGCAAAGCGCTTCCAAAGCTTTGAAAACTGGTCGCTTCTTACTTCTTCATCGACTTCACGAAAAATGTCGGACATAATTTCAAATGTTCCTGCAGCAACGATTCTTAGGTTCGTGGTATCCCAATGGGCGGCGTCACATTAAAACTAAGAGCGCCGCAGGCAAACCTCTTTCTCTACCTCTTTCAACCGATTAGTGGCTTTATTAGGGCAATGAAAGAGTTTTCCCTACCAACATTTACAAGTGTAATTGCCGAGAGGGACCACTTTGATGTCTGTCTTGAAACCTTACCCCATGCAAAAGGTCAAGCGATGATCGGCACCCCAATCAAAATTGCATGTAGTTTCCACACGAACAGGCCGTAGAAAATCAAACCGAGGCCTACGGAAATCACATCGTTTCGCGTTGCGTTTGGGTAGTCTCGGCTTGGTGGATTGATACGCTCGCGGCGAGCAATGGTAATTCTTACAAGAATTGCCCAGATCAAAAATGAGCCAAACAATAGCACAGAGTAAGGTTCCCCGTTCGCAAACAGGTGAGCCACAGCCCAAAGCTTTGTTGCGTTGATCAACGGGTGCTTGGTGACGCGTGTGATATTACCTTTCAATTGAGAGGCAAAGAAGAGTGGAAAAACAGGCAGCATCAACAGCATGGTGACGTGACTGCCCCAGCTTGGTGCGATATACCATGGCGCATAATCACCATTCCAAGCAGCACTAAAGCCGTAGACGATTGCGACCAGACCACCTAATGAGATGAGCGTATACAGCCCACGATAGCCGTTGAACGACAGACGTTGAACCAACATGTCTCGAAGCCCTGAGAACGACGGGATCAAATGCACCGCGATGAATGCGGTGAGGCCTGAAATCAATAATGTCATAAATTGTTCTCCCCCAAGATCAATTGAGGGCAAAGGTATTTCACAGAGTGCTTAATTGCAAAACAATCTTTGGATCAGCCAAAATACTCGGCCTAAAGCAAAACCGGGTGCGCAACTGATCAGTCACGCACCCGGTTTTGCTGAAACACTCGCGATTTGAGAGTTTGCTTAAGTCAGGATCGGCATACCGATCAGCAGCGCATGTAGTTTCCAGACAAACAAACCGTAGAGGAGCATGCCCAACACAACGCTGATGATGTCATTGCGCAGAGCGTGTGGGAACTCTTCGACTGCAGTGTTTTTGCGATTGAATTTCTTCAAGGAGATCCGCGCCCAGATCGCCCAGACAAGAAAGCCACCGAACAAAGCAACGGAATATGGCTCACCATTGACCAGTAAATGGGAGATTGCCCAGATCTTTACCGCCAGAATAACGGGGTCTTTGGTCCGCTTGGCGATGTTACCGCGAATAAATTTCGCAAAAACCAGAATGAAGACTGGTAAGAGCAATGTCATAGCCAGATGACGTAACCAGAATGGCGTTACGTACAGCGGAAACAGATCTTCCTCACGCGCCAGAACGAAGCCGTAGATCATGGAGAAAAGGCCTGTCAGCACGATCAGTGAGTAGATCGCCCGATATGGATTTAGTCCAATGCGCTGAACGACTGAGTCACGGAACCCAGGAAAAGATGGGACGAAGTGAATTCCCAGAAAGATGAAAAGCCCAACTAATAACAGCGTCATCGAGTGACCCTTTAGATTTGTATTTTACGTTAAAGCCCTTAGATAGGCTTGTGCACTGTGACCATACGCAGTGAAATATCAATAAGCCTGATCGTCCCTGCGTAAGGTGTTTTCTACATTTACCCAATTCTTTTTCGCAGAACCCTTGAGCTCATGCTGCTTTTCTCGCTAAATCAGGGTGAGTTGTTTATCTGCATATATCATAACTTGACTGTTTGACTCCTATATTTACGCAAGATCTAAGGTTTCACAAACAGAAACAGTGCCTGGAAAGTTCTATGTCCGAAAGTGACAGTGCAACAGAAACTAGTGAACGTCGCCGCGTTCGCCGTCGGCGTACGCTTAAGGAAGGGCGCATTGTTTTCGCGAGCCAGTCGATGGTTTTCGACTGTGTTATTCGAGATTTGTCCGATTTTGGTGCCCGCTTGAAGATGGAAACAACGATCGATATTCCCGATGAGTTTACACTCTATCTGGTTCATCTGCGCCAGCGCGTGCAAACCGAAGTCCGCTGGAGGACAGCGGATACACTGGGTGTAGAGTTTGTGGGCGAAAAAGAAACCGTTTCCAGCCTGATGAAAATCTAGTCCACTCCCTTAAACGTCCACTATGTTGGGCGTTTTGTTTTGCTTGCACAGTTTCTCAATTCGCGCTCATACTAACTACCTGACGGTTTGGGCGGGAGATGATCTGATGACACTGGCTCTCAATGATGCAGAGACGTTACTTCTTGCACGAAAGGCGGAACTGACAGAGCTCACTGCTATCTCTGAGGGAGACCGTGCAACGGTTACGCTTGACCAACAGTCCGTTGGCCGCCTCTCCCGCATGGACGCTATGCAACGGCAAGCGATGGCTCAAGCCAACGACCGCCAACGCGCCAGAGAACTTCAGCGGATCGATAGCGCCCTGCAGCGGATCAAAGAGGAGGAGTACGGCTTCTGCCTTGAATGCGGAGACGACATTCCCGAAGCCCGACTGCGCGTAGACCCAGCCGCTCTTTATTGCATCAGCTGCGCGAAGTTGTTTGGGTAGCCTTGACGCTCAGACTACCTCTAACGCGCTCGCCAAATTGTACTGACACCCTTCTTATTTTCTCTTGCCCAGACAAGATCAAACTCTGAAGCCATCATTGAGAGTCCGTCTGTCTTACGGCGTAGGTCGAGGTAGATGATGCTCTGTTTTCTGGTAACTTGCTTCAATGTTTCAAAATACGTTGAAATTGGAAAATGCCAACCATAAGCGAGAAAAGACACAACGACATCAAAAGTACCATCAGGAAACGCGTTATGATCCAAATTGATAAGACTGACGTTTTCAGGTGCAATCCCATTGAGCTGCAAATTCTCGGCTGTGCGCGTCAGGTCGTTGTATATTTCTGCATGAAGCTTAAAACCATATTTGATTTCTGTGTCTTTGCCATCTTTGTCTAAGCCGACGAAACAATGATCCGCCCCATAAAGCTCCTTTAAAACGAGCAGGCCAAATCCGAGGCCGCAGCCGATATCCAGGAATCGCCCTTTCGCAGCAAGATCCGGGACGTGATCCTTCAACATTCGAACAGCTTTGGCGATGTGTTTTCGGTATAGACGAAGGACTGCGTCTTCATCCTTGCCAATCAAATCGGTTCGCTGGCAAAGCAAGAGTTCTCTATGCTGTTCAGTTAGATATAACTCCGCATCAGGTAGATCCATTGACGACTGCCCCCAAATTCCAAAACATCAAACAGTATGAACGAACTTATAAAATTAGAAATCCATGCAAAATTAGAAGCCGCATTGGTCTCTTGACAAGAAAAAACCGGGAAAGTTGCCCTCCCCGGTTTCTGATGAGTTTATTCCCACTCAATGGTTCCCGGAGGCTTTGAGGTCACATCATAGACGACGCGGTTGATACCGCGGACTTCGTTGATGATGCGGGTTGCAGCCCGCCCAAGGAATTCCATGTCATAGTGATAGAAATCTGCTGTCATGCCATCAACCGAGGTCACTGCGCGCAAGGCACAGACGAACTCGTAGGTACGACCATCGCCCATAACGCCAACGGTTTGAACTGGCAGCAGAACAGCGAATGCCTGCCAGATGGCGTCGTAGAGACCAGCTTTGCGGATTTCATCCAGATAGATGGCATCTGCCTGACGCAGGATATCCAGTTTCTCACGGGTGATACCACCCGGACAGCGGATCGCAAGACCCGGACCAGGGAATGGATGGCGTCCAATGAAGCTGTCTGGCAAACCAAGCTCACGACCAAGGTCACGAACTTCGTCTTTGAACAGTTCACGAAGTGGCTCAACCAGCTGCATGTTCATGCGCTCTGGCAAGCCGCCCACGTTGTGGTGTGACTTGATGGTCACGGATGGACCGCCCGTGAAGGAAACACTCTCAATCACATCAGGATACAACGTGCCCTGTGCGAGGAAGTCCGCGCCGCCAAGCTTTTTCGCTTCGTCTTCGAACACTTCAATGAAGAGCCTGCCGATGGTCTTGCGTTTGACTTCCGGATCACTCTCGCCTTCCAGCTGACCAATGAACAGATCAGCAGCATCCACATGTACCAGCGGGATGTTGTAGTGATCTCGGAACATGGATAGAACCTGCTCCGTTTCACCCATGCGCATCAAACCGTGATCAACATAGATACAAGTGAGCTGGTCGCCGATTGCTTCATGGATCAGCACTGCAGCAACAGAACTGTCAACACCACCGGACAGGCCGCAGATGACTTTTTTGTCGCCAACTTGCTGACGAATACTCTCTACCGCCTGCTGGCGGTATTCAGCCATTGTCCAGTCGCCTGAACAACCTGCAATCTTATGCGTAAAGTTCTCGATGAGCTTCGCACCATCGGG
Organism: Pseudovibrio sp. Ad13; assembly: GCF_001623225.1. Lineage (NCBI taxonomy): Bacteria > Pseudomonadati > Pseudomonadota > Alphaproteobacteria > Hyphomicrobiales > Stappiaceae > Pseudovibrio > Pseudovibrio sp. Ad13. The sequence continues at coordinate 11,704 of NZ_LMCC01000013.1, read as the reverse complement.
AGTGTGAACCACTTCTGGGTGGAACATAACACCGTATTGCTTTTTGGCTTCATTTGCATAAGCAGCAAATGGTGCACCTTCAGAGGTTGCAATTGCCTCAAAACCTTCGGGCAGCTCGACAACACGGTCACCATGGCTCATCCAAACCTGATGTTTGGAGCCAATTTCGTCCCAAACCCCATCAAATAGTGGGCTTTTCCCTTTAATTTCAAGGAAGGCGCGGCCAAACTCGCGATGATCAGAGCCTTCCGCTTTGCCGCCATTCTGGACACAAAGGGTCATCTGACCATAACAAATTCCGAGGACAGGAATACCAGCCTCAAATACGATCTGGGGTGCGCGTGGGCTCCCCATTTCAGTCGTGGATGCCGGACCACCTGACAGGATCACCGCCTTTGGATTCATCTCCTTAAAAGCAGCTTCTGCAGACTGGAACGGAACGATCTCGGAGTACACACCAGACTCGCGCACACGGCGCGCGATCAGCTGAGTGACCTGAGAACCAAAATCAATAATGAGGATGCGGTCTGTCATGCGCAGCTTCTACTCTGTGCGCATTGATTTGGAAAGGTCTTTTACGCGGAAAAATCGCGGTTCCGTTAAGGGCAGATGATGTTTTTCTGTGTGCTTTGCCCGAAGGTCCAGTCAGCTACAATATCGACTGCTCGTGTTCTTCGATACGGCTCATCATTTGCCCCAATCTGATGCGCTCCTGCACATCTAACTGCGGCAGTAGATTCTTCTCAAGCTGTTCGAGTTGGGCCTCAAGAGCTCGCAAAACAACGCGTCCATCTTCTGCCAAGTTCAAACGGACAAGGCGACGGTCTCGAGGGTGCTCATGTTTTTTGATGAGATTTGCTTCTGACAGGCGCTTTACAGCACGCGATACAGCCACCGTATCCAATCCAATAACTGGCCCCAACTCCCGTACAGACACAGCACCCATCCGCTCCAGTGCACTCAACACGAGCCACGAGGGAAGCGATAAACCATATTGCTTCTGTAAATGTTCGGAAAGCCGGCGCTCAATAAAGCGGCCAGTCGCGATGATGCGCAGAGGCAAATAGTTCAACAACTCGACGTTATGTTCGTCTTCAAACAAACTTGCCTGTGTCGTTATTTTCGCACGGTATTTCTCCGCCATAACCCTTTGCCCTGCGTCGGATGCTTTGCTTCATTCCATTGACCGATAAGAAAACGGAAAATGGTTAAGCTGTCTTGAATATTGGTGATTTTTCCCAGGCACTAGCCCCTGAATGTGGTTTTGATGCGTTCAATATCATCTATCCACGCCTTCCTTCAGGATCAACCCGTTCCACCTTTGACGCTGATTTGCCAACCGCTTAGGATTCATCGTGCATAGATACGAATTTGATTCGCAGAATTGCCTGTCAGCAGATCCATCCGAATGGATCTACGGGCGGCACTGCCCAACGAGGGGGTCCGTAAAAGATGACAGAGACACTGCGCGGTACACCGGACACTAACGCCCGGCAAGAAAAAATCAATGCTGCACTTGATGCTATTGCCTACCTGGAACAGGACGAGCGCTTTGATGAAGTGATCCCAGTCTATCAGGATCTTGTTGGACGCTACCCTGATGATGTCGAACTTCTTTTCAAGATGGCAACGATTATGTTGCGCAATGGAGATTTGCGGGAATCTGTCGCCCATTTGCGTAAAGTGTTGTTCATGAAGCCAGAACACTTGGCTGCACGCTCCAACATGGGCAATGCACTGCTTTTGCTGGGGTATCTGGAACAAGCTAAAGAAGCCTTTGATGCGGTGGTGGAAGCTGAGCCGGAGAACCGGAATGCGCTTTATGGGCTCGCAACCATTTTGATCAAGATGCATGGGCATGCAGAAGCAGAACCGTATGCCCGACGCCTTGTTCAACTGATCCCAAACAGTGCCCCTGCTCTTTCACTTCTTGGCGATGCTTTGAGTGCGGAGACCAAGGCGGAAGCGGCAACCCTGAACTATCGGGCTGCGCTCAGAGTTGACTCACAATATGTTCCTGCTCTAGTTGGCCTCGCAAAGCTGCTCATCATTCGCAAAAAGAGTGAGGAAGCACTGGCGCATCTGGACAAGGCTCATGACCTGCAGCCTCGCAATGTTGAAGTGCTTGTCGCAATGGGGCACGCGTACTTGCTGGAAGAAAACACCTCCAGTGCAGTAGAGAGCTTTGAGCTGGCTCATGCGTGTGAACCTGAGAACGCGGCTGCGCTCGTTCATCTGAGCATTGGCAAGCGCAAACTTGGTCTTGTTTATGCCGGAGTTTATCACGCGGCTGCCGCATGGCGGCTTGCACCAGGCAATAAGCAAGTCAGCAACGCACTTGGCGCAGCTCTTGCTGCAGCTGGTGCTACTGATGCCGCTCGCGATGTCTTGACCTCTTCATCCAGAAACAGTCAGTTCTTGGAGGCAACTGAAGCTGCGATCAAAGAGGTCGAATATCTTGCTGAGCAAGGTTATGAGCGGCCTGTTCGCGAGGAAAAAGTTACACCTGAGCCTTCAGAGCACAGCAAAAGCATAGAAGCCAGAGCTTTGGAAGAGCCCGGTGAAAGCGTATTTGAGGCACAGAGTGAAGATGCCGCTTCTGAAGAGCTAGCGGAAGATGTCGTCAAGGGTAAATCTGAGGTACCTGATGAGCATGAAGAGAAAGCCTCCAGCTAATCACATGGTTTGTTTGCCGTTTCGAAGCATGTCGCATTTCATATGCGACATGCTTTTATATTAAAGCCAAGGTGCTGATATCAAATACGTTCCATCATCGCGATGAAGAAGCCATCAGTACCGGTATGATAAGGCGTCAGAGTGATCATACCGCCATCCTTAAACAGTGGACGACGGGATGCTATTGCACCAAAATGCTCTTCCCAAACCGGCGCAAGATCAACAAGCTTGAAGTCAGCGTGCTTTTCAAGGAACGCTTTGACTTGCAGCTGATTTTCCGCTGGCACCAAAGAGCAAGTTGCATAAATCAGCTTGCCACCTGAACGCACAAAGCGTGTCGCAGTTTCCAGAACCTGAGCTTGATCTTCAACACGTCCAATCAGAGCGTTTTCTGTTACACGCCACTTGGTATCTGGACGACGACGCCATACGCCAGTACCTGAACAAGGCGCATCCACGAACACGCGATCCATCTTGCCTTCGCAGATATCAAGAGAGCCGGTTTGCGGGTCAATCGTCTGGATATTTCGCACCCCTGCGCGGGCCATACGGTCATAAAGTGGCGCTAGACGCGTCTTATGGGCATCATAAGCGTAGATCTGTCCTTTGTTCTGCATCTGCGCAGCCAAAGCGAGGCTTTTACCGCCCCCACCTGCGCATAGATCCAGAACCTGTTCACCCGGTTGAGCACCTGACAGGATAGACGCGATCTGAGAGGCCTCATCCTGCAATTCAAACCAGCCTTTGCGAAAGCTTTCTTCAGCTTGAACGTGAGGTGATTTGCGCGGCCCAATTACAGGTTCAAGACGAACGCCTACAGGAGACAATCCACTTACTTCTGGATGAAGGTGAGACAAACGCTTGAGGACTTTTTCCTGCGAGCTTTTGACCGTGTTCACGCGCATATCAATCGGCGCACGTTCAGAAAGAGAACGCCCAACTGCCAGCGTCTCGTCACCAAAGTTATCCTGAAAGTGCGACCAGAGCCATTCTGGAACATTTGCTGAGATCTGGTCGTTATCGCCGACTTGCTTGTTTTCAATCAATGCGTCACGTTCAGCGTCTGATAGCGGTTCTGGTGCGTGACGGTCTTCTTCCATCACCTGCTCCAGCTTTTCTACCTGATTGCCCCAGCCCCAGATGTAGGTTGCCAAAACAAGCGCGCGCGCACTGTCAGATCCCATCGCCTGTGCATGGGAGAGTTTGTGGCGCAGCGCATCAAAAACCAGATTGCCGATAGCAACCCGATCACCGGATCCTGCAAACCTATGCTTGTTGCCCCAGTCCTTCAGGGCTTCCTGCACAGGACGGCGGCGCTCATTAATCTCTGTCAGCACTTCAATTGCAGCCGCAATTCGTCCACCGTCGCGCATGAATGATCCTTAATTCCGTGAATTCTATTTTACGATTTATTTGTTTGGCTTTGCAGCGTGTATGCCAATACTCAAGGCTTTTCAATAGTGCATAGCATGTGTGAGGCAAACCTCACATCAACTCATTCAACAATTTCTTGGTTGTTGCATAACTCATATATGTTGAATTTAGCAGATAACAGTAAAAATACAGATATTTACGGCCTGCTTCCGCTACCTCATGACACATAGCGTATTTTAATAAAAACGTAGATCCTGCCTCGCAACTCATCAAATCACTGTAAACAATGCGTGTTGCGTTTCATGTTTTATCAGGTCTCCATCTTTCTGCTTGGCAATGCAATATTGTATTTCCTGAAAGCAGACCTCATCGGTGCTTCGATTGCATCCAACTCATCAGTTGGTTTGAAGCAGAACCACTACGTGTTTGCAGCAGGCGCATTTACCATGGATGCGTTGCTCTCTTCGGTTCTGACACTGGGATGCCTTGCTCTTCTGGAACTGGCATCTTCTGTCTCGGCAACATGGTATTACTCAGTGGTGTGCCTTTTGACATATTTAAGCATCCTGAGCTTCTTCACTCTCAGAATTCACCGATAACTACGACATAAAAAATGGCTCACTCGAAACCGGAATGAGCCATCTAAATATTAGCATTTGATTGTTATCAGGCGCTTTTTACATTGCGCAAGAAGCTTGCAATGTTGTCCCGCAACAGGTCTGCTTGCTTATTCAAGATCTGAGAGGATGACAGAACCTGACTTGCAGTTGCGCTGGTTTCTGATGCGGCAGATGATACACCCGCCATGCTTTCAGCAACATTTTGAGTGCCTACAGCTGCTTGCTGCACGTTCTCACTAATCTCAGTGGTTGCTGCCCCCTGCTGCTCAACAGCAGCTGCGATAGTTGCTGTGATATCATTGACGTCAGACATGGTTTTCGTGATCGCGTTGATCGCGCCAACGGCTTCCTGAGACGAATTCTGAATGCCTACAATCTGGCTGGAGATTTCTTCGGTCGCCTTTGAGGTCTGATTGGCCAACTCTTTCACTTCAGCTGCAACAACAGCAAAGCCCTTGCCAGCTTCGCCGGCACGAGCTGCCTCAATGGTCGCATTCAGAGCCAACAAGTTGGTTTGCTCTGCGATCGCTTGGATGAGTGTGACCACTTCGCCAATACGCTGCGCAGCACTATCCAGACTGGAGACTTTATCATTTGTGACCTGGGCCGTAGATGTAGCATCTGCGACGACTTTCTGAGTCTGACCGACCTGGCGACTGATCTCATCAATGGATGCGGCCAGCTCTTCTGCTGCCGACGCGACTGTTTGTACATTGGTAGACGCTTCCTCAGAAGAGGCGGCAGCCGTTGTTGATTGCTCAGTGGCATGCTCAGCGATGCCAGTCAGTGCCTTGGCAGAGACTTCCATTTCAGTTGAGTTATCCGCGACTGTCGTCAGACTTTCCTGAATGGTCTCATCAAAGTCAGTAATAAGCTCATCAATATGCTTTTGGCGAAGTGCACGGGCTTCTTGCTCCTGTTCGGATTCACTTTGCAGATTCATGCGCTCAACTGCATTGCTAACAAAGACTTCCAAAGCCTTCGCCATCTGTCCGATCTCGTCTTTACGGTCAGTGAAGGCGACAGGATCATCTACATTGCCCTTTGTCAGAGAGTTCATCCGTGCAGTGATACCGACAACAGGTCTTGCAATGGAGGAGCCAACAAACCAGAGAACGACGACACCAAAGGCAAGACAGATAAGCGCCGTAATGATAGCGTTGTTTCGTGTTGCGTTGGCAGCTGCGAGCAGTTCAGACTTATCCACGGACACAATTGCGGACCAGACCTGCTCTGTACCACGCAGTGTCAGCGGATAGGTCGCTATTTCCTTATCACCAAGCTCAACAACAGTTGGCTGCGTACCTGCCTCAGTGAGGAGTTGAGCTATCTCAGCTGGGATTTCTTCGCCTTTCAACTCCGAATTGGAGTGAGCAACCCATTTGCTATCGTTGCTAACGAGGCCGACAAACCCACTTTTGAATTTTCTGGAAGCTTCCAGACTTGCGATCAAGCCGTTGAGGAACACGTCGCCAGTGATAACACCAATTGCATTACCATTGCTATTGAAGACAGGTGACGACATGGAGACAGCCATTACGGTGTCCCCTTGTGATTCAAAACTGTACGGCGGTGTGACAACGTCATGCCCAAGCCTGAGGGGAAGACCATACCAGCTATCAGCATCAGCTTCGTCCGCACCTGCAATACGCCACCCAACCTTGCCATCCTTGCGAGAGAAGTAAGGTGAGAAACGGCCGGTTTTTCCGGAATAATCCTGACCAGCGTGACTAGCATCTTCGCCAATCATATTTGGCTCGAAGGAGGTGGTCAGGCCATCAATGGACGGATTGTTGGCAAAGAAGTCTCGGGCGATCTGGGCGATCTGCTCACGAGTTAGATCGGCATGGCGCAATGTTTGTTCGAGTTGATCTGCAAAACTTGCCGTGATGATTTGTGCTTCGTTAATTGTTTGATTGGCCAGATCCGCTTGAACCTGGGCATTCTCAATAAGTAATTCCTGACCGGCCTCTTCTGAGGAATTGGACATAAGGACGGAAACAACTGTGATAAGTGCAATAAAGCCAAGCAAAAACACGGCATTCGCAGCGGCGAATATCCTTAGGCGCAGTGACATGATTATTTTCCATTGAATTAGTTCAATTTATTCTCAACCTCTCTATCCCTGAAAAATTAATCGCGACTTAAGTCTAGTTATTTTCAAAGGAAATCTAGTAATACATTTTGACGCACTCAATTGTGATCTATTTAAACCATTGCATTATATAATATAATTACCTCAAACGAATATCTGACCAATATAGAAAACTAAATTCTCTACGTGAGATCACCCTGGATATAGATGAATATTTATATTCAATATGCACGCATCACATATCTAAAAGATCAATTACGGCACGCGTTTCGATACTTCAATTTACTTTGCCGGCGAAATTTAATCTAATATATTAGCTCAATTGCGTGCCTTTGTAGCCCTAGGCCAAGAAGCGCAATTACATCCCCACTGCAGGTCAGATCATTTACCTACTTTCTAAATGGCCGTTTCGGCCGTGGCTATGACAAAGCGCCAGCTGAACTGAAGCCAACCATCCTCACCATCTCAAGGATGGAACATGCTGCTCGTTCAGCGAGAAGCAATCAATCTTAGAACCCTTTCAACCCAAATCACGGGACACCCAAATGGCAGATGCAGGCGGCGGCGCAGTCGGGCAACTCAGAGCCTTTGTAGAGTGCATTGAGCGCCTCGAAGAATAAAAGGCCATCCTCGCAGATGACATCAAGGACGTTTACGCAGAAGCCAAGGGCAACGGCTTTGACGTGAAAGTCATGTGCAAAATCGTATCCCTTCGCAAACGCAAACCTCATGAGCGCGAGGAAGAAGAAGCGATCCTCGATCTCTACCTCGACGCCCTCGGTATGGCAGGCCCTGTCGCGGAGAATGCTTAAGCATGACAGAGCCGATGAACTTCATTCCGTTGCCAGAGGGCAACTACATCAACCTGACACCCCCGGCCTCCTCCAGGATCACCTGGCGCACTCTGGGCATTGTGTTGGGCCGCGTGGCTGCCCTGCCCAATCTGACGGATGCATGCCTTTCGCAGGCGCAGTTCAACACAATGGCAGCGCGGTTCACACCGCGCGCGCTCCGCCCCTTGATGATGACAACCGGCCTGCAGGTTATCCTGGCGCATCTGGCCTACACGGAAGCAGAATGCGATCAGGCACAAACATTGCTGCACCGTCCAACCGGCGGCCTGTGTGAGCTGGCAAAGGCGCTTAGTGAGCTCATTCCGCGCCCGGACAAGCTGAGCATGGTTGAAACTGCCAAGCTGGAGGAGATCCGCCGTGCAGCGATAACGACCACCCTCAACCAACTCTCTCGCAGAAGCATGTCAGGCCCAACCTTGCCGCTCACTTCCACCATCAAGCCCCAAAGCCCTGAAATGGCCGCTCTGGACTGGGCGGAGATGATGGAAGAGAGCTGCGCAAACTTCGAACTGAAAGGGGTAGCCGCATGAACCCGATCGAACTTCTCACCACAGCAGAAGCCGCAGCCCGCCTGAGAATTTCCCCGCAAACCCTAAACATATGGCGTTGCAAGGGAACGGGACCTGCGTTCTGCAAAATCGGACGTACTGTGCGCTACACCACTGAAGCGCTTCAAGAGTACCTTATCCAAAACACCTGCAGGCACACGGGAGGTTGAAACCTTCCCCTGCAATCAGTCGCGTGAAACAGCATCCAGAACAAGGAGGCCAATCCAGGGAAAACCAAAGCACTGGAAGTACTTAAGAAAATCAATACTGAAATTTGCAAAGATTTACACCGAATGACTCATACATGTAAAATATACTAAGAACACCCTTACCTAATATAAGTAATGATTAAATATATTAATGAATACTATTTATGTAATTAAATATTGCAAGAATCATATTTAATTTTATACTTACATGATTGCTTTTATATTAAAGGATGTAGAAAATGTGTAAATTATGCATGATGAATCAACTACATGTAACTGCAGAAAGCATATCCTACAACTCAAGTATCACGGAGCAAAAAGCGGCCCTCAGCGCGCAAGCTGCCGATCAGGTTACAACACAGGTCGAGGTGGCGGATTTTTTAGCAAATACTCTAGTCTTGAATGAGGGAGAAGATGCTGACGCAGGGCCGTCGACGCAATACCTCATTGCCGCAGGGGATAGCTTTTCAGGTACACTTGAAACCAATGGGGACCGCGACTGGGTGGCGATCGACCTTAGTGCGGGATCAAATTATACGGTCAACCTTAATGGGAGCGGAGCTGCGCCGGTTACAGATACTTATTTAAGAATATACGATGCCTCCGGAAACCTAGTTGCGTTTGACGATGACGGCGGGTCTGGTTTAAATTCATCTTTAGACTTCCTGGCATCCACGTCAGGCAGATTTTACATCAGCGCCGCTGCCTACTCAGATGGGCAGACCGGAAGTTATACTGTCAGTGTGGAGGAGACCTTGCCTCCATCACCGCTGGATGCGCTCGATTGGGGTGGTTCAGCTGTAGATACAACAAATATTTCTGTCTACTTTGCGCAAGCTGGTGAAGTTTTTGATGGCCAAAGTTCAGATGGCTGGACGCAGGCGCAGATCGATGGTGCGATGGCGTCGTTAAACGACTTATCGCAAGGGACAAATCTCACTTTTTCGGTAGCAAGCAGCTCAAATAATGCAGAGTTTAAATTTGTAACATCTGCCTTTGGCGGCAGTACTTATGCCTATATGAATCCTCCGAGTGAAGCAAATCCAGGTGTAGCCGTTTTCAATACCTCTAATATGAATTTAGCAAACCTAGATCCAGGCTCACTTGAGTACTTTGTGTTTCAACATGAAGTTGGTCATGGATTGGGTATGTCGCACCCTCATGATACTGGGGGCGGTTCCAGTGTGATGAACGGGGTTTCTAGCTCACGCGGCGATTACGGTGACTTCAATCTCAATCAAGGTATCTATACCATGATGAGCTATAATGTCGGCCATGCAGAGCTTTATCCGGAATGGCCGAGTGATTATGGCGCGACGGTGGGCCCTATGGCGTTCGACTTGGCGCTTCTGCAGGAGAAATACGGAGCAAAAGACGCGAATATAGATAACAATACATATCTCCTACCAGAACTTAACGGTTCCGGCACATTTTATTCGTGCATCTGGGACACCGGCGGCATCGATACAATCGCGTATACGGGCTTCAGCAGCGTCAATATCTCGCTTGTAGCCGCTACTCTTGATTACAGCAGCACAGGTGGTGGTGTACTCTCCTATGCAGAAGGTGTGCGCGGAGGGTATACCATCGCCAATGGTGTTGAGATAGAAAACGCTTCCGGTGGCGCTGGCAGTGATACTGTGGTTGGAAACTCCTTGGAGAATGTACTTCAGGGCTTCTCCGGCGATGATTTCCTTGATGGAGCTCAAGGAGATGACCTTTTAGAAGGTGGTGCGGGACGTGATACCTTTAGTTTCACGAGTATAGGTGACACTGACACCATTGCTGACTTTCAGGACACAATTGACTTTATTCAGCTCGGCTCTGAATTTGGTGCCCTTTCCTTTGCAGAGCTGTCTTTGACCAATAGAGATGCCGACGTCATTGTCGCCTTTGGAGATAGTGAGATCATTTTACAAAATACGGATCTCTCACTTATTGGCGCCGAGGACTTCATCTTCGTTTGATTTAAAATCCCAACATTGGGGGTGTAAGGTAAGCGTTTGGCGAAGGCGACTTACCAACCAGCAACGGGCCCTGTTACGCTGACTTTGCAGCGTAACACCACGGCATGAGGGCCTTGATGTGGGTGATCTTGTGATCAGAGACTTGGGTAAGAACCCGAGCGAGCCAGGCTTGAGGGGGCGACATTGTTGAGCTTAGCTGCTTCGATGAAGGTATAGGCGATTGCAGCAGCTTTACCACCACCTTCTGATCCCATGAAGAGATAATTTTTCCGCCCAAGAGCCACAGGTCTCATTGCCCGCTCGGTCGTGTTGTTGTCGAGATAAGGCAGTGTTTTGGACGGGCGCGTGAGGGCCAGAAGCCGCCATTCGGGCGGTTCCATCATGGGTTGAACTGTTATTTCAAGTCAGCTCACGCTCATTAGCTTTCTTTACTCTCTGCTCACCCTTTCGCTCAAATGCAATAGTGAAAACACTTGAAGTTTCTGTAGTCACACTATGGATCAGGAAATTAATGATACCCCCCCGAAACTCCATTTGATCAGGAGAAATTATACGACACCGTCGTTCGGGTCTTTTTAAGAGAAGGCCTTGTGCACGCGACCATGCAAGATGTTGCAGAGGAGTTAGGTGTGTCCGTCGACATAGTAACTCTTCATATAGTGGTTGAAGAACAGCCAGTTGTTGAAGCTTTCCGTTGGTATTACTTCAAATTTGGCCGACAGTTAAGAGCTACCATGGCGTTGCATTCCAACCTTAGGTCAGCGATGGAAGCATTTCTTATTGAATTTGTTGAAATGTGTCTAGATCAATTTGCAAAGTCACAGGCCAATTTTAAACATTCCATATTTGACCTAGGGCCAACGACTGAAGAAATTCAGAGCGCCATAAATGAAATGCAGGTGGATTGGCAGCGGCAAGTGCACGACAAATTTCAAGAGCTTCGCCACGACCTGGTTAATCCAGACAAGGCCGAAAGCCTTGCTGTCTTCTACATCACTCTGGTCGAGGGTATTTATGAGATGATAAACTACGGCACTCCAGAAGGGCAGTTATATGAAGTTGTCGAACTCAGCCTAGTTATTCTCGAAAAACATATGAACCCTAACTCGGGTTAAATGGCTCAAATGCCTGAGCGTGCAGAAACAGCTTCCGTTTGCAACTCTGATTATGAAATGCGTAGGCACAGATTTCTACGACAAGAGCTAACGAGGGCGGTGGTTTCAACTGGTGATCGCAACACTTTAATCTTTGAATAAAGATGGAGTGTTCGACATGACGTATCGCCGCCGTATTTACTATTCTGCCGCACAACGAGCCGAGATTTGGGATCGCTGGCAGCGGGGAGAATCGATGAGTTCGAG